>JAZOWC010000031.1:0-13649 GCA_045658985.1 Oscillospiraceae bacterium
GGCTTGTATTATGCAAACCAAATCCAAAAAAATCTCCCTGACTACTCAGATAGCCATCGGTCTTGTTCTTGGTGTTCTGGTTGGTCTGCTGCTTCAGTTTGCTCCCAAAATCGCAATCAATTATATCAACCCCTTTGGTACTATTTATCTTAATCTCATCAAGATGATAGTCGTGCCCGTGGTCATTCTGTCCATGATTCAGGGTATCTGTTCTCTCAAAGACATCAGAAAGGTCGGCACTATCGGTATCTCTACCGTCCTGTACTTCCTGTTCACAACAGCATTCGCAATCACCATCGGTCTCGTCGTTGCCAACCTGCTCAACGTAGGCGGCGGCTACACCCTGCCCGCAGGCGATCTTGTATACAACGCCGCTCAGGCTCCCAAGTTTATGGACACGCTGGTGGGTATGTTCCCCTCCAACTTCTTTGCTCCTCTGGTCAACGCCAATATGCTGCAGGTAATCGTCATTGCCATATTCTTCGGCTTTGGCATCATCCTTGCCGGTGAAAAAGGCAAGCCTGCAATGACCTTTGTGGACAGCTTTGCAGAGGTATCATTCAAGGTCATGGACCTGATCATCAAAGCATCTGCCGTGGGTGTATTCGCCCTCATCTGCCCTGTCGTTGCCAACAACGGCCCCAAAGTTCTCCTGCCTCTGCTCAAGGTCATTCTCATAGCATACCTCTGCTACATAGTACACGCCGTCGTGGTCTACTCGGTATCGGTAAAGATCTTTGCCAAGACCAGTCCCGCACTGTTCTTCAGACATCTCGGTCAGGCTATACTGTTTGCTTTTTCCAGCGCAAGCAGCGTGGGCTCCCTCCCCTTTACCCTTGAAGGCACCGAAAAGCTGGGCGTAAAAAAGGAGATCGGCAGCTTTGTCATTCCTCTCGGCGCAACCATCAACATGGACGGCACCGCCATCTATCAGGGTGTTTGTGCAATATTCATCGCGCAGATTTTCGGCATAGACCTCAACCTGACCCAGCAGCTTACAATAATCGTTACCGCAACGCTGGCATCCATCGGCACGGCAGGTGTTCCCGGCTCGGGTATGATCATGCTGACTATGGTACTGCAGAGTGTTGGTCTGCCCGTTGAGGGCATCGCACTGGTTGCAGGCATCGACCGTATCCTTGATATGGGCCGTACCGCCGTCAACGTCACCGGCGACGCCGCCTGCGCCGTCTGCGTCAACGCATGGGAAGAAAAACGCGAAGCCAGGAAGGCTCTCAAAGCCGATTCGGCTAAATAACAATGTATCATATACATAAATATACCCGCTGCATACGGATTGCAGCGGGTATATTTTATTCTTTTGGATAATAAACGTATGTTTTTGCTTTTGTGTCAAAATAGCAGCCCTCGTAGTTCTGCCACAGATATTCGCTCCATATTGCAAACTGTGCAAGAGGATCGCTGACAAAGCTGCCGCCGCCCCCAAAGTGCTCAACGCCGTCATCCGAGACTACAATATTAAAGAGTGTGTCTGTTTCGTCGTACTTCACACTATACACAATACGGTACAGAGGTTTGCTTCCGCGGTATCCGCACAAGGATACGCCCACATATTTATGTTCGTCTATTCCTCCCGCTTCCTCCAGCTGACATCCGTAGCGGCAAAATATTTCACGCCCGTCTTCTTCTATACTCTCCAGCTTACTCTCGTCAAACCAGGTTTCTGTCCATTCTTGCTGTAATGCTTTGATATTGATGCAGTCATAGGCTTTTTGATAATCACCTGCCTCAAGATGTTTTATGAATATGCTGCCGATGTGCAGCTCCCTGAGATTGGTAAAATGTACTCCTGCGTCCCGATACTGATTGAACCCGAGTATCATAATCGGGATGGATGCCAGCGCCGCCACTACCGAGAGGATCCAACGCAGTCGGATCTTCTTAAACACTTTCTTTACCGTCCTGTCTGTTACGGCATCCTCGCCCGCAGGCGCAATCATATTCACAGGATGAACCTGCTCTATGAGTTTCCTGCAATTCCCACATTCTCCCAGATGCTCCTCCACCAGTTCTTTGGTCTGCACAGAACACACCCCATCAAGATATAAAGGTATAAGATCCTCGATCACCCTGCAATCCGTTTTCATTCCGTAACCTCCTTTGCTATCATCTGCCGTGCCCGGAAATATGTGACCCTCGCCCAACTCTCCGACTTTCCCTTGAGGTCTGCGATTTCTTTGAGCTTGATCTCTCCAAATGTATGCAGAACAAACACCTCTCTATATGGCTCAGGCAGTCGGTCTACAGCTTTTGCTGCCCTGCAGTATACGTCTCTGTCCTCTGCCCGTTCCTCCATACTGACCACATCATCTGCTGTCACCGACTCACCCGAAGGCATCTGTACAAGTCTGCGGCTGCGCCTGCGTTCTCTGAAGTACTCATTCTTGCCGATCCTGCACAGCCACGTATAAATGCTGCAACGACCCTCAAATCTGTCAATATGACGAAGCGCCTTGTAAAACGTCTCTGCCAAAAGTTCTTCGGCGAGGTCTTCGTCTGCCGTCATTGAGAGCAAAAACCTATAAACAGGCTTGGCATATTCTTCATAGATTTTTTGAAACTCCTTCAAACGCCGACCCCCTATCACAAACTATCCCGTACAGTCCTCCATACCATCGGGTAATGAGATGCAACACGATAATTATTGCCGCCGCTATCAGTATACACCCATACCACTCTGTATAAAATGCCCGCACCGCCAAAACCATCGGTGCATGGAGCAAATATATCCACATTGTATCCGCTCCGATTTTTGTAAAGACATACCTTTTATCGGGCGCGAATGTCAAGGCTGCAGCGCAGCCGGCCGCGCCCACTATGTAACAGGCAATACGGTAAAACAGGTCTTGTTCTCCGCTGTACGGCGCCGCCTGATACAAAAAAGCCGTGGGCATATTCCTGCAGACAGCCATAAGTATCATTGCCGTCGCCGATAAAAACAGGACATATCCCCGCTTAAGCCGAACCGTCTCCCCATCACGCATGACACCTGCCATAAAATACGGCAAAAACACTACAGTCCTCGAAACAGACAATACTCTTCCTTCCCATGGTGCAAATCCCACCGCACAGCCGGATATCACACACAAGAGAACTACCGCTCTCCCATGCCTGAGCTTTCCAAATCTCATCCATATCCACGCCGCGCCAAGCCAGGTGCATAAACTAAGCAGATACCACAAATGCCAGTACGGGGTGAGAAAGCTTGTTCTTCCCCAAGTCAGCACGACCGCTCCAAGCTGAAAAGTCACATATATGATCATGGTCCTCCGAAGCTGCTTTATGCACAAATGAATATCCCTGACAAACAGTCCCGAAACAAACGCAAAAACAGGCATATGAAAGAAATATATTATCCTGTACAATGCCGCAGCAGCATACGATCCGGTCAAATTATTCTCTATCAAATGCCCGTATACTACAAAGAATATAAGTATAAGTTTCAAGTTGCAGTACCCGGCATTACGGAGTTTTACCATTTACACCACCATATATTAGATACAATTATCCAAAAAACGTTACATGACTATTGAATGATACGGAATATTTCCGCATCTGAATATTGACAGAACCGCCGTAACTGTATATAATCAATATATACAGTTATAACAGAGGTGACGGGATGGATATACTGCTGGACAATCGGCACGGCACGCCGATCTATGACCAGATATACAGTCAGATAAAGGCGCAGATAATCAGCGGTCAACTGCAGGAAAACGAGATGCTGCCGTCCATCAGGGCGTTGGCAAAAGATCTGCGGATAAGCTTTATTACCACAAAGCGTGCTTATGAAGAACTTGAAAAGGACGGATTCATATACACCCTGCCTGCCAAAGGCTGTTTTGTTGCACCCAAGAATATGGAGCTTGTGCGGGAGGAGAATCTCAAAGAGATCGAAAACCTCCTCGAGCAGATACGTCTGCTTGCAAAACAATGCTCGCTGAGCGCTGACGATATACACGGAATGATAGATTTTTGTATGGAGGAAAAGCCATGAATGCACTGGAGATAAAGAATCTTACCAAGCGGTTTGATGACTTTAGTCTGGATAACCTGAATCTCACCCTGCCCGGCGGATGTATAATGGGCCTGATCGGCGAAAACGGCGCAGGCAAAAGCACCACAATAAAGCTGATATTGGATATCCTCAAAAAAGACGGCGGCTCTATTACCGTGCTTGGCAGAGACAACGGGGATAATATGCATCTGACACGCGAGGACATCGGCGTGGTGTTTGACGAGCCTGCCTTCCCCCTCTGTCTGACAGCAAAGCAGATAGGCCGTGTGATGAGCCTCACCTTCCGCAACTGGGACGAGGGGTGCTACGTTAAGCTGCTGAAGGCCTTTTCCCTGCCCGCAAATAAGGAGTTCAAGGATTTTTCCAGAGGCATGAAGATGAAGCTGAGCATAGCCGTGGCGCTGTCCCACAATGCACGGCTTCTGCTGCTCGATGAGCCCACCAGCGGTCTTGACCCCGTAGTGAGGGATGAGATAGTGGATATGCTCTATGATTTTGCCCGTGACGAGGAGCACTCCATCCTCATATCCTCACATATAGTCAGCGATCTTGAGAAGCTCTGCGACTATATTGCGTTTTTGCATCGGGGCAAGCTGCTCATCTGCGACGAAAAGGACAAGCTGCTTGAGCAATATGCTCTCGTACGCTGCTCGAGAGAGCAGGCAAAGGTGCTTCCCGCAGACAAGCTGCGTTACAAAAAACAGACTGCATATTACGTGGATGCTCTGATGCTCAGGGAGGATATACCGACAGAGTTCGAGTCCGTGCCCGTTACTATCGAAGAACTGTTCCTGTTTATGGTAAAGGAGGGTGAATGATATGAAGGCTCTGCTTGTAAAAGACTTTTATATGGCTGCCAAATACTGCCGCAGCTATCTGCTGATCGCCGCGATTTTCATCGGTATTATGATTATGAACGACGGCAATATGAATATGTTTTACGTAGTATATCCCTGCCTGCTGTGCGGAATGATCCCCGTCAATCTGCTCAGCTATGACGAGCGCAGCGGCTGGCTCAAATACAGTGCCGCCCTCCCCTATACCAAGCTGCAGATAGTGTCGGGCAAGTATGTGATCGGGCTTATTATGCAGGGGGCAATGCTCATTGTAACAAGTATTGCTCAGGCCATAAAAATGTCCGTACAGGGCAGCTTCGAGCTCGGATCATACCTGCTGGTTATGGTGACCGTGCTGTTGCTGTCGGTGCTGTCAAGCTCGCTGAGTCTGCCCTTTGTGTTCAAGCTGGGAACAGAAAAAGGCCGCACGGTATACCTGCTGGCAGTCGGCGCAGTATGCGGCATATTGGTGGCAAGCTCGGTTGTATCGGACAGCATAAGCAAAATCAGCTTGCACCCCTCGCTGATCACCCCCCTGCTCTGCCTGCTCAGCGCAGGCGTGTACGCACTGTCGTGGTATATGTCCTACCTGTTCTTCAAAAAACGTGAATTGTAATAATAACAGTGCAAAAGCACCGACTTATGGTCGGTGCTTTTGTGCTGTTATGGCTTGATTGAGTTTTTTGGTACGTTTTTGGGTTATGCTACAGATTACCGCCCAGACAGCCAGATATCCGAAGATGAATATAGCCGAGAAAACAAGCACCGGGGTTTTGCTCAGGCTGAGCCAGCCATTCAGCAGATAGGTGCCGAGATATCCCGAATACAAAACCACGCCTTGGATGGATACGGCCGCCATCAGCGGCAATCGCTCAACCTGATAAAGGGCGTTGAGTCCGCCGGAAACAAAAGCCAGCGCCGCCAGCGAAAATATTCCCGTGCACACCTCGCCCACACGCAGGCTGTCCACCACACCGCATCTGTGCAATACAAGATATACCACAGCCAATACAACAGGGCCCAAGCCGCCGGCTACAAGACCGCGGCGGACAAACTCGGATATAAAACGTTTCATCTGATATCGTACCTCCTTCTGATCTCGCTGAAGCAACGGCGGGATACGTACTCTCTGTATCCGCACATAAACACCGCGTCCACGCCTCCGCTGAAAGTCGCATCAAACCGAGCTATACATCGCTCATTGGCAAGGGCGGATTTGTTGATACGTATGAAGTATGACGGCAGCCTGCTCTCAAGCTCTCGCAGACTGTCACGGATATAATAATGCCTGCCGCCTCGATCAATTGCCACAACCTTGCGCGCCTGAACGGTGACGCACTCAATATCACCGTACTCCAGCTTGCGCAGCAGGTCATCCCCCTGCACCATAATACCCTCATCACCCGAATAACTGCGTATCAGATCCTCTATCTTTTGGGTCAGCGAGGAGGGCGAGTGAACAACGGCTGTTATTTCTTCTTCTGCATTTTTGTCAATAATAAGCTTGTATTTCACAGCATCAGATCCTTACTGTTTTTTCGTTTGTCTCAAAAAGCACCATACCGCCGCAGCAGTTGCCGCCGCGGCATATGCGGTTACCGCAAGCAGGTGCCTGGGCGGGAGTCCTCCGCCGAACAGGGATTTTTGCAGCTGCACGCCGTGGACAAAGGGAAGGAGCCGTGCGATTTTTTCAAAAACACCGCCTACAAGACTGAGATCAAACCACACTCCCGAAAGCCACGCCGTCAGGTTGGTAAGCAGCGCGCCGCAGATGCCGCCTACCTGCTTGACGCCCAATATACTCCCGAACATCAGTCCCAGTGCGATATTGAACACCGCCACGGGCACCATACCGATTATAGCATATATCAGCCCGACTGTAACCTTCATACCCAGCGTCGCCGCGGCGGCATAGCAGATCACCGTCTGCCCCAGCGCAATCGGCAGCATGGGCAGCATATAGCCGAGTACAAAATCCACGCCCGTCATGGGTGTGGTGTACAGCCGCTGTAAAAATGCACTCTCACGATCTTTAGCTACAAGGGTTGCCGAAAACAAAGTCATAAACGACATTCCGAACACGGCGATTCCCGGAGCGAGAGCGTCTATCTCAAAAAGGCTGACGGGAACGTTGGACTGTATTGCGGTGAGCAGAAAAAGCAGCACCAGCGGAAATCCCAGACCAAAAGCAAGATTCAGTCTGTCCCGCAATATCTCCCGTGCGCATCGCCGGGCAAAAACCGCTATCCTCATATATTCCCCTCCCTGACAATACTGACAAACGCCTGCTCAAAGCTGTCCGCTTGGGCATATTCTTTGAGCTCCTTGGCCGTGCCGCAGGCACGCAGACTGCCCGAGGCCATAATACCTATTCGGTCGCACAATGCCTCTGCCTCCTCCATATAGTGGGTGGTCAGCACTATGGTGGTGCGGCCTTTGAGTGAGCGGATCACATCCCACAGACTGTGTCGGGCAATAATATCCAGACCCAGCGTAGGCTCATCCAAAAACAGTATTTGAGGCTCGCCAATCAGCGCCATTGCTATGCTGACCCTGCGCTGCCAGCCACCCGACAGTTTGCCCGCTCTGCGGCGCATAACGGTATCCAGATCAAAAATCCGTGACAGCTCGGCTACTTTTGCGGCGGTCTTTGCTCTGTCAAATCCATGAATGCCGCAGATAAGCTCAAGATTCTCACCCACCGACAGGTTGGGGGCCACTGCTGTCTCCTGAGGCGATACGCCGATTATCTCCCTGACACGCTCGGGCTCTTTTGTGATGCTGAAGCCGCCTACGAATCCCTCTCCCTCTGTTGGCGCACTCAGGCAGGACAGCATTCTGATGGCGGTACTCTTGCCTGCGCCGTTGACGCCGAGGAGCGCAAAAATCTCACCCTGCTGTATTTGAAGATCAAGTCCGTCCACTGCGGTCACATCTCCGTACCGCTTGACAAGTCCCGAGGTTTTGATGGCGTACATAAAGCATTCCCCTCCTTTTTTATACTGACATAATAGCAGATAAAAAGGAGGGGATGTTATTTTTGTGTCTGTTCGGTTGTTTGGGATGCTCAATCGGTATTTCAGAGGATGTCTTTTCGGGTATAGTGTACTATTCCCACGATCAACGCCACAGCCGAAATCGCCGCGCCCACCAGAATATATCCGCCGTTGAGGGATGATTCGGCAACGATGTATGCACCGTCGGCATAAGCAAAGGGCGTCAGGTATTTGAGGGGTTTGAGTTCCTCCATAAGATTGGACATAATATTGACAAAATACAGACCCAATGCCAGTCCGATGCCTGCTCCGATCCCCCTGCCCCGCGAAAAGGCAGAAATGCAGAAGGTAACACAGCCTATCTCAAGCTGCATGAGCATATATCCGAGAAAAATCAGGAAAAACTCCTTGGGTTTTATGCTCTCACCGATTATAGACACAGCCGCTGCGGCAATTGCCATGACCGCGATATTCAGCATTGCTATCTGAGCAAACAGCGCAAGCAGTTTGTTTGCCAGCACACGGGTGCGGGAAACGGGATGGGTAAGCAGGAACTCAGCGGTGTTGTCCTTTTGTTCCTTGGACAGCATCGCCGCCCCCGTCAACGCCGCAAAAATCGCGCCGCCGAGGCCAAGCACGTTGCCGCACTCGATGGCAAAATACCCCCAGAACTCACCGAAATTGATCTGATCCATACCGAAAGCGGCGGTAAAGCTGCCCATATCGGCAAACATATCTGTCATTCCCGACATCTGCGGTGCCATCTCGGGATAGATCATTACCGATATGCCAAGCATAAACGCAATTGCCGCCGACCAGATCAGCAAGGCGGTTTTGTTATGTCTGAGTTCAAACGCAAATATCGTCATTTATTTGCACCCTCCTCTGCATAGTAATGCATAAACACCTCGTCCAGCGGAGGATCGACAATGGTAACGTCCTCAAAGCTGACCTGTGCCAGCGCCTGTATAAGCAGGTGGATATCACCCCTGTAGAGGAAGCTCACGCTCTGCCCGTCCTGCGCAAGTCCGCTGATGCCCTCAAGCTGTGGCAGGCTGTCGGCGCCCTTGAGGGTGACGCGCTTTACGTCACTGCCGCCGAGGGCTTCGACAGTATCCGACGCTACCACTCTGCCCTCTCGGATAATTACGGCACGGCTGCAGTAGCGGGACACCTCGGACAGAATATGAGACGAGAGAAAGACGGTAGCGCCCTGCTCATTACGCTCCCTGAGCAGAGCATAAAACTCCTGCTGCATAAGGGGATCCAATCCGCTCGTTGGCTCATCCAGTATATAGAGTTCGGGCGAGTGCTGAAGTGCGCATACTATGCCGACCTTTTTGCGGTTGCCCAGCGAAAGCTCGCTTATTCTGCGGGATGGATCAAGCTGCAGACGTGTGCACAGGGCAGCTGCTTCTTTCCGGCAGTCTTTTTTGCGCAGACGGGCAGAATACTCCAGTATATCTCTCACCCTCGCACCGCTGTAAAAGGCGGTCTCAGAGGGCAGATATCCGATGCGGGAGAGTATGTCGGTGCTATCTGTACGGACGTCCCTGCCCAGCACCTTTGCACTGCCCGACGATGGAGATATGAGTCCCAGCAGAGTGCGGATGGTGGTGCTCTTGCCCGAGCCGTTGGGCCCTACAAAACCTGTAAAGTCGCCCTGCTTTACTGTGATATTCACATCAGTTATGCCACGGTTTTTGCCGTAGTATTTGGTCAGGCTGTCAGTCTCGATTACATTCACTGCTTGCCGCCTCCGATCCCTGTCAGGATAGTATCATACATCTCGCGGTTTTCTTCGTCGGTACTGAGGGAGATCACTATAATATCCCCGTCAAGCTCGTATATAATAACCGAGCCGGCGGTTTTTGTATAGGTGTATCGGTCGTGGAGCCCCAGCTGACCGTTTTCGAACATTCCCGCGTTGATGCGGGCGGTGTTAACGCCGTTGAGCTTTGTGCCTGCTTTGTTGGTATCGGCAAGCTCTACCGAGTCGATATCCTCATACTTGATCGTGCGACTGCCCCAGAGGGTGGCTCTGACCTCTATTCCCTCATCAAAATAGGTGAGGCTGACGTTGCCCGAAAGCATTATCCAAGCGGTAAAAACAAGCACAGCCGCCAACAGTATGCCGCTGATAACTTTGGTCTTTGTGCTGTAGTGCTTGGTGACGGGTTCGGCTTTTTCGGTCCTGCCCTCGCTGAGTTCCCGCTTATAGAAGCGGTAGGAATACACGGTGGGGACGATAACAGCCAGCGTTATGATAAAAATAAGAAAAATAATCATCCAGTCAAGTGGTATAAAGATTCCGAAGAGCATCACAACGCCGACAGCCGTCCACAGCTTGCCTGCAAAGCGGTGGGTGGCGTTCCAGTTGGCTTCGCTGCTCAAAGTCCAGCGGATCTTGATGCCCAGAGTGGGGTTGCGCCGCATCTTGGGCATATAGTTGCCGATAACTATAAAGGTAACGCCCAGAAGCACGAATGTGATAGCAGACACGTTCAGCTTAACTCCCAGATTGACCGCATAGATAAAGGCGCTGCAGTACACGGACAGTACGGGGCATATCCAATATATGATATTGAGCGCTTTGGGCGACTGGTTCTCGTTGCCGCCTAATCTGTGTGTGGCAAACATACACAGAAGATGGGTAATAAGCATAGTCAAGGGCAGCACGAATACGGCAATACCCTTGCCCCCTCTGCCGTCGGCTGTACCGCTCATACCCCAATGGGTATCCATAAGCTCGGGCAGCAGATTCCACAGAATCAGTCCCACAAGCATGGGCAGCAGGATGATGAGTGAGGTGATGATGAGTTTGGTCTTATTGATTTTCATTGTTCTCTGCTCCTTTCAGGTCGGTTATCCACAGCATAATGTCCTCCAGCACCGAGGTGTTGAGCTCATAATAGATAAACTTGCCCTCCCGTGTATCACGTATAAGATCGGCATCCTTGAGCACAGACAGATGGCGGGATATTGATGCTCCCGTCACGTCAAAATGCTCGGCTATATCCCCTGCCGCCATTCTCCCCGATTTGAGCATACCGAGGATCTCCCTCCGTATGGGGTCGGCAAGTGCTTTGAGGGTGTTTTGAAGTCCCATCGGGTATCTCCTTTCATTTAACATTTAACCTAATTGTTAAATGTAGTATAACACAATGCCCGCAGACTGTCAAGCAGATTCTGCGGGCGATGCACTCTCAGTCTTTGGTGCTGTCGGCTATGACCGACACAAAATGCTCCAGTGCGGGCGAGCGCCACATACTGCGTCTGACAAGCAGCTGTCTGTAGTAGATCTGCGGCGGCATACACACGTCCAGCACGGTCAGCTCGTGGATATTCAGCGCACCCGATACTGCGGCTTTGGGCAAAAAGGACAGAGAGATATTATCCCGCAGCAGCACCGAGATCGCACCTATATGGTTGACCATAACCGAGTGATGGAGCTCTCTCCCACGCTCGGCCATCAGGCTGAGCAGAGTGTGGTAGCACCGTCCCGTAGGCTCGGTGACAACGTACGGGCAGTCGAGGACTTCTTCTATAGGTATATTATGCCTGCCTGCAAGAGGATGATTTCTGCCTGCAATAAAAACCATCTGCTCGGGCTGACGCATGAGACATTCCAGAGCCGGATCGGTATTGATATTGTCGGATATATAGATAATGTCCAGATCGTTCTGCTTGAGCATATCTATGAGTTCTGCCGAGTGGCCCTCTTTGAGGTAGACGCCCGAGTTGGGGTATCTCTGTCTGAACACGGGCAGAGCGGGCAGCACGTTGTTAAAGAGCAAGGACTCCAGAACGCCCACACGCAGGCTGACCTCGGCATCGTGACCCTGATGGCCGATGGCAGAGACCTTTTGGAGGGTGTTCTGTATCTCGGTGGCATACTGCAAAAACTCCACGCCCACCTCCGTCAGGTGGTTTTTGCGTCCGATGCGCTCAAAGAGCGGGTTGCCGATCTCTTTTTCCAGTGCCTGAATCTGTGAGGTCACCGTGGACTGAGCGTATTTGAGTTCTTCGGCGGCTTTGGCAACGCTGCCCACCTCCACCACGCGGAGGAACGTACGTATATTAGTCAGATCCATATATATCACCGATCCCGATATTTTTTTGCTCAAGCTTTTGTTTTGTAAATCAATCATAGCAGATTGACAGAGCGATGTAAAGACCGTTTGTGATCTTCTTTTTATGTTGCCTCGGGCGCGAAAATATGATATGATTAGCAAAAATAAACCTCTCACTAAACGGAGATACAGTTATGTCAAAATACATTATGGCCATCGATGCCGGCACAACGTCCAACAGATGCATTATTTTTGACAAAGAGGGCAACATCATCGCCTCTGCCCAAAAGGAGTTCAGGCAGATATATCCTCAGCCCGGCTGGGTTGAGCACGATCCTTTGGAGATATGGGAAAGTGTGCTGTCTGTCATGCGCGAGGCTTTGCTGTCGGGCGAGGTGACGGCTTCGGATATTGCGGCTATCGGCATTACCAATCAGCGCGAGACGGTGGTCGTATGGGACAAGACCACCGGCAAGCCCGTATACAACGCCATCGTGTGGCAGTGCCGCCGCACCAGCGCCTATTGCGACAAGCTGAAGGCCAAGGGACTGAGCGAAACGGTGCAGGACAAGACCGGTTTGGTCATCGACCCCTATTATTCGGCCACCAAGCTGAGATGGATACTCAAAAAAGTCCCCGGCTCAAATGAGCTGGCAAGCAGCGGAAAGCTGCTGGCAGGCACCATAGATACATGGCTGATGTGGAAATTAAGCGGCAGACGGATATTTGTCACCGACGTGTCCAACGCATCCCGCACCATGCTGTACAACATCCACGATCTGTGCTGGGATGCCGAGCTGCTGCGCGAGCTTGAGATCCCCGACAATATTCTCCCCGAGGTCAAACCCAGCAGCTGCGTATACGGCCACACCGACGCTGAGATATTCGGTCAGGCTATCCCCATAGCAGGCGTGGCAGGCGATCAGCAGGCGGCTTTGTTCGGGCAGGCCTGCTTCCTCCCCGGCGATGCAAAAAACACCTACGGCACGGGAAGTTTTATGCTGATGAACACCGGCAAGACCCCCGTCAAGAGCAAAAACGGCCTGCTCACCACTATCGCATGGATGGTGGACGGCGAAGTCAAATACGCGCTGGAAGGCTCAGTGTTCGTGGCAGGCGCCGTTGTGCAGTGGCTGCGTGACGAGATGGGTATCATCAAGTCATCTGCTCAGACCGAGGAATATGCGCAGCGTGTGACCAACACCAACGGCTGCTACGTGGTGCCTGCTTTTACCGGACTGGGCTCACCCCATTGGGATCAGTATGCCCGCGGCACAATCGTGGGTCTCACCCGCGGCTGCAACAAGTATCATATCGTCCGTGCAGCTCTGGACAGTATCGGCTATCAGGTCAATGATATACTGCAGGCAATGCGCGAGGATTCGGGCATCAAGCTGTCCTCTCTCAAGGTTGACGGCGGCGCCAGCGCCAACAACTATCTGATGCAGACTCAGGCCGATCTGTCGGGCGTGCCCGTTCAGCGTCCCGCCTGCGTGGAGTCTACGGCTATCGGTGCCGCATATTTGGCAGGTCTGGCCGTGGGATACTGGAAGGACAAGCAGGAAATAATCCAGAACCGCAAGATCTCCCGCACCTTTGTCCCCCGCATCACCGAAACCGAACGGGTGGGCAGAACAGACGGCTGGAACAAGGCCGTCGCCTGCGCTCTCAACTGGGCAAAGGACGAATAAACAGGTTAATA
>JAZOWC010000032.1:0-59177 GCA_045658985.1 Oscillospiraceae bacterium
CAGCACTCCGCGCAGCGATTGCTCCAAGGCGTTATTGGTAGGTGCCATTATCAGCACCTTTTTCTTCTTTTTTATATATGACAGAATACAGTTAGCCAGAACAAACTGTGTTTTTCCTGTTCCGGGCGCTCCCCATATATATGATATATTGGAGGAGAGGGCTGTTTCTATAGCTTTTTGTTGAGTTTCCGAGGCGCTCGCGATCCTTCCGACCGTCATGCTTGCAGACGCGGGGAGGCAAACTGATTTATGGTATTTATGGTACCAGTTTTTTGTCGCGTTTACAAGGAACGTAAGGTCGGATTCCAAGGTGATGTCCTGCGGTTGAAGGGCGGTGAACGCCTTTATATATTGGTCGGATACGAGGACGGTTATGCTGGGGTCGGATTCGTTGTAATCGTAAATTTTGACTTCTTCTTCTATTTTCTCCGGAAATGCGGATGAGTTTATCACTATAGAAGCGTACTCTACGTACGGAGTTTTTTTGGATAAACGAAGCTTAAAAAGATGGTGATTTATCTGTTTTATAAAAAATACCGAAATTACGTCTATTCCCGTAAGTGTGCTTTTTAAATATTTGTAATAGCTTTCCGAGCTTACATATGCCTTGCGGCAAAATTCTATAGTTTCCATTTCCCGTCCCTCCTTTCCAAGATCTGCGTTTACCGTAAATCGCCCCCAAAAAAGAGGGCGATTACGGTATTCGGGATCAAGTGTGATTATTTATTGATTATAGCACCTGTTGCTCCGCTGGAGACCATCTGGGCGTAGCGCTTCAGGTAGCCGGAGAGGGGCTTGGTCTTGGGGGTGAACTCCGCCATACGAGCCGCCATTTCCTCGTCGGAGATCTTAATGTTCAGGGTGTTTTCAGGGATGTTGATGCTGATTATATCGCCGTCGCGGACGATTCCGATAGGTCCGCCCGATGCCGCCTCGGGAGAAACGTGACCGATGCAAGCGCCGCGGGTTGCGCCGCTGAAGCGTCCGTCGGTAATAAGTGCAACGCTGCCTCCCAGACCCATACCCATAATTGCCGAGGTGGGATTGAGCATCTCACGCATACCGGGGCCGCCCTTGGGGCCTTCGTAACGGATGACCACAACGTCGCCGGCCTTGATCTTGCCTGCGTTGATGGCTGCCTGAGCTTCTTCTTCGCTGTCAAAGACGCGGGCGGGACCCTCGTGTACCAGCATTTCGGGCAGAACTGCCGAGCGCTTGACAACGCTGCCGTCGGGAGCAAGGTTGCCGCGCAGCACGGCTATACCGCCTGTTTCGCTGTAGGGATTATCGATGGGACGGATAACGTCGGGATTGGTGTTATAGCGGTTTGCGATGTTCTCGCCTACTGTCTTGCCTGTTACGGTAATACAGTCGGTCTTGATGAGGCCCTTTTTGCTCAGCTCGTTCATAACGGCATAGACGCCGCCTGCCTCGTCCAGATCCTCCATATAGGTTCTGCCTGCGGGGGCAAGATGGCAGAGGTTGGGGGTGACGGCGCTGATGTTGTTGGCGATGTCAAGGTTGATATCCAGTCCGCACTCGTGTGCGATAGCGGGCAGATGGAGCATACTGTTGGTGGAGCAGCCAAGAGCCATATCCACGGTAAGAGCGTTGTGGAATGCGTCCTCGGTCATGATGTCCAGAGGACGGATATTCTTGCGCAGCATATCCATAACAGCCATACCTGCGTGCTTGGCAAGCTCGATACGGGCAGAATATACGGCGGGGATAGTGCCGTTGCCGCTGAGACCCATGCCCAGAACCTCGGTGAGGCAGTTCATGGAGTTGTCGGTGTACATACCCGAGCAGGAACCGCAGGTGGGGCAGGTCTTGCACTCGTACTCGTGCATCTTTTCGGCGGTGATAGCGCCGGTGTTAAACTTGCCGGTTGCCTCAAAGATAGAAGAAAGGCTGGTCTTGGCGCCGTCTACGTGGCCTGCCATCATGGGGCCGCCGCTGACGAAAACGGTGGGTATATTGAGACGTGCGGCAGCCATAAGCAGACCGGGCACGTTTTTGTCACAGTTGGGAACCATAACCAAAGCGTCAAAGCCGTGAGCGTTGACCATAGCTTCGGTAGAGTCGGCAATAAGATCGCGGGTGATGAGGGAGTACTTCATACCCTTGTGACCCATAGCGATACCGTCGCAGACAGCAATAGCAGGGAAAACGATGGGAGTACCGCCTGCCATAGCGACGCCCAGCTTGACTGCATCGACTATTTTGTCAATATTGATATGACCGGGAACGATCTCATTGTAGGAGCTGACGATACCGACCAGAGGACGGCTGAGCTCCTCGTCTGTAAGACCCAGTGCGTGATAGAGCGCTCTGTGGGGAGCGTTCTGAGGGCCGTGTTTGATAGAATCACTGAACATAAGCTTTCACTCCTTTGTGAAGTCCTGTTTTTTAGGATTGCCCCCAAGCAGGGCTTGGGGGCAATTGGTGAATGTTAGTTGTTGATGAGCTTCTCTTCGCCGTTCCAGCTGTACAGCTTGCGGATATCCTCGCCGACGATCTCGGAGGGATGCTCTGCAGCCAGCTTGCGCATAGCCTGGAAGTGTACCTGGCTGCCTGCGTCGGACATATCAAGCAGGAAGTCCTTTGCAAAGGTGCCGTCCTGGATGTCCTTGAGGATCTTCTTCATGGTCTTCTTGGTCTCTTCGGTGATGATCTTGGGTCCGGTGATGTAGTCGCCGTACTCAGCGGTGTTGGAGATGGAGTAACGCATGCCTGCAAAACCGCTCTGGTAGATCAGGTCGACGATCAGCTTCATCTCGTGGATGCACTCGAAGTATGCGTTTCTGGGGTCATAGCCTGCCTCGACTAGAGTCTCGTAGCCTGCCTGCATCAGAGCGCAGACACCGCCGCAGAGGACAGCCTGCTCACCGAACAGGTCGGTCTCGGTCTCGGTGCGGAAGTTGGTCTCCAGAACACCTGCGCGTGCGCCGCCGATGCCCAGTGCATATGCCAGACCGATATCCCATGCGTCGCCGGTAGCATCCTGCTCAACAGCGATCAGGCAGGGAACGCCCTTGCCGACCTGGTACTCGGAACGTACGGTGTGGCCGGGGCCCTTGGGAGCGATCATGATAACGTTGACGTTCTTGGGGGGCTTGATGCAGCCGAAGTGGATGTTGAAGCCGTGTGCAAAAGCCAGAGTCTTGCCCTCGGTCAGGTTGGGCTCGATGCTCTCTGTGTAGAGCTTTGCCTGCTTCTCGTCGTTGATGAGGATCATAATGACATCAGCAACCTTTGCAGCCTCTGCAGCGGTCATAACCTTGAGACCCTGCTTCTCGGCCTTTGCCCAGCTCTTGCTGCCCTCGTACAGACCTACGACTACTTCAACGCCGCTGTCCTTGAGGTTGAGTGCGTGAGCGTGGCCCTGGGAGCCGTAACCGATGATAGCAACGGTCTTGCCGCTCAGTCTCTGCAGATCGCAGTCCTGCTGATAGAAAATTCTTGCCATAACAAACTACCTCTTTCTGAATATAAATTTTAATTATAAATTAGTGATCTTACGAATAGTGGCTTCGCCACGCTCGAGGGATACGATACCCGTACGGCAGATCTCGAGGATATCGAAATCGCGCATCAGGTCAATGAACTCATCTATCCTGCGGCTGCTGTCTGTCAGCTGCATAACGATGGACTTCTTGGTATAATCCACCGTCTTGGCATTGAATGCATCGGCTGCGGCGCGGATCTCCTCACGGTTCTCGGCGCAGTTGACCACCTTGATGAGCAGAAGCTCGCAGCTGATGGTTTTTTCGCTGTCAAACTCTTTGATGGAGATAACATCGGGAAGCTTATAGAGCTGATTGACCAGCTGGTTTTTGTTGCCCTCGTCGCCGCCGAACAAAACGGTGATACGGGAATACTCGGCGCTCTCGGTCTCGCTGACGGTGAGGCAGGATATATTGAATTGTCTGCGGCGGAACATACTGGTGATGCGGTTAAGCACACCGAACTGATTGCGGACCAGAATGGCTATTGTGTAGCTGTTCATATCAGTCCCCTACCTTTGTAATAATCTCGTTGACGCTCTTGCCGCCGGGGATCATGGGCAGGACGTATTCATCCTTGTCCACCATTACCTCGATGACATAGGGCTTGCCGCCGTCGATGGCCTTTTTGAGAGCTTTGTCAAAGCTGTCGAGATCGCATACTCTCTCGGCATCCGCACCGAAGGCTTTGGCCAGCATAACAAAATCTGTATGGCGGTTTTCGAGGGAGGTGTTGGAGTAGGTCTTGTCATAGAAAAAGTCCTGCAGCTGACGCACCATACCGAGCACGCGGTTGTTGAGCAGCACTACGGTGATGGGAAGCTGATGGGTGACCACTGTGGCAAGCTCGTTGAGATCCATACCAAAGCTGCCGTCACCTGTGATGAGCAGGGTCTTTTTGCCGGTGGCCATTGCGCTGCCTATGGCTGCGCCCATGCCGTAGCCCATCGCACCCAGACCGCCGCTGGAGATGAACGTGCGCTCACGCGAAAAGTTCAGCATCTGTGCGCTCCACATCTGATGCTGACCGACATCGGTGGCAACAGGCATATCGGGTGCGCGGTGGCGGTTGATGGTCTCCATTATGTTGAGAGGGGTCAGACCATCACGGGTGTCTCGCATTGATGCTTCCGCCGAGCGAATCTGAGCTACCTGCTTCTGCCAGTCGGGTTTGCTGCCGCCCTCAACAAGAGGAAGCAGAGCCTGCAGGGTCTTTTTGATATCGCCGCGGAGGGCGTGGGTGTCTCGGGTGGTCTTTGAGAGCTCAGCGCCCTCGATATCTATGTGTACGATCTTTGCGTTGGGGATAAAGGTGTCCAATCCGCCTGTTGCACGGTCGCTGAATCGGGTACCCAGCGCGATGACACAGTCGGCCTTGCTCATTGCCACCGAGCAGGCATATCTGCCGTGCATTCCCTGCATACCCAAAAATCGGGGATGATCGGTAGGAACTGCCGAAATACCCATAAAGGAGCAGCCAAGCGCGGCATCAAGCTTGTCGGCAAGCTCAAGCATCTCTGCCTGTGCGCCCGAGGAAACAACGCCGCCGCCGAAAAAGATGAAGGGGCGCTGAGACTGATTGATGCATCCCGCGGCCTCGACTATGCGGATCTCTTTGGCCGCAAAGGGCTCGTCCGCCGTGACGGCAGGCTGAGGTGTGTACTCAAAAAACTGTCTCTGGATGTCTTTGGGGATATCTACCAGCACAGGGCCGGGTCTGCCCGATTTGGCCAGACAGAAAGCCTCTCTGATAGTATCTGCAAGAGTCTCTATAGAACCGACAAAGTAGTTATGCTTGGTAATAGGTAGCGTAACACCCGTAATATCAAGCTCCTGAAAGCTGTCGGTGCCGATCATAGATGTGGCAACGTTGCCTGTAATGGCAACAAGAGGAATAGAATCAAGATAAGCCGTGGCAATACCGGTAACCAGATTGGTTGCGCCCGGGCCCGAGGTTGCAAGCACAACACCCGGTCTGCCGCTTGAGCGGGCAAATCCGTCAGCCGCGTGAGCAGCGCCCTGCTCATCGGCGGTGAGAACGTGCTTGATCTCAGACTGGTACTTATGCAAAGAATGGTATATATCCAAAACCTGACCGCCGGGATAACCGAATATGGTGCTGCATCCCTGCTCTATCAGAGTTCTGACGATTATATCAGCGCCGCAAAGCCGCATTTTTATCACTCCTGTACAGCTTGTTTTGGTTGCATATATTGCATATTATCATATCCATATAATTTTATCGCAAAACAGGCAATATGTCAACAAAAATAAGGCTTTTGGCGGTATTTATCAGTCTTCGATTATATTGAATCCTGCATTTTTGAGCGCTGTCACGATTTCTTCTACGTGGGCGTAGTTTCTGGTTTCCATTTCCACTGTAAGGTAGCAGCCGTTTACACTTCTTGTGGCGGCTGTTCTTTCGTGACGTACGCCTATGACGTTTCCGCCGAGTGCCGAGATGATTCCGCTGACGGTGGTGAGCTGGCCGGGTTTGTCCATAAGTTCAAGAACCAGACGGGTGCTGCGGCCGCTCTTCATCAGGCCGCGCTGGATAACTCTCGACAGGCTGGTAACGTCGATGTTGCCGCCCGATACAACGCTGACGACCTTCTTGCCCTGGATGGGAAGCTTGTTGAACATGGCTGCGGCAACCGATACTGCGCCTGCGCCCTCTGCGACCATCTTCTGCTTTTCGATGAGGGCAAGGATTGCAGAGCAGATCTCATCCTCGGATACCGTAACGATATCGTCCACATATTTGCTGACCATATCAAAAGTATTGACACCGGGCTGCTTGACGGCGATACCGTCTGCAATGGTGGATACCGAGTCAAGGCACTGGATGCTGCCGCTTTTTACCGAGCGGAACATGCTTGCGGCACCTTCGGCCTGAACGCCGTAGACTTTGACCGAGGGACGGAGGGACTTGATGGCATAGGAGATACCCGAGATAAGTCCGCCGCCGCCGATGGGCACAATGACTGCATCGATGTCGCTGTTGTCGGCCAGTATCTCAAGACCGATTGTGCCCTGACCTGCGATAACGTCCTCATCATCAAAGGGATGAACCAGAGTATAGCCGAACTCGTCGCGCATCTCGAGAGCTTTGCGGTATGCGTCATCATAAACGCCGGGGACCAGAGTCACCTGTGCGCCGAAGCCTTTGGTTGCCTCGACTTTGGATATGGGTGCGCCGTCAGGCATACAGATATAGGAGGGTATACCAAGCTTGGTAGCGGCCAGCGCTACGCCCTGGGAATGGTTGCCTGCCGAGCATGCTACGACACCGCGCTTTTTTTCTTCTTCGGACAGACCGGCGATCTTGTAGCCCGAGCCGCGAAGCTTGAAGGAGCCTGTCTTCTGCAGGCATTCGGGCTTGAGGTACAGCTCGCAATCGGGCGCTATTTTGTTGGCCTTCTGCAGTTTGGTCTCGGTGATTATGTCTCTGAGAACATTCTGCGCATCAAATACCTTGTCAAGTGTAACCATAATATATTCCTCCCTGATAAACAAACGATTTAACAAAAAAATAAATCCTGCCTCTTAATTCAAAGAGACAGGATCTTGAAATCAAAATCTTGCGGTACCACTCTTTTTGCCGTGAAAACACGACCACTCACTGCGACAAGCATCGCTCCCTGCTGTAACGGTCAGGATCCGTCCACCCTATTAGGAAAAAACCGTTCAGGCTGGCTGCTCCGAGGTGATATTGCATGACGTCCGTCCATCGGCTCGCACCAACCGCCGACTCTCTGAAGCGGGAACTGTCCGCACGTTCCTCATCATTGCTTTTGGTATTAAATTATTATGTATATTATCACCGCAGAATACATTTGTCAAGTAGTATTTCCAATGCGCGAATATGTTTTAATATCTGCGGTGATTATTGACTTTGGAGGGCATAAAATATATACTAAAGTTATAAGCCCAACACAGAAAGGCAGGTATTTTTTATGAAGATAATCACCGTAAGCCGTGAGTTTGCCAGCGGAGGCAGAGAGCTGGGAAAGCGTCTCTCCGATATACTGGGATTCGACTACTATGACCGTGAGATAATCACCGCCATTGCAGAGAACAAGGGGCTGGACGAGCGCTACGTGGAGAACATGCTGGAAAACCACGGATGGCGGGCATTCCCCCTCACCTACCACAGCAGTATGGCCGGCGTGACACCTGTTTCGTCCATCTCTGCGGGACTGCTCATCGAGCAGAAAAAGGTCATTGAGCAGATAGCTTCTCTGGGCAAGGATTTTGTCATTGTCGGACGCAGTGCCGACGTGGTGCTGAGCGAATATAAGCCCTTTAATATATTTGTATGCGCCGATATGGATTCCAAGGTAAAAAGATGCATTGAGCGCTCCAAAGAAGGCGAAGCTCTGACCGAAAAGGAAGCTGAAAAGAAGATCCGCATGATTGACAAGAACCGCTCCCGCACCCGCGAGATCATCTCGGGTGACAAATGGGGAGAGCGCGGTACATATCACCTCACGGTAAACACCACCGGCTGGAACATCAAGGATCTGTCCTATGCCACAGCCGATTTTGCAAAAGCCTGGTTCGAAAAGAACAAATGACCGTTCTGCTATCCGACCGTTTCAGCTGCAAAAAACCATTTTAAGAAAGGAGTATTCGATGAAAAAGATTTCCTATGTATGTTTGGCCGTGATACTTTGTTTGGTTTTGGCACTGTGCATGTTCGCATTTATCTCCAAAAAGCAGGGTGTTTCGCCCGACTACGGGGCCACGGTTAAAAAGCCTATCATCTACCTGTACCCCGAAGTGCCTACACTTTGCTCTGTAAAGGTTACGCTTGACGGCAGGCTGACCTGCACCTACCCCGCATACGGAGAAAGCGGTTGGAATAATTTTACTGCATATCCTGACGGAACTCTGGTTTTCCCCGACTCCAAGGAATACTACGCTCTCTACTGGGAGGGTGTGCAGAATACCGACTGGAACTTTGAAACCGGATATTGCATAAAGGGCGAAGACACCGCCGAGTTTCTTGAATGGGCGCTGGCAGAGCAGGGACTCACTCCACGCGAGGCAAATGAGTTTATTGTCTACTGGCTGCCACTGATGCAGGACAATCCATACAACGTCATAGCGTTTCAGACAAACGCCTATACAGACACTGCTGTTTTGGACATAACTCCAACACCTGACAGTATTTTGCGTGTATTTATGGCGTATTACCCCGCAAATACCCAGAGAGACATTGCTCCGCAGCAGTTTGATGGGTTTGACCGCAGCGGATTTACTGTGGTGGAATGGGGCGGAAGCTGTGTAAAGCAGCCGTAAAATATAATATATACAGACAACACAAAAGCCTTCTCAGCTGAGAAGGCTTTTGTTAATTATTTGGTTTTAAATCTCGCTGTTACAGCAATTTGGCCGTCGGGCAGCAGCATGGCCATGTCAAATCCCGTGTCGAAGTTGCGGCGGCATATGCTGAGCACATCGCCCTCATAGCAGGGGTGTTTGAACACCACCTCGGCATCGGTGATATTGAGCGTCTCCAGCTCGGTGCAGGAAATGGCGCCCAGCAGCGCTCTGACGTAGGCGGCGTTGTTCATATGCCGTCCCAGATCTATATCCGACGAGCTGATGCGGTAAGTACCGATAACATCGGCACCAGAAAAGTCATCGGGGATCTTTTCGAAAGGCTCTACATCGGTCTTTTTGTCGCTGAAAACCGTGCCGTCAATGTAAATATCAGATGCTTTACACAGCTTGCCGTTATTAGTGTCTATGATTGCCCACTCGGTAACTCCCTCTGCACAGATCTGCTCTGCGCACTTCAGGGTGTAATGGCGGTTGCACCGCACTCTGCCGGGAGCCTCGGGCCAGGTGCAGCCTGTGACCGATGTCATCATTTTGGGCAGTTTGGATATACGGATCTTGGTCCTGACGGTGAGCCAGAACATATTCCGCTCTGCCATCCTGTCGGCGCCCAGTCCTATGATCTCGGCATGCTCGGCCGCAAGATCCATAAATATGCCAAACACATTGTGCACGCTCAGTCTGCCGCTTATATCGCACAGGCTGAGTGGGATGACGGTTTCTTTTTCAAATCTGCACTCCATTGTGATCCTCTTGCTCAATCGGATATTTTTTCCAGCAGGCTCAAAAAGGTCTGCTGTTCTTCTTCGCTCAGTTTTTCGATCTGCTTTTTTTCTACCCTGTAGACCTCTGACCAGTATTTTTCAACTGCGGATGCCCCTGCATCGGTCAGGTACAGCGAAAAGGAGCGGCGGTCCTGCTTGCCGCGCTCACGGCGGACGAGCTTCTTGCTCTCCAGCTTGTCGATCAGCTTGCATATTACGTTGCGGTCTTTTTGATTGATGTCGGCAAGCTCTGCCTGAGTGATTCCGGGATTCTCGAATATATAGTGCATGGTCTGATAATTGTCCTGCGTGAGACTCTTGTCCTTGAAGGACAGCTTTGCCGCGGCGCGCATTTTGCGATAGGCGCGAAACAGCTTGAAACTCACAGGCTCTTTGACTATATTCATTGTCTGACCTCCCTTTCTCCGATTTTTTCGCCGAACTTTACAACGGTCTCAAAGCCGTTTTTGGTATTTGCGGTTATGTCGCCGTCGATTGTGACGCGGCCTTTTTGTACGGCTGCCACTATGGTTGAGCCGCCGAACTCGAACATTCCCTTTTCTTCGCCGCGCACTACACTCCCTGCGCCGTGATGGTTGACTATCCTACCCACCATGGTCGCACCTACCTCCATCATAAGAAGCTTGCCGAAAACCTCGCTCTCGATGGTGCAGTATTCGCGGGTGTTCTCCTTGTAGATGGGGTATCTTTCGCAGGCGATGGGATTGACCGTGTGGTATACGCCGTTGATATGCAGGTTGTCCGATTTGACGCCGCTGTCAATATAGCAATATCTGTGATAATCATCCACAGTCAGCCTGAATATCAGCAGGCTGCCGCCGCGGTACTCCTCTGCCAGTTCTTTGTTGCGGAGCAGGCTCCCGAGGGTGTAGACCGTGCCTTTGATCTCAAAAGTCGAGTCATCCTCTATGGGATACACGGTAAGCTTGCTGTCACAGGGAGCAATAAGATGCCTCTCATCCATATCCACACTGCGGCGGCCGGGTTTGATGCGGCGGGTAAAATAATCGTTGAATGAGCGGTAGCGGCGCTCCTCAAAGGCGCTTGTGTCTATGGAGTTTTTTCTGACAAAGCCGCCTATGAATATACGGGATACGCCCGAGTCCATAAGCGCGCCCGCGGCACGGCTGACAAAGGGTCTGATGAGTATACCAAGCACCGCTCTGCCAAAGGCCGTACGGTACAAAAAGCGCAGAGAAGGGCTGCCGGAGTCGTCATTGGGCAGGATATTACCCTGCCTGTCCATCCACTTCATGCCTGTCAGAATATGAATATAGCGGCGGTGGGCGCCCAGAAGATCAGGCACATAATTGCCAGCGTGACAATGCCGGGCTTTTTGACCTTGAAGTCATAGATATACAGAAAACCAAAGACTATCAGTGTTGCACGGATCAGCCACAGACCGAGCATATCGGGAACCATACTGTGAACAAAATACACAAGAGGCATCAGCACCGACATACACACAACGGGCAGGCCGTGGTAGATGCCTTTTTCTTCATTGACATCCATGGCGAGCACGTTGAAATAGCCGAGCCTGATAACACAGCACAGGCAGTAGCCGACGATGAGCAGCAGGTCCAGCTTATGGCTGGCGCCCAGCATATAGCAGAATACGGCGGGAAATACGCCGAAGGATATAACGTCGCACAGAGAATCTATCTGCACGCCGAAGGCGCATTCTCTCTCGGTCCTGTTCTTTTTGCCGCGGGCAACCTTGCCGTCAAAGGTGTCGCAGAAAAGAGATATGCCCATACACAACACAGCCATCGAGAAATTGCCGTTGAGTGCGAGTACGATACCCATCAGCGAGCTGAAAAGTCCGCAGTAGGTCAGAATTACAGTATAGTCATAAAATCCAATCATCTTTTTTCCTCCGTTTTCCCAATACCGTAAACAAAACATATAATATACTTTGTCTATTATATTTACTCTTTTTGAGAATGTCAACGGCTTTTTTGTGTGCCGTGCAATTAATTGTATTATCGCTTGAAAGATATATTATTATATAGTATAATATAACAGAATATATTCTGCGGGGGTAAATGTATGGAAAACTTCGTGAAAAAAGACAATTTTGTCAAAAAGGACAATTATAATAAAAAGCCTTTTCACGGCAAGCGTTTTGACAGAGAGCAGCGTGACGACAACGAATGCACCGTTGAGGGCAAGAATGCCGTATACGAGGCTGTAAAAAGCGGCCGCGAGATAGACAAGATACTGTTTGCATCCGGCTCGATTGCCACTGTGGGCAATATCATCGCTCTTGCACGCAAAAACGGCATTATGACTCAGGAAACCGACAAGCGCAAGCTGGACAAGCTGAGCATCACGGGCGCTCATCAGGGCATTATCGCGCTGTGCGCCGCCGTACCCTACCGCACGGTGGACGATATGCTGAGCAAGGCCGCGGAGATGGGCAGCAAGCCTCTTATTGTGGTGTGCGACGGCATCACCGACACCCACAATCTGGGCGCTATCATCCGTTCTGCCGAGGTATCCGGCGGTCACGGTGTCATCATCCCCCGCAAACGCAGTGCTGGACTCAATTCTGCCTGTGCCAAGGCCGCTGCAGGCGCTCTGGAGCATCTGCCCGTTGCCAAGCTGAGCAGCACCGTTGCCGCGGTGGAGGAACTGCACGAGAAGGGACTCAAGGTCTATGCCGCAGATATGAACGGCGACAGCATGTATGACGCCGACCTGAGCGTACCCTGCGCTATTGTAATAGGCTCCGAGGGCGAGGGTGTGTCTTTTGCCGTCAAAAAAGCCTGCGACGGCGTAATATCCATCCCCCAGACGGGTGTGATCCCCTCGCTCAACGCATCCAATGCAGCCGCCGTGCTGCTCTATGAAGCATACAGACAGAGGAGAGGCTGATAAATATGTCGGACGGCCTGTATGACCTCGAAGAAATCATTGCAGAAATAAAAAGCGAGGACGGGCAACAGACCAAGCCCGCAAGCAAAAATCAGGATGGTGAGCAGACGGCTCCCCATCCCGAAAGCGTTGCAAAAACCGAGAATGTACCGGCACGGGGCAAGCGCGAATCCCTCCCCAAAGGCAAGCCTATGCACAACACCACCGAGACGGTACGGGATGCTGCCGATTTGCAAAGCGCTGACGGAAAGTATGTAAAATCCGAGCCCGCCGACGAAATCAAAAAGCCTGCCGATGAAATCAAAAAGCCTGCCGACCTGCCGCAGGATGCTCCCAATGCGGAAGAAGCAGCAGAGCAGAGCGAGGTATTCGGCAAGGAGCTGGACGTGCTGTTTGAGGATGATTCTCCCAAAAAGCGCAAGATAAAAAAGCAGAAGGCCGAAAAACCCAAAAAAGAAAAAGTCAAAAAAGAAAAGATCGAAAAAGAATCCTCCGAGGAGGATACCCCCTCCAAGCCTGCCAAAAAGGTCAAAAAGACCAAAGCTCCCAAAAAAGCTCCCTCTCCCGCTCCCGACGATGATGAGGACGATAATATCGAATACATGACCGACGAGGACTCGGAGAGACGGTTCCCCTACGATTTTCTCAACCGCACCTACCAGGACACCGATGAGGCTCTGCACGAGATCTCGGGCAAGCTGCTCAGCATGGGTATGCGCCTGCTGGCTCTGTTCCCCGTGTGGCTGATCTCTCTGTATATGACTCTGGCATTCCCCCTCAAGCTGCCTATGCCGTTTGGTTTTTCTTATTTTTCCATGCCCTTTGTATACCTGCTGGTATTTCTCCTGCTCGAGGTGGCGGCCGTGATACTGGCCTCCGACGTGACCGTATCGGGTCTTGCACGTCTGCTCAAGGGCAAACCCACCATGGACACTCTGGTTCTGTTTGCATCACTGTCGTCCATGGCGTACATAATCACTGTCATTATCCGTCCTCAGTGGGGAGGATGGCTGCCTTTTACCTCGGCTACGGTGGGACTGTGCTTCTTTGCTCTGTCCGCCAAGCGCCGCAGATTCGTGTCCCTCAAGCGAACCTACAAGATCCTCCGCTCCGACACCTCCCCCACCGCACTCAAAGCACAGGGAACGCGCAGATTCAAGACGGCTTTTATGACATACAAGGGTGTATTCCCCGAGATGTCGGACATATCCTCTCCCGACACCTCCGAGAGACTGTCAATGTACTACTCACCTCTGGCCATACTCGTATGCATCGCTCTGGCTACTGCCGCAAGCTTCGGCAGGCAGAATCCCACTTCTTTTGCGTGGTGTCTGTCGGCGCTGTCGGTTATATCCGTCTCACCCGCGCTGCTTATATCCTCGGCATTGCCCCACAGCATCATAGGCAAAAAACTGTTTGCCTCAGGCAGCACCTTTGTCAACAGCAAGGCCGCATTTGAGCTTTCCCGATGCCGCAGCGCCATCGTCACCGATAACGATCTGTTCCCGCCCGGAAGCGTTGCCATCAGCAGTCTCAAGATTGGTGACGGATTCGGTCTGGAGGACGTATTCTCCATTACCGCATCTGCGCTGGAGGTAATAGGCGGCGGACTGTACTCGGTATTTGACGAGACCGCGCGTCAGCATTACGGCTGGAGTCTGGACGTCAGCGAGATCAGGTTCTTTGAAAGCGGCGGTATGTCGGCAAGGGTCGGTGATGACTACGTGCTCATCGGCACTGCAAACTTCCTCATGCGTATGGGCGTGGACGTGCTCAGCGGCGTCAAGCTGCAGAACTGCCTGTACGTGTCCATAAACAGCCGGTTTGCCGGAGTGTTCTCCCTCAAATACATCGCACAGCCTCAGGTGTACAGCTCATTCCGTATGCTCAGACGTGCAAAGACCACTCCCGTGCTGGCGGTGAGGGACTTTTTGACCACAGAGGCATTCATAGAGGACAAGTTCAAGCTCCACGCCGACAGCTGTGACTATCCCGACACTCAGGACAGAGTTGACTACTCCTCGGACAATTTTGAGGAGAGTGAGCCTGTGGCTGTGATGTCCCACAGCAATATGTACGCATATGCGGAGCTGCTTCTGTCCTCGCGCAAGCTGACACGTATGGTCACCTTCAACATCATCTGCTCCATCCTCGGCTGTATCGTGGGACTGATGATTATGTACTTTTTGGTGTCCAATATGGAGGTGTCCTCGGCATCACCACTCAATATTTTGGTGTATATGGGATGCTGGGCACTACCTGTTTGGTTATCTTCACTTATTTTTACAACAATTTAGCAAAAATACTGTTGAAATTGACCCGAGTATAGTCTATAATGTTCTTTAAGGCAATTATTATTTCTTAAATAAATTATCCAAAGGAGTGACACTATGCCCTATCCCATTAACAAGATCAGAAACATCTGCCTTCTCGGTCACGGAGGTGACGGAAAGACTTCTCTTGCCGAAATGATGCTTTTCCGCACAGGCGGCACCGACCGTCTCGGAAAGATCTCCGAAGGCAATACAACAAGTGACTGGGACGCCGAAGAAATTAAGCGCCAGTTCTCCACCCAGCTTTCCAACGTACCCGTTGAGTTTGAAGGCAATATCATCAACCTGCTGGACACTCCCGGCTACTTCGACTTTGAAGGCGAAGTTGCACAGGCAATGCGCGTTGCCGACTGCGGCCTTATCGTAAGCTGTGCAAAGAACGGCTGCTCCGTAGGTACAGAAAAGGCATGGAAGGCTGTCAACAAGACCAAGCTGCCCCGCATCTTCTGCATCAACAAGATCGACGAAGAAAACGCAAACTATGAGGATGCTTATAACTCCCTCAGAGACGCTTTCGGCGCATCTGTTACTCCCTTCATCATTCCTCTGCTCGACGGCAGCAACCCCATCGGTGTTATCAACCTGGTAACCAAGAAGGCCTACAAGACCGAAGGCACCAGCAAGGTCACCGAAGTTGAGATCCCCGCTGAGTCCGTTGACAAGGTAGAGAGACTGCGTGCCGCTCTGATCGACGGCGTTGCAGAGTCCAGCGAAGAACTGCTTGAGAAGTACTTTGCAGGCGAAGAGTTCACCCAGGAAGAGATCCTCAGCGGTCTGCGTACCGGTGTTCTCAACGGCTCCATCGCTCCCGTTGTATGCGTATCCGCTATCACCGGCGTAGGTATCATGCAGCTGCTCAAGACCATCGTTGACTATGCTCCCGCTCCCAACGAAGTCCGCGTTGAGAAGGCTATCGCTTCCCGCGGTGCTGACGTTCTGGACGTTGCATACGATCCCGAAGGCAAGACTGTTATCTTTGTATTCAAGACCATCGCCGACCAGTACGGCCGTTTCTCCTTCTTCAAGGTCATTTCCGGCAAGGTCACTGCCGATATGCAGCTGATCAACACCCGTACCGGCTCCAGCGAAAAGATGGGTCACATCTATATCGTCAAGGGCAGAAAGAACAAGGAAGTTACCGAGGTTTCCTGCGGTGACATCGGCGCAGTTTCCAAGCTGGGCGACACCATGACCGGCGACACTCTGTGCGCACCCGGCATCGATCTGGCTCTGACCGGCATCGAGTTCAACGAGCCCTGCTACAGCCGTGCTATCTCCTCCAAGGTCAAGGGCGGCGAAGAAAAGATCGCAGCAGGCCTCAACCGTCTGCGTGACGAAGACCCTGCATTTACCGTTGTCAACAACTCCGAGACCAAGCAGATGGTCATCTCCGGCGCAGGCGACATTCACATCGATCTGCTCTGCTCCAAGCTGAAGAACAAGTTCGGCGTTGAGGTCGAGCTCAGCGAGCCCAAGGTTGCTTACCGCGAGAAGATCCGCAAAAAAGTCGAAATGATCGAGGGTAACCACAAGAAGCAGTCCGGCGGTCACGGCCAGTACGGTAACGTCAAGATGAACTTTGAGCCTATCGAGGGCGAGGATTTCATATTCGAGGAGCAGATCTTCGGCGGCAGCGTTCCCAAGAACTTCCATCCCGCTGTTGAAAAGGGCATCCGCGAAGCTATGGAGCACGGCGTTCTGGCAGGCTTCCCCATGGTCGGCCTCAAGGCTACTCTGATGGACGGTAAATACCACGACGTTGACTCCAACGTACTGTCCTTCAAGATGGCAGCTCGTCTGGCATTCAAGGCCGGTATCCCCAAGGCTAACCCCGTTGTTCTGGAGCCTGTAGGCAGCCTGAAGGTCTTTATCCCCGACAGCTACATGGGCGATATCATCGGCGACCTGAACAAGCGCCGCGGCCGTGTTATGGGCATGACTCCTCAGGGCGACGGCATCCAGATGATCGAGGCTGAGATCCCCATGAGCGAGACCAGCGACTACGCTATCACTCTCCGCTCCATGACTCAGGGCAGAGGCTCCTTCTCCGTCAAGTTCGAGCGCTATGAGGAAGTACCTCCCGTAGAGCAGGAGAAGATCATTGCCGAGCACGCAAACTTCGAGGACGAAGATTAATCAATCGGTATATTTTGAACCTGCGGAGCAAACGCTCCGCAGGTTTTTTATATTTCGGGTATATACTCCGCAACCCAGACATACTATGGGATTGCGGAGGTGTTTTTTATGAATATTTACACATTTAAACTGACAAAAAAGACTTTTAGCCTCATAGCGGCGGCTGTGCTGCTGATAGTGGGACTGATCATCGCGTTGTGCAGCTGCGGCAGGGGCGACGCGACCGAGACTTCGGGCAAGCTTAGCGAGCAGGATGAGCTTATGCAGTTCATCGCCTCTCTGGGGTACGCTCCCGACAACGAAAAGCACAGTATGCGCGAGGTGGTAATTCCCTCAAACTTTGACGAGGTGTACACAAAGTACAACGAGCTGCAAAAGCAGAACGGCTATGATCTGGAGAAATACAAGGGCAAGAAGGTCTGCCTGCACACCTTCCCTCTCAAAGATTATGACGGGGCGCAGGACGTTCTGTGCGACCTGCTGGTATACAAGGGCAAGGTCATCGGCGGCTCAATCTATACTGCCGACGTCAGCGGATTTATGCACGGGTTGTGCAAAAAGCAGTAATTGCGCACAAAGATCGTTCCGTAATATTGCGCCCGACCGCCTGCTGTAGTATAATATATCTACAGCATTAAGGCAGGAGTGATAATAATGAAACCTACTCTGGTAGTTATGGCGGCGGGCATGGGTTCGCGGTTCGGCGGACTCAAGCAGATAAGGCCCTTTGGCCCTAACGGTGAGATCATAGTTGACTATACATTGTATGATGCTTTCGTGGCAGGATTCGGTAAGATCGTGTTTGTAATCAAGAAGGAAATGGAAGAGGATTTCAGAGCCATTATCTCGGGCAACCTCTATGCAGACAAGATCGAGGTGGAATATGCATTCCAGTCCCTCGACGATCTGCCCGCCCCCTTCTCCCCCCTGCCCGACAGAGTCAAGCCCTGGGGCACAGGCCACGCAGTTTACGCCGCACGGGAGCATATCACTGCTCCATTCGGCATAGTGGGCGCCGATGATTTCTTTGGCAGAGATACCATAGTGACACTTGGCAGATTTTTGAAAGAAGAATGCACCGACACCAACGGATGTATGGTTGGATTTGCTCTGCGCGGTACAGCCAGCGAAAACGGCTCGGTATCCCGCGGCGTCTGCGAGGTGCAGGGCGGCAGGCTGATGAAGGTGACAGAGCGTACTGACATCACCCTGCGCGGGGACTGTGCCTGCTATACAGACGAGAACGGGCAAAAGGCCGAGATTGACGCCGATTCCACCGTATCCATGAACGTATGGGGATTTTCGCCCCTGCTGATGGAGCTTATGAGCGGACATTTTGAAAATTGGCTGGCACTCAACTGCGGCGAGCTGAAGAAGGAATACTATCTCCCCGCGTTCGTTGACGACATGATCTGCGCCGGCAAGCAGACGGTGACCGTGTGCAAGACCACCTCGCGATGGTACGGCGTGACCTACGGCAGTGATGCTCAGGTGCTGGAGAATGCGCTGAAGCAGATGCACGACAGCGGCGAATATCCCCCGCTGAGATAAACTATATACAATGATCGGCAGACACGTATCAGTGTCTGCCGAGTTTTTATTGCCCGAAAAACTCCCTGTGCACCGCCTCCGATGCCTCCTGCGCCGATGCAAGCGGAATCAGCACCGAGATCTTGATCTCTGCGGCAACCATGCTCCTGACGGGTATCCCACGATCTCTGAGTGCGGCAAGCATCCGCGCGCCCACAGATGCGTACGAGCACAGACCACAGCCCACCAGAGACAGCTTTGCCACGTTGCCGTCCGAGGTTACCGAGGTCAGAGACAGAGTGTCCGTATTGGCAAGCAGCACGCCGAGGGTGGCTTTGATCTTGTCTGCGCCTACGGTCAGTCCCATCCTATGTCCGTGGCAGAGGATCATATCGGCGCATATCCCCTCTCGCGCAAGCAGCGACAGTATCCCGGGGATATTGGGGGTATCAAGGGCATATACCTCGATCAAAGCCGTTTTTTGATCGCATATAACGCCGCTGACACGGCTGCCCTCCATAGGCTGAGGCTCGATTACCGTTCCGCCAAGGCTGTCCGCGCCGGACAGGACACGGAGTCTGACCGATTTGGTTTTTGCAAGTTCTACAGAGCGGTTGTGCAGTACACCGGCTCCCAACGATGCCATCTCAAGCATCTCGTCATAACCCAGCGCCTCATGCCTGACGGCATCATCTATCCTATTGGGATCGGCAGAATACACGCCGTCCACGTCGGTATAGATCAGGCACTCATCCGCGCCCAGCGCTGCGGCAAGTGCAACGGCGCTGGTATCCGAGCCGCCTCTGCCTATGGTGGTAATATCCAATCGGCTGTTTATGCCCTGAAATCCCGCCACCACCACTATCCTGCCGCCTGCAAGCTCCTCCCTGATGCGGTCGGTATGTATTCTTATTATCCTCGACCGGTTATGTCTGTCCTCGGTCAGCACTCCTGCCTGCCAGCCGCACAGTGATACGGCAGGAACGCCCATAGCGTTGAGTCTCATTGCCACCAGAGACATACTCACCTGCTCGCCCGTGCTGAGCAAAACGTCAAGCTCTCTGGGGTCAGGTGAGTCGGAAATTTGTGCGGCATCGTTCAAAAGCTCATCGGTGGTTTTGCCACGGGCGGAAACCACCATTACCACATCCTTGCCGCTGTTTTTGTGCCCTGCGGCTATAGCAGCGGCGTTATATATTTTTTCGGCAGTTGCAAGTGAACTGCCGCCGAACTTTATGACGGTCAGCATTATATCCTCCATAATATAAAGTCTTGTGATACAGTATATTAAGAAGCTGCCCTTACCGTCACAAAGGGCGCAGAAATGCCGCAGGCAATGCCTGCGGCGGACTTTTATTTATGTACGTATTTTCCTGCTATCATGCGGATATTTCTGATCGAGTACAGTACAAACGACAGCAGCATAACCGCAACGCAGAGGCCGATAGCCAGCTCGGATGCAGCCTGCGGGATATTGTGCCAAAGTATATGCATCGCCATCATGGTGTACAGCAATACTGTGGTCAGCTTGCCGTGCCACTCCGCCGAGCAGACGATACCGGTCTTTTTGACGGCGATGAGCCCTGCTATGCCCGTGGAAAGCTCCTTTGCGCCGAGAAGGACGCAGGGCACTATCATCCGCCTGAATCGGCTTATGAGACAGCCGAGGACAGCCAGCTGGGTCAGCTTGTCGGCTATGGGGTCCAGCACCTTGCCCACGTCGCTGACCATATTAAAGCGTCTGGCTACAAATCCGTCCACAACGTCACTCAATCCCGATACAAACAGCACAAAGGCGGCAAGCTTGTAGTCTCCCCGCGCCACGTACGCCACGCAGAACAGCGGAATAAGCAGCAGTCTGAAAAGCGACAGAATATTTGGCAGGGTCATTATCTTTTTTGCTGAATCTTTATCTCCCAATTCTATTTATCCTTCCTGAACTCCCTGGGCGGAGAGATTTTCTTTCTTACGCACGTGGTTGCCCACAAGTCTGTATACGGTAGCCGACAGAGGCACACCAAAGAGCATGCCCGGCACGCCGAATATACCGCCGCCTACGGTAACCGCAACGAGTACCCAAATACCGGGCAGGCCGATGGACGAGCCCACAACTTTGGGATAGATGAGGTTGCCCTCTATCTGCTGAAGCACAAGTATAAACACGAGGAATATCAATGCTTTGACCGGCGAGACCGTCAGTATCATAAATGCGCCCACGCCCGCGCCTATCCATGCGCCGGCAATGGGTATCAGTGCGGTAAACGCCATCAGCGCACCTATCATTGTGGCATATGGCATACGAAGCAGCAGCATACCTACCGTACACAGCGCACCGAGTATGAGGGCCTCGAGACACTGACCTACTATATAGCTGTGGAAGCAGCCGTCAAACACGCCGAGGACGTAGCGGATGCCGGAGATGTGCTTGTCTTTGAGATAGCAGGCCATCAGGCGATTGGCCTGCTCACGAAGTTTGTCTTTGGATGCCAGGATATACACGGCAAATATAACGCCGAGAAATGCTGTGATAATTATGGAGAATACAGAGGTCACGGTGCCTATGGCGATATCGACCATATTGCCGATTCCGCCCTTGAAGGAGCCGAGGATCTGCTCGATGCGTGACTTCCAGTCGGCTGTGGCGAGAGAATCCGCAACCTCGGGGGTAATGATATTCCAGCCCTCCAGCTTGTGCGCTATAAACTTGATCGTGGAGGGGATCTTGTCAACAAGCAGAGTGATACAGGACACAAACTGGGGCAGAACCAGCGCGACTATCAGTGCCACAACGGCAACCAACGTGAGTATAGCCAGCACCATACACACGGGGCGGCGGCTTTTGATGACGGCAGGCTTCTTGGTCTTTTGGAAATAATGACGTTCATAGAATACCATCAATATATTGAGGATATATGCGATCACCGCGCCGATGATAACCGACACCGATGCCGAGTACACGGCTTTGACAAAGCCTGACACGGCAGGCCAGTAATATACTGCAAGATACAGCAGAAAAACGGTAGCAGCAATAAGCAGACAGTTTTTAAGCTTCAGTTTCATCGACAGCGACTCCCTCTACTATGATTTCGGCAGGGGCTTCCTTGCCCTTGATGAACATGGATACGATATCCATTACAGCCTCGGCAATCAGCGAGATACCCGCAAACAGCCACAGCGCCTTCACGGTGCCAAAGGGGTTGCAGAGGATGATGACTGCGCAGATCACGGTTACCGCGGCCGATACGGCATAGGGGATCCAGCTGCCCGATTTGACTCGGATGGCGTCAACAGTCCACTGAACCTTGCTGAAGCCTGCAAGCATGATGCATATGCCGTATATTATGCTTACGATTGGGAAGGTATCAATAAACCAGCCCGAGAAGAATATGCAGAACAGACCAAAGAAAGCAAAGGTCAGACCCTTATACAAGGCTCTGCTTACTGCTGCGGCTTTGGCATCGGCTTTGAAATATCTGACAATGTTCAGCGCTGCCAGAGCACACATAAGCACGCCTGCAGCGATAATGACCACCGAGGTGAACTTGACCGGCTCTACGATAAGCAGTACACCTACGAGTATCTCGCCCAAAAACGCTGTGAGTCTTCCGCCTTTTTCTCTCAAAAATCTCATTTTGCATCCCCCTGTCAATAATGTTGACATACTTTATATTTAATGATAGCATAGGATATGGATTTTGCAATATACAGATTGTAAATATTTGACACAAAGGAGCCATATATATGCTTAAAGAAGGAATGAATGCCCCTGATTTTTGTCTTTTTGACCAGAGCGGCAACAAAGTCTGCCTGTCGCAGTTTGCAGGCAAAAAGGTAGTCCTCTATTTTTACAGCAAAGACAACTCTCTGGGCTGCACCCGTCAGGCCGTGGGATTCGGTCAGCTGCACAAGGACATCTCGAGCTACGGCGCGGTGATCGTTGGCATCAGCCGCGACAGCGTGGAGTCTCACAGCAGGTTTGCAGACAAATACGACCTGCCATTTGTTCTGCTCTCCGACCCCGAGCTTGACGCTATCCGTGCCTATGAGGTGTGGCAGGAAAAGAAAAAATACGGCAAAACAAGCATGGGTGTGGTGCGCTCCACATATATTATTGACGAAAACGGCGTCATTGAAACAGTGATGGAGGACGTCAAAGGTATGACCAACCCCTTTGAGGTTCTTGAGGCGCTGAAAGCTAAATAAAAAGAATGGCCGAGGCTGCAGCCTCGGCTTTTTTGCTCCCAAAAATCAAAAACCTGCCGTGTATACGGCAGGTTTTGGTATTTTGGTTTATTTCTTGTCGCGGAACATACGGAGGATGCCCTCAAAGGGATCGTCATCTTCCTCATCCTTCTTGACCTCGGCGGCGGGCTTTTCGGGCTCGCTGAGCTTGATGCTCTCGAGGACGGATGCGGGAGTCTCGGTCTTTTCTTCGGGGATCACGGGAGCAGCGGGTGCGGGCTCCTGAGCCTTCTCCTCTGCGCTGTGCTTGATGGAGGTGAAGATATCGTCAAGCTTCTTGGCGTTGCGTGCGTTCTCGTCAAAGCCGGTAGCGACGACCGTGATGCGGATCTCATCGTCCAGAGTATCGTCGATAGCGGCACCGAAGATGATATGTACGTCCTGATGTGCGGCTGCTCTGACCATTGCGGCGGCTTCTTCGACTTCCTCGAGGCCCATATCGGGAGAGCCGGTAACGTTGAGGATGACGCCTCTTGCGCCGTCGATGGAGGTCTCGAGCAGGGGGCTCTGGATAGCCATCTTGGCAGCATCGGCGGCCTTGCTCTTGCCCGATGCACGGCCAACGCCCATATGGGCATAACCGGCGTTCTTCATGATAGTCTCAACGTCTGCAAAGTCCAGGTTGACCAGACCGGGAACTGTGATCAGCTCACTGATGCTCTGGATAGCCTGACGCAGAACGTTATCGGCGATCTCAAATGCGTTCTGGAAGGTGATCTTCTGATCGCTGACCAGCTTGAGGCGCTCGTTGGGAATGATGAGCAGAGCGTCGACCTTCTCGCGGAGGCGGGCGATGCCCTCCTCTGCCTGCTTGATGCGGCGCATACCCTCAAAGCTGAAGGGACGGGTAACGATACCTACGGTAAGGATGCCCATCTCACGGGCAATACCTGCAACTACGGGTGCTGCACCTGTACCTGTGCCGCCGCCCATACCTGCGGTGATAAATACCATCTCGGCGCCTTCCATCAGGCGGCGGATCTCATCCATGCTCTCCTCGGCTGCGCTGCGGCCTACGTCGGGGTTGGAGCCTGCGCCGCGGCCGCGGGTGATCTTCTCACCGATCTGGAGCTTAACGGGGGCAGCAGAGAAGTTAAGCACCTGCTTGTCCGTATTGATAGCTATAAAATCTACACCCGATACTCCGCCTGTTACCATGCGGTTGACTGCGTTGCCGCCGCCACCGCCTATACCAATGACTTTTATGGATACATCGGATTCACGACCAATTTCAAATGCGAAACCCATAATCTTTTACCTCCGTCTAATTAAACATCATTGCTGGGTGGGGATAAACCTCGCCACCGTGCCGTCCGACACGTCTATGGTACCCTCTGCGGTATCGGGAAGTTTATCCTCGGCCAAAAGCAGCATATATCGGAACTTCTTTTCGATCTGCTCGATATCCCCTATATTGACCGTAAATCTGTCCTTGTATGTGAACTTGATATTATACGCTCTTTCCACATCAATACAGTCTATATATTGGAGTATATCATTATTTATCGCAGTATTCAATACTAAAAATAGTGGTTTTTGCTTTTCTTCGTCAATTATTTTGATATATTTTCCCACGGTGGGCTCATCCATCTCGGCGCCCACTATCACGGGGTACTCCGCAGGCTGAGAGTTGCCTACGTTTTCCAGTAATTTGCCTTTTGCATCCAGCAGATACCATCCGTCCGCGCCCTCTATTGAGGCCACGGGTGTGCACCTGCTGACGATGATTTCAACCGTATCGGGCAGGCGGCGGCGGATGCTGATCTCATCCAGATAGGGCATCTGTTCAAATATTCCGTCGATGACTTTGAACTTGTTGAACATAAACATATTCTGACCTATATCTATGGTCGATGCCTCTATAATGTTGTAATCGAGGTAGCCGCTCTCCCCCGTCACCTTGATGGTGCTGACACGGAAAAATACGGTGATGGCAACCACGACGGCTACGGGTGTCAGAAGTATGCACAGAATAAGGGGCAGAGGATTATTGCCGCGGGACTCTCTGTGTCTGCGGCGGTGGGTTCTTCTGCGTCTGCGTCTTCTGATGTCAGCCACGTTATTCTTCCTTTCTCTCTATAATTCCTCCGAGGCTCGAGTAGGCAAGCTCCATACTCTCATAGCCCCGGTCTATATGCTCAATATCGAATATTCTGCTTTCGCCCGATGCGGCAAGTGCGGCAATGACCAGCGCCGCTCCTCCGCGAAGATCGGTGCATCTTACCGATGCGCCCGTAAGCTGCTCTCTGCCCTCGACTACAGCCGTTCTGCCCGAGACCTTGATGCTCGCACCCATACGGCACAACTCTGCCGCCTGCCTGAAGCGGTTTTCAAAGATATTCTCATAAAACACGGTAGTGCCCTCCGCCAGACAGGCCGCGGACATAAGCTGGGACTGGGCGTCGGTGGGAAATCCCGGATAGGGCATGGTGTGCACGGGAGGCAGAGCCGAAATACGCCGCGCAGATTTGATTATAGCACAGTTTGTGTCGGTTTTTATGTCGCATCCTGCATCGCTCAGGATCGATACGACGGTTGCTATGTGCTGGGGACGGATGTCACGCAGTTCGATATGTCCCCTGCAGGCGGCTGCGGCACAGAGATATGTAGCGGCCTCGATCCTGTCGGGCATTACCCTGTGTTCTGCACGCTGACGGGTCTGGCCTCCCTGCACACATATCTCGCTCCTGCCCGCGCCGCGAACAAAGGCACCGATTTTGAGCAAAAAGCTCTGCAGATCCTCGATCTCCGGCTCACGTGCGGCATTGATTATGCGTGTTGTGCCCGTGCAGGCGGTGGCGGCAAGCATAATATTCTCGGTAGCGCCCACACTGGGAAAGCTGAGAACAATGTCTCTGCCCCGCATATTGTCCGCGCGGCACAGTATCTCGCCGCCGTCTGCTATGACGGTTGCTCCCAATTTGCGCAGAGCATCAAGATGCAGGTCAATAGGTCTCGGCCCAAGCTCACAGCCGCCCGGTGTGCTCAATCTTGCCTGACCGCAGCGGGCAAGGATAGGCCCCAAAAATATGACCGACGAGCGCATCTCACGCATCAGCGACTCGGGCACGTCGCATCGTGTGATATTGCTTGAGTCAACGGTGAGGGTCTTGCCCTGCCGTGTGATCCTGCAGCCAAGATGTCTGAGTATTTTGACAGCCGAATCTACGTCGCGCAGTTCGGTGCAGTTATGTATAACGTTTTCGCCCGCATTGAGCAGAGTGGCTGCAAGTATGGGCAAGACGCTGTTTTTGGCTCCGTTTATATTGACAGAGCCGATTAGTTTTGTACCGCCTTTTACGGCAAAATAGCTCATCATACTCTCCCTTTCCTGTACGAGTATACATACTATTCTATGCCGCAAGGTGGCAAATGTTACCCAATAATGCTCTTTATTGTCTGATAAATATGCAAAAGCGCGTCGTTGTGCGAAAGCACACGTGCGCTGTCACCCATTTTTTTGAGGCGCTCGGGGGATGCCAGCAGACCGCGTACGGTCTCATAGAGACTCTCGGCTGTGGTTTCTTTTTCAAGCAGGACTACGGCCGCACCGGATTTTTCCAGTACGCGGGCGTTGCGCTCCTGATGGTTTTCGGCGGCAAAAGGTGAGGGCACCAGCACACCCGGCATACCCGCGGCGCACAGCTCGTTGATTGTGCCGCCTGCGCGGCAGACCACCAGATCGGCCTGCCCCATAACGTTGCCCATATCGTGGATATAGTCCTTGAGGATTATGTTGTCGGCACGGATGGCTCCGTTTTCGGTGAGAGCGGATACCATATCGTCGTAGTATTTTTTTCCGCAGGCATATACCTGATTAAACTGACGCTCGCGGGCGGCTATGGCGAGATAGTCTTTCATCTTCTCGTTCATATGCATAGCGCCGACCGAACCCCAGAAGGTCAGCACGGTGGGAAGCCCGTTATTGAACAGGGTCTTCTCTGCCCTCTCGCGGCAGCCGATGATCTCCTGACGGACGGGTGTACCCGTCTCCTCAATACGTCGAGCGGAGATCAGCTTGGCCGTCTCGGCATAAGACGTCATAACGCAGTCGACTCTGGGTGCGAGACGTTTGGTGGCCACGCCGGGAACGGCGTTGACCTCAAGCATGGCTGTTTTGACGCCGCACTGCACGGCGGCAAGCACCATGGGGTAGCTTGCATAACCGCCCGTGCCGATGACGATGTCGGGTTTGCGCTGCTTGATGACCTTCTTGCAGCCCAGTACCGCCATCTCCATCTGCCATACGGCAGAAAGGTTTTTGAAAATCGCCGAAAGGGACTTGCCTCTCGACAGTCCCTTGAGCGGAAAAGTGTCTATCTCATATCCGAAGCGGGGCACAAGGGTCTCCTCGAGATTGCCTTTGCCTCCGCTGAAGGATATATTGCAGTTTTCCTGAGTTTCCAGATATTGAGCAACAGCCAGTGCAGGATTGATATGCCCCGCTGTGCCGCCTCCCGCAAAAATAACGTTCATAGTATTACTCCCCTTTTGACGGCGGCATAGAGCGGGATACGCTCAGAAGCACGCCAACTTCACCAAGCAGCATAACCAGCGACGTTCCGCCGTAGCTGAAGAACGGCAGCGATGCACCCGTAACCGGAAAAATGCCGGTGACAACGAACAGATTGATTATGACCTGCACGGCTATCTGTGTGGTAATGCCCGCCGCCAGCAGAGTTCCGAAACGGTCGCCTGCGTGGGATGCGATATAGTAACCGCGCCAGATAAGCAATGCAAAAACTATGACTATCATAGAGGTGATGAGGAATCCGAACTCCTCACACATAACGGCAAAAATAAAATCGTTGGCAGGCTCGGGCAGGTACAGATGCTTCTGTCTGCTCTGTCCAAGTCCCAATCCCCAGAATCCGCCCGAGCCGACGGCAATCTGAGCCTGTGAGCCCTGCCAGCCTTTGCCCTGCATATCGGAGAAGGGGTCAAACCATACTTTGAGTCTGACCAGCGCGTAGTCGGCCTTGTATATGATCAAAGCCACGGCGCCTGCGGCACCTGCCGCTCCGATACCAAGGAGCCACCAGAAAGATGCGCCGCCGAGAAAAATAATGACGATGCCTATGCCCGCTATGATGACGGTTGCCGAGATATGAGGCTCCCAGCTGAGGAGCAGAGCAATAAGACCGATAACAGCCATAAAGGGCAGGATGCCTATGTGAAACTTTTTCATCTTCTTGGGGCCGAGGATAGTCGCCGCCGCAGAAAACAGCACTATAACACCGAACTTGGCTATCTCCGAGGGCTGGAAAGTCAGGGTATCACCCACGCCGATCCAGCGGGTAGCGTCGTTGATGGTGACCCATATGGAGGGTACGATTTTGATGGATGCCAGCAGCACCACGCTGAGCAAAAACACGGGAAGTCCCCAGATGACCCATTTGTGATAGTCGATTATGGAGGCAACATACATTGCCGCAAGTCCAAATGCGGCAAAGAATGCCTGACGCATCACAAAGTACATGGAATTGCCGCCGTGGTCGTGATAACCTACGGCATAGCTTGCCGAAAACAGACACACAAGTCCCGTGGCAAGCAGAAGCAGCAAAAGCGCCGTAAAAGGAGCATCTATCTTGCCCGTGGGGCGGGGGGATATTCGGTTGTCTTCTGCCCCGCCTTCTTCCATGCGGATATCGGGCATATTGTCGAGCTCCTTTTTGATAACGCTCACTCTCTTTCTTTATGCAAATACGGACAGCAGGCACATCAGTGCTGTGACTGCACTGAATACTATGACGATCTTCCACTCGCTCCAGCCGCATTTTTCAAAATGATGGTGGATAGGTGCCATTTTGAAGAAGCGCTTGCCGCCGGTGGCTTTGAAATACAGTACCTGAATGATATCGGACAGAGTCTCTATGATATAGATAATGCCCACGGTAACGAGGATGAGAGGCATATTGAGTGCGAAAGCCATTGCGCATACGGCGCCGCCCAGAAACAGCGAGCCGGTATCGCCCATAAAGACTTTTGCGGGGTTTTTGTTAAAGAGGAAGAATCCCACAAGACCGCCGAACAGCGCACCCGAAAATCCTGCTCCCATATCCCCTCTCAGAGTCAGCATAATGCTGAAAAACAGAGCGACTATGGCTGTGACCGAGGTACACAGACCGTCTATACCGTCGGTGAGGTTGACCGCGTTGTCGGCACCTACGATAATGAACACGCAAAGCACAAGGTACAGATACCAGGGCATCGACAGGGTAACTCCCACAAAAGGTATGTACAGATCGGGGCTCAGGTATCCCAGCACACGCATTACGGTGATAAACAGCGCCGCTGCCGCTATCTGGAAGAGCAGCTTCTGCATGGCGCTCAGGCCCTTGTTCTGCTTCTTTTTGATCTTGGTCCAGTCATCGATGAAGCCGACTACGGCAAAAACAGACGCCAGAGCCAGCATAAGCAGAGGCTTGAAATCCTGACTCTTGATCATCAGCGGCAGCTGTGCAAGTACGCCTACAAACACCGCTATGATGAATATGATTCCGCCCATTGTGGGGGTATTCTGCTTTTTGGCGTGCCATATGGGGCCGTCTTCCAGAATCTTCTGCCCGAATTTGAGTTTTATCAGTCCTTTTATGATGGGCATTGCTATCACTGCGGCCACCACAAAGGCGGTTATTGCCGCCATTATCGTATTGATCATCTCTGTCTTTATCGCCCGTTATCTGTTTGCAAAATAAGCGGCGATTTCCTCTCTTTCGTCAAGGTGTATCTTGCCCGTTGCTATCTCCTGATAGGTCTCATGGCCTTTGCCCATAAGCACCACAACGTCGTCTGCTTTGGCTATGCTCAGCGCGTATGCAATGGCCTCACGGCGGTCACACACCACGTTGATCTTGCTCTTTTTGCCCATAGCGCCCGCCGAGACCTCGGCTATGATCTGCATAGGATCTTCGCTGCGGGGGTTATCGCTGGTTATGACACATATATCGGAGTAGCTTGCACCGATACCACCCATAATGGGACGCTTGGTCTTGTCGCGGTCACCGCCTGCGCCGAAGAGGGAGATAATTCTGCCGGTGCAGAAGCCTTTGACGGTTTTGAGTATATTCTCCATACTATCGGGGCTGTGGGCGTAGTCTATAAGCACGGTATAGCCGGTGCCCTCGGGCAGGGGCACGACTTCGGCACGGCCTTTTACTCCGTGGGCGGAAGCCAGCGAGACAGCCGCCTCCTGCAGGCTCAGTCCGCAGCACATACAGGCACCCAGCGCGGCAAGCGCATTATATACCGAGAACTGACCGGGGATGCCGAGATTGACACGTGCGATAGCCGCCGTCATAACCGCCTCAAAGCGCACTCTGTCGGGTTTGAGCAGGATGTTTTTTGCCTCCAGCGTTGCCGTATCGTCGATCGCGGAGTAGGTGACGGTCTCGCAGGATGTCATGGATGCAAGCTTTACACCATAGGGATCGTCTATGTTGATTACCGCTTTGTCGCAGCGGTCAAAGAGTTTGGCTTTGGCTGCAAAATAGGTGTCCATATCCCCGTGGAAATCCAGATGGTCACGGCTGAGATTGGTGAACACCGCCGCGGCAAAATGAATTCCGTACACTCTGTCGAGCTCGAGGGAATGGGAGGATACCTCCATAATTACGTACTCGCAGCCGCCGTCTCGCATCTGAGAGAGCAGCTCGTAGAAATCTCTGGACTCGGGTGTGGTGCGCTCGGTGGGTACCTCTCTGTCCCCTATCATATTGGCGTTGGTGCCGATAAGACCGCATTTGTGTCCGTGGGATTCGAGCACCTGCTTGATGAGGGTGGTGGTGGTGGTCATGCCGTTTGTTCCGGTGACGCCGATCATTTTGAGACTGCGTGCGGGATCACCGAAGAAATTGCTCGATGCCTGAGCCAGCGCGCGGCGGGTATTGTCAACCACGAACACGGGGATATTCAGTCCCGCAACTTCCCTCTCTGCCAGTATTGCGGCAGCGCCCTTTTCTACAGCCGAGTTTATGTACAGATGACCGTCAGTCTTAAAGCCGGTTACCGCAACAAACAGACTGCCCGGTCTGACTCTGCGCGAGTCAAAGCAGACATCGGTGATATCGGTATCAAGGTCGGTTTTTACGATCTTGTCAAGAACAAGGGAAAGTTTCATTTTTTGCTCCTTTTAATCTGCCCTCTGGTCGAGGTCGCTCAGTTCGATGGTTATTACCTGTCCGTAGTTTACTGTCTGTCCTTTGGGAATATCCTGCTTGATTACCGCGATATTACCCGTGCCGTTCTTGGCGCCGGTCACGCGCATATACAGGCCGATGCTCTGCAGGGTACTTTTTGCTTTTTCGAGGCTCATGCCCTTGAGGTCGGGCATGGTCAGCTGTTTCTGAGGCGCATTGGACTCCATATACAGCATTACGGTAGCCGTGTTGGAGACTACAGAGCCGGGGGCGGGCAGCTGATCGACTACCCTGTCGCCTACTCCGTTGCTGGAGCCGTTGATGCCCAGACGCTTGAGCTTGTCATTGGCCTCGGCAAGAGTCAGGCCTCTCAGATCGGGGATGGTCTTGTCCTGATTCTCCAGCTCTTCTTCGGTATATCGGGGTTCTACGCCCAGATAGGGCATTGCTTCTTCCATAAATCTGCGGATAACGGGGGCAACCGTGATACCCGCTGTAACCGTCTCGCCGGTGGGCTCGTCGAGGAGTATCAGCACGGCGATCTCGGGATCATCTGCCGGAGCAAAGGCCACAAAGGATGCTATGCGCAGTTCCTTGCCTTCCACCAGCTGTTCGGCGATCTTCTCGGTGGTACCGGTCTTGCCCGCCACTCTGTAGCCTGCGGTGTAGGCATTCTTACCCGTACCCACCGTTACAACGCTCTCAACCAGATCGCGCATTGTATCGGAGGTCTCTTTGGAGATGACCTGACGCACCTCGGTGCGTCCGTTGCTCTCGATCACGTTGCCGTCGGGGTCTATGATCTCCTTGACGATATAGGGTCTGAGGAGTGTGCCGCCGTTTGCCACCGCCGATACCGCTGTTATAAGCTGCAGGGGCGATACGCTGAAGTTCTGACCGAATGCATAAACGGCAAGGTCTATCTCCTGATTGAGGTTGTACAGTCCGGTGGCTTCGCCGGGGAGATCGACACCGGTCTTGCTCCGAAGGCCGAATGCGTCAAAGTATTTGGTGAAATCCTCTTTGCCGACTTTGAGGCCGATCTGGATAAAGGCGGGGTTGCAGGAGTTCTGCATAGCCAGTGCCAGATTCTGCGCGTTGTGGGGATTATAGCTGCGCCAGCAATGGATATTCTCCACGCCTACTCTGATGCTGCCGTTACAAACAAAAGTAGTATTGAGGTTGACAACGGCTTCCTCAAGGGCCATAGCGGCGGTAATGATCTTGAAGGTTGAGCCGGGGTGGTAGGTAAAGGACACGGCCTTGTTGCTCCACTGTCTGTACAGAGCGTTGCTGCGGGCGGCGGCTTTTTCGTTGGGGTCCGCAATCGTCTCTATCTGCTGTGCCAGCTCGGTGTCAACGATAGTGAATGCGTTGTTGGGGTCAAAGTCGGGGTAACTTGCCATAGCGAGGATGGCGCCGGTATTGACGTCCATCACTATGCCGATGGTGCTCTCCTGAACGTTGTTGTCGTTGTATGCTATCTCGAGGTTTTTTTCCAGATAGTGCTGGAGCACCTCATCTATAGTCAGCACCAGACTGTTTCCGTCGCGGGCCTCAAAGTATGTCTCATATTCAAAGGGCAGCTCATCACCGCTGACGTTGGTGGCGGTGACCATTCTGCCCACCGTGCCCGACAGAGTCTCCTCGTACATATTCTCTATGCCTGCCAGACCCTGCTCATCCGAGCCTACAAAGCCGAGAACGTGAGAAAGAAAGTTGCTGTAGGGGTAATATCTGGTGCTGTCCTCAAGCATATACATGCAGTTTGACAGTTTTTGTTCCTTGATGAATGCTCGGGCGGCGTCGGCTTTGTCTTTTTCGATGCCGCGGGAGATAACAATGTAGCTGGATTTGTCCTGAGTTTTTTTGTACATCGCCTCATAGTCCAGTTCCAGTATCTCGCTGAGGGCGGCGGCTATCATGGCCCGCTGCTCATTGGTCTCCAGCTTGTTGCCCATCAATATGAGCATCTCGGTATTGGCCGATATAGCCAGAGGCTTCATATTGGTATCGTATATGGTTCCGCGTGTGGGATACAGAGTGACGTCTCTGGTCTGCAGATTCTCGGCGTGAGACTGATAGAAGTCGTATTTTATGACCTGCATATAGAACAGTCTCACTATAACCGCGGCAAAACATACCACTCCGAGCACTGCTGCCACGAATTTTATACGCCCTATCATCCTGCTGTCTGCGCGTCTGTCATCCATTTATTTTTCTCCTTGATGCTAATAGGGAGCGAGAAATGAAACCATTCCTCACTCCTCCCAACTATATATATCTCTCTGTCAGTTCAAGTATTCCAAAACGATATTGAAGGTTCTGGCAATACCGCCCAGCAGCTCCGAGTTCTGCTGCTCGGGCACTGCGGCGCTGACTCTCTCATCAAGCGAAAGCTCTACGTAGTTTATATCTGCTTTGTCAAGCTTGACCATGCCGAGGACGTTCTTGGCGTAGTCCTCTACGTAAGTCAGATTGTACATACGTTCTTTTTTGGCATTGAGGAACTGCTCCTGATCCTTGAGTTCGGCAAGCTCGGCTTTGAGGCGGCCGTTCTGGGATGCCAGCTCTGCGGCCTGCATATTGAAGAAGACCACGGCGGCAAGCACGGCAAATACACAGACAGCTATCATACCGTATTTGATATAAGGTACTCGTGCTTTTTCGGTCTTTTTGCCCTGAATGGATCTGATCTGATGGGCAGACACCGATTCTTTATTAATTTGTACGGCTGTGTTGTCCTTGTAAGCATGAGCTGTCATGGTGTTTCCTCCGACTTATACTCTCTCGGCTACCCTGAGCTTTGCGCTGCGGGAGCGTGGGTTTTCTTCTTTTTCCTGATTGGTTGCCTCAAGTGCGCCTTTGGTTATCAGCTTGAGTGCAGGTTTTTTGCCGCACACACATACCGGAAAATCCGGAGGGCAGGTGCAGCCCTTGGCTTCTTTTGCAAAGATCTGTTTTACTATTCTGTCTTCCAGCGAGTGGAAGCTTATTACTGCTATTCTGCCGCCCTTGGCCATAAGTCCGACTGCGGCGGCCACTGCCGTTTCTTCGGCCTTCAGTTCTCCGTTGACTTCGATGCGGAGCGCCTGAAAGGTTCTCTTGGCCGGATGCTGTTTTTCCCGTCTTGCGGCGGCGGGCATTGCGCCTCTGATCACCTCTGCAAGCTGAAGGGTGGTCTCTATGGGACGGTTGCGCTCAATGGCGGCGGCTATGGCCGGTGCAAAGCGCTCCTCTCCGTAGGTGGAGATGATCCGTGTAAGCTCGCGTCTGTCATAGGTGTTGACCACGTCGTAGGCACTCAGTCCCTCGCTGCGGTCCATACGCATGTCCAGAGGAGCGTCTTTCATATAGGAGAAGCCTCTCTCGGCGTTGTCCAGCTGATAGGAGGAAACTCCCAGGTCAAACAGGATACCGTCTATGGCAGAAACTCCCATCTCGCGGAGCACATTCTCTATATGTTCAAAGTTGCTTTTGACAAAAGTTATGTTGTTGAACTTGCTCAGGCGCTTGCCCGCAGCTGCCAGCGCATCGTCATCGCGGTCAAAGCAGATGAGTCTGCCCTTTTCGCTGAGGCGCTCAGCTATCAGATAGGAATGACCGCCGCCGCCCGTGGTGGCATCAACGTATATGCCGTCAGGCTTGATGTTGAGTCCGTCGATGCATTCCTGAGGCATGACCGAAAGATGTGCAAACTCCATATCAGACACCCATCGAATCCATCAGCGCTGCGATATCCTCGCTGGACATCTCGCTGTTGTACTTGTTCCATGCATCGGTATCCCAGATCTCGGCTTTGTCGCCGAGGCCGACGATGGTAACGTCCTTGTTGAGTCCTGCGTAGGTACGGAGTGTGGGAGGAATGAGGATTCTGCCCTGCGCATCGGGCTCGCACTCGAAGTTAGCCGAGTAGAAGCGCTTGAGGCGTTCGGCCTTGGAGGGCATTGCGGAGATCCTGCCGTAAAACTCGTCCCAACCGGACTTGGAGTATACGCTGATGCAGTTGTCAAGACCTTTGGCTATCACGAAGCCTTCGCCCAGTTCCTCGCGAAGCTTGACCGGAAATATCACACGACCCTTGGTGTCGATACTGTGCTGATATTCACCGCGCATTGCCCATCCTCCTTCCTGTTTTACCACTAAGTGGCACAAAATTGTGTCAAAACACCACAATCCACCACTCGATGGTTTTATTATACTTGTGTGTAAAAAAAATTGCAATAGTTTTTTATGAATTTTTTGTGCATTTTCCCCCTTTTTTTGAGCGATTTTCGGCGTTTTTCGTAATATCGAACACTTGTTCGATAAATTGCGGAATAATCGAAAAACAAGGGTAAATAATAGCCTTATGCACGGTCAGAAAGCCATCAAAAATCCATAGGAAAAGAAAGGAAAAATCACTATGTCCAAACTCAGATGCAACGTTGAAAACTGTATCAATTTTGAGCGCAATCTGTGCACCCGTCCCCTCATCAAGATCGACGGTGACTGCGCAGAAAAAAGCTGTGACACATTCTGCCACAGCTTCAATCACCGCATAAACAGTATTCACAATTCCATCTCCGGCACTCCCCGCGGCGAGGAAAAAACCGACATCAAATGCACTGCCCACCACTGCAGCTACAACTCCGACGATCACTGCACCGCGCAGACCGTGGAGGTCACCGGCAACGGCGCCTGCCGCTGTGTGGACACAGAGTGCAAGACATTCGTAAAAGCCTGAGCATTCCCCGCGCCAAAACACAAAAAGCCCTCTGAGCCGCATGGCTCAGAGGGCCGATATTACAGGATGTACGTGTCTGCTTTCGGGCTTTACAGTGCGAGGAATTCTTTGACTCTCTCGGGCACATCGGGAGCGCCGAACACGGCTGTGCCTGCAACGAGGATGTCAACGCCTGCCTCTATAGCCAGAGGCGCAGTCTCAATGGTGATGCCGCCGTCGATCTCGATCTCGCAGTCAAGACCCAGACGGTCTATCTCGGCGCGGAGGGCGGCGACTTTGGGCAAGCTGTCAGGCATAAAGCTCTGACCGCCGAATCCCGGCTCGACACTCATAACCAGCACCAGATCACACAGTGGCAGGAACTCAAACACCGCCTCGGCAGGGGTCTTGGGCTTGATGGTTATGCCGGTTTTGACGCCCTGAGCGCGGATATGCTCCAGCAGAGCCTTGGGGTCGGCATCCGACTCCACATGGAAATTGACAAGATCGGCACCTGCTTTGATGAACGCGTCGGCGTACTTGTCAGGATCGGTGATCATAAGATGCACGTCCAAAAATGCGTCACTGTGTTTTTTGAGGGATTTGACCACGGGGACACCTATGGATATATTGGGAACAAAATGTCCGTCCATAACGTCAACGTGAATAAGCTGTGCGCCCGCATCGGAAACGGTCTTTACGTCCCTGCCCAGATTTGCAAAATCGGCAGACAGGATCGAGGGTGATAATTTTGCCATAGTCCTTATTCCTCCGTTTATGTGGTTTGTCAATTATTATTGTCCTCTGTGTAAAAGCCGCACAATCACCACTCATATAAAATACGCATATCCTATACAGTCAGCACTCCTTCACATAGCAGGAGGGGCTGTTTATATACAGGGCGCCTTCGGTTTTGCCGTGGGCGCCCTTTGCGAATTGTACCGCTCTGCAAATATTATACAATATTTTTGAAAAAAGTGGGAACTTTTTTTGAAAAATGCAGTCAAAAGGACAAAAGCGTGGTACAATAACCACAATAATATGCAAGGAGCTGACAACCATGAAAAAAATCCGCCTGATATCTCTGGTATGTATCCTCACCCTTTTGCTCTGTTCCTGCTCTGCCAAAAGCGACAGAATGACTGCCGACGCAGAAATCAGCTACAACAAGGGCTATGACGCGCCCAACGCATCTCCCATGGAGCCTTCTGCTCCCGGTGCTGCTCTGGACAGCATGGTACCCGAAAAAGACTACTACACCGGCAGCGACTCGGTAGCGGCGGACAAGATAGCCGAGAGCGAGCGCAAGCTTATCAAGAACGGCAATTTTACCGTTGAGACTCTGGAATACGAAAAAACCATCGATGCCATAGAGCAGCTTATCGGCTCGGTAGGCGGCTATATTCAGAACAGCAACGTATCCGGCACGGGCGCTATCGCATCGGGATACAATCAGATGCGCCGCGCTACCTACACCGTACGTCTGCCCGCCAGCGATTTTGAGAGCTTTGAGGACGGACTGGCTGCCTGCGGCGGAGCTATCCTGTCCAGAAACGTATTTGTGGACGAGGTCACTGACTACTACTATGACACCGAAGCACGTCTCAAGTCTCTGCAGACTCAGGAAGATCAGCTTATGAAGCTGCTGGAGAAGGCCGACAAGCTGGAGGTCATCATTCAGCTGCAGAACGAGCTGAGCAACGTCAGATACCAGATCGAGAGCATGCAGGGTACCCTGCGCCGTCTCGACAGTCAGGTTGCATACAGCACCGTAACCATCAACGTTCGCGAGGTATATGAGTCCACCGCTATTCAGGCTCCTCCCAAGACTCTGGGACAGCGCATCGCCTATACATTCTCCAACACATGGGATAATATCGTGGACGGCGTTGAGGACTTTGTGGTATTTGTTGCCGGCAACATCCTGCTGCTTGTATTCTGGGGCGCAATTATCGCCGCAGTCATCACAATAGTGGTACGCAGAATCAGACGCAGAAAGATCAAAAAGACGGTCATCAAGCCCGAAAACGAGGACGAATCCAACGACTGAGGCATAATGTCTCCTTTCATTCTATAATCTGTCTCTGCAAAAACGAAAACCGCGGCTGAATGATTCAGCCGCGGTTTTTGCATATCAATAATCAGAACAGATCGGTGGACAGGTATCTCTCGCCGGTATCGGGGAGAATGACGACGATGGTCTTGCCCTCACTGTCGTTGCGCTTTGCAAGCTCTACAGCGGCGTAGAGTGCGGCGCCTGAGGAGATGCCCGCAAGCACACCCTCACGCTTGCCGAGCAGGCGGGACATTGTATATGCCTGATCCTCGGTGACGGGGACTATCTCGTCATAAATATCTCTGTCAAGGGCATCGGGGATGAAGTTGGCGCCGATACCCTGCAGGCCGTGTGCCCCTGCCCTGCCCTCACTGAGCAGCGGAGAGGATGCAGGCTCAACGGCAACGACCCTGACCGAGGGTTTGCGCTGCTTGAGGTATTTTCCCGTACCGCTGATGGTACCGCCCGTACCCACGCCCGCAACAAGGATATCAACTGCGCCGTCGGTGTCCTCAAATATCTCGGGGCCTGTGCTCAGGTAGTGTGCCTCGGGGTTGGCGGGGTTTTGGAACTGACCTGCGATGATGCTGCCGGGATTTTCCTCAGCTATGCGCTGAGCCTCGGCGATAGCGCCCTGCATGCCTTTTTTGCCGTCGGTGAGCACCACCTCGGCGCCGTAGGCTCTCATCAGCTTGATTCGCTCTATGGACATAGTATCGGGCATAACGATGCAGGCGCGGTAGCCTCTGGATGCCGCCACCGATGCAATGCCGATTCCGGTGTTGCCCGAGGTAGGCTCAATGATCAGGCCGCCGGGGGCGAGAGTGCCGTTCTTCTCCGCGGTGTTGATCATATTGAGAGCCACTCTGTCCTTTGCACTGCCTGCAGGATTAAAGCTCTCAAGCTTTACAAGCAATTGAGCCTTGAGTGCGTACTCTGCTTCGATATTTTTGAGTCTCATCAGCGGTGTTCTGCCGATAAGATCTGTTACCGAGTTGTATATTTTAGCCATAGTTTTCTCCCTTTTTTATATGCTGTCGGCGGCATTATATCGCCGCAGATTCTCTATATAATCCCGTACCTCATTATCCTCACTCAGCGCGTTGACCGCATCCAAAAGGGCGTTGGTGCTGAGGTTTTTGGGCAGTCTGAGCCTGTCCATAAGCTCCACCCGCTTCTGCTTGCTGCACTCTCTGCCCGACAGACCAAGCTCGTACATCAGTTCTTTTGTAAGCAGGGGTGTGGCAGGCGGGGCGCAATTATCCATAGCGCCGCAGTTTTTTACGGCTTGGATGATCACTTCATCAGCCACTCCCTCTACCCCGAGTTTGCCTTCTTTGGAGGGTTTTTGCTTGCGTTTTTCTTTGCCGTATATTTCGGGGATATAGGCGTGGTAGACCTTGCCCTCGCCCATGCAGCTTTTGATACGGTTGCGAATAACCAGTCCCGCACCGTCGCTGTCGGTCAGCACGATTATACCGCGAGTGAGCGCAATACGGCGGAGCATATCGGTCTTGTCCTTGTCCTTGAACAGGCCGAATCCACCCACTTCGATGATGGTGGTATCGAATATCTGACTCAGCTTGTTCTTGTCATATTTGCCCTCGACGACAATGGCAGGGGTGATCTTGATCATACCATTATCCTCATAAGCAAAAGCTCTATGATGCGTTTTTCATCGGCGTTGTTGCTCTTGAGGGCTATATCGGCCTCAAGGCACAGTTTCTGTGCGCGCCTGAGCTTGCGAAGTGAAAATCTGCCCGAGGTCGCCATAGCCTTGCGTGTGGGATAATCCGACTTGTACTCAAGCATCTTTGTCATCTCCTGCACACTTATGCCCGCGTCACAACCAAGCTTTGCCCCGTACAGGCGGCGGAAATGCTTGGCCACCGCGGCCGATATCGCTACGGCAGGATTCTTCATGTCAATAAGATCGCGGAGCACGAGGAGAGCTTTGTTCAGGTCTCCCTCGCTGAGGCAATCGGTCAGGTCAAACACGCCTGCTTCAAGTGTGCGTGAGGCCATAAGATCGATGTCTTTTGAGGTGATGACCTTGCCCCCGGCGCCTGCGGCGATCTTCTCGATCTCAGTGATGAGATTTATCATCAGTCCGCCGCTGACGAACACCAGCTTTTCGCAGTCGGAGCCTGAGATATCCTTGCCCAGTGCGGCAAATCTGCGGCGTATCCACGACACAAGATCGCTGTTTGAGGCGCGCTTGAACTCAACCTCCTGACCGTACTGCTGAACGGCCTTGTATACGGTAGTGCGCCTGTCGGGCTTGTACTCCACCGCCTCAAACACGAACACTAGGCACAGATATTCGGGCAGCTGCGCGAGGATATCGGGCAGGGCTTCTTTGAGTGGGCCGCTACCGTAGATATTGTAGTCAAGCACCTCGACCAGCTTGCGCTCGCCGCCCATTGGCAGGCTCTCTATGGCGTCACGAAGATCGTCAACGGTCACCGTATCGCCGTCCAGCCTGACAAGGTCAAAATCGGGAAATGCCCCGGCACACTGTTTTTCCAGCATACCGAGGTAATGGGATTTGAGATAGCTCTCTTCTCCATAAAACAGGTATAACCTTGCCGGGTTGTTCCCGGCAAGGTCTTGTTTGAGTATGGCGAGAGTATCGACGTCGCTTTTGTCCTTTTTGCCCGCCACGGTTTATGCCATGGCGCCCAGGGTGGCGCCGCCTATGATATGGAAATGGATGTGTCTGACTGTCTGGCCTGCATCGGCGCCGATATTGGACACAACGCGGTAGCCGCCTGTCAGACCCAGCTCTTTTGCGATCTTGGGGATGACGGTAAAGATATGTGCGACGATAGCGGCATTATCCTCGGTGACCTCGTCAACACCTGCAAGGACGTGCTCCTTGGGGATGACGAGAACGTGTACGGGGGCGGCGGGAGCTATATCGTGGAAGGCATAGACAAGCTCGTCCTCGTAGGCTTTTTTGGAGGGGATGTCACCCTTGACTATTTTGCAAAAAATGCAATCGTTCATATAGGTCGCTCCTTCTTATTTCAGGCTGTCTTTGAGTGTGGTATATACGCTCTGCAGAGCTTCGTCCAGCTTGGAGGCATCCTTGCCTCCTGCGGTTGCGCTGTCGGGTCTGCCGCCGCCACCGCCGCCGCAGATCTTGGCAGCAGTCTTGAGCAGGTTGCCTGCGTGTGCGCCTGCTGCTACGGCATCCTTGCCGCAAGCTGCAGCGAAGCTGATCTTGCCGTCTGCCACAGATGCAAGTACGCATACTACCGAGCTGTCCTTGTCACGGAGCATATCTCCGATGGCGCGGAGAGAATCGGTGTTGGCATTGTCGATCTTGGCGGTGATAACGTTGACGGCGCCAAGACGCTGAGCGTTCTTGATGAGGTCATCGGTCTTGCTTGCTGCGATCTTGCTCTCCAGAGCTTCGACCTTGGCGCTCAGCTCCTTGATCTCGGCCATCAGCTGAGAAGCACGGGTTGCAATAAGATTGATGGGGGTCTTGAGTACGCCTGCAACGGCGGCTCTGTCCTGCTCAAGAGCGGTGATAAACTCCAGCACGCCCTTGCCGCAGACAGCCTCGATACGGCGTACGCCTGCTGCAACAGAGGACTCGGAAACGATCTTGAAAGAACCTGCCTGAGCGGTGTTCTGCATATGAATGCCGCCGCAGAGCTCCATGGAATAGTCGCCCATTGTTACGACTCGGACGGTGTCACCGTATTTTTCGCCGAACAGGGCCATAGCGCCCAGAGCCTTTGCCTGCTCGATGGGCATCTCGCGGCAGGAGATCTCCTGAGCCGAGAGGATGACATCGTTGACGGCTGCTTCGACCTGTGCGATCTCCTCTGCGCTCAGAGCGGCAAAGTGGGTAAAGTCAAATCTCAGCTTGTCGGGCTCGACAAGAGAGCCTGCCTGCTCAACATGGTCGCCCAGAATGGTTCTGAGGGTCTTCTGCAGCAGGTGGGTGGTGCTGTGAGCGCGGGAGATAGCTGCACGGCGGGCGGTGTCCACCTTGCATTCTACCTGCTGACCAACGGTCAGCTCGCCGCTTGTGACAACACCGGTATGGATAAATCTGCCGTCGGCGGTCTTTTTGACGTCCTTGACCTCAAACTCGCCGCCCTCGCAGGTGATGACACCCTTGTCGCAGAGCTGGCCGCCGCTGGTGGCATAGAAGGCTGTGGTATCGAGGATAACGGCTGCATCACCCTCTCCTGCTGCGCCGCTGCGCTCGTTATCTTTGATGACTGCAACGATATTGGCATTGCAGACGGTATCGGTATAACCCACAAACTTGGTGGCAGGAACGTCCATCAGGGACAGCTCGTCGCTCTCCCAGCCGATCTCGGTGTTGCTGCCGCGGGCATCCTTGGCACGCTTGCGCTGTGCGCGCATAAGCTCGTCAAATGCCTCTCTGTCAACGCCCATTCCCTGCTCCTCCAGGATCTCAACAGTCAGGTCGATGGGGAATCCGTATGTATCGTAGAGCTTGAATGCGTCATCACCGGGGAGAACGGTCTTGCACTCTGCCTTGGCTGCCTCTACCATCTCGTCGAGGATCAGCAGACCCTGCTCAACTGTCTCTGCAAAGCGCTCTTCTTCGCTCTTGATGACGGTCTTGATGTATATTTCTTTTTCACGAAGCTGGGGGTATGCGCCTTCGTTCTCGCGGATGACGGTGTCGCAGATCTCATAGAGGAAGGGACGCTTGACACCCAGCAGTCTGCCGTGACGTGCGGCGCGGCGGAGCAGACGGCGCAGAACGTAACCGCGGCCTGCGTTGGAGGGCATAACGCCGTCGCAGACCATCATAGAGGTGCTGCGGATATGGTCGGTGATGATACGCAGGGAGACGTCGGTCTTGGGGCTGTCGCCGTACTTGACACCGGTGATCTCGGATGCGTGCTTGGTGATATTGGCAATAGTGTCAACGTCGAACAGAGAGGGTACCTCCTGCACGATGCATGCAAGACGCTCAAGACCCATACCTGTGTCGATATTCTTGTGCTCGAGGGGGGTGTAGGTGCCCTTGCCGTCGGAATTGAACTGGGAGAATACGAGGTTCCAGAACTCAACGTATCTGTCGCAGTCACAACCTACGGCGCAATCGGGGTTATCGCACTTGTACTTCTCGCCGCGGTCAAAGTAGATCTCCGAGCAGGGGCCGCAGGGGCCGGAGCCGATCTCCCAGAAGTTGTCCTTTTTGCCAAGGCGAACCATATGGGACTCTTCTACGCCGATATCTTTGGTCCAGATATCCCATGCCTCGTCATCGTCCTCATAGACCGATACATAGAGCTTGTCCACGGGGAGCTTGATAACCTGGGTGATGAACTCCCATGCCCAGGCGGTAGCTTCTTTTTTGAAATAATCGCCGAAGGAGAAGTTGCCCAGCATCTCAAAATATGTGCCGTGGCGGGCATCCTTGCCTACGCTCTCGATATCGGGGGTACGGATGCACTTCTGGCAGGTGGTGGCGCGGGGTGCGGGGGGCTCGACCTCACGCATAAAATAGGGTTTGAGGGGCGCCATACCCGAGTTGATCAGGAGCAGCGAGCTGTCGTTCTTGGGAACCAGGGGTGCGCTCTCCATACGGTAATGACCTTTTTCCTCAAAGAACTTGAGGAACATCTCGCGCAGGGTATTCAGGGAATGTTTTTCCATTTTTCTTTACCTCTTTATTGTCAATTTTAATTATATTTCTTTCTCATTTCGGCTACGGCTTTGTTGTGTTCTTCCACCGTTTTGCTGAACACGTGACCGCCCGTTTCGGGGTCGGCAACATAATAATAATACTCGTTCTGTTCGGGCGAGATAGCCGCAAGCATGGCGTTGAGGCCGGGGTTGCATATTGCGGTGGGCGGCAATCCGTCGTACAGATAGGTATTATAAGGAGAGTCAATAAGCAGATCCTCTGCCGTCAGGTTCTCCTTGTGGCCGGTGACGTACAGCAGTGTTGCGTCTATCTGCAGCTTAGGGAAGCGGTCGGGGGCGTTGAGGCGGTTGTAGATAACACCGGCGATCATGGTTCGCTCCGACTCCCACATAGCCTCACGCTCAATCAGAGATGCCAGCACAACGATCTCGGCTATAGTTTTGCCGTTCTTTTGGGTAAGGTTGCGCATAGCCTTGGTATAGCGCTTTTCGAAGTTGTTGAGCAGCTTATTGATTACGCTGACCGTATTCTCGCCCTCGTAGAACTCATAGGTATCAGGGAACAGATATCCCTCAAGGCGGTTTTCGGTCATGGGTACGTCCTGCAGTACCTTGTGTGCAAAATCGTAGGTGTTGGCGGTATTTATAAACTCGCTCTCCGAGCAGACCAGCTTTTCTTCCATAAGCTCGGCTATCTGCTTCATTGTATAGCCCTCGGGGATGGTGACCTTGACTATATTGGCGGCTTTTTTGCCCCTGAGGGTGTCGATTATCTGACCGTAGTCCATGGTGCTGTTGAGCTCATACTTGCCGCTTTTGAAGCCTTGCACGTCTTTGAGCACGGTGAACAGCCTGAACACGGGGGCATATTCGATGACGCCGTTTTCTTCCAGAAGTTCAGCCATCTCCTGACTCGTCAGCTCGTACTCAAGCTCCAGCGTGACGATATTCTCCTGCTTGACAAGGGCGAATACGTCGTTGGCAACCGTGACCGCAACGGCGCTGAGCGTAAGAGCGACGCCGACTATCAGCAGTATATAGGCTACCGATTTGAGCAGGCCGGTCGTTGCCGTCATAAAGGCAAAGCCTGCATGATTGATGGGCTTTCTTTTTGCCATTTTCTCCTCCTGAGATTAATAACAAGCACGGATGATAAACATAATAACAAGTACCCAAAGTCCGGGTGAACAGACGGTTTCCAGCAGCTCGGCTTTGGAGAACACGGGGCTGAGGCGTTTGATCTTGCCCTTTTCCACCAGTCTCTCAAGCAGGGTCATGGAGATCGCCGTAAAGATCAGGAAAAGCGCGGCTGCGATAAGCAGAAAATAGGGCCAGAGGCCCAGAGCTTCGTAAGCTTTGGTGGCATAGCCGAGGGTCATATTGAAGGCGTTGTTCAGCAGATGAGCCGTCACGGCGGGCCATACCGAGCCGATGGCGTAGGTGATGTATCCGTATATCAGACCTGCGGCAAAGGGGCCTGCAAAGTTGCGCAGACTGCCGTGGCACAGTGCAAAGCACAAAGCCGAAATGATGACAGCGGTAATATCTCCGCCGCGGCTCAGTGCGCGCATAAGCACACCGCGGAAAAAAAGTTCTTCGAAAACTGCGGGCAGCACCACGGCGGCTGTCATCAGCAGCAGGGACGATGACTCAAGCTGGGGCAGATAAGAAACCGACTGATAATAGGATGCCCCGCTGATGCGTGCAATAAAACAGTTGAGCAAAAATGCCATCAGCGCCGCAGCAATCGAAATACACAGGGTAAAACCCATATACCGTCTGTGAGGTATACGAATGCGGGGCAGCACGTTGATGCCGAACATCCTGCCCGTGAGCACCATAGCCACAGATGGCACCAAAAAAGGCAGTATCTGCCACAAAACGAAGGCAAGTGCCGACACTCCCCCGCCGCGGAGAGCAAGCTGTTCAAAGATCAGCATGACACTCATGCACAGAGGAGGCATAAAGCCTGATATGAGAGTAAATCGGTTGGACTTCATTATCGTGACTCCATAAAGAAAAAATTGTCAGTTGTAATAGAGATTGAGATAAAAACCGCAAGCGGAGCTCCTAAGCTGTTCTGCCCGCTGAGACAGAGGCATAAAGCAGCCTATGGCCTCTCCGATGCCGTCACGGTCAATTGTGAGCATGCAGGCTTCTTTTTTGCCCTCAAGTTCTGCCACCGCGGCCACAAGTGCCTCGGCATGCTCTCCACAGGCTTCGGCCGCAAACAACCTGCCGCCTCGGGTATCATAAAAACAGTAGCTTGTAACGGCTCCGTCCACACGAAGAGCAAGCGCCTTGTAGCTGTCCATCTGCGCGCTCCAGCGTGCTTCCGAGCGGGAGTCAAAGAGCAGTCCCTCTGCCGACCGTCTGTATATGCGGTCAAGCTCGGGGATGTGGGTCTGCTCCACAGGCACTATCTCACCTGCGCAGGGCAATGCCGGGATAATGCTGCGGCGTACGGTGAATATTGGCTCATAGCCGAATCGGCTGTAATAATCGGTCAGCGAGCTTTGCTGAACTATAAGCGCGGAAAAGTCAAGACCGCGCCGTCTGCACTCGTCAAAAGAGGCTTGGATCAGCTTGCCCGCAAGTCCCTCCCCCTGGTGATTGGGGTGTGTACCCACGGCAAATATATAACAGCCGCTTATTCTGTCTCCCCCATGCTCAAGCTCCATAGGCAGCATCTGCAATGCAGACACTATCTCTCCACTCTGCCTGATAACAAGGGTATTGTCGCTGCGCCATACATTGTCAAAATACCATCCGGAAAACCCGCTCTCGCCCGGAAAGCACAGATCAAACAGTTCTCTGAGCGCGGGTTTGTCGGCAGGCAGGGCGTATTCTGCGCGCACGTTTATGCTGCCACTCATTATTCCAGTATCATTCTCATGATATCGGCATTGATATCCTCGGGGGTGCGAAGCTTGCCGTCCTGCACGCAGGAAACTCTCTGCCAGGAAAGCTTGTCACAGACGCTGTTGGCATTGTTCTTGCATCTGATGAGATAATCGTGGTCAAGTTCGTGGATGTCTCCCGAGTCGCCCTGGCGCTTTTTGAGCAGGTCAAAGGTCATCTCGGAGGGAATATCAAGGAAGAATACTTTTGAGGGTGCGGGGATGCCGAGGAGATTGTACTCATAGTTAAACAGCCAGTCAAGAAAGCCGTCCACCTGATCCTCGGGCAGCTTGGCCGCCTGATGGACGGCATTGGACGTGGTATAGCGGTCGCAGATGATAAGCCCGCCCGCCTCGTAGTCTTTGCCCCAGTCGGTCTTGTAGGATGCGTATCTGTCCACGGCAAAAAATGTGGATGCGGCATATGCGTTGACCGCGTCGGGACTTGTACCGAAATCGCCGCCGAGATACATCCTGATAAGCGCGCTGGATTCCTCGGTATATCTGGGGAACACGATCTTGCGGAAGGGTATCCCCTGCTTTTCCAGATTTTCGCAGACTAGTTTGAACTGGGTAGATTTGCCGCTGCCGTCTGTACCCTCGATAACAAATAATTTACCCAAGCTGCTCCGCCCTTTCTCTCATCTCAAGAGCCTTGCCGCAGGACATCTTGCCCTCGGGGCAGGTACCCTTGATGCAGGCGGGACCCGAATGTGCAAACAGCGCGGGAGCGGCCTGCTTGCACAGAGCAAGCATCTGCCACGCAAGATCTCTGATCTCCCACTGTGCGCGGCCGCAGCAGCGCAGGCGGAAGAAGTTCTGCAGACTGCGGGCGTTCATTGTCATAATCAGCTTGGTCTCGCAGGCATTGGGCAGAATAAAACGGGCATCCTCGATGGCCATTTTTTCGGCCTTGCTGCGCTGGCTCTTGGTAGGCTTGCCCTCGGGGCAGATCTCGCCGATATGCTTGTTGTACAGTATCTCGCTGAGTTCATCATAGCCTTTTGCGATATCGGCCATAATACGGTTATACCGCTCGAGAGCTTTTTCGTCCCCTTCGATCTCGGGGGGGATGACGTAGTTGAAGTCGGAGGTTTTGACATATCTCTGGGACTGAACGCTGTAGGATGCAATGCGGTGGCGGGTCAGCTGAGCCAGCAGAGAGCGGGACACTCCCTCCACGGCAAAGGTGAAGGATGCGTGCTCGATGGGACTTTCATGACCGATCTCAGCCAGCATCTGCACAAACTCCTGTGCCTTTTCGTCGGTGATTTTTTCCATAAGCTGCTCGCCGCCCACGGCAGAGTAGCAGACACGGGCAGCCGATGCAACGGTTTTTTCGGGCTGAGGAGTGTGAGAAAGCAGCCAGACTTTTACTTTAGTTTGCGGCATTTTGTTTGTCCCCCTTTATTCTATAGCAGAGAGCATCCCACAGATATATGGGAATTCGTATCATACGCTTGATGCGTTTGGGATCGGTGATGAGGCGGTAGAACCACTCAAGCCCCAGCTTGATAAACAGCTTGGGTGCACGCTTGACCGTCCCCGCAAACACGTCCATTGAGCCGCCTGCGCCCACCATCACGGGTACCGAAAGGGCGTCTTTGTATTTGTCCATAAACTTCTCCTGCTTGGGTGCGCCGAGGCAGCAGAGGAGCATATCGGGAGCGGCGGCGTTGATAGCGGATATTATCCCGGTCTCCTGCTCGGGAGTAAAGTATCCGTCGTGTGTGCCTGCGATTTTGAGGCCCGGGTAACGGGCGCTGAGGTTGTCCCCTGCTTTTTCGGCTATGCCGGGTTTGGCGCCGAAGAGGTACACGCTGCCGCCGATTTGGGCAAGGCGGCGGCACATTTCCTCACAGAACTCCACGCCGGGAGTTTTGCGCGTGATGGGGGCGCCGATGATGCGGGCGGCTATCTTGATGGAGACGCCGTCGGGCAGCACCAGCCTGCATCTGTTGATGAGATCTCTGAACTCACTGTCCTGTTTTGCAGCAAGAGCGATCTCGGCATTAGGTGTGACGACCATGCACTTTTCTCTCGATTTGACGCAGGACATAGCCTCGTCGGCAAATCCCTCAGGTGTGAGATCGTCAAAATATATGCCCATTACAGATACTTTCATCGGTGCCTCCGCAGTTATATAGATATACACCATATATTATAACAAAAAAGCCGAGTTATCACAATAGATAACTCGGTCTTTTTACATTATTTTTTTATTTTACGGCCTGCTTGTATATATCACGCACGGCAAAAATCAGCAGCACGGGCGACAGTACGGCAAGAGCGCCGAAGAACTTGTCCCCCAGAGGCAAAAATGACAGAGCATTGAATGCCACGTGAGCCGCCAGCGATGTCCTCACGCTGCCTGTGAGCATAGCGATATATCCAAAGAGCAAGCCGCCAACCAGCGCATATGTCACCCAGATAATGCTGCCGCCGTGGAGCACGGCAAAGACAATGGCCTGCAGGATTATGGCGGGATACTCGGACATACAGATGCGCAGATGCTTGTAGACTATACCGCGGAAAAGCATCTCCTCAACCAGCGGGCCCAGCAGACACACCGAGACAAAATCCAGCACCGAGCTATGCCCGATAGCCGACGACAGGTCGTTATACTCACTCATCAGGCTCTCCGGAATAGGCAGCATAGTCAGCATCAGCGACAGCCACACAGAAAAGGAAATACCGGTGATGATCGCCATAACTATATTGCGCACACCCACAGGTTTGGCAAGCAGTGTATAGTCAAACAACTTTACACGTCTGATGCGGGTATCAAGTATCACCACGCCGATTATCAGCAGGTTGCTTATCAGGGATATGAGCATGCTGCGGTCGGTAATGAACTGCTCCAGCCCCGCAGCAGCTGTGTCTGCGGCCGTGCCCGTGTGAGCGGCGTAGTAGACTATACCGAACACAATCCCCACCCCAAGCTGTACTATCAGTATGATGAATGAGTACAGCACTACGGGGATGGCTATATCGAGGAATATGCGGTTGCGTTTTTTCATTAGTAGAGGGGGTATTTATCACACAGCTTGGTTACGCCTGCGCGGATGTAATCGGCCTGATTGTCAAAGTCGGTTGCGGCCAGCTTGATGAAGTGGGCGATGGTTGCCATGTCTTCTTCTTTCATGCCGCGGGTGGTGACAGAGGGTGTGCCGATACGAACGCCGCTGGTGACAAAGGGCTTTTCGGGATCGTTGGGGATGGCGTTCTTGTTGAGGGTGATGTATACGTCGTCCAGACGGTTCTGCAGAACCTTGCCGGTTACGCCGAAGGGACGCAGGTCGACCAGCATCAGATGGTTGTCGGTGCCGCCGGAGACCAGACGGAAGCCTTCTTTGAGCAGGGCGTCTGCCAGAGCCTTGGCGTTTTTGACTACCTGCTGCTGATACTCTTTGAACTCGGGCTTGAGTGCCTCACCGAAGCAAACAGCCTTGGCGGCGATGATATGCTCCAGAGGACCGCCCTGTGTGCCGGGGAAGATAGCCTTGTCGATGGTCTTGGCAAGCTCCTGCTTGCACATGATAACGCCGCCGCGGGGGCCGCGCAGGGTCTTGTGGGTGGTGGTGGTGACCACGTCGGCATAGGGCACGGGGTTCATATGCAGGCCTGCGGCAACCAGACCTGCGATGTGGGCCATATCCACCATCAGGTATGCGCCGACTTCTTTGGCGATGTCGGCAAAAATGTCAAATCTGATCTCTCTGGGATATGCGGATGCGCCTGCAACGATGAGCCTGGGCTTGTGCTCAATGGCGAGGGCGCGTACTGCATCGTAATCAATGGTCTCCGACTCGTCGAGGCCGTAGGGAATGACGTTGTAATACTTGCCCGAGATGTTGACGGGGCTGCCGTGAGACAGGTGGCCGCCGTGGGCAAGATTGAGACCGAGCACGGTGTCGCCGGGCTGAAGCAGTGCAAAGAAAACTGCCATATTGGCGCTGGCGCCCGAATGAGGCTGGACGTTGGCATGATCTGCGCCGAACAGCTCACACAGACGCTTGCGAGCGATCTCCTCAACTACGTCAACGCACTCGCAGCCGCCGTAATAACGGGCTTTGGGATAACCCTCGGCATACTTGTTGGTGAGGCAGGTGCCCATAGCCATCATAACGGCCTCGCTGACAAAGTTCTCCGATGCAATAAGCTCTATATTCCTGCGCTGACGGTTGTATTCGCTCTTGATGCCCGCGCCGACCTCGGGATCAAAGCTCTCGATAAAATCCATTACTTCTCTGATCATTACTGTTATCCTCCGTGTTTCAAATTAATATACAGCCATTATACTATTATATTGCTTTTATTTCAACTGCTGTGCTATAATATTTTTGAGGTGAAACCCCATGAATCCGAAAGAAAAAGCAAGTAAAATCGTAGATATACTCAAGCAGCATTATCCCGATACCTGTTCACTCATAGCGGAAAAAGACTATCAGCTGCTTTTTTCCACAAGACTGGCCGCACAATGCACCGATGCACGTGTCAACGAGGTCACCAAAGTGCTCTATGCCCGTTTCCCCACCGTGCAGGCGCTGGCCGATGCCGAGTACGAAGAAATATGCGAAATAATCAAATCCTGCGGACTCTACCGCACCAAAGCACGGGACCTCAAGCTAGCTTCGCAGATGATAGTGGAGCAATTCGGCGGCAAGGTTCCCGACACCATGGAGGAGCTGCTTACCCTCCCCGGCATAGGCAGAAAAACTGCCAATCTGATGCTGTCCGACTTCTATGGCAAGCCTGCCGTGGTCACCGACACACACTGCATCCGTATATCCAACCGACTGGGGCTCATCCCCGGCGCATCCAAAGACCCCTACAAGGTCGAGCTTGCCCTGAGCGACATAGTCGAGCCCAGTGAGCAGGCTCCCCTGTGCCACAGATTCGTACATTTCGGCAGAGACATCTGCACCGCACGCTCACCCAAGTGCGACCGCTGTCCTCTGCGCGAGCTGTGCACCCAGGTCAGTAAAGACTCCTGAACGTGTAGCTGTATTTGCCGTTTTTGATCTCGAACACAATATAATCTCCCTGCTTGATTGCGCCCGGACACAGATACAGTCTGCCGTCGATGACCGTCTCCAGACGCTGATGGGTGTGTCCGTAGAACACTATATCCGCCTCTTTTTCGCGGGCGAGATAATCCAGTTTCCAAAGCCCCTGCTTCACATTGCTGTTGTGGCCGTGTGTGAGCAGGAGCTTTTTGTTTTCCAGCACAAAGCATCTGCTTTCGCTCTCCTCCTGCGCTAAGTCGCAGTTGCCTTTTACCGCGGCAACGCAGACCTCAACGGGCAGCTCGAGAAACTCCAGATCCCGCAGTCCGTCACCCAAAAAGAAAATATACCCGGGCCTCTCGCGGTCATATGCGTCTTTGAGATTGTATTTGGCTCCGTGGCTGTCCGAACAAACAAGTATCTTCATGGTAAACCCGCCTTTTGTGTAACTTATTGATGATGGTGCATATACTGTATCAAAATGCTATGGAGGTGTTAACATTGAACAACGAGGTTGACAAAGCGGCAAGAAGTATGCTCAACTCGCCGCAGGGTATAAAGATCATCAAGGCTCTGGATAAGCTCAACGCCATTTCCGCCACCGAGAGCGGCTATGACCTGCTGGTAATGCTCTCCGGCAACGGCTCTGACATAATAAAAGCGGCGGCAAAGTCTGCCTGCGGAGTGCAGAAAGACCGTGCAAGAGCTTTTCTGTCCACCATGCTCGGCACAAAGGAGGGTGCCGCACTGGTAGCCAAAGTAATCGAGATCACGGGAGTATAAGCTTTGGCGCAGCTTGAAGAAAAACTGAGCGCACTACTCTCCGACGAGGAGGGCAGACAGCGCTTTTTGCAGCTGGCGTCAATGCTGAGCGGCAGCGGTGGTGCCTCCTCTTCGCGAGCCGATACCGACTCAGACTCCCAAGCTGCCGATGACACCGAACAAATCTCTCCGCCTCCCCCGTCAGACAATAACACCAATGACAGGGCGGGAGTCATACTGGAGCTGCTGCCGCGGCTGCTCGGGGCGCTGTCCGGCAGCGGAGAGGGACTGGATGAGAAAAAACTCAATCTCATCCGAGCGCTCTCACCCTATCTCAACACCCGACGCAGTCAGTACATAGATCGGGCAATACGCATGGCCAGTATGGCAAAAGCGGCAAAAGACACCCTCGGGATGCTGGGGAGATAGATATGTTCAACAGATATATCAATCCGGACGGTTTCGGTGAGGTGCCGAGGTCGGAAAAACCGCCCGAGCCTCAGCCCTACGAGGACGTATCCAATCAGTCAGGCAGCGCATACAAAAAGCCCTCCGGCACCGCCAAGGGGCTGTTCGGCAGCGGGATAAAGCTGCCGGAGTTTGATGCCGACACCATACTGATGCTGGTGCTGGTGTATTTTTTGATCTCCGACGAATTATCGCCGTCATCAAAAGACGACGGCGACAACGAAAAAAGCAAAAACAAAATAAGCGACACCCTGCTCATTATCGGGGCGCTGCTGCTGCTGGGATTCTGATCTCAGTGGGCGATCTGACCGTTGGGCAGGACAAACAGACCGCTGTCCTGCTCGCCGATGGTCATATCACGGCAGATCACCGAGCAAACAAGCTCGCCGCCTTCTCTGGTGTCACAGCTGTACATAAGTCCGCTGTCAATATCCACATACCACTCTCTCGTATATCTGCCAAGCTCATAGGAGCTTGTCAGGTATACGCACAGACGGCCGTTGTGTTCTCTCACGCCTGCATCGATTATGTCATCGGCGCTGATGGCCAGTATGCTCTCATAGGTGGGCACTCCCGCCTCATCCTCCAGAGAAAATGCATTCCTGTCCGCGGTATAGTAGGACAACTCGCCCCTTCCCCATATATACACGTTGGTCGGTGTGCAGACAAGCTGTTTGTACACGGTACCTGTGGTGTCAAACACGTCCACCCGTCCCCTGTCGCCGCTGACACGCACCAGACTCAAAGACAGTGCGCTGCCTGAGGGGTAATAATAGGTTTTTTCGGCGGTATAGCCGTATGCCTGCGGGCGGGAGAGGGTTGCGATAACCGCCTGAACATTATCTGCAGTCACGGTGACCTCATTGATCTTGCGGCGGTTGCGTTTGGCAATATCGACGGCTTCCTCTATCTGTGTGGAGCTTTGGGGCAGGACTATGCCGCCCTCACTGCGCAATGAGCCGTTTATGAGCAAACTAAAAAGGACGGCAAGCACAATGAGAAAAAGTCCTGCCGAAAACATCAGCGCGGTACGCTTCTTCATATGCTGCCCTCCTTTTGTAATATGGGGTTTGTGTGATTATTCTTTTTTGTCGGGTAGGTCTGTATTGTCACCCGAGTGCTGCTTGCTGTGCAGCATTGCGCTCAGCGCGATAAATACGGCAAATATCAAAGCTATGGCCAGAATCAGCAGCTTGCCCTCACCGGTCTTGGTCATGATGACCGAGATGACACCCAGCACGATGCTGAGGCAGTAGAGGATGAGCACACTCTGTTTCTGATCCAGGCCCATATCGATCAGCTTGTGATGGATGTGTCCTCTGTCGGCGGCAAAGGGGCTCTGACCTCTCGCCACACGGCGTACAACGGCAAAGACAATGTCCGAAAGAGGCAGAGCCAATGCCACAAAGGGTACCGCAAAGGAGACTACGGCGTACATCTTGAAGAGGCCCTGCACCGATACGGTGGCAAGGATAAAACCAAGGAACATAGAACCCGTGTCGCCCATAAAGATCTTGGCCGGATTGAAGTTAAAGGGCAGAAAACCGAGGCATGCACCTGCCAGAGCGGCCATAGCCAGCACCACGGCGCTGTCGGACACCATATAGGCCACGATGAACATAGTGATGGACGAGACTGCGGACACGCCGCAGGCAAGGCCGTCAAGACCGTCTATAAAGTTGACCGCATTGACTATAGCCACTATCCAGAACACCGTCACGGGGATGGAAAAGATGCCCAGATGCAGGCTGCCGCTGTCGGCAAAGGGATTGGTGAGATTCTGTATGACCACACCGTTGAGCACGGGAATCAGGGCGGCAACGATCTGACCGCACAGCTTGATCAGAGGAGAAATGGCATGGATATCATCGATAATACCCATTACTATGATGATGCACGCGCCTATGATGATCGAGAGCATCTCTCTGTCTATACGAGAAAACGCCACTACAGCCACCATAAATCCCGCAAAAATAGCCAGACCGCCTATGAGAGGGGTGGGCTTTTTGTGCATACGGCGGGAGTCTTTTGGCACGTCGACGGCTTTGATCCGAAAAGCCAGCTTGCGGACAAGCGGCGTCAGAGCAAAGGCGACGATCATTGCCACTATAAAAGTAATAAGTGCTCTAGGCAACATATTCCCCACTACCTTGTCTCAAAAAATTATCTGAACATTCCGATCTTCTTGTAAACCTTGCTCAGTGTGCGTTCGGCAACGCGAGCGGCTTTTTCGGCGCCCTGTGCGCAGAGTGCATCGAGGTAATCGCGGTTTTTGAGCAGATCCTCGGATTTTTCTCTGAAGGGTCTGAGCATTTCGATAACAGCCTCGGCAACGGCTACCTTGAACTCACCGTAGCCTTTGCCCTCAAACTGCTGCTCAACCTGCTCGGGAGTGATGCCTGCGGCGATGGAGTATATCTCGATCAGGTTATTGATGCCGTGTCTGCCCTCGCCACGTCTGATGGTAGCCTCGGAGTCGGTGACGGCACGCTTGAACTTGCGCATGATATCCTCGGGCTTATCGGACACCGAGATGCAGGCGTTGGGGTTGGGGTCGGACTTGCTCATCTTGTACTGAGGCTCGGCAAGGCTCATGATCTTGGCGCCGCTTTTGGAGATAAGAGGCTCGGGGATGGTGAACACATTGCCGTAGATGCCGTTGAAGCGGGTAGCTATGTCTCGGGCGATCTCAACGTGCTGCTTCTGATCCAGACCCACGGGCACAACGTCGGCTTTGTACAGCAGGATATCGGCTGCCATCAGCGCGGGATAGGTAAACAGGCCTGCGTTGATATTATCTGCGTTCTTGGCCGACTTATCCTTGAACTGTGTCATACGGGACAGCTCACCGAACATGGTGTAGCAATCAAGCACCCAGCCCAGCTCTGCGTGCGCGGGGACCTGACTCTGGACAAAGAGAATGTTCTTGTCGGGGTCGAGGCCGGCACTCAGCAGATTGGCGAATGCTCTGTAGGTATTGGCTTTGAGGGTGGCGGGGTCCTGACGGACGGTGATGGTATGCATATTGGCCACCATAAACAGGCAGTCACAGCTGTCCTGAAGATCGTTCCAGTTGCGGACGGCGCCTATATAATTGCCCAGCGTAAATATGCCGGAAGGCTGTATTCCGCTGAGGGCGATTTTTTTCTTTTCTGCGGGCTGGGTGGTGTTGAGATTTTCCATATATATTAACCTCCGGATCATTATCTATAGTATTCTATCACAAAAAAAACATTTCTTCAATAATAATCCTGCCCGCGGGACATAATAATTGCGAACAATTTGACCCGGGAGGTTTATTATGTACAAAAACAATGCCCGATCGCTGATCAGCTTTGCTCTGTCGGTGGCGGTAATTTTTGCCGCGACAGCCGTATTCTACGCCGCAAGGGCCGAAAAATACGAGCGGGATATTCGCCTTGCAAGCGAGAGTGCGCTGAGCCAACTGATAAGCTCGGCAGAAAGTATGGAATCCCAGATAGCCACACTCAGCCGAAGTGGAGGAGGTATTGCGCTGGCGTCTGCCGCCGCCGAGATATGGAGCGCGAGCCAAAGCGCTCAGGCCGCGCTGGCTATGCTGGAGCTCGAAGACTCGGGCGCCCCCTCCTGCGGCAAGCTGATAAATCAGGCGGGAGAATACTCCAGATATCTGATGCTTGCGGCCGCAGAAGGCAAAACAATGACCGCTGACGAAAAGCGGAATATAACCGAAATATCCCAAAAGCTCGGCACTCTGTGCGACGGACTGCGCCACGTCAAAGAAGGGTTTGACACCGGTGAGATCATAGCAGCGGGCGCACGTAACCGCAGTGAAAAAGCCGCTCTGCTGTCTGCGGCTCTGACCGAACTGGAGCAGGACGGGACAGGAGCTCCCCTCCTGTACGACGGCGGATACTCCGACCATATAGCCGACATAACCCCTCTGTACACTCAGGGCATGGATCAGGCATCACCCGAAAAAGCGCTGAAGGTGGCGGCAAGGTTTTTGGAGAAGAATCCGTCCCAAATAAAGCTGCTTTATCAGACGGACGGGACGCTGCCCGTATACGGATTTGAGTGCCAAAACAGTATCGTAGAAGTAAGTCGCCAAGGCGGCATGATCGTCACTCTGTCTACTGACAGAAATGTCCACGCAAACACAGTATCTCAAGATGAGGCAAGGCAGAAAGCTTTACAGATTTGTGAGGAGCTGGGATACAAAAATCTCAAGTGTCGGTACACTTCCGAGAAGGCAAATGTACTGACCCTTGAGCTTGTTGGTGTCAGCGAAAACGTGACTGTATACCCCGATCGCGTGACCGTCAGAGTGGCTCTGGACAACGGGGAGATTTTGGGCCTGGATGCCCGTCGGTATCTGATGAGCAACACCGCCCGTCAGCTTGAGCTGCCCCTTGAGACACCCGAGGGTGCCTCTCTGGTACTGCTGCCCACCGACGGACAAAACGAAAAACTGTGCTACGAATACACCTGTGACGGCCATCTGAGATACGTATGCTGTGAGAGCAATCTGTGCTACGCGGTGCACAATTTTGAGGATGGCGAGCAGGACGGGTTTATGCCCGACTGATGGGCAATCGGGTGGTCGGTCGGCGGATGGAACGTGTGTGATACCGGCATATGTTATTCCGCCGACCGTCAGCCTGACATTCAGTCCTCAAAATATTTGTTGAGGCAATAGGGCGGCAGAACGCCTTTGTCAGTGACAACGCCGCAGCAGAGGTTGGGAGGCGTGATGTCAAATGCGGGATAGTAGCCTTTGACTCCGTCCATGGTGACCTTGATCTCGCGGGCGTGGAGCACTTCTTCACTGTTGCGCTCCTCTATTGTGATACGGGAAATATCCTTGTGGGCGGGGTCGGGGTTGCCTGTGACAAAATAAGGGATGCCCCAGTAATGTGCGGCCAGCGCGATCTGCAGGGTGCCTACCTTGTTGACAACGTGGCCGTCAACGGTAATAACGTCTGCCGCAGAAGTGAACAGGTCTACCTTCTTCTTGTTGAGCACGTAGGCAGGCATATTGTCGGAAATGACGGTCACGTCAAATCCCATATCGCAGATGACGCTTGCGGTCAGACGGGAACCCTGAAAATAAGGTCTGGTCTCGGGACAGATGAATTTGGCGGTTTTGCCCGACTCGCGCAGCGCACGCAAGGTTGTGCCGATGACAGTATCGGCATAGCACTGGGTCATGACCGTGCCGCCGTCGGGAATAAGCTCGGCGAGATACTTGCCTACAGAGATATAGCTCTTGTAGGTGTCGTCTATTTTGCGGAAGGCATACTCAAACAGAGTGTCCACAAGTGTGCTGTCCTCGCACTTTTCGGCGAGAGCCACGGCGCCGTTGACTATACGCTTCATTTTGGCAGAGGTGGTGGGACGGGCGTGGGACAGAGTGTATGCGGCATCACGCAGATGCTCCATACGCCGCTCATAGCTCATGCCCTTTGCCTCGTATGCGGCAAGCACCATACCCATAGCGGCGGCTGTGTAGGGGCCGTAGCTCTGTGTGACCATATTTGCGATAGCCTGAGCCACCTCCTTGTGGCTTGTGCACTCGACGAATCTGGTCTCTATAGGGTATATTCTTCTGTCAAGTATTCTTACTTTACCCTCGTTGTACCACGCGACATTCTCGTATCTCAGCAGGAACGCGAGATCATAATCGGCTCTTTTTTCCATATTGATCACCCATATATCCTTTTCATTTCTTCTACATGTTTTTGTTCAATGGTAACAGCGCCGCCGACCTGCTGTGAGATACAGTAGATCTTGGCGGCATCCTCCACGTACACCGCTCTCTCGCAGGCGCGCGCAAGGGTATCTCCCACCGTCAGCACTCCGTGATTGGCAAGCAGGCAGGCATTGCTCTCAAGCAGATACGGCACGGCCGTAGACCCAAGCTCAGCAGTGCCCGGCAGCGCAAAGGGCACACATCTGATGCCTCCGCGGAAGTAGGGAATCATCTCAATGAGTATGGGAGGCAGATCTCTCCCTGCGGCGGCAAGTGCGGTGGCGTAGGGCGAATGGGTATGCACCACGGCGGATACTCCACTGCAGCCTCGGTATACGGCGGCGTGCATGGGGTACTCAGAGGAGGGACGCCGCTCCCCTTCCAGCTTGTTGCCGCAAAGATCCATAATAACGATATCGCTGTCCTGCATATCCTCGTATGCCAGCGACGACGGAGTTATTGCCATGACCCCCTGCTCTCTGTCAAAGATGCTGAGATTGCCGCTTGTGCCCGCAAACATTCCCTGCGCATAGGCGCGCTTGGCGCAGGCACATAATGATTTTTTTAATTCTTCGTACATTTTTGATCACCGATACGATTATATCACTATAGGGCCGTTTTAACAATACGGATATTTTGCTTTACAATCAGTTGAGTGTTTGGTATAATTATTCAAAAGTTTTGTAACACAGAGGGATCATATATGAAGAGATTTTTTGTATTATTGCTGGCGCTCATTACGGTTTTTGCCCTGCTTGCAGGCTGCGGCAAACAAGATGCCGACGAAAGCCAAACCCCCGACTCCTCTCAGCAGGATAACACCCCCGACACGGACAAAGACACCCCCGCAGGCAAGCAGGATGCCCCCGCGGTTGCAACTCCCAGCAACGTGCAGAAGCCCGCAGACGACACACCCGTGAGAACCAGCGCGTCGGATATCCAGAAGCTTCCCGCATCCACCGACGTCATCAAGCCCTAAATACTTTGAGTGCAAAAATACCGCA
>JAZOWC010000033.1:0-7442 GCA_045658985.1 Oscillospiraceae bacterium
GCCGCTCCCTGCGGACATGAAAAGAACATACACAGCGAGGCAGTCGCCCCCACCTGCATGGACAAGGGCTGCGAGGAATACTGGTACTGCTGCTACTGCGGTAGCTATTTTGCAGATGAAGCGTTCCAAGACGAGATAGGTCATATCCCCGTTCTGCCTGCGCTGGATCACAGCTACGGTGCGACAGGCTGCACCAACTGCGGTCGACCCACGCCGGTTTATACGAAGATCACATCTTATGAGCAATTTCTCACGCTGGACCCCAACGCCTCGTTCATCGCGGTGGCTGAAATCGACAACGGCAACGGCGGCAAGGACTACTATGTCCTGAAAAAGGAGATCGCTACCACTATGGCCGACATCGACGAGGATGGACAGCCCGATATTCTGTTGGTGGATGACAACAGCAACGGCATTTCCGACATTTTGGAAACCGACGAAAACGGTGACGGCGTGGCTGATGCGATGGAATTTGACGGTGTCTACAGCGGAGAGCCCGATGGAGTACTTGATAGTGAAGAAATCTGGGAATACTTGTTCTATCTGGAGAATGAATATACCGACGGCTATATTCCCGGTTTGCACATAATGGGAGTGATCCCTGTCACGCCCGCCGCTGACGGCACCATCTCGGTAAAGGGGCTTGACGCGCTGGAGTGGATCATGGAGCGCAAGTATTCCGATGATGAGCTGGAAGATCAATACTATGGTGACGGCGCCACCGTGAAGGACTACGAGAACGATTTCACCTTCCGTATCCCCAACTTCTGGATTCGCCCCGTAGTGACGATTGACAACAACTTCTATCAGCAGCCCTATGAACAGGGCGACTCCAAGTGGTGGGGCGTTCTGTTTGGTAAGGACGGTAAGGAGCTTAACAGCTACCTCTATGAGCCTATCTATGGGGAGGACTATCCCGATGATGCTGTCATCCTTTACACCGAATCGTTCCACAACCTCAATTCCGACGGTCAGTTGGAGCATGCACTGCGCTTCCTTGTCAACGGCGAGAAAAAGAACTTTATTATGACATCCGACAGCTTCTGGGAGGAGCTGGAAGGCACCCAGTATCCCATTTACCTTTACTGCTCCGATGCGGGAGAAGAGTATCACGAGCATATTTGGGGTCCTTGGACAAAGATGAATGAGGAAAATCATAAGCGTGTTTGCACGGTAGACGGCTGCACGGCATTCGATATTGGTTCTCATAACAAGGACGAAAACCGTGGATGCACTCCCGATACGGAAGATTATGAGTTAGGACACTGGGTCTCCTGTACGGATTGCGGCGGTGAATATCACGAGTATCACACCCGTGAAGAAGCCGGCAGATATTACCCCAACTATTGGAGAGATACCGGCGACGGCGTTCATCACGTTGTATATTGCACAGAATGTGGCGGCCCCGTCGAATATGCGGAGCATCGCTGGTCCGATTGGTACAGAGGAGCCAAGCAAATTGACGGTGAGTGGGTAATGGGACATTACCGCGATTGCGAAAACTGGCCCTGCGAGGCACAAATATGGCAAGCAGAATGTATTTATGACGAAGGCACTGTAACAAAGAAACCGACCTGCACGGAAAACGGTATAAAAGAGTACGTTTGTACGGCAGACGACTGCGCGTGTGATACAAAGTATCATACCGAAGAGATACCCGCTTTGGGGCACGATTGGGGTGAGTGGACACCTTCCTTGACCGATTCGACAAAGGAAGAACGAGTTTGTAAGAGAGACCCGAGCCATACGGAGGAACGCACTGCTCACGAACATTCCTGGAGTAATTGGGTGGATGACCATACAACCGAAACACATACTCGCCAATGCACCTTAGAAGGCTGTACCGCGAAAGAAACAGAGCCGCACAACTGGGATAGCGGCGTTCAAAGCGGCGCTGCCAGCTGCACCGAAGGCGCCAAGACCACATACACCTGCTCGGATTGCGGTGCCACCAAAACCGAAACGGGAGAGGAGCTTGGCCATGACTGGGGCGAATGGGTATATGACAGCGTAGACTCTCACATCCGTAACTGCAAGAGAAATTGCGGCGTTGAGGAAGAATTCGAAGGCCACGAATGGGGCGAATGGCAGGTTTACGACGAAAATACGCACAGAATGTATTGCGACATCTGCCACGGCTATCAGGAGGAAGACCACGATTGGAATGGCGGTGTTGAAACTGTATCTCCTACCTGCTATTCTACCGGTGTTATGACTTATACCTGCGGCACATGCGGTCATACAAAGACCGAGGAAATCCCGATGACGGAGCACACTTGGACAGACTGGGCGCCTGACGGTGAGCAGAACCACAAGCGCGACTGTATGGATGACAACTGCGATAAGTTTGAGACCCTGCCTCACAGCTGGGACGAAGGCGAAGTCACCAAGCAGCCTTCCTGCTCTGAAAAGGGCAAAATGACTTATACCTGCCAGACTTGTATGTACACCCGCACCGAAGATATCCCCACCATCGATCACGAGTTTGGCGATTGGACTCCCAACACAGATGACAAGACCCATTCCCGCTCCTGCGCCTGCGGCGAGAGTGAGACCGAGGAACATAATTTTGACAATGGCGAAGTGACCCAGGCCCCCACCCACGAAGCCAAGGGCGAGATCAAGTACACCTGCGCAGACTGCGGCTACAGCTATCTTGACGTGCTGCCCGAGATCGCCGAGCATCAGTGGGACGAGTGGATCGTCAACAAGGTTGACGAAGCAAACACCCACATCCGCTACTGCTTCTGCGGCGAGAGCGAGACTGCACCGCATGCATTCGATAACGGCGCAGTCACCGTCAATCCCACCCATACAAGCAAGGGCGAGATGACCTATACCTGCTCCGACTGCGGATACTCCTATACCGAGGAGATAGATGAGACTCCCGAGCACAGCTGGACCGATTGGGAAACCAACTTTGACGGCACACACAGCCGTTACTGCCGCTGCGGCGCATACCGGACGGGTGATTGCGCTTGGGATGACGGCATGGTCACCACCGAGCCCACCCACACAGAACCCGGCACCAAGACCTATACCTGCACCCTCTGCGGCGACACCTATACCGAGGAGATCCCCGTGACACCCGAGCATCAGTGGGGCGAGTGGGTGGTCAACAAGCTTGACGAAGCAAATACCCATATTCGCTACTGTATCTGCGACGAAACCGAGACTGCGTCTCATAACTTTGACGAGGGTGTAGTTACCGAACCCGCAACGCATACGTCCAAGGGCGTAAAGACCTTTACTTGTACCGATGGTTGCGGATATTCTTACACCGAGGAACTCCCTGAGACTCCCGAACACAGCTGGACAGACTGGGAGAGCAACTCTGACGGCACCCATAGCCGCGCCTGCCGCTGTAACGCAAACGAGACCGCATCCTGCACTTGGGACGAGGGTGTAGTTACTACCCCTGCCACCCATCTGGAAGAAGGTACCGTAACCTACACCTGCACCGTCTGCGGTGACACCCGCACCGAGCCTGTTGCCAAGACTCCCGATCACGAGTTTGGCGACTGGACACCCGACAATGAGGGCGTCAACCATACCCGCTCCTGCACCTGCGGCGAGAACGAGAGCGCACAGCATGCCTTTGGCTCAGGCGTGGTCACCAAATACGCCACCCATCTTGAAGAAGGCACCGTAACCTACACCTGCACCGCCTGCGGCTTTGAGCGCACCAATACCGTCCCCAAGAACCGTGGCCATAGCTTTGGTCAGTGGGAGCCTCTGGCAACGGTCAGCGGCAAGCACGTGTGTTCCTGCCCCTGCGGCGAGACCAAGACTGCCGACTGTACCTATGACAGCGGCGTCATCACCGCCGAGCCTACCTATGACGCAGAGGGAACACGTACCTATACCTGCACCGTCTGCGGCGGCACCAAGCTTGAGTCCATCCCGCAGCTTGTCAAGGTTGACGAGATCACCGCAAACGGCAGCACCGGCGCAACTATCGCCGCTCCCGCAGGAAGCAATGGTGTTCTCGATCAGAACACCGTGCTCGACGTGCAGGAGGTAAACAGTCAGCCTGCCCCTGCGGTCAAAGAAAAGATCGCCGTGATCACCGACAGCGACAAGGCCGAGATCCTCGCCTCCTACGATATCTCCCTGCTCCTTGACGGCGCGGCCGTTCAGCCGGGCGGCAAAGTAGAGGTCACCCTGCCCGCTCCCGCGGGTGCAGAGGAGTATGAGTCACTGCAGGTCGTGTATATTGCCGATGATGGCTCTGTAACCCCCTGTGAGACACGAATCAACGATGACGGCACTATCACCTTTGTTACCGATCATTTCAGCCGTTACGCCATCGTAGGCGTTCCTGCGGCCTCCTCGGCTATGTGGATCACCATTTCGGTGGTTTCGGTGGTGCTGATCGCCGCCGTTGTGATCGCCCTGATGGTATTCAAGAAGAAGAAAGGCATCGCATAACCTACCAAGCAGAATAACAAAAAAGAGAGAACCCACCGCGGTGGGTTCTCTCTCTTTTATTACAGATCTTCTTACAGTACCTTGGACAAGAACAGCTGCAGACGGGGATGCTCGGGATTGGTGAAAAACTCCTGAGGCGCTTTGTCCTCCAGAATATGTCCGCCGTCCATAAATATCACTCGCTCGCCAACCTCGCGGGCAAATCCCATCTCGTGGGTGACCACGACCATGGTCATGTTTTCGGCGGCAAGATCCTTCATAACCTGCAGGACTTCGCCGACCATCTCGGGGTCGAGAGCCGAGGTAGGCTCGTCAAAGAGCATTACGTCGGGCTGCATGCACAGAGCGCGCACGATAGCGATACGCTGTTTCTGACCGCCGGACAGCTGAATGGGATATGCATCCTCGCGGTCTCCCAGTCCGACCTTCTTGAGCAGTTCGCGGGCCAGAGCCTTGGCATCCTCGAGGGGCATATTCTTGACCTTGACGGGTGCAAGGGTCAGGTTTTCCATAACGGTCATATGGGGGAACAGATTAAAATGCTGGAACACCATTCCCATACGCTGACGGTGCAGGTTGATGTCCACCTTCTTGTCGGCGATGTTGACGCCGTCAAACACGATCTCGCCCTCGGTGGGAGTCTCAAGCAGATTCAGCGAGCGGAGCAGGGTGGACTTACCGCTGCCGGAGGGGCCGACGATAACTACCACCTGACCCTCGTAGATGTCCAGATTACAGTCGTTGAGGGCGCAGATTTTGGGGCTGAAGCGCTTGGTCAGATGCTTTACGCTGATGATGGGGGTGTTATCTGTGATCGCCACGGCGCATCCTCCTCTCGAGTAATTCAATAAGCTTGCCTGCGGGGAAGTTGATGCAGAAGTACACTGCCGCTGCCAGCAGGTAGGGAGACATACTGAGGAAGGTAGAGCCTGCGGTGGTCTTTGCAGCCCACATCAGCTCGTACATGCCGATAGCGCCGCAGAGGGAGGACTCCTTGATCATGGTGATCAGCTCGTTTGCCAGAGAGGGGAGGATGTTCTTGATGGCCTGAGGCAGCACCACGTATCTCATGCTCTGTCCCTGAGTCAGACCCAGCGAACGCGCAGCCTCGCCCTGACCCTGATCCACCGCCAGAATACCGCCGCGGATGATCTCAGCAACATAAGCCGCGCTGTTGAGGGCCAGCGAAATAATACCGGGGATGAACATAGCAATGTTCACAAACCCGAATATGTAGAATGTGGGGATCTTGATCATGGAGAATACGCCCAGATAGATGATAGACAGCTGAACGTACAGGGGAGTGGAGCGGAAAATCGCTATATAGGCGCCTGCGATAGCATTGACAACCCTGTTCTTGCTCAGGCGCATCAGAGCCAGTCCCAGAGCGGGAATGATGGCTATGAGCACCGCGCCCAGTGCCAGCAGCAGAGTATATGCCACACCCTGAGTAAAGTAGGGCAGATACTTGGGCAAGAACGAGAAGTTGAACATAGTGCGTATCATTGTGCCAAAGGTGGACAAAATGACAGGTGTCATACAAAACTCCTTCTTTAGTGGAATAAACACCGGCCGCCAACTAAACGGCCGGTGTTATAGCTCGTTTGTATTGATTACTCAGCGTCGCCGGAGAGCTTGATAGCCTCGTCCATCCAGGTGTTCAGCAGGCCGGCCTTCTCAGCCTTCTCGATAGCGGCATTGATGATGGGCAGCAGGTTCTTGGGGTCGCCCTTCTTGACGGCTACACGGTAGGGAGCAGCAACGCCCAGAGCAACGTCGGAGATGACCAGATCGGGGTTAGCATCTGCATACTGACGTGCAACAGCTGCGTCCAGAACGACTGCGTCGCACTTGTCAAACAGCAGGTTGTTGATCAGATCGGGAACAGTGGTCAGAGAAAGCAGCTTTGCGCCTTCCATATCGTTGGTGACCAGGTCTTCCTTGGTGGTAGCAGCCTGAGCGCCTACGGTCTTGCCGCTGAAATCAGCGATAGCCTTGAAGTTAGCGGTGTCAGCCTTGCGGACAAGGATCATGGGAGGCTCGTCGGTGTAGTAGGGGTTGGAGAAGTCAGCTTCCTTTGCGCGGTCGGGATCTTCTTCCATAGCAGCGATGACCATATCGATGGTGCCGTTCTTCAGCTCCTGAATGAGGAAGTCAAAGCCGATATCCTTGATCTCGATGTCCATCTTGGCTTCTTCTGCGATGTACTTAGCCAGAGAAACGTCGTAGCCTACGATGGTGTCCTTGCCGTCGATCATGGTGTGAAACTCATAAGGTGCGTAGTCGGCGCTGGTGCCGTAAACGATGGTGTTGCCGTTGTCGCCGCAGCCTGCAAAAGCTGCACAGAGCATCATAACGCTCATTGCCAGGGCGAAGATCTTTGCGATTGTCTTCATTGTGTTTTACCTCTCTTATTATATAATAGTATAACTGCTCATACAAAAGTAATTATACAATTTATTTACTAAATATGCAATCGGCATATTGCACAAACGCAAAAGCATATTTTTGTGCACTTTGCCGAAAAACGATATCTTCCTCATCCATCCCGTCCACCACGCTTGGCTCTCCCTTTGGGAGAGCTGTCACCGTAGGTGACTGAGAGGGTCACTTCCCCCCGCCCCCCGCAAAGCCTTCTCCTATGTAGGAGAAGGGGGACCGCTTGCGGTGGATGAGGTGGAAACCTATTATTCGCATCCTGTCTCGATCTGAGGCACATTTGTAGGGCGAGAACTTGCTCCCGCCGCTCTCCCGTTCCCCCGTCCCCCGCGCTTGGCTCCCTCCGGGAGGGGGCTCCCGCGCAGCGGGTGGGGGAGAGTGCGTTATCCAATCCGTCGGCAGTGCCGACACCTTCATATTTTTGCGGAGCAAAAATATATCATTCCTCATTCCTCATTCATCATCAGCGCAGCGGCATCATTCACTCCCCCGTCCCCTCGTCCCCTGCAAGCCTCCCTTGCCTAAAGGGAGGGGGACCAACCGCAGGTTGGTGGAGGGATTCAAGAATACCC
>JAZOWC010000034.1:0-17600 GCA_045658985.1 Oscillospiraceae bacterium
CTTATTCAGCAGAGAACCAGCCCTTGTACTGATCCCAGCCGAGGCCGTTGACGTAGCGGCCAGCGGGCAGAACCAGATCTTCAGCGAACAGAACCTTGGTAGCGGTCTCATAGAAGGGAACAACAGCCAGCTCGTTGAGCAGCTTCTCTTCCATCTTCTGGCAGAGCTCTACGATCTTGTCGGTATCCTTCTGGAGGTCGTAGCTCATAGCTTCAGCATACCAGTTGTCAAAGACGGGATCGCCGTAGCAGAATCTGGGGGGAGAATAGTCGGAGCGGTAGTAGTTGAAGGTTGCACGAGGATCCTTTGCGGAGGGCAGCAGAGAACCAACAGCGGTATCAAATGCGCCGGGATCATTGGGGTTGTAGCGGCGCAGCTGAGTGGTCTGGTTTGCGGGAACGACCTGGAATACGGTGGTCATCTTGCCAGCAAAGACCTCGTTGTACTGCTTCTGGAGCATCTCGGAAGCTGCGCGGATGTGAGAAGTTGCGGGGTTAGCAGTATCACCGGTCAGGATGCGCAGCTCGAAGCTGGTCTGCTGAGTCTGCTCGAATGCCTTGTCGATCTTCTGGTTTGCCAGCTCGGGCTTGTAGAGATCGTATGCATCGGGTACGTAGTCAACGGGAACGTCAACAAAAGCGGTGCTGGACTGGGGGCTGACCATAACAGCCTTACGCATAATACGTGCTGCGGGCTCAACGCCGAGGGTGTCAGCGATCTCGTTACGGTTTGCTGCATAGTACAGAGCCTGACGGAAGTTCAGGTTGCCCAGCATGTTGTTGCCACGGGGGTTGCCCCAGTTGACGAACATGTACATGAGGGAGTCATTGTAGTACTCGTACATACGGGGGTCATCTTCGTAGGTTTCCCACATGGAGTAGGACAGACCGGAGTAGGACAGTTCGCCCTTCTCGAACAGCTGAACAGCTGTGGAAGTATCGGGAACAACGGTGAATACGATCTCATCAAAGTGATACCAATCAGCGTGTACGAAGTCGGGGTTCTTCTTCAGAACGTACTTTGCATCGGGGATCCACTCGGTGAGGATGTAAGCGCCGCAGGACAGAGTTGCTTCCTTGCTGGTGCCGTAGGTGGTAGCGGTCTTGTCCTCGGTCATCAGCTCGTTGTAGAGCTTGGGGTTGACGATGGAGCGGTTACATGCGTTGATAGCATCGTACTCGGTGATAGCGGTGGTGAAAGTAGCCTGGAAGGTGTAGTCGTCGATCTTCTTGTAGCCGACGTCTGCCCAATCCTTAACTTCGCCCATCTGATACTCGTAGATGTTAACGAGAACACCGTAGGAGCTCAGGGTCATGGAAGAAGCGGACAGGTTCTGCTGCAGGGGATCTGCATGCATCTTGAAGGAGAACTCGAAATCGTCAACAGTGATGGGATCGCCGTTGGACCACTTCATGCCTTCGTTGATCTTGTACTCCCAAACGTAGCCTTCTGCGTCTACCTGCTTGGGCAGCTCAGCAGCCAGAGTGGGCTTGTACTCCCAGCCGGACTTGTCGTCCTTGAGGCAGGTGGTGTACAGGCTGGAGCTGATCAGGTCGATCAGAGTCCAGGGGTTGGTGTCCTGAGTAGTCAGGGGGTTAACGGTGGTTGCAGCGGTGGTGAAGTAGTTGTAGTAGGTACCGCCGTCTACAGGGCCTGCTTTTGCATCTTCTTTCTTGCCGCAGCCTGCGAAAGCAGCTACGAGCATCAGGGTTGCCAGAATCAAAGCCAGATATTTCTTCATAGTCGATTTCCTCCTTGTTTTATTAAGCCTGGCTAAGCTTATTATCATTTTACGCCTTTGCAATTTTTTTGTCAATTCACGGATTAGACATATCTCGAGGCTGATTTTTGGTTATTTTGCACAAAGTCCGATGTGTATTATCGGGCAAAATGACTATTTTGGCGACTTGCATTGGGTTTGATTGACTCAAAACCTCTCTATCTCCCATCCAATGCGCAAAAAATACCCCGCAGGAGCTTATCCTGCGGGGAGCGATTAACGGTGTGTGGAGCGCGGCGGGGTTATTTTGTGAACTCGTCGTAGATTTCTTTGGAGATGTCGGCGAGGAGGGCGTCGCTGTTTCTGCCGCGGTCGTTTTTGGCGTATTCTTCCATAGTTGCCACGTTGCCGTTGTAGAACATAGCCAGCAGGTAGTTGCCCTTCTTGGTGTAGACGATGCCTACGTCGTTGCACAGGCAGTCGAGGGTGCCGGTTTTGTGCGCAACGTCAACAGAGGGAGGCAGGAACTTGGGGATGCGGGTGTTGGTCTGACATTTTTTGAGAATATCCAGCATTGACTCGCAGGCCTGCTCGGAATAGAGCTTGCGCTCGTACATAAGCCTGAGGATGCTCATGATATCCTCAACGGTGGTGATATCGTCCTTGTCGTTTGTGCAGAGGAAGCCGGGGTTATTAAGATAACATCTGCGGTCACGGCCGTTGGTCTGAATGATGGTGTAGTTGTCAAAGCAAGGGGGGAACATCTGCTTGATGGACAGATCGCATTTGGAGGAGGTAAGGCCGAGAGGTTTGAGCACGTTCTCGGTAACTCCCTCTGCCCCGCCGACGAACTTGAAGAGGAAGTCTGCAGCGGTATTGTCCGACAGGATCATCATCAGCATTGCATAGTCGCGGAGGGTGGGGTTGAGGCCGGGGAGCATACGATGGAGCACACCGCTGCCGCCCACCTGAACGTCCTCGGTCATCTCATAGCGGTCGGTGTCATCGGCTTTGCCCTCTGCCACCATCTTGTAGAGTGCGGCAAGGGTGAACACCTTGCACACGCTGGCGGTGGGGAAAAGCTCGGTGCCGTTAAGGGTGTATTTTTCGCCGGTCTGCAGGTCGATAAAACCAAGACCAAGCTTGCCTGTTACTTTTGCCTGATATTTTTCGGCTATTGCACGAATGCCGTCGATGGACATATTGAACGCTCCTTTGTTGTTGGAATGATGAATTGAGGTGTCGCTGCGCGACGGGGTGGGGTGACGCGGGAGGCAGAGGGCTGCCTCCCCTACAAGATCAGATATAACGGAAGCATCGTAGTGACAGGCGTCCTCGACTGTCCGTTGGGGCTTTCACCTCATCCACCGCATGCGGTCCCCCTTCCCCATCAAGGGGAAGGCTTATGGGGGAAGGCTTATAAGAAATCGATGGATTTCGCGATTTATGGAAGCAACACAGCCATTGACAGTACCGTGTGTACGGCGATGGCTGGGTTGCGAGCCAGAAACGCGAAAGCCGCGATTTCCCGGAATCAGTCAAATAACGGTGTCGAGAAGTACCTCTCGGCTGTGTCGGGAAGCACTACAAATACCGTCTTGCCGCGGCCGAGCTTTTTGGCAAGCTTGAGTGCGGCGGCTACGTTGGTGCCCGAGCTTATGCCGCACATGATACCTTCTTTTTTGGCGAGGTCTTTGGCGGCGCAGAGGGCTTCTTCATCGGAGATGATGCAGATTTCGTCATATATTTCGGTGTTGAGGATGGGGGGAATGACACCGTCGCCGATGCCCATCTGCACGTGGGTGCCGATGAGACCGCCGGAGAGGATGGCGGCTTCTTCGGGTTCGATTGCCCATATGGTCATATCTGGGTTGGCCTGCTTGAGGACTTCGCCGATGCCTGTCAGAGTGCCGCCGGTGCCGATGCCCGAACAAAAGCCGTGGATGGGCGCACCCACCTGCTCCAGTATCTCGCGGGCGGTCTGCTCGCGCTGGATCTGGGGGTTGGCGGGGTTTTCGAACTGCTGGGGGACAAAGACGTTGGGATCTTCTCTCTGCATTCTCAGCGCAGTCTCGAGACAACGCTCGATGCAGTCGCCGATATTGCCGTCGTCGTGCTCAAGAATAACTTCTGCGCCGTAGTGCATAACCAGCTTGCGGCGTTCTTCACTGACCGAGTCGGGCATAATGATCTTGACCTTGTAGCCGCGGACTGCGCCCACAAGAGCCAGACCGATACCCTGATTGCCCGAAGTAGGCTCGACGATGACCGTGTCGGGGGTGATCTTGCCGTTTTTTTCGGCGTCGAGGATCATATTATAGGCGGTACGGGTTTTGATGGAGCCGCCTACGTTGAGTCCCTCGAACTTGACAAGGATCTCGGCGCAGTCCTCGGGGACCATACGCTGCAGGCGGATCACGGGGGTGTTGCCCATAGCCTCAAGAATATTATTGCATATCATAAGCTGTTACCTCTGTTTTGTGCATATATTGTTTATTATACTTCTATCACCGTCGGTTTGCAATACGACAGGGGTAAAAAAATTGAGCGGCAGGCTTGCCGCTCAAGGTTTTTGAGGTTTTTGTCAGGGACGGTTGAGGGTGTCCGCGCCGATGTCGGGGCGGTCGGTCATGATGGTGTCGGCGCCCACGCTCTGCAGGTATTCCATCTCCTCGGCGGTATTGATCGTCCAGTACTGAACGGCGATGTCCAGCTTGTGGGCGTAGTTGATGACCTTGGAGGTGCCAAGATTGACCACGTAATCGGTGGTGGGGATCTGCAAAGCATCAAATCCAAAATCGCTCTTGTCGCGTTTGAGGCCGAAGAAGGAGCAGAGATAGAACTTGATGGCCTCGTTGAAGCCTGCCGAACGGAGCATATCGGGATATGTCTCATCCATATAGGCGGTGATCTCGTTGTGGAAGGTGCCGATAACGGCGCGGTCGAGGATGTTCATATCCTTGAGGGTGTTGTAGAGTCGGTCGGCGGCTTTTCTGCCCTCGTCACCCGAGCTCTTGATCTCGATGACGTAGCTGTAGTCTCCGCTGCTCTCCAGATATTCCAGAGCCTCGCTCAGAGTGGTGATGCGCAGGTCATTGGGGATATCGTCGCCGCGCAGACCCTTGTAGGGGGTATCGCCCTCGGGGGTGACAAAGTTCTCGCCCATATTGAGCTGCCTGAGCTCACTCAGGGTCTTGTCTTCGGGTCTGACGCCCTTGGTGCCAAAAACCTCCTCCGAGTTGCTGGTGCGGTCGAGAGTTCCGTCGTGGAGGAGCACACAATCACCGTCTGCGGTGAGGTGGATATCAAACTCAAACATATCCACCGTATAGTCGGCGTTCTCGATGATATCACGCAGAGCCATCATGGTGTTTTCGGGGGTGTGGTCGCCGCCTGCGCGGTGGTTGGACAGCATGGTCATGCCAACGGGAGTGATAAAGGGATTCTGTGCGCCGTCGGTGGAAACGGGAGCGGCGTTGGTGTTGCGGGTGACACGCCAGAAGAGGAAGCCTGCGCTGAGCGCGAGGACGAGAATAACTATGAGGATGATGAGGAGGGTGCGGCGGAGCCATTTGGGCATGGGGCAGCCTCTCTCAAACCAGCCAAAGGTCATAGGCCACACAAGCACGGCAAAGACCACTATGAGGAAATATCTGACGCAGTTGGCCGCCATATGGCCGTTGAATATGGGATTGAGCAGAGGCTTTGCGCCGGCTTTGATGGCAAGCACCAGACCGAGGCCCAGCACGACTTTGAGTATCTGGAAGATGAGGGGTGCTTTTTCGCTGAAGTTGACGAATCTGCGCTCAAGAGGCAGGGCAACAAGCATACCCACTCCGCAGCCGAGGAGCAGGTAGCCGCTTTTGATACCCGATTCAAGATTGTGCAGGTCGATGTCGGCGGGCCAGCGGTTAAACTCCACAAACAGCACATAGAGCAGCGACAGCAGGGTGAGCGCGCCCACTACGATATAGAGGAGGGCGGGGTTTTTGCGTGCTTTTTTGAACACGGGGTACAGGCCGAACACCAGCACAGCGCCAATGCCCAGGGACACCAGCACGTCAGCGGGGGTATGTACGCCCAGATACATTCGGGACAGCGCCACCAGCAACACAAGCACCACGCAGACGATATGCACTATGAGATTGCGGGAGAAGCGCGCGGTACAGCCCAGCGACGCGGCAATGGACTGGGTATGTCCGCTGGGGAAAGAATATCCCGTAGCGTCGGCGCGGGCGGCCTCCACTATGGTAAAGTTGGGGTCACGCACCCAGGGACGGGGCACGCGGCAGGTCAGCTTGAGGAACTGATTGACCAGCGTGCCGAAAAATCCGGTGCTGAGCAGATAGAGTCCGTCAAACTTGCTGACACACCAGAACACGGCTATGGCGATGGCCATAAACAGTGTCTCACTGCCCAGATGGGTGATTGCCGAGAAGAATGCGTCCAAAACAGGATTGCGAAGATTTTCGAGGAAATACAGAAAACTCATAACCTGATCCCCTTTTATTTGGATTTTTTATGCTTTTTTGATCAATGCTTTGTAGAAATCCACCGCCTGAGGCAGGGCGGCAACGGTGACGTTCTCGTCTATGCCGTGAATGGAGGCAAGCTGCTGTGCGGTCATATAGATGGGGGCAAATCGGATGGCGTGGTCTGTAACCTCGCCGTAGAACTTGCAGTCGGTGCCTGCCGTCATGGGATAGGGGCAGGTGCCGATATTGCCGTAAGCCTCACGCACAGCCTGCTCAACCAGAGCAAACTGCTCGCTCTTGTAATCAACCACCGGGCAGGGATAGTCTTTGTAGATGACCGAGGTTTCGAGACCGTATTTGGCGGCTATCTTCTCCATAACAGCTATGCTCTCGTCGGTGCTCTGATGATGGATAAACCGCATATTGGCAGTGACATATGCGCTCTGAGGCAGCACGTTGAGTCCGTCCGAGCCGCGGCAGGTGGTGAATGCGCAGGTGGTCTTGAGCATTGCCGCGCCCTGAGAGCTGATGGCGGGCATCAGCTTGAGCAAAAGAGGCTCAAACAGCCACAGATTGCAGAATATAAAGCGCATACCGAATCCCATATAGGGGGTCATACGCTCAAACATCTCACGGGCGGTGGGATGGAGCCTGGAGACGAAGGGGTCGTGCTTTTCTATCTCGCAGACGAACTTGCCGAGGCGCACGATGGGGCTGTTTTTCTTGGGGGCGCTGGCGTGTCCGCCGGTGGAGTGGGCGGTGAACTTGAGGTCGCCGTAGCCTTTTTCCAGCACGCCGAGGAGTGCAAAGGTGCCGTTAACACCGCCGATGGGGCGGCTGAGGATGGTGCCGCCCTCGTCAAGCAGCAGGCGCAGATGTACGCCCGAGTCCTTGAGGTACTTGGCGATCAGCGGGCCGCCCTCGCCCGAAAACTCCTCGGTGCAGGAGGATGCAAGATAAACGTCGCAGGCAGGGGTATAGCCGCTCTCGATCAGTTCCTCCACGGCGGTGAGGAAGCAGAAAAGGCTGCCTTTGGTATCCTGAGTGCCTCTGCCCCACAGGCATCCGTCGGCTATCTCGCCCGAAAATGCGCCGTGACTCCACTCACCCGTGGCCTCAACCACGTCGTGATGGCTCATAAGCATAATAGGCTCGCCCTCGCCCCTGCCTGCCCAGCGAAAGAGCAGATTGCCCGAAAACTCGTGTTTTTCGCATACGCGGTGGACGTTGGGGAACTCCTGCTCGAGAATCTCGTGGAACTTGTAAAACTTGGTCTTGTCCGAGTCATAGCGGGAGGACACCGTCTCGCATCTGATAAGCTTGGCGAGCTTTTCGGCATACTCGCGGGCGCGGTCGGTCTCCTGCTGCCTCAGCTCGGTGACCGAGTCTTTGGCAGGCTTGCACATAAGAGTGCGGATAATGCACACGGCAAGCAAAATAAGCAGGAGAGCCAAAACACCCAATATAATATACAGCATAGCGTTCACCTATCTTTCATAGATCAGTTTTTGCACGGACATGCGCCGGGCAAAAACACCTTGACCCGCCGATTTTTCCGCAGAAAAACGGCGAAACCGCACCGCAGTGCGGAGCCGAATTGTCGAAGGAAACCCGGCTTTGCGCAGCAAAGCGGGTTCCTGACAGTTTTCATATGTCGCCTAATTTGCCCATTTTGTCCAGCAGAACGCCGATACCGATGCACATCAGTCCTGCAGGGATGATGGCTATGGAGGTGTTGGAGCGCACGGCGGGGACAAAAATGCACAGAGCGGTCATAATAACAAAGGGTATCAGCGCGATGCGGGGGCTCTTGAGATAATATTTGAGTCCGAATGCGCCGAAAAGGGCGGGAACTACGTTCTCAAATGCAGGCTTGAGGGTCTCCGAGCTGAGCAGGGGCTGCAGAGGTGTCATAAGCAGCACGCCCACGGCAAGGATGAGGGTGGTGACGATAGCGCTGGTGGCAACGCTGATGGTGGAGATGATCTCGTTTTCGGGAGTGCCGGTTTTGGCGCCTGCTATTTCGCGGGCGTTCATGGCGCAGGGGATCTTGAGGTTGGTCAGATTACCGGTGAGGAAAGCAAGATAGCTTCCGCCCACGCCCAGCATGGGGGCATAGACCAGAAACTCAACCAGCGCAACGGGGTAATAGATAATACCCACCTGCAAAAGTCCCGACAAAAATCCCGAAAGATCGGGTGCGGTGTCATAAATCGCGCCCACCACGAAGGAAAAGGCGACCATAGCCGCAAAGCTGACGCAGAGCATGACTTTGCCCAGCAGGTGCAGCTGACGGTTGTAGGAATCAAAAAATGCATTCTTGTCCACGGTCTTTTCCTCCTTTTTCATATAATACCGCCGGCTATTACGGCGGCAGCCATGGCGATGAGCATACTCAAAGCCACGTCAAAATTCTCCACCCATTTGAATCGGGGGTTTTTGGCAAGCGCGGTAAACACAAACATTACAGCCGCCGCCACCAGTGCGGTGAGCAGGGGCAGGAAGTTACTCACATCGTTGGCAAACTCACCGATATAGGAGGAGATGTAGGCGGTGCACAGGCCGATGAACATAGCCACCATGGCGATATTGCCGATGTTGGAGCGTTTTTTGGGAGCGGGTGCGGCATCGGCGGGGGATGCCTCGGCGGGCTTCTTTTTACCGCCGAGCTTTCTGAGGTATCTGCCGAGGAAGAATATACAGCACAGTCCTCCGCCCAGAATACCCACGGTCATAACCAGCGACACGGTGGTGAATGCACCTACGCTCATTTCGCTGACGTTGAGGCCGGTAAGTCCGATGGCTTTGGCGGCGATGTCTGCCACGTTCAGCTCATACTGCAGAGCGCCGACCACCGACAGACGCATCCACGAAAGAGGCGCACCCAGTGCACCCGACAGGGCGATAACGCCCACCAGTATGCCCACGCTGGGCAGGATGGTAAATATGGCGCTGTTGCGGATGGTTTTTTTGAGTACGGCTTTGTCCATACCGATGGCGAGACCTGCTTTGTAGCTGCGCACCAGAAAGAACACGCACATAACGAGCACGAACGCGATTATGCCGCCGACCATCAGGTACAGTGCGGGGGCATTGACCTGAGACAGATAGTTCATATTATTCTCCTCCCTTTTATACCAAGCTGCCTGCCCGTATCTGCGGGCAGGCTCTCGGGTTTACAGATACTTGTCGATGAGAACGCCTTTTTCGCGGCAGGTCTCAATAAAATAATCGTAGCTCTCGCGGATCAGGCGGCGGGTGGGCAGCTGATAGGGACAGCGCTTTTCGCAGGCGCCGCAGTCGGTGCAGTTTTTGACCTGAGCCATCTTCTGCTGCCAGCTGTCGGTGGTGTACTCCTGCCAGGGAGCGCGGCCCAGCATGGGGATCATTCGTGCGGCGTCACGCAGAGGTACGTTCTGGGGGCAGGGCTCGCAGTATCCGCAGCCGCGGCAGAAATCGTCCTTGTATTTTTCCCTGTCGGCGTCGATGACGGCCTGCATCTCGCTCGTGAGGGTGACTCCCCTCTCGGCATAGGAGAGAAAATCGTCCAGCTCGCTCTTTTTCTGCACGCCCCAGATGGGCACGGCATTGTCAAACTGAGTGAAGAATGCATACGCCGCCTCGGGAGAGGAGATAATACCGCCGCTCATAGCCTTCATGGCAATAAGGCCGATATTCTTCTCCCTGCACAGGTCGATCAGCTTGAGGTCGCCGCTTGAGGACATATAGCACAGAGGGAACTGCACCGTGTCATAGAGTCCGCTCTCCACGGCAGCCATCGCCACGTCGAGACGGTGGGTGGTAATGCCGATATAGCGGCATTTGCCTGCATCGCGAGCTTCCAGCAGAGCATAATATGCGCTGTCGGGGTCACTGAGATCGGGCAGCTCGGGTATATTGTGCAGCTGCCAGATATCAACAAAATCTGTCTGCATCTCCCGCAGAGAAACTTCCAGATCGGCCAGCGCGGCGGCTTTTGTCCTGCCCATGCTCTTGGTGGCGATAATGATATTGTCGCGCACGCCTGAGAGCGCGAGACCGATCTTGTGCTCGCTGTCGGTGTAGAAACGGGCGGTGTCAAAGAAATTGACCCCCCTGTCGTATGCGTATTTCAGCAGACTCACAGCCTCGCTGTCGCTGATGCGCTGAATGGGCAGCGCGCCGAAGCTGTTTTCGGTAACACGCAGGCCTGTTCTGCCCAGAGTTTTCATCTTCATAGCTGTGTCTCCTCACACGTTGATGGTTATTGACCCGTCCTCGTTGTAGCTGACGGCTTCAAACTCGCAGGATGCCTGACCCAGATAGTCTTTGTATTCCTGCTTGGTAAAGGGCGGGGTGTAGTCTGCCAGCACGTCTTTGGCAACCTGAGCGCCGTTTTCAAGCAGGACACGGGCCATCATCACCTGAAACTCGGCACTCTGCACGCAGGCCGAATAGGGATCGAGGATGGTATATGTGGGGCTGTGTGCTCTGCCGCCCGCGCCGCTCATACTGGGATGGACGGTGGGCATAATGCAGGACAGATGACCCATATCGGTACTGCTTGAGCCGTATTTGTTGCCCTCGGTGGCGGTGTTTTCTTCGCCCAGAATGATATTGCCTGCGGCCTGCACGGCATCACGGAGCTTGCGGTTATTGCGGTTGGGGGCGAATGCCATCTCATCGGATATGGTAACTCTTGCGCCCATTGCGGCGGCCGATGCGGCCAGTGCGCGGTTGACCTTCTTGTTCTCACGCTCCATAGCCTCCACGGTCAGCGCGCGGACATAGCTCTCGACTTTGACCGTCTCGGGAATGGCGTTGACAACCGTGCCGCCTGCGGTGATGATGGGATGTACTCTCACCATATCGCTGTCACGGAAGGTCTCGCGCAGTGAGTTGATGGCGGAAAGTCCGAGGTTTGCGGCATAGAGTGCGTTGACGCCTGCCCAGGGCGAGCCGCCCGCGTGGGAAGAAACGCCCTTGTACTCAACAGTCTTGCTGATAGCGCCGTTGCTGCCTGCGCCTGTGCAGGATATTCTGCCCGGCTCACCTGCAAAAGTATGTACGATAAAGGCCATATCCACGTCGTCACACCAGCCGCGGCAGATGATCTCTGCCTTGCCGCTGACCTGAGAGATTATGCCCTGCTTTTTCAGCTCCTTGCGGTATTCAAGCTCGATGCCCTCCTCTGCAGGTACGGCGCAGAGACGGATGCGGCCGCAGAGGTTATCCAGCATACCCGGCTCGCGGAGTATCGCGGCAACGCCAAGCAGAGCGGCAGACTGTGCGTGATGGGCGCAGGCGTGGACGGCGCCGGTTTGTTTGTCGCACTCGGGGTGGTCGGGGATAATCAGCGAATCCATCTCGCCCAGTATCATTACTGTGGGGCCCGGTCTGCCCGTGTCTATATCGGTATAAAAACCGGGGATATTGCCCGCCTCAACCAGAGTGTAGCCGAGAGCCTCATAGCGCTCTTTGAGGTAGCGGTGGGTATTCCACTCGCGGTAGCCCGATTCGGGGTGGTTCCAAATATAACGCTCGGCGTCCAGAATCAGCTGCTTGTGTTTTTCGGCGGCGGCGATGATTTTTTCTTTCATTTTTCCTTCCCCTTTCAGCAATAACGGATGTCGATGCTTCCGTCCTCGTTGTAACTGACCGCATCCCGCTCCACACTCAGAGAGTCGGAGAACTCGATGTATTCTTTGATACTGCCAAAGGTGGGCTTGAACTCCCGGATGATCTTTCTGCCCATTTCGGCATTGTTTTTGAGCAGCTGCTCAAGCATAAGGATCTGGAATGCGGCACACCTGATGCAGGCCTGCTCGGGGTTGTTGATATAGTACTTCTTGCTGTGGGCGCCGCCCGTTGCACCGCCTATATGGGGATGCACCGAGGGGATAATGAGGGACAGATCGCCCATATCGGTGCTGCCACCCTCACGGGAGGTGGATACGCGGACGTTTTCCTCGCCGATGGCGGCAACAGCTGCCAGACGTGCGGCCTCTATCATACCGGGATCGTTGTTGAGGGGCGAATATGCCAGCTCATCGTCTATAGTGACTCTTGCGCCCAGCGCGGCGGCAGAAGCGGCGATAGCGCGGTTGACCTTCTTGTTCTCGCGGGCAATAGCCTCGACGTTGGCGCCTCTGACGTAGCTCTCCAGTCTGACCGTCTCGGGGATGGCGTTGACTACCGTGCCGCCTGCGGTGATGATGGGATGCACTCTGATCTGATCGGTGTCGCGGAAGGTCTCGCGCAGAGCGTTGATTGCGGTCATACCCACGTTGGCGGCGTACAGTGCGTTGACGCCTGCCCAGGGCGAGCCGCCCGCGTGGGAGGAGACGCCCTTGTAGGTGACGTTTTTGACTATGCAGCCGTTGTAGCCGCAGTTGATGGAGATGTAATTTTCTTTGGAGGTGGAGGTGGTATGCACCATAAATGCCATATCCACGCCATCCAGCCAGCCGCGGCGGATGATCTCGCCCTTGCCGGTGATGCTCTTGATGATGCCCTGCTTTTTCAGCTCCTTGCGGTACTCGATCTCGATGCCCTCCTCGGCAGGCACGGCACAGAGACGGATGCGGCCGCAGAGAGAGTCAAGTGCGCCCTCCTCGCGCAGGGCGGCGGCTATGCCAAGCAGGGCGGCAGACTGTGCGTTGTGACCGCAGGCGTGGACAAAGCCTGTGTCTTTTTTGCACTCGGGGTGGTCAAAGACGATCAGCGAATCCATCTCGCCCAGTATCATTACCGTGGGACCCTCTTTTCCTGTGTCTATATCCACGTAGAAGCCGGGGATGTTGCCTGCCTCAACGGGAGTGTAGCCGAGAGCGCGGTATTTTTCGGTCAGGTATTTATGTGTGTTCCACTCGCGGTAGCCGGTCTCGGGATTATCCCAGATGTATCTCTCGGCTTCCAGAATCAGCGCGCGGTGCTTTTCTACGTTGGCAAAAATCTTTTCTCTGCTCATTTTTAACTCTTCTTTCAGCAATAGCGGATATTGATACTTCCGTCCTCGTTGTAGGTGACGGTGTCGCGCTCTACACTCAGCGAATCGGAGAAGTCGATATACTCTTTGATGCTGCCGAAGGTGGGCTTGAACTCCCGGATGATCTTCTTGCCGCGCTCGGCGCCGTTTTTGAGCAGAGCCTCAAGCAGCATGATCTGCAGCTTGGCAGACGTCACGCAGGCGGTCTCGGGATCGTTGATGTAGTAGTTGGCGCCGTGGGAGGTGCCGATTGCGCCGCCGATGTAGGGATGGATGGCGGGAACGATCAGAGATACGTCGCCCATATCGGTGCAGCCGCTGCCGCGGATCATTGAAAAGCTGGTGTTTTCCTCGCCCACGGTGTCGATGGCGACCTCTTTGAATACCTCAAACATACCGGGATCGTTGTTGAGAGGTGCATAGGCAAGCTCGTCGTCAATGGTGACTCTTGCGCCCAGTGCGGCGGCAGAAGCGGCTATAGCGCGGTTGACCTTCTTGTTCTCCCGCTCGATGGCTTCGGTGGTGGCGCCTCTGACGTAGCTCTCCATCTTGACAGTCTCGGGGATGGCGTTGACAACCGTGCCGCCTGCGGTGATGATGGGATGCACTCTGATCTGGTCGGTGTCGCGGAAGGTCTCACGCAGAGCGTTGATTGCGGTCATACCCACGTTGGCGGCGTACAGTGCGTTGACGCCTGCCCAGGGGGAGCCGCCTGCGTGGGAGGAGACGCCCTTGTAGGTGATGGTCTTGACTATACAGCCGTTGGAGCCGCCGCGGCAGTATACGTAGTTTTCTTTTTTGCTGCCGCAGGTGTGTACCATAAAGGAGATGTCCACATTGTCAAGCCAGCCGCGGCGGATGATCTCGCCCTTGCCGGTGATGCTCTTGATGATGCCCTGTTTTTTGAGCTCCTTGCGGTATTCTACCTCGATGCCCTCCTCGGCAGGCACGGCGCAGAGACGGATCTTGCCGCAGAGGGAGTCCAGCGCGCCTTCTTCCTTCAAGGCGGCGGCAATACCAAGCAGCGCGGCAGACTGTGCGTGATGGCCGCAGGAATGGACGGCACCGGTGTCCTTGCTGCATTCGGGGTGATCGTGTACGATCAGCGAATCCATCTCGCCCATAACCAGCACGGTGGGGCCCTCTTTTCCTGTATCTATATCGGTATAAAAACCGGGGATGTTGCCCGCCTCGGTGATGGTGTAGCCGAGGGCGCGGAATGCATCTGCCAGATATTTGTGGGTCTGCCACTCACGGTAGCCGGTCTCGGGATGCTCCCATATAAAACGCTCTGCGTCCAGAATCATACGGCGGTGTTTGTCCACGTTTGCAAAAATCTTTTCCTTTGACATAATAATTCCTCCCTGTTATCTGTCGGTCAGCCTCGTTGCCATAGCCTGAGCCAGGTCGACGGCCGAGAAGTTTCTTGTGATAGCGTAGATTTTTATTTTGGGTTCGGTGCCCGATGGGCGCACGCTCAGGCGGCTGCCGCCCTCAAGACGGTATTCAAGGACGTTTGAGCCTTTGATATGGGTATTTTGTCCGCTGAGGTAGTCCTTGCGCTCGGTAACGCGCAGTCCGTCTATGCTCTCGGGGGGCGTATGGCGAAGATACTCCATCATATCGGCGATCTCGCGGGTGCCCTCCACCCCCTTGCGGACAAGATTGACGGTGTAATCGTCGTACTCCCCGTACTTTTCGTGCAGCTCCTGCAGGCCGTCCAGCAGAGTCATACCGCGGGAGCGGTACCACGCCGCCATCTCGCATATGAGCAGAGCGGCCGAGATTCCGTCCTTGTCGCGCACCTGAGGGCAGAGCATATAGCCGATTGCCTCCTCGTAGCACATCAGGCAGGTCTCATCGGGGGGCAGCTCCTCAAGCTTCTCCGCCATGTTCTTGAATCCCGTGAATGTACTGTAGCACCGGGCTCCGTAGCTGCGGCAGACCTCGTCTACCAGATGGGTGGACACGATGGTTTTGATCACAGCGGGGCGATTTTCGCCTCGGTAGCTGCGCAGAAGATAGTCACAGAGCAGAGCGGCAGTCTTGTTGGCGCTCAACGGCACAAACCTGCCGTCCTTGTCCCTCACCGATGCGGCTATACGGTCGGCATCGGGGTCGGTGGCGATCAGAATATCGGCGTTAACCTCCTGCCCCAGCTTTTCGCTAAGGGCAAAGCCTCGGGGATCTTCGGGATTGGGGTTGGGTATGGTGGGAAAATGCCCGTCGGGCACCATCTGACTCGGCTCATAGCAGACGTTTTTGAGTCCTGCGCGCTCAAACACCTCGGGCATAACCCTGCCGCCAACGCCGTGGAAGGGGCTGTAGACCACGCAGAGGTCGGTGTTTTGCAGAAGGCTTATATCCCGTCTGCAGTCGAGCACGGCGGCGATGTATTCCTCTGTGCATCGGGCGTATTTCACCTCGCCGCTTGCAAGTCCGCTGTCTAAGTCACACTCGGGCAAAGGCGCAAGCATGGGAGTGCGCTGCATGATCTCAAATATCCTGTCGGTATCATCGGAGCCAAGCAGCGCGCCGTTCGGCCCGTAGAACTTGCAGCCGTTGTACTCCTGCGGATTGTGGCTGGCGGTGATATTGATGCCGCCGTCGGCACCGTAAAATCTCACCGCAAAGGACAGCACGGGGGTGGGTGTGGCTTGCTTGAACCAAAGCACCCTCACGCCCTCCTCCCACAGAGCACAGGCGGCGGCGCGGGCGAGAGTGTCGCTTGACAGTCTTGCGTCGCGGCAGACCACCACCGCAGCACCCTCACGCAGACTGCGGGCATAGGCTCTGATGCTCTGCAGCAGGGTAAACACGTTGAGGCGGTTTGTGCCTATGCCTACCACACCCCGCAGACCCGACGTGCCAAAGCTCAGCGGCTGGCAGAATCGGTCGAGTATTTCGCCCTCGGCTATGCCCTCAAGCTCGGCCTTTTGCTCGGGGGTGAGATATGGGGATTCTATCCAGTTTTTGTATTCGTTCATATAATTCATTATAGGTCACCAGTTTAATTGTACATCACTTTTGCGCTCCTTGCAAGCACAAAGATATATTGCACCGCGGGTTATACTGTGGTACAATAGATTTATCTCAACTAAAAACACAAAAGGGGTTTTGTTTATGAAATGGATCACATACGTTCAGGAAAATAAGCAGAAGCTTGGCGCTCTGCTGCCCTGCGGCGACAAAATAGTTCCTCTGTCCGCGCTGGGCATCAGTCGCGAGTTTGCCGATATGGTGGATTTTGTAAAAAATGTCACCGAAGAAGAAAAGGCAGCTGCCAAGACTCTGTGGGTCGACACCAATCCCGAGGCTATAAACGCCGCCTGCGTGCAGATAGTCGCTCCCATCGTGCGCCCCATCCACGATATTATGTGCGTGGGCGTCAACTATCTTGAGCATCAGAATGAGTTCAAGCGCGCCGCAGAGGTGCTTGATCCCAACCGCGCCGCCATCTACTTCGGCAAGCGCGCAAGCAAGATTCTCGGCAGCGGCGAGGAACTTGAGTACTGCCCCGAGATCGACGTTAAGCTTGACTACGAGGTTGAGCTGGCCGTCATCATCGGCAAAGAAGGCAAAAACATCCCCGCAGACAAGGCTGAGGAGTATATCTTCGGCTACTCGGTATTCAATGACTTTTCCGCACGCGCTCTGCAGCGCAAGCACATCCAGTGGTTCAAGGGCAAGAGTCTGGACGGATACTCCGCAATGGGCCCCGCTATCGTGGACAAGAGCCTGATCAGCTATCTGCCCGAGCTGAACGTGCAGAGCATCGTCAACGGCGAGCTGCGTCAGAACTCCAACACCCGCCTGATGATGACCACCATCTCCAAGATCATCGAGGATCTGTCCTCGGGTATGACCCTCGAGCCCGGTGATATTATCGCAACCGGCACTCCCTCGGGCGTCGGCGCGGGCTTTGATCCCCCCAAATGCCTCAAAAAGGGCGACACCGTCGAGTGCGTTATTGAGAACGTCGGTTCTCTGGTGACCAAGATAGTATAAGAAGCTGTATGCGGCAGGCGCAAACCCGCAAAGCCTCCGTCAGTGCCGCAGAATATATAGATCCCGCGCAAAGCGCGCCCTGCGGGTTCGACTGCGTCCCGCCGCGTCATCCTGAACGCAGCGAAGCGAAGTTGAACTGCGAAGCAGCGCGAGGCACAGCCGAGCGGGATTTCGGCGGGACTTCGCTCAGGATGACCATAGGCGCAAGTTCCCGCAACCCCTCCGTCACGGCATTCTGCCGCGACACCTCCCCTTGCAGGGGAGGCTTAAAAAGATAAAAAAGCTGATGAGCAGACTGCTCATCATCTTTTTCATATATTGGTTTTGTGCAGTTGTTTTTTGGGGCTCTTCTGCCCGAACAGCTGTCAGGGCATAACCGGGATCTCGGGGGTGGTGACTCCGTCACCTGCGGGAGGAGGGGGCGCGGGGG
>JAZOWC010000035.1:0-1853 GCA_045658985.1 Oscillospiraceae bacterium
CGATATATTGCTGATGGCAACTATGTACCATCAGCAACTCGATATGCTCACTGCGTGAGCGCGGATTTATGTCATATCGAGTTTGAGCGTAGCGAAAACATATCGAATTTGTTGTTTTGCGAATATATTTCGCAAAACAGCGAATATATTTCGCAAAACAGCGAATATATCGAGCCGAGCGAAGCGACGGCATATCGACAAAAATAGCTTTTGTGGAGACAGACGCAGCGCTTGTCAGAAATAAAGGACGAGAAATTTTAACAATTTCTCGTCCTTTTCCTGTCGGTAGGTATATTCAATTTTATACTGCTCTATCACATACACCCATCGTGCGGTTCTCTCTTTTGTATTATTGCATCAAATCCTTTGATTTATCTGCACGGATATGCTATAATAGACAGACTGACAGTATTTTGAGAACGGGAGGTAGGGCTTTGAGTATTGCATATGCAATCATGGCCGTGGCGGCTGTGATCCTGCTTGGCGGATATATCGCCATCGTGCGCAAAAAAGAGCCCTGGCTGCTCCTTTTGTATATCTGCGTTACCGTGGTCAATGTGGGGTATTTTATGCTCTCGGTGTCCAAGTCGGTGGGTTTTGCCATATTTGCCAATGACGTGGCCTATCTGGGCAGCGTGTTTTTGTCCATGTCTATGCTGCTGACCATTGTGGGAATGTGCGGCTTCAAGGTCGGCAAGAAGCTGGTCTGCGTCCTCGCTGCGGCAGGCGCGGTTATGTTCGCCGTGGTTGCCACCTCGGGATTTTTGCCATGGTACTACAGAGAGGTCACCCTGACCTTTGTGGACGGCGCCACCCGCCTGCAAAAAGTCTACGGCCCTCTGCACTCGCTCTATCTCATCTACCTGCTTTTGTATTTTGCGGCTATGGTTGCCTGCATCCTGCAGTCCATGCGCAAAAAAATGATCGCATCCCAGAAGCACGCCGTGCTTCTGGCGGCTATCGTCCTCGGCAATATTTCGGTATGGCTGGTCGAAAAGTTCGTGCCATGGCAGTTTGAGTTTTTGTCCATATCCTATCTGTTCAGCGAGCTGATTTTGCTGGGCGTCCATTGGATGATGCAGGACTACGTCAGGGTGGAGTCTCTCCCGCCTGAGCCTGCGTCCCGCTCCGTTCCCGTGGACTTGGCGGCAATGCCTCAGGAAGAAAAGATCCTCCGCATCCTCAGCCACGTCACAGACGGTGAGGTGCTGGCACTGCGCGAGAGGGAGATACTGGAGCTGATGCTCCAAAACCGCAAGCGCAAGGAGATAGCCGACGAGCTGAATCTGTCCGAGAACACCATCAAAACCTACACGCGCAAGCTGTACGGCAAGCTGGGTGTCAGCTCGAGAGAAGAACTCTACGCCCTGCTCACCAAATAAAACCCCGAGGCGGCAGATTTGATCTGCCGCCTTTTTTTCACCCCTTTTTCACCCTTTTTTCACCCCTGTGGGGTGTACCGCGAGGGTGGGGAGGGGTGATAGAATATAATCAGCAGATATTATATATCTGCTGCACTCCAAAACATCCGCACCTGAAAGAAAGGGGTAGACCAAATGAAAGCAAAAAGATTCCTGTCATTGATGCTGAGCGTAGTTATGCTGCTCGGTATGATGCCGATGACGTCGTTTGCGTATTACGACGGGGACACCATTGATGTATGCACCGAGGGGAAGACGTACAGTCTTTTCACCGAGGACAACTTGGAAGGGCAGGACGGAACGACCTTTCTTTACGTTGTAAAGAAGGGCGACCGCTATTACACTCTCGGCAATCCGCGCTACACAGAATTTAAAGAAGTTGATTCTGTGTTCGCCGTTGACATTACCGAGTACTACGATGCACAAACCAAC
>JAZOWC010000036.1:0-58460 GCA_045658985.1 Oscillospiraceae bacterium
CGATATATTGCTGATGGCAACTATGTACCATCAGCAACTCGATATGCTCACTGCGTGAGCGCGGATTTATGTCATATCGAGTTTGAGCGTAGCGAAAACATATCGAATTTGTTGTTTTGCGAATATATTTCGCAAAACAGCAAATATATCGAGCCGAGCGAAGCGACGGCATATCGACAAAAATAGCTTCTGTAGACACAGAAGCTGTACTTGTAAAGAATAAAGGACGAGAAATTTTAACAATTTCTCGTCCTTTTGCTGTCGGTAGGTATATTCAATTTTATACTGCTCTACCGCAAGCGCATATCGGTCACGCTTTTTTATTTATGCTTTTATCTCTCGGATTTGTACATTCTGCCGTTAAAGACGCCTGTGGGGATATTGTTGACAACGGCGGCCTGACCGAGGACAAACACCGCCTCGATGCCCCGATTGGGAGCAAAGGGGTCTGTGTAGGTGGCGCCGTCTATGATAGTATTCTTGTCAAACAGCACCAGATCGGCGTCATAGCCCTCTCTGATATAACCCTTGTTTTTGAGTCTGTAGGTGTCGGCGGGCAGACCGGTGATTCTTCGCACCGCCTCACATAGGGGCAAAAATCCCTTTTCCCTCACGAGCCTGCCCAGATATCTGGGGAAGGAGCCAAAGCCGCGGGGGTGGGTCATTTTGCCCTCGCCGCTGTACAGTCCGTCGGTGCCGATCATGGACAGCGGATGGCGGCAGAGGGTTTTGAGGCTCTCCTCAAACATGGTAAACCTGATATCGGTGACCACGCCGCGGTTTTCGCGGATGATGTATGCGTAGGCCTCCGTGTCGGTCATACCCTTTTGCAGGGCGTATTCGCGGATGGTCTTGCCCTCGGCGTCGGGAGTGTTTTCGGCCACGGCGATCATATCCTTGTCAAAGCCTGCATTGAGCAGAGGATTCTCCCAGCGCTCGGTGGGGTGCAGAATGGCGTTTTCCAGCCGCCGGATTCCCTCGGCGGTGCTCAGCTCGTCAACAAGCCAGTCGATGCCCCGCGACAGATAGCTGGGAGGCAGAGTGGACAGCAGGGTTGCCGAGCAGGCCTCATAGGGGTAAAAATCAAAGAAAATATCGCAGCCCTCGCTGTTTGCCTGCTCAATGAGGCTGATGGCCTGCTCAAGCTGAGGGAGGTTGTAGCGATACATCACCTTAAAGTGGGAGATATTGACCCGCACTCCACTCTCTTTGGCGATGCGTATTACCTCACGCACAGAATCAAGCAGTCTGTCGGCCTCGTCGCGCATATGGGTGGTATATATGCCGCCGTAGCTTGCACAGACTTTGGCCAGCTCTATGAGTTCCTCGGTCTCGGCGTAGCAGCCCGGGGCATAGTCCAGTCCGGTGGAGAATCCCGGCGCGCCGTCTCTCAGCGCCTGAGCGAGGAGGTCTTTCATTTTTTGGAGCTCATTATGGGTAGGCGCTCTGTTGTCCACGCCAACTGCGTCGGCACGGAGCAAATGATGGCCGACGAATGCAAGCTGATGGGTGCCGGGGCATACCCTCTGCATATCCTCCAGCATCTCATCGTAGGTGGTGTAGAGCCTGAGCGGTCTGCCGTCGTTGTTTGCTGCCTGCAGGTAGTCGTAGCTGACCCTCTCAATATCCTCGGTCACCACGCCACGCGACCAGCCGCACTGACCGCCGATCTCAAAGGTAACACCCTGCATCAGCTTGCACAGACGGGACTGATCCACAAACATCTGATAGTCCGAATGAGTATGCACGTCCACAAATCCGGGCGCAAGGCAGAGGCCGCGGCAGTCTTTTTCTGCCCTGCCAAGCTCGAGAGCCGTGCCCACGGCGGTGATTTTGCCATCCTTGATGCCCACGTCGGCAACGAAGCTCTCATTTCCGCTGCCGTCAAATATCTCCGCATTGCGAAAAACCATATCGTAGGCATAGGCTTTTGCGGCGGTCACGCTTTTTAGGTTCATATTATTCTCCCTGTGCAAAGGGTCGGATGAGCAATATCCGACCCTTGTGTGTTATGTAATTATTCTTTGGTGTGGAGCTTGAGCTTGGCCAGAGCGGTCTGGATGAGGAAGTTGCCGTAGCACTCGGTGCCCCACTGCAGAGCGGGTGCGGAATGCTCGTCATACCAGCGGTCGCGGTTATGCTCGACCACCAGAGTGGGGATGTGGAAGTTATTCCAGCAGTAGCCCTGCAGGTATTTGTCGCTCTTGTTGTATTTGCCGGGCAGGTACTTGAGGTCGGCTTCGCCGTGTTCCCAGCCGCGCTTGAGCAGTTCCTGCTGGATGTGGTTGGATACCTTGCGGCAGACGTTGGAGTTGGCGGCCTGCATGCTGAACTGATAGTACAGAGGTACACAGCGTTTGACTGCGCCGTGGAAGTCGATAATAACGCCCACCTCGTCCTTGTACTGATGGAGCAGCCACAGCACGTTGACCGTCTCTGCCTGACTGTGGTCGCCAAAGTCACGGTTGAGGTCGATGCCCTGGCTGTTCTTGCGGTCGTGGGTGGTGGCGGCAGAATGTACGTTGACCACGGGCACAACGATCAGGCGCACCTTGGTGCGCAGATAGTGCAGGCCGGGATGGCTTCCGTCCTCGTCTGCCATGATCTGCAGAAAATGTGCAAGGCTCAGATATCCGTCCATCTCGGTGGCGTGGAGGCCGCCGGTAATGAACATGGTCTGCTCGTAGCCTTCGGGAGCAAAGGTATACTGCCACATATCATAGGTGTTGGTCTGATCCTTGCCGATCCGGCTGCGGGTGATGTACTCGGGGTATTTGGCGCGCATAGGCTCATATACGGCCGCAAGCAGCTCGTCGAGAGACCAGTCCCAGTTGCCCCAGCTGCCTTCGCCGCCGTTGAGGTCACCCACCACGGGGGTGTAGAACCAGCAATCGTCGGTGTCATAACCCAGAGATACGGGGCTCTCACCGATAAAGAACTCCTCCTCGGAGCCGGTGTAGATAATGAGATACTGGCCGTTCTTGTTGGGGGTGCAGATGAAATCTGCATTGTCTCCCTCGACCTCACCCTCAAAATAGGGCAGATGCTCGTGGATCTCGGTGGCAACGCCCTGACCCACCTTCAGCTCGCGGGGGTCAAAGTCGCAGCGGGCGGCGCGGAGGCAGGAAGGCTTGGTATTGAATCTGACCTCATAGACACTGCGGTTGGTCAGAGGGAGGATAAAGCTGCCCTTTTCACACTCTTCGCCTTCGTTTTTGACGTAAACGTCCTTGTCGGTTCTGGCAACGGGCAGGATGCCCTTTACAAACTCGGCCTGAGCGAATATGGCCTTTTCCTGAAACAGATAGTCAAAGTTTTTCATACGTTTTCCCTCATTATTACTTGGTCTTCAGCTTTGCCAGTGCGTGCTGGATGATATAGTTGCCGTAGCACTCGGTTGCCCACTGCAGGCTCTCTGCCGAATGCTCCTCGTACCATCTGCCGGGGTTATGCTCGGCAACCAGAGTGGGGATATTGAATGTATTGTAGCAATAACCCTGCAAGTACAGATTGCTCTTGTTGTACTTGCCGGGGATGTTGCTGAGGATGGGCTCGCCGGTTTCTCTGCCCATGTCCAGCAGGCGCTGCTGAATGTGGTTGGCCACCTTGCGGCAGAGGTTGGAGTTGCCGCTCTGCATGCTGAACTGATAGTACAGAGGTGCGGTGGTGGGGCGGCAGCCGTGGAAGTCAATGATAGCGGCGATCTCGTCCTTGAACAGATGGATCTGGCGCAGGACGTTGATGGTCTCGGCCTGAGAATGTGCCAGCCAGTCGCGGTTGAGGTCTACACCGGCGCTGTTGCGGCGCTCGTGGTTGGTGGCGGCGGAGTAGACGTTGACCACGGGGATGACGATCAGGCGTACCTTCTCGCGGACATAGTGCAGGCCCTCATGGGTGCCGTCCTCAGCGCACAGCAGATGCAAAAACTGTGTCAGGCCGTAGTAGCCGTCGATCTCGGGGCCGTGGAGGCAGGCGGTGAGGAACAGAGTCTGCTCATAGCCTTCGGGAGCAAAGGTATACTGCCACATATCATAGGTGTTGGTCTGATCCTTGCCGATCCATGTGCGGGTGATGTACTCGGGGTACTTGTTCCGCATAGGCTCGTAGAGGTTCTCGTACAGCTCGTCTGCCGACCACTGCCAGTTGCCGAAGCTGCCCTCGCCGCCGTTCAGATGACCGGTCTGCTCGGGAGTAAACCAGCAATCCTCGGTGTCGCGGCCTATATAGACGGGGTTCTCACCGATATAGAAGCCCTCCTCGGAGCCTGTGTAGATGACGAGATACTGATCTTCTTTGGTGGGGGCGCAGAGGAAATCAACATTCTCTCCCTCAGCCTCTCCCTCAAAATAGGGCAGGTGATCGGAGCGCTTGGTGCCTACGCTTGCGCCTGCCTCCAGCTGACGGGGGTCAAAGTCGCAGAGTGCGGCACGCAGAAATGCAGGCTTCTGCTCAAACTTGGCAACATAAATGCTCCTGCGTCCGGGCATTTTGAGAACAAAGCTGCCTTTTTCGCTGTCTTCGCCTTCGTTTTTGACAAAAACATCCTTGTCGGTTGCCGCAACTGGGTAAATGCCCTTTACGTACACGGCCTGCTCAAAAATATTTTTTTCTTCAAACAGTCTGTCAAAGTTGTTCATATTTATCTCCTTAATGTGTTGTTTATCTGATCATCATATCCAGCTTGCGGAGGTTTTCTTCGCTCTTTTCGCCTACGCAGCCTACCATCAGGTAGCATTTTTTCATGGAGTCGTAGATGAAGTGGTTGAGCAGCTTGAAGCCCTTGATCTTGCCCGTGTTGCTCACGTGGGTACGGGGGCCTGTGCACACGTGTATCTCGCCGCCGATGGACATATGACTCTCGTCAACGTAGCCGACGGGCAGCTCGCGGGCGATCATATCCTGCACCTTGGCTTCCAGCTCCTGCAGATCAAACTCGGGAGCGTGACCGGGGAAAGACATAATAAATCCGTGACGGACGTCGCCGTGACTGCACCTGACCAGCTCGTCGTTGGGCATAAACACCTCGCAGAGGTCCTCTGCGGTATGTGCCATCAGTCGGTAGGGCAGGGATTTGAACACGGTGTCGCACACCTCCTGAGGCTCGGGGCCAAAGAGGTTGGGACGGGTGATGAGAACCTCCTCGCCCACGCCGATAAGCAGGTCGGCATTCATGCCGAGGAAGGGGTATATCAGATCAAAATGCTCAACAATAACACGCTTGCCGCGGTGCAGAGCCTGCAGAATGGCATCGGCAAGCACGCTCATAGCGGTAAAGCCTGTCTCAAAACGTATATCCAGATGGTATGTATGAGGGGAGAAAAATCCCGTCTCGCTGTCCTGCTCAAGCAGGGGCAGGGGGCGGATGTTGACACCGTCGTCGTCGTTGGTCAGCTCGAGGTTGGGGAACATACCCTTGATGAGGGCGCTCTTGCCCGAGCCGGGCTCGCCGATAACGCCGATCAGCTTGTCAAAGGGTGACAGATACAGCTGGGCAAGCTGCATACCCAGCGAATATATACGCCGTCTGCCGCGGGGGGCAAAATAGGTACTGTAAAGATGGCTGGTATGTGTGTGCTGCATAGAGGGAGCCTCCTTTTTTGCTTATGGTTGCCTTTATTATATAATATAAGTTTGATTTTTACAAACCTTTTGGAAGATAAACGCAAAAAAAGACCCAACGGGGTCAAAAAAGGATTGAAAGCGCAGAACTTGTATTATATAATAATATGAGATTGTTATATTACAATTTTCACATTGTGAAAGGAGTTTTTAGTAAAATGGCGGACATTATCAAAAGAGCGACCGCAGGCACTATGGAGTCCAGCGACGCTTACGTAGAGATATCCCCCGCAGAGGGACTTGAGATATCTCTGGAGTCTGTTGTAGCAAAGCAGTTTGGCACAGCTATCGAGGCAGTTATCAATGAGGTACTGCAGGAGTGCGGTGTCAAGAATGCAAAGGTTACCGTTATTGACAAGGGTGCTCTCGACTGCGTTATCCGCGCAAGAGTTGAGACAGCCGTTATGAGAGGAAGAGGTGAATAAGAATGCGCAGATCGATGCTCTTTTTGCCCGGAAACACCCCCAACATGCTGATCAACGGCAGCAGACTTGGTTCTGATGCTCTGATATTCGACCTTGAGGATGCTGTTTCCCCCGCTGAGAAGGACTCTGCAAGAGTTCTTGTCCGCAACACTCTGAGATATATGGATCTTGGCTCCTGCGAGATCATCGTCCGTATCAACTCTATCGACACCGACTATTGGAAAAAGGATATCGACGCTATCCTCCCCTACTCCCCCGCTCTTATTCTGCTGCCCAAGGTCAACTGCGCTCAGGATGCTCTCATCGCTGACGAGTACATGACCGAGGTAGAGCAGAAGCTGGGCCTCGAGCAGGGCAAGGTCAAGCTGATGCCCCTGATTGAGACCGCTCTGGGCGTTGAGAATGCTTTCTCCATCGCAACCGCCACCAAGCGTGTTGCAGCACTCTTCCTGGGTGCTGAGGACCTGACCGCCGACCTGAGATGCAAGCGCACCAAGGGCGGCGCCGAGATCAACTATGCACGTACCCGTCTGGTTATGGCTGCACGCGCCGCCAACATCGACGTATACGATACACCTTTTACCGACGTTAACGACGATGAGGGCATCAGAGTTGACGCCGAGTACGCCAAGGCTCTGGGCTTTACCGGCAAGGCATCCATCTCCCCCCGCCACGTTGACGTCATCAACGAGGTATTCAGTCCCTCCGAGCGTGACATTGCATACGCTTATGAGGTAATGGAGGCTATCCGCATCGCCAAGGAACAGGGCAGAGGCGTTATTTCTCTCCACAACAAGATGATCGACGCTCCCATCGTTGCCAGAGCACAGCAGACCATCGCTATGGCAGAAGAAATGGGCATTAGGAGGGGCTAAAATATGAAAACCAGCAAAGTTGTAAAGAATCTTCAGGAAGCCGTCGCTCTTGCAGGAATCAAAGACGGCATGACCGTGTCCTTCCATCACCATCTGCGTAACGGCGACTACGTCCTCAATATGGTCATGGAAGAAGTGGCAAAGACCGGTGTCAAGGGTCTGACCGTCAACGCCAGCTCCCTGTTCGACATCCACGCTCCCCTCATCGACCACATCAAGAACGGTGTCGTCACTACCATCCAGACCAACTATATGTCCTCCAAGATCGGCAAGGCCGTATCCATGGGTCTGATGAACAATCCCGTTCAGTTCCGCACCCACGGCGGCAGACCCTCCGACATCGTGCTGGGCAGAACTCCCATTGACGTAGCATTCATCGCCGCTCCTTCGGCCGACTGCATGGGCAACTGCTCGGGCAAGTACGGCAAGAGCGCCTGCGGCAGCCTGGGCTACGCAGTACCCGACGCTATGCACGCCAAGAAGGTCATCGTCATCACCGACAATCTGGTGCAGTATCCCCTGCTCGACTGGTCCATCCCCGAGAGCTACATCGACTACGTTGTTTCTGTCGACGAGATCGGCGACATCAACGGCATCGTATCCGGCACAACCAAGATCACCCGTGACCCCGTAGGTCTGGTCATGGCTCAGCGCGCAGCTCAGGTCATCAAGCACTCGGGCCTGCTCAAGGACGGTTTCTCCTTCCAGACCGGTGCGGGCGGCGCAACTCTGGCAGCTGCAAAGTTCCTCAAGGACATTATGCTCCGCGAGAACATCAAGGGCAGCTTTGGTCTGGGCGGCATCACCGGCTACATGGTAGATATGCTTGAGGCCGGCTGCTTCGAGAGCCTGCTGGACGTTCAGTGCTTTGACCTCAAGGCTGTTGAGAGCATCCGCAAAAATCCCAAGCATCAGGAGATCAGCTCCATCCACTACGCAAGCCCCTCCGCACGCAGTGCTGTTGTTGACAGCCTCGACGTTGTTCTGCTGGGCGCAACCGAGGTGGACACCGACTTCAACGTCAACGTACACACCGATTCCAACGGCTACATCATGGGCGGTTCGGGCGGCCACAGCGACACCGCTGCAGGCGCAAAGCTGGCTATGATCATCGCACCTCTGTTCCGCGCACGTCTGCCCATCGTCACCGACCGCGTCAACTGCATCTCCACCCCCGGCAAGGACGTTGACGTTCTGGTTACTCAGGCAGGTATCGCCGTCAATCCCAAGAACAAGGAGCTGGCCCTCAGACTCAAGGATGCAGGTCTGCCCGTTGTTGACATCCACGAGCTCAAGGCCATCGCCGAGAAGATCACCGGTCAGCCCAAGCCCCTGCCCAAGGGTGACAAGGTCGTCGGTAACGTAATCTGGCGCGACGGCACTCAGATAGACACCATTATGAACGTACCCGAAGGAGGCACACTGTAATGAGAGAGATCTGCGCATCCAAGATTACCGAAGTCGTACGCAGACTTTGCATCGAGGCAAACTGCTATCTGCCTCAGGACATCAAAGACCGCATCATCGCATGCCGCAAGGAAGAGAGCTGGGGCACAGCTCAGGAGATCCTTGACCGCATTATTGAGAACTACGAGATCGCCGATACCGTTCCCCAGCCCATCTGTCAGGACACAGGCGTTGCCTGCGTATTCCTTGAGATCGGTCAGGAGGTTCACATCTGCGGCGACCTGCAGGAGGCCGTCAACGAAGGCGTCCGTCAGGGTTACACCGAGGGCTACCTCCGCAAGAGCGTTGTAGGTGATCCCCTCAACCGCGTCAACACCGGCGACAACACCCCCGCAATGCTCTATACCGAGCTTGTTCCCGGCGACGGTCTCAAGATCACCGTCGCCCCCAAGGGCTTCGGCAGTGAGAATATGAGCCAGATCAAGATGCTCCGTCCCTCCGACGGTGTCGAAGGCGTCAAGGCATTCGTCACCAAGGTCGTCGAAGAAGCAGGCCCCAACCCCTGTCCTCCCATCGTTGTAGGCGTGGGCATCGGCGGCACATTTGACAAGGCTGCATATCTGGCCAAGAAGGCTCTGATGCGTTCTGCCGACGAGCGCAACGCAGACCCCTACTACGCCGATCTGGAGCAGGAGCTGCTTGAGAAGATCAACGCCCTCGGCATCGGCCCTCAGGGCTTCGGCGGCAAGACCACCGCTCTCTGCGTCAATATTGAGAAGTTCCCCACCCACATCGCAGGTCTGCCCGTAGCAGTCAACATCAACTGCCACGTCACCCGCCACAAATCGGAGGTGCTCTAATATGGCTATCAAGATTACCGCTCCCCTCTCCCGCGAAGAAGCAAGAAAGCTCAAAAGCGGCGACAGCGTACTGATCTCCGGCGTCATCTACACCGCCCGCGACGCAGCTCACAAGCGTCTTTGCGAGCTGGCTGACAAGGGTCAGGAGCTGCCTCTGGATATCAAAGACTCCATCATCTACTACGTTGGCCCCACCCCCGCAAAAGAGGGTCAGGCCATCGGAAGCGCAGGCCCCACCACCTCCTACCGTATGGACGCTTACAGCCCCACACTCATCAGACTGGGTGTGACCGGTATGATCGGCAAGGGCAAGCGCGGCCCTGAGGTCATCGCCGCTATGAAAGAGCACGGCGCAGTTTACTTTGGCGCTATCGGCGGCTGCGGCGCACTGCTGAGCAAGTGCATCAAGAAGGCCGAAGTCATCGCATACGATGATCTGGGCGCAGAGGCCATCCGCCGTCTTGAGGTCGAGGATTTCCCCGTTGTCGTAGTTATCGACAGCGAGGGCAACAACCTCTACGAAAAGGGCAAGGCAGATTACCTGAGCAGCATCAAGTAAAATACGATACGAAAAACGGAGAGCGATATCGCTCTCCGTTTTTTATGTTATAATACTATTAAGGTGATAAGAATGAATGAGCATTATTCCAACCGCAAACATCCCAGACTGCCCAACTATGATTACAATACTTGCGGCGCGTATTTTGTGACTATATGCACACTGGGCCGAAAGTGTATTTTGTCGCAGATATCCAATCCAAACGATCCGATCCTTGTAGGGCGGGGGCTTGCTCCCGCCGCCGTAACCCTGTCCCGGATAGGGAATATTGTAAAGGATCAGCTTGCCCACTTGGAGGACAGATATTCCAATATCAAAATCGACGGATATGTGATAATGCCCAATCACATTCATATTTTGCTTCGTATTGAGCAAGAAACGGCGGGAGCAAGCCCCCGCCCTACCCTGTCCGATGCAATTTGCTCATTCAAATCGTTGAGCACCCGATTGGCGGGACGAGGGCAGATTTTTCAAGCATCCTTCTACGATCATGTCATTCGGGATATGAACGATTATTTGGCTGTATGGCAATATATCGACGAAAATCCCGTCAAATGGAATTTCGATGAGTACTTTAATCAGCCCTAAACAGAGAGCACAGACACTCTTGCTCTCGCAGGAGATAATGCTGTTTTGGTAAAAAGGACGAAGAGTTCAACTCTTCGTCCTTTTTATATTGGCGATGATTTTTGTTCTCGCTGCTCCCCCACCGCTCACTCTCTTGCGCCGAGGAGATAATCTGCCAGAGTCGTGCCGAACAGATATGCCGAGTACATAGCCTCGCTGAGGGAATTGCCTGCAGTGCCCACCTCGATGAGCATACTGCCCGGGGTCATTCCGTGATTATAGTTGGAGTCGCGGACTATCATGGGGCGCATAAGTCCGGGATAGCGGTTTTCCATCATATGATGCAGACGCACCTGAGTGCCTACTGTTCCTTTCCAGTCAGAGTTGCTGCCCGTGCCCGCCGTAAACATCAGCTGAGCGCACTCCATGCCGTTGACGGTAGCCGAGGTTTTGGCATTTTTACTCTTGTAGGAGAAGGAGTCGCGGTGCATATCGATAACCACCTCAATGTCGGGGTACTGATCCAGTACCTTTTGGATATGCACAGCCATACGCTTATAGGCGTTGTTGTAGTTGGGATAATCTTCGATAACGGTCAGGTGCATTGTGCCGATGCCGCGGCTGTTGAGGATATTGGTGACCACCTCGCCAACCTTGAGCATATTGCGCTGGTCGTTGAGGGTGCGGTAAACACCGCCCTGCTCCTTGTATTCCAGTCCGTCGTTGGGGGTATAGCCCTCGGTGGCATGGGTGTGGACAATGAGCACCCGCACCTTGCCGTCGGCTTTGACGTCGATGGACGAAGCCTGATTGATCAGCTTCTTGGCACTTGCTCCGGCGCCGTCCTCATCGGTGATCCTGACGCTGCCGTCGGAGTTCATGCCCTTTGCCGAATAGCTGCTGACGTCATAGACTTTGGGAGGATCTTTGACCGTGCCGGATGCTTTGATGGCGTCAGAAAGGAGCTTGCCGCTCTTGGTCTCAAGTCCCAGCGCGCGGTTGCACATAACTATGGCGTCACCTCTCGAAAGTTCCATGATCCCCGCAAAATCGCCGCCGGGCAGGCCGATGCTTTCGGCCATAGCGCAGGCGTCGCTCCACACAAAGTCAATGGGAGTGCTGTAGCCGAGGGCGCGGAGCAGGAAGGTCAAAAACTGCACGCCGGTAACGGGCTGACCGCCGCCAAAAGTTCCGTCACCCATACCGAGAGTCAGACCGGTGACCTGCGCGTAGCCAACGTAGGGCACCGCCCATTCGGGCACGTCGGGGAAGCTGCAAGGAAAATCGCAGGCATACGCCTCCTGCTCCTTGCCCAGCAGACGGATAAGCAGAGTGACCGCCTGCTCACGGGTGAGGATCTCGCCGAGGGCAAAGTCCACACTGCCGTCAGCCTGACCCACGCCCTTGAAAAGGCCAAGATCAAAGAGATTCTGTGCCGCCGCCTGCTGCAGGGCCGTCTCATATGCAAATACGGGTGTAAGCAGCAATATAAAAGCAATCAAAAATGCGATTATTTTCTTCATCGGGAACCCTCCGAAACATAGAATACGATTAGATTTTAACGAACAATCAAGTGACGTGTCAACGAAAATCGACAAAAAGTAACAAAAGTGTAACAAAAATTAAGGCATAGTAAAATGGTGGAAGGTATCCCCACATGCATAAAAAAGGCTCCCCTGCAAGGTGAGCCTTACGAAGGACGAAGGATAGCGGGAGGGGGAACCCCTCCCCTACATTCTCTGATCGGGTAACATTGTAGGGGCGGCAGCTCTCTGCCGCCTTCAAGCCTTCCCCTATGCAGGGGAAGGTGGATTTTTGCCGTCAGGCAAAAAGACGGATGAGGTGGATTCTTTCCTTTAGCACCCCGCCCGATCTGCGGCGCTCCGTAGGGGCGATCATTGATCGCCCGCAATATTCGCGGAAAAACTCAATCTGCGGCATAAATGTAGGGCGGGGTAGCGAAGCGGCGCGAGCGTAATGAATAACAGTCCGGTGGACTGTTAGAACGCGAGCGTGACCGATCCGCAGCGAGAACTTGCTCCTGCCGCAAAAGGCACCCTCTGACGACGGGCGCAGCGCGTCAAAAAAAACAAGCCGGTGGCTTGTTTTTAGCCAAAGCGGGGAGCAATCTATGATTGCGACCGGTGGATTCGCTGCAGGCGAAGCGGAGGGTATAAAAGGAAAATTATGAGGATATCCCCTCAGTCAGCCTACGCTGACAGCTCCCCTTAATATATAAGGGGAGCCTTACGGGGGGACGGAAGGATTTCGGGAGGGGTGACCCCTCCCCTACAGCGGTACTCGATCAAAGAATGTAGGGGAGGCGTTGCGCCTCCCGTAAAAGGCTCCCTCTGACGAGGGAGCTGTCGAGCCGCTTGCGGCGAGACTGAGGGAGAGAACTAAATATAGCCTTGATTATCTCTCCCTCAGTCAAAAATCACAGATTTTTGCCAGCTCCCTCCCAGAGGGAGCCTTTTTTCGGGGCGTCGGAAACCCCTCCCCTGCGACTTTCTTCGCAAAAGTATACACAATAATGAATATTGTTGCATTATGTCGGCTTTTGTGTTATAATGTCGAAAAACGTAGGGAGGATTAGAGAATGAGTTATTGCAAAAAATGCGGCACCGAATTAAATGACGATCAGATGTTCTGCGCATCCTGCGGAACGGCCTGCGCTGTGGAGAGCAAGGTCAGCAAATGGGACGGCGGCGTGCTGGAGTTCTTCTTCAACTACCTGTTTGCCGCTGTTATCTGTATGATTACCCTCGGCTTCGGTTTCCCCTGGGCGCTGGTGCATATAATCAAGTTTATGGTCAAGCATCTTGAGATCGACGGTCAGCGCTACACCTTTGACGGCACGGGCGCACAGCTTCTGGGCAACTGGATCAAGTGGTTCCTGCTGATGATAGTTACCCTCGGCATCTACTCCTTCTGGGTAGCTCCCAAAATGTTCAACTGGGTGGCAAGCCACCTGCACAAATCCGGCAAATAATCCTGCCAAAAAGCACAAGAGAGAGTACACGGGTGTCCAAAAATCCCGTTACTCTCTCTTTTTTCGTTGCTTTTGCGCGTTTTTACTTCTTTTTCATATATTCGGTGGGGGTTTTGCCCGTGTGTTTTTTGAACACCTTGGAAAAATAAAATCTGTCCCCGAATCCGCACTTTGCCGCCACCTCGGCCACGCTTGTGCAGCCGTTTTTGATCAGCTGCTCGGCGTAGTCCAGCCGCAGATCGGTGACGTATTTGGTAAACCGCACGCCAACGCGCGAGCTGAACAGGTAGGACAGATGTTTTTCGGTATAATAAAAAATATCGGCGACCTTGCTCAGCGACATATCGGGTGCGGTAAAATTACGGTCTATATAGTCCATGATTATGTCGAACTTGTCGGCGGGTTTGGCCGCGACGGGCTGAGACTCGCTCTGCACAAAGGACAGAGTGTACATCAGCACGCTTTCGGTGAGGGTGTTGGCGTTGGCGGGGCAGATGCGGCGCACCGAATCCACCCACATATTCCGCACCTGCTCGGGGGTGTCAAACAGACAGTTTTCGCGGGTGATGCCCACGCTCTCAAGCAGCGAAAGAGCTCCCCTGCCGCAAAAACTGATATAAAAATAGCACAGATCATCGTCAAAATCTATCTCATAAGGCCGCCCGCCCTGCACAAAAACCGCCCGTCCGGGGACGAGGGAAAAGGCGCGGCCGTCACATTTAAGCACACCCGTGCCCTTGAACACCAGATATACCCGATGATAAAAATGTGAAAACGGCTGGCTTAAACGGCGCACCCCCGTCTCGTAGACAAAATGGATAAACTCCAGCTCGCCCGGGTGATTTTTGGGCGGGATAAAATTGCAGACATCGTCAAGATACATGGTCTCACATCCTCGGCATAACGATAGCACAGCCTATGTCAAAAAGCAAGATAATACGGCAAATGTACATAGAAATACGGATTTTTTCTATTTTACTATAGAAGCGGGCGAGGTATAATAGAGCTAACAGCCCACGTAAAAGCCCCCTTGCCTAAAGTGCCGGGACTGCGATATCGGTGACCAGAGACTGCCGTGTGGGGGGGGGACACAGCCCTCTGCCTCCCGCACAGAATACGGTATGGGACTGACATCCATCCTCGGGCTATTGCATGCCCGGACTCACGCGTGACTTTTGGCATCAAGCATATTCTGCGTCACACCGTTGCTTTACCCATAGGGAGAGTCAATAACCCTCGTCCCTTTAGTATAAATTCACAGCGGCGGTTTGTCTTTGCACCCTTCGCCGCAGGCGCGTGCAAAGACCTGCATATATTCTGCGGCACAAAGCTATATCAACTATCCGTTCTGCCGCTTGGGGATTTATTGTATATGTGCGCTCTGCGTCAGTATGTATGGGGCGCTTCGCAAAGCGCCGTTTATCTGCAAGGCCGAGTCATACACCGAGCCAGTTCTGGGTAAGCGACACAGGGGGTCCGGGGGTAGCGAAGCGGCGACGCGGTGTTGAATGACAGTCCGGTGGACTGTCAGACCCGCGGCGTGACCGAGCCGCAGCGAGACCTTCGAGCATCTTCGACTTACTGAGTCCCCCGGTGGTTTTGGTGACTTTTTATATGCCCCACGAGACAGGTCTCGCGGGGACCCCGAACAATTCATTAGTTCCGCGGCACTCGCCGCGGGGACAGTCACGCGCGGGGAGCGATGGGAGCGCCGCCGGTGGCGGATGCAGCGACCTGAGCGAGTGGCCGCAACTTGGCGATTGGCGAGTGAGCGTTGTGAACGATGACAGAGCCCTAGTTGCAACAGGATCCGGGGTCGCAACCACCCGGGGATAGATGGCAACACCAGACCACATTCTTGGCGGGATACAGGAGATAGATGGCAGCACCACACCGTATTCTTGGCGGGATGCAGGGGATTTTGCCATCGGTGTGCTTTCCGTAATACTTATGAACATAAAATAAAAGGAGACTTTTGCTATGAAAACCATAAAACTCGGTATGGTGGGCATCGGCCCCCGCGGCAGAATGCTGCTTGAGATGGTTCCGTCCTTTGAGGGCGTGGAGGTGGTGGCAGGCTGTGACATCCGCCCCCACAACTGGTACGACAAGCAGTGGCGTGCAAGCATGGCTATGGCCGATATGTTCCCCAACGCGCATTTTTATGAGGATTATGACCGTATGCTTGAGCAGGAGGAGCTGGACGCGGTCATAGTTGAGACGGGCGCCGACATCCACGCCGAGTTCTGCATCAAGGCGCTGAACAAGAACGTCAACGTGCTCTCAGACATCCCTCTGGTTGCCAATCTCAAGGAGGCCGAGGACATCTGGCAGGCCTCCCTGCGCTCGAAGGCCTTCCTCTCTGTGGGCGCAAACCCCAACGAGAGCAGATTTTCGGTGCTGCTCAAGGAGTTTTATGACAAAGGTCTGCTGGGCAAGCCCTACTGTATGGAGGCCGAGTATATCCACTGGTTCGCACCCGGTTCAGCCGACCAAAAGGGCTGGAGCGAAAACGGCAACTGGCGCAAGCTGCTCATCCCCATCCGCTACTGCACCCATTCCCTCGGCCCCCTGATGCGTATCGTGCCCGAGGAACTGCGCTACTGCAGCTGCTTCGGCACGGGCAAGCATTCCCCCGAATCCACCAAGGACGATATGATGTGCGCCCAGTTCCGCACCGAGTCGGGTGTTGTGGTGCGCCTGATGCGCAACGGCCGCTGCCGCGCAAAGATCGGCCATCACACCTACCGCGTGTTCGGCACCGAGGGTTATATGGAGCGCATGGAGCGGTTCGGCAAGCCTGTCATCCGCTACAACTCCATGCGCGAGCTGGACACCGAGCTTCACGAGATCGACGGACGCTGGATGCCCCCCGCATACGAGAAGAACCCCAAAGCCACCGGCCACGACGGTATGGATTATGCTATGCTGGATCATTTCTTTGAGGCCGTGCGCAATGGCGGCGAGGCCCCAATCTCGGTCAAAGAAGGCCTGATAATGACCCTGCCCGGCATCTATGCCGAAGAATCGGCCAAGCGCGGCGGCAAAGTCCTGCGGATGCGCTACCCCTGGGACGAGGACTGGAAAATAGAGTGGTAAAAAGCCGCGCGCCCATTAACTAAGTTTGCCCAAGCGGCAAGTGAAGTTTACTGCACCGGTGAAGTTATCCTGCGTATAGTGAAGTTTTGCCTATGGCAAAGTGGGCAAACTTAACTTCACTCGTGCACTTGCACGAACTTCACTGCAAAGCAACTTCACTTTCGCGCCGGCGAAAACTTCACCGTAATATCGGGAAATATCACAAAAGCACTTATGACGAACGACCTTGATCGTTGTCATAAGTGCTTTTTCTTAAACCTTCATTATGTTGATTACACAACAGAGGGTCTCCGTTTTTTGTGTATTGTATCCCGTCTCTACCCGATCAATCTTCCACCCACAGTCTGAACACGGGTGCTCGCAGCGCGGCGGTCTGACCTTCTATATACTCCGTCTCCATTTTCAGCCTGCCCTGACGGTGCAGCTCGCTGATCACCTGATAGGCAACCGTGCCGCGCTGGGTGCAGTCGGCTTTGGGATAGACGTCCTCAAGCACCTCTGCCCAACCCAGCTTGGTAAAATGTGTGGGGGTGCGGAGCTTGTTTTCGATATGGCGGTATGCCACGGCCATGACCTGAGGGGTGATGGGCGCCACGGTGGCGCGGGGGTTGACTATGGGCGACACCTCAAACTTATTGCGGTACACCTTGCCGTAGCTCATGGGCGGCAGCAGGGTGGGACAGCCGGCATCCTCGGGAAAAGCCAAACTCGCCGTGGACATATACGCGCCGTGCTCGCAGAAAGCCACGTTCATGCTCATCACCTGACGGGCAAAGCAAACGGCATCGGGAGCGGCCAGAGAGAGCAGAAGCGCCACCGACTCACTTGGGATTTCGCTGACCGCTTCCTGCAGAGCAAAGGCGGCATCCATGCCCTCTGCGATCTTACTGCTTGTCAGCTGACAGCGGACATCCGTACCGTGTACGTGTGTGCCGTCGCGGAGGGTGGTCACACCCACGGTGGGGTGATGACTCTTGATGACGTAGCCTTTTTTGATCAGCTCGTCCACGATTGCGGGCACGTCGGCGGCGCCTTTGAAGAACCCGTCGCAGCCGTTCATGATCAGCGCCTCACGCACCTCTCCCCCGACCTCGGCGGTAAAAGGATGGGCCACCTCCACAAAATCGTCCTTGACGCTGCCGGGGGTACGACTGTGAATAAAGCCGATAGTGCCGGGCAGCTTGAGAGCGTCGGTGGTATTCAGCAGATGCTCAAGATCGCCCGCAACCTTGGCGCTGTAGATCATGCCCTCATGAATGGTTGCGATCCCGGTATAAAAACCGCCGTCCAGACCCTCCAGCCTGCCCATCATATCCACAAGAATGGGGGCGGCTCTTTTGGTGCCGTTATATGCAGCAATGGTACACATAGGTGTGTCCTCCTTGTTATTTGATATATGTCGGTCAAAAATATTATAAACCTGCAGGAATGTCAGTTCAAGCCAAAAATCCTCCCCCGCAAACAAAAACCGTCGGGGAATCCCCGACGGATTGTATGATCGCCCTTGCAAGCTGATCGGTCATATAGGAACTTTTGGGAGTTTTTATGCTGTCAACAAGATTAACAATAGAAACAGCAAAATCAAATGACAAATCAAGCAATTTATTATCGGACATCGTTGCACCTTCTTTCAAAAAGATCATAGCATATTAAATCCCGATTTTCAATGATATATCGCAGACGCGATATGATATACCGGCTGTCGCCGCATGATATATTTGCCCTACGGCAAATATGATATATCCGTTCCCTTCATACGCGAAGCGTATATCATATGCGAAGCATATATCATGCCCGCAGGGGTATATCATCCGTGACCAACGGGAACGGATATCATTGCAAAAAATTATCCTCTCGATTTTCAATGATATACCGCTTTTCGCGGTATGATATACCGGCTGTCGCCGCATGATATATTTGCCCTACGGCAAATATGATATAATATCCGTTCCCCTCAATACGCGAAGCGTATATCATATGCGAAGCATATATCATGCCCGCAGGGGTATATCATCCGTGACCGCAGGGAACGGATATCATTGCAATAAAAAATGCCGCTCCGGAGAGCGGCATTTTATTATTGCAATTACTTGCTCTTAATAGCAGCCTGTGCGGCAGCGAGGCGAGCGATGGGTACACGGAAGGGGGAGCAGGATACGTAATCCAGGCCGATCTCGTGGCAGAACTCGACGGATGCGGGGTCGCCGCCGTGCTCGCCGCAGATGCCCAGGTGCATCTCGGGACGGACAGCCTTGCCGCCTGCGATAGCCATCTTCATCAGCTTGCCGACACCGTTCTGATCCAGCTTTGCAAAGGGATCGTTCTCAAAGATCTTGGTGTCATAGTAAGCGTTCAGGAACTTGCCTGCGTCGTCACGGCTGAAGCCGAATGCCATCTGGGTGAGGTCGTTGGTACCGAAGCAGAAGAACTCAGCTTCCTTAGCGATCTCGTCAGCGGTCAGACAAGCTCTGGGGATCTCGATCATGGTACCTACTTCGTACTCGAGCTCGATGCCTGCAGCAGCGATCTCAGCGTCAGCGGTAGCAACAACGATATCCTTGACGAACTTGAGCTCCTTGACTTCGCCTACCAGGGGGATCATGATCTCGGGCTTGACCTTCCAGTCGGAGTGAGCCTTCTGGACGTTGATAGCAGCACGGATGACAGCGCTGGTCTGCATCTTTGCGATCTCGGGGTAGGTAACGGTCAGACGGCAGCCACGGTGACCCATCATGGGGTTGAACTCGTGGAGGGAGTCGATCAGGGCCTTGATCTCCTCAACAGTCTTGCCCTGGGTCTTAGCCAGCAGAGCGATTTCTTCCTCGGTGGTGGGAACGAACTCGTGGAGGGGGGGATCCAGGAAACGGATGGTAACAGGGTTGCCCTCGAGAGCCTCGTAGAGAGCCTCGAAGTCGCTCTGCTGATAGGGCAGGATCTTTGCCAGAGCTGCCTCGCGCTCCTCGAGAGTATCAGCGCAGATCATCTCACGGAAAGCAGCGATTCTGTCAGCCTCAAAGAACATATGCTCGGTACGGCAGAGGCCGATACCCTCGGCGCCCAGCTCACGAGCCTTCTTAGCATCGGTGGGGGTGTCGGCATTGGTGCGGACCTTCAGGCGGCGGAACTCGTCAGCCCAGCCCATGATGGTGCCGAAGTTGCCGCTGATCTCAGCGTCAACAGTCTTGATGATGCCGTCGTAGATGTTACCGGTGGAGCCGTCGATGGAGATGTAGTCGCCCTCAACGTAGGTCTTGCCGTTGAGCTCGAACTTCTTGTTCTCTTCGTCCATCTTGATCTCGCCGCAGCCGGAAACGCAGCACTTGCCCATTCCGCGTGCGACAACAGCTGCGTGGGAGGTCATACCGCCGCGAACGGTCAGGATGCCCTGTGCAGCCTTCATGCCGGTGATATCTTCGGGAGAGGTCTCCAGACGAACCAGAACGACCTTCTTGCCGGCTTCCTTCCAAGCCTCAGCGTCCTCAGCGGAGAAGACAACCTGTCCGCATGCAGCGCCGGGGGAAGCGCCCAGACCGCGGCCCATGGGCTTTGCAGCCTTCAGTGCCTTGGCATCAAACTGGGGATGAAGCAGAGTGTCGAGGTTTCTGGGGTCGATCATCAGAACGGCTTCTTCCTTGGTCTTGTGGCCCTCGGCAACAAGGTCAACAGCTATCTGCAGAGCTGCGGGAGCGGTACGCTTGCCGTTTCTGGTCTGGAGCATATAGAGCTTGCCGTGCTCAACGGTGAACTCCATATCCTGCATATCGTGGTAGTGGTTCTCGAGGATACCGCAGACTTCTACGAACTGCTTGTAAGCCTCGGGGAACTTGTTAGCCATCTCGGCGATGGGCATGGGAGTACGAACGCCTGCAACGACGTCTTCGCCCTGAGCGTTGGTCAAAAACTCACCCATCATCTTCTTCTCGCCGGTAGCGGGGTCACGGGTAAATGCAACACCGGTGCCGCAATCGTCGCCCATGTTGCCGAATGCCATCATCTGTACGTTGACAGCGGTACCCCAGGAGTAGGGGATGTCGTTGTCGCGGCGGTAGACGTTAGCACGGGGGTTGTCCCAGCTGCGGAAAACAGCCTTGATAGCGCCCATGAGCTGCTCCTTGGGATCGGAGGGGAAGTCCTCGCCCAGCTTTGCCTTGTACTCAGCCTTGAACTGGTTTGCCAGCTCCTTGAGGTCGTCAGCGGTCAGGTCGATATCCTGGGTGACGCCCTTTTCTTCCTTCATCTTGTCGATGAGCTCCTCGAAGTACTTCTTGCCGACTTCCATAACGACGTCGGAGTACATCTGGATGAATCTTCTGTAGCAGTCCCAAGCCCAGCGGGGGTTACCCGACGACTTTGCCATATACTCGACAACGTCCTCGTTGATACCCAGGTTGAGGATGGTGTCCATCATACCGGGCATGGAAGCACGTGCGCCGGAACGTACGGAAACCAGCAGGGGGTTCTCCTTGTCACCGAACTTCTTGCCGGTAACGCCTTCCATCTTGACGATGTACTCATTGATCTGAGCCATGATCTCGTCGTTGATCTTCTTGCCGTCCTCGTAGTACTTGGTGCAGGCCTCGGTGGAAATGGTGAAGCCCTGAGGAACAGGAAGACCGATGTTGGTCATTTCAGCAAGGTTAGCGCCCTTGCCGCCGAGGAGCTCACGCATGGAAGCGTTGCCTTCGGTAAACAAATAAACATACTTGTGCATTTGTTTTCAACTCTCCTTTATTGTTTTGTAATAATAGATAAACTTTCAGCGCTAATATTATAGCAGATAAAAATCCATTTTGCACTAAAAAAATAAGAAATTTTGGGAAATTTTTTTATTTTAATTGTTTCACGTGAAAAATCCCCCGAAAATCCGCGAACTCCCCCGTACTTATCGCCTGTTCAATGTTCACTGTTCACTAACTCCCCCGTCCTTCGTTCTTGGCTCCCCTGCAAGGGGAGCTGTCACGAAGTGACTGAGGGGTTGCGGTTATAGGATGATTTTACAACCCCTCAGTCTTTTGCTGCGCAAAATCCAGCTCCCCTTGCAGGGGAGCCTTGGCGGGAGGCAGAGGGCTGCCTCCCCTACAAAAACGGCGGGAGCAAGTTCTCGCTGCGGCTCGGTCACGCTCGCGTTCTAACAGTCCACCGGACTGTTATTCATTACGCTCGCGCCGCTTCGCTACCCCGCCCCTACTGTGTGCCGCAGATTGGACAAGATGCTAAAGGAAAGCATCCACCTCATCCACCGCAAGCGGTCCCCCTTCTCCAACCGGAGAAGGCTTTTAAGTCCCGTCGACAGCCCCGCGGCACCTCATTTCTGCATTCTGCTTCTTCATCTTATTTTATATTATAGTATTATATATATAATATACGCACGCGCGAACTATTATATAAAAATGGTATTGAATAAACCGTTTTGTTGTGGTATAATGTAGCATAGCTATTTGTATGCTTACGCGTCGGGGTACATTATTTGTCGATATACCTCGCTTTGCTCGGTTCGATATGTGCAAACACTCGATATATGGGCTGACGCCCATTCGATATATTTTTGGCAAAGCCAAAAATAACCAATCTCACCCCACGAGACAGGTCTCGCGGGGACCCCTGTTGATTTATGCTCACGGGCGAGATCAACTCGCCCTTCGCCTTGCGCGGCACTCGCCGCGCGTCGCTTTTGCTCCGTCGCCGCAGGCGACACATTAACTATTCACTATTCACTATTAACTACCTGCACTGGGGGATAAAATATACATGACACAAACACCCGATTCGCTGCTTGATGCAGCCATACAGGTTCTGTCCGAGACCGAACCCGAGATAGTAATCACCACATTTTTCCGCAATACCCGCGCCATGGCCATCAAGGACGACAGCCTTGTTATTTCGGCGCCCTCGGAGATCGAGCGGGATATGCTGAGAGACAAATTCACCGCCAAGCTGAGCCATATCCTCTCCGACATCGGCGGCAAAAGTATGCGCCCCGTATTTTTGTCGGGCATGGAGGCATATGAGTGGAAGCGCAAGAACACCGCTTCGGCCTTTTCCAGCTATACCTTCCGCAACTTTATCGTCGGCGCAAGTAACCGCTTTGCCCACGCGGCCGCCAACGCCGTTGCCGAGGCACCCTTTGACCTGTCCACCGACCGAATCTACAACCCGCTGTTCATCCACGGCCCCTCGGGCCTGGGCAAGACCCACCTGCTGTACGCTATAGCCAACCGTTTTATGGAGCGCTATCCCGGCTGCTCTATCGTGTACATCAAGAGTGAGGACTTCCTCAACGACGTGGTCGCGGGCATCAAGACCGGTCTGTACGAGTTCAGACACAAATACCGCTCGGCCGACCTGTTTTTGGTGGACGACGTGCAGTTCTTCGGCGGCAAAGAGTTCGTGCAGGAGGAGTTCTTCCATACCTTCAACAGCCTGTATGAGGCCCGCAAGCAGATAGTCGTCACCGCCGACCGTCCGCCCAAAGAGATCGCCACCCTCACAGAGCGTATCCAGACCCGACTGGAGATGGGCCTGCTTGTGGACGTCAAGAGTCCCGATTTGGAGACACGTATCGCACTCGTGGACGAAAAGAGCCGCCAGCTTGGCGTTACTTTGCCCCTCAACGTCCGCGAATACATAGCCTCCGCCATCACAAACAACGTCCGTGAGCTGGAGGGCGCGGTCAAAAAGATCGCCGCACTCAAGACCATCATGGGTCTGGACATCACCCTGCCCGTGGTCAAGGACGCCATCGCCGACATCATCAAGGAGCGTCCCGGCCTCCATCCCACACCCCAGCTCATACTGGACAACGTCAGTGAGTTCTACCGTGTTCCCATCGAGAGGATCCAGTCCACCAGCCGCGAAAAGGACGTAGTCCACGCCCGTCAGGTTGCCTGCCTGCTTATGCGCGATATGGCCAATCTGTCGCTGATCCAGATCGGCCGCGAGCTCAACCGCGACCATACCACCATCATGAACTCTCTCAAGCAGATACAGGAAAAAATGGTCAACTCTCCCGAAGTTGCCGCCGGCATCGCCGACCTGCGCAAGAATATTGAAAGCAAGTAAGGAGAGAATGAATTGCAGCTTACGTTGCATGAAGAATGAATTGAACCTATCGGCTCATGAATTGCAGGCTTTGCCTGCATGTCGGTGTCGCCATAGGCGACCTATTCAATAAAGTCCGCTTTGCGGACACCTTCATGCGGTGTTAACCGCAATTCATGCCCACAGGGCAATTCATGAAAGCATCTGCTTTCAATTCATGCGCCGCATGCGCAATTCATCCATATTCCCGAGTTTCCACAATTTCCCGTGGATATTTTCCACAAAGTATGTGCATAAGTTTTGCTGTTGATTTTATTTTATAACTCCCGGGCTTTTCCCCACCCCACTGGGTAAAACTTTTTTCTTTGTTTTCAAGGCTCCGTCGGCCGTTTTTTGGCCTTTTCCACACAATCAACATACTATAATAACAATAATACTTGGATTTATAATTAATAGGAGGTAAAACCACCATGAAGTTCTCCTGTGCAAAAACCCTGCTGAGCGATGCTATTTCGGTAGTTTCCCACGCCGTTTCCCCAAAAGCCGGCGACTCCATAATCGAAGGTATCCTCATCAAATGCGGCGCTGACGTCAAGCTGACCGGCTATAATTACAAGATCGGCATCACCAAAACCATCGATGCCACCGTATACAGCCGCGGCGTATGCGTTATCAACGGCCGTATTCTGGGCGACATCGTCCGCAAATCGGCAGGCGAGACCATCACCATCGAGGTTGATGACCGTCCCTCCGCCACCATCACCTGCGGCGCCAGCGTATTCAACATCATGGCTATGCCCGCCATTGACTTCCCTCAGCTCCCCGAGGTTGAAAAAGGCAGCGGCATCAGTTTTACCAACACCTCTCTGCGCAATCTTATCAACCAGACGGTATTCGCCGTTTCCGACAATGAGAACAAGCCCACCCACACCGGCGCTCTCTTTGAGCTGGAGGAGACCATGCTCACCGTAGTCGGCGTGGACGGCTACCGTATGGCAGTCCGTCACGAGCCTGTCATCACCACCTTGCCCGATGCACGATTCATCGTTCCCGGCGACGCCCTCAAGGAGATCTCCCGCATCCTGCCCGACAACGATGAGATGTGCTGCATCTTCCAGAACAAAAAATTCTCCCTCTTTGAGTTTGACACGGTGACAGTCGTCACCAGACTGCTCGAGGGTGACTTCATCAATTACAAGGCCGCAGTGCCCCAGAGCCAGCCTATTGCCCTCAGACTCGACAAGAGCGAGCTTATACGGGCTGTTGAGCGTGTTTCCATCATTATATCCGAAAGACTCAAAACTCCCGTCAGATGCCTTTTTGAGGGCACTACGCTCAAGCTGACCTGCATCACCTCTATGGGCAAGAGCTATGACGAGCTGATTATCCCCCAGTGCAGTGAGACGGTTGAGATCGGATTCAACAACAGCTACCTGCTTGACGCGCTGAAAGCCTGCCCCGACGAGGAGATCATGTTTGAGATGAAGAGCGGCCTCTCCCCCTGCACCATCCGTCCCGTGGAGGGCAACAGCTTTGTATATCTCATCCTGCCCGTCAGACTGAAAGCCGGTGAATGATATGGAAGTTACCATCACAACCGAGTTTATCAAGCTGGATTCCCTGCTCAAGCTCTCCGGTCTGTGCTACACCGGCGGCGAAGCCAAAGAGGTAGTTCAGGCAGGTCAGGTTCTGGTCAACGGCGAAGTCTGCACCCAGCGGGGCAAAAAGCTCCGTGACGGTGACAGCGCCACCTATGCCGGCAAGACCGTAAGGGTAAAGAGCGAGTGAGACTGGAATCATTAAAACTTACCGATTTTCGCAACTACGTGAGCGGCAGCTTTGATTTTGCTCCCGGGGTCAACGTGATAATCGGAGAAAACGGCCGCGGCAAGACCAATATCCTCGAGGCCGTGTACATACTCTCCGGCTGCCGTTCGTGGCGCGGCATCAAGAACGAGGATCTGGTGCGGTTCGGCTGTATGCTGGGCCGCGTGGAGGCCAAAGCCGTCAGCCGCGGCAGGGATTTTGGGTATCATATGACCTTTATGCCCGGCAAACGCACCCGCGTGCTGATCAACGACGTGCAGATAAACCGCAAAGCCAATATGAACGATATTATCAGGTGCGTGCTGTTCTCGCCCGAGGATCTGATGCTTATCAAAGGCGGCGCCAGTAACCGCCGCAGTCTTATGGACGACTGTCTGTGCCAGCTGAGCCCCATATACGATGAAAATCTCGGCTTTTACGAAAAAATCCTCAAAAACAAGCAGAAGCTGCTCCGCGACGGAGAGGATTTCCGTGTGCTGCCCGAGCTGAATCTTCAGCTTGCCCATTATTCCACCGAGCTGGTCTGCCGCCGCTACGAGCTAGTCGATCGGCTGAACACGCTGGCAAAGTCGGTACACAGCGATATTTCGGGCGGCAAAGAAAAACTGACCCTCCGCTACAATACCATGTCCTGTCTGCAGTGGGTCACCGACCGCAGTCAGATAATAAACACCATCTACACGGCAATGAAAGAGATGGAGAGCGCCGAGATCGCGTCAAAAAGCTGTCTTGTGGGCGTTCACCGCGACGATATAGAAGTATATATCAACGGCAAAGACGCGCGTAGATTCGCGTCTCAGGGCCAGTCCCGCACGGCGGCCATCGCAATGAAGTTTGCCCAGAGGGAGCTGCTGCGCGACGGTGAGGACTATCCCCTGCTGCTTCTGGATGACGTACTCAGCGAGCTTGACGAAGCACGTCAGGGCTATATTCTCAAAAACACCCGTCAGGGCCAGACAATAATCACCTGCTGCCAGATGCCAGAAACCATCGGTGAGGCGAAGTTTATGTATATCCCCGACGAATTCATCGCCGGAGAAAATCAAGAATAATTTATGCCGCAAGGCACATATCGTATTGCATTTTGAGATCCCGCTCGGCTGCGCCTCGCGCTTTTCGTCCGCGTCATTCTGAGCGGAGCGACAGCGCAGTCGAACTGCGCAGCAGCGACGAACACAGTGAGTCGGGATCTCGGACGAAAAGTTCGACAAGCTCAGGATGACCAAAATGCAATATATCGCTGTCAGGCAAATGTGAGAACACCTCTGCCTCCCGCACCTCCACTCGTCTCTCCCTTTGGGAGAGCTATGAAAACTCTCCGTCCCTTTAGTATAAATCCAGGCGCGGAGGTTTGTCTTTGCACCCTTCGCCGCAGGCGCGTGCAAAGACCGGCATATATTCTGCGGCGCAAAGCTATATAAGCTATCCGTTCTGCCGCTTGGGGATTTATTGAGTAATCCTGCTCTGCGGCAGCGAGAGTAGGGCGCTTCGCAAAGCGCCGCTTATCCGTGTGGCAATGTCATACACCGAGCCAGTTCTGGGTAAGCGACACTGGGGGTGTGGGGGACTCGAGCCTCTGCGAAGTTTAGGGTCCCCCACTGGTTTTGGTGACTTTTTATATGCCCCACGAGACAAGTCTCGCGGGGACCCCGAACAATTCATTAGTTCCGCGGCACTCGCCGCGGGGACAGTCACGCGTGAGTCCGAGCATGCAATGGCTCGGGGATAGATGAAGCACCACACCGTATTCTTGGCGGGAGGGCGCGGAGACCCTCCCCTACAAAAACGGCGTGACCGAGCCGCAGCGAGACTGATGAGGTGAAGGTTTGGTTTCCACCTCATCCACCGCAAGCGGTCCCCCTTCTCCTCATAGGAGAAGGCTTGCGCAGGGCACAGAGACCCCGTCATATAAATCCGTCCGCAGTATATTATTTCATAATACGCGAGTTTTCCCTCTCACCAAAAAAACAGAGACCTATTCTTCAGGAGATAGACCCTATGTATTTACACTTAGGCAAGGATATCAGCGTGCCGCTTGACAGCATAATCGGCGTCTTTGACATGGACACCTCAACCGGCTCCAAGCACACCAGAGAATTTCTCAATGCCGCCGAGCGTGAAAACCGCCTTATAGTCGTCACCGACGAGCTTCCCAAGAGCGCCGTCGTGTGTCTTGAGCCCGAGGGAGTTATGGTATATATTTGTCAGCTTAGCGCAAAAACCCTTGAAAAACGAGTAAACAACAATACTTATATGGAGAGCTTGTACTGAGCTTTTCTATGAAGTCGGAGGTAATTATGAGCGAGATCGAAAAGGTACAAACAACCTATGACGAAAGTCAGATACAGGTGCTTGAGGGACTGGAAGCCGTCCGCAAGCGCCCCGGTATGTATATAGGCAGCACCAGCGTAAGCGGTCTGCACCATCTTGTTTATGAAATAGTGGACAACTCCATAGACGAAGCTCTGGCAGGTTACTGTACCCATATCGAAGTAACCATAAACAAGGACAACACCATCACCGTATCGGACAACGGCCGCGGTATCCCCACGGGCAAGCATCCCAAGCTGGGCATCTCCACGCTGGAGGTGGTCTTTACCGTGCTGCATGCAGGCGGCAAGTTCGGCGGCGGCGGTTACAAGGTGGCGGGCGGTCTTCACGGCGTCGGCGCCAGCGTAGTCAACGCACTGAGCGACTGGCTGACCGTGCGGGTCTGCAACGAGGGCAAGATCAAGGAGATGGCCTTCGAAAAGGGCGTAACAAAGCAGCCCATGTCGGTCACCGGCGACTGCGCCGAGGACTGCACAGGCACCAGCGTCACCTTCAAGCCCGACGGCACTATCTTTGACGAGACCGTGTTTGACTATCAGACACTGTACACCCGTCTGCGCGATCAGGCCTTCCTCAACGCAGGCCTGCGCATCACCCTCCGTGACCTGCGCGGCGAGGAGGTCAGAGAGGATACCATGTGCTACGAGGGCGGTATCCGCGAGTTTGTTACTTTCCAGAACAACGGCAAGAACGCCCTGCACGAGCAGGTAGTATATTTTGACGGCAAAATGGACAAGGCCGACGCCGCCGTGGCTCTCCAGTACACAGACGGCTACTCGGAGGTGTTCCTCTCCTTTGCCAACAACATCCGCACCCCCGAGGGCGGTATGCACGAGACAGGCTTCAAGACCGCACTCACCCGCGTGCTCAATGATTACGGCAAGCGGTATAAGTTCCTCAAAGAGGACGAAAAGCTCTCCGGCGACGACGTCAGAGAGGGCCTGACCTGCGTTATCTCCGTCCGTCTGGAGGAGGCGCAGTTCGAGGGTCAGACCAAGACCAAGCTGGGCAACGCCTACATCCGCTCCTTTGTGGACAGTTTGGTGAGCGACAAGCTGAGTGCCTTCTTTGAGGAGAATCCTCAGGTAGCCAAGGCCATTATGGAAAAAGCCATCCTCGCCGCCTCGGCCCGTGAGGCTGCCCGCAAAGCCCGCGAGAGCATCCGCCGCAAGACGGTGCTTGGCGGCGCCGCGATGCCCGACAAGCTGCGCGACTGCAACGAGAATAACCCCGAGCTCACCGAGATCTATATCGTCGAGGGTGATTCGGCAGGCGGCTCGGCCACTCAGGGCAGAGACTCCCGCTATCAGGCTATTCTGCCTCTGTGGGGCAAGATGCTGAATGTGGAAAAAGTCCGCGCCGACAAAATCTACGGCAACGACAAGCTTCAGCCGGTCATTATCGCGCTGGGCGCAGGCTTGGGTGAGGATTTTGACGAGAGCAAGCTGAGATACCACAAGGTGGTTATTATGGCCGATGCCGACGTGGACGGCAGCCACATCCGCACACTTCTGCTGACCTTCTTCTTCAGATATATGAAGCCTCTCATCGAGCGCGGCTACGTCTACGCCGCCGTGCCTCCCCTCTATAAGCTGAAAAAGGGCAAGGACGTCAGAGTCGCCTTCTCCGACGAGGAGCGCGATATGATCTCTCAGGAGATGCGCGCAGGCAACGAGAACGCCAAGATCGACATCTCCCGCTATAAGGGTCTCGGTGAGATGAACCCCGACGAACTGTGGGAGACCACCATGGACCCCGAACGCCGCACCCTCAAAAAGATCACCCTCGAGGATGCCGCCAAAGCCGACGAGATATTCTCCCTGCTGATGGGCGAAAAGGTCGAGCCGCGCAAAGAATTCATCGAGCGCAACGCAAAATACGCCGTAAATCTGGACTTCTGAGGAGTGTAAATTATGGCAAAACGAAACGTAGATTACAAGCCCGAGGACATAATGTTCCCCGAGCAGAAAATAGTCAATACAGAGCTTGTCAAGGAGATGGAAAGCTCCTATATAGAGTACGCAATGTCGGTTATCGTAGGCCGTGCCCTGCCCGACGTGCGTGACGGTCTCAAGCCTGTTCACCGCCGTATCCTCTACGCCATGTACGAGGACGGACTGACCAGTGACAAGCCTCACAAGAAGTCTGCCACCTGCGTTGGCGACGTGCTGGGCAGATACCATCCCCACGGCGACGCATCCGTATACGATGCCCTCGTCCGACTGGCGCAGGACTTCTCCATGCGCTATATGCTGGTCGACGGACACGGCAACTTCGGTTCTATAGACGGCGACCCCCCCGCAGCATACCGATACACCGAGGCAAGAATGTCCAAGATCGCCGAGAGCATGCTGGAGGACATCAAAAAAGACACCGTCGACTGGGATCCCAACTTTGACGAAAGCCGCCGCGAGCCCCGCGTGCTCCCCACCCGCTTCCCCAACCTGCTGGTCAACGGCTCCAGCGGTATCGCAGTCGGTATGGCTACCAATATCCCCCCTCACAATCTGACTGAGGTCATCAACGCCTGCGTCTGCGTGCTGGACGATCCCGAGGCAACATTGGGAGATCTGATGCAGCATATCACGGGCCCCGACTTCCCCACCAGAGGTATGATCCTGGGCAGAGCGGGCATAAAGGAGGCCTACGCCACAGGCCGCGGCCGCGTCGTTATGCGCGCCAGATGCGAGTTTGAGGAATTCCGCGACAAGGCCAAGCAGGAGCGCACCCGCATCATAGTCACCGAGCTGCCCTATCAGGTCAACAAGCGTATGCTCATCAAAGCTATGGCCGATCAGGTCAACGAGAAGCGTCTGGAGGGCATATCCGACATCCGTGACGAGAGCGACCGCAAGGGTATGCGTATCGTCATCGAGGTCAAAAAAGACGCCAATCCTCAGGTGGTGCTCAACCGTCTGTACGCACAGACGGCTATGCAGAGTAATTTTTCCATCAATATGCTGGCTCTCACCGACAATCAGCGCCAGCCCAAGATCCTGTCCCTGCGCCACATCATCGACGAGTATCTCAGTTTTCAGGAGGAGATCGTCACCCGCAGGACAATTTTTGACAAGCGCAAGGCCGAAGAACGCGCCCACATCCTGCGCGGCCTGCTGATCGCACAGGACAACATCGACGAGGTCATCAAGATCATCCGCTCAAGCTACGACGATGCCAAGGAAAACCTGATGGCACGCTTTGAGCTGGACGACGTGCAGGCTCAGGCCATACTGGATATGCGCCTCAAGGCTCTGCAGGGTCTCGACCGCGAGAAGCTTCAGGGCGAGTATGACGAGCTGATGGAGCGTATCGCATATTATGAGGGCCTGCTGAGTGACCGCGTAAAGCTGCTTGCCGTTGTACGCCGGGAGCTGATCGAGATCCGCGACAGATTCGGTGACGAGCGCAAGACCGAGATCATCGACAACCCCGAAGAAGTGGACATCGAGGATCTTATCGAGGAGCAGGAGAGCGTGTTCACCATGACCCGTATGGGCTACATCAAGCGTATGCCCGCAAGTGCCTACAAGGCTCAGCGCCGCGGCGGCAGAGGCGTTACAGGTATGCAGACCCGTGACGAGGACGTGGTTGAGACTATATTCACCGCATCCACCCACGAGATCATTCTGTTCTTTACCAACAAAGGCCGTGTCCACCGCCTCAAAGGCTACCAGATCCCCGAAAGCTCCCGTACCGCCAAGGGCATGAACATCGTCAATCTGCTCCAGCTGGGTGAGGACGAGCGTGTTCAGGCAGGCATCCACATCCGCGAGTTCAACGATGAGGATTATATTATGTTCGTCACCCGCAAGGGCGAGGCCAAGCGTATCCAGCTGAGTATGCTCAACACCGCCCGCAAAGCAGGTGTCAAGGCCATCAATCTTGATGAGGACGACGAGCTTGTTGCGGTAATGCATACCCACGGCAACGATACTATATTCATCGCCTCCCACGCAGGACAGGCTGTCTGCTTCGGTGAGGAGGAGGTTCGTCCCACAGGCCGAGAGGCAGGCGGCGTCCGCGGCATCAAGCTGAGAGACGGCGACTATGTAGTCGGCGCAGGCAAAGCAAGCGACGGCAAATATGTGCTCACCGTTACCGAAAACGGCTTTGGCAAGATGACCGAGTGTGAGGAGTTCAGAGAGGCACACCGCGGCACTATGGGCGTGCGTGTCCACAACCTCACCGAAAAAACCGGCGACCTCTGCTCGCTCAAGGTCGTAGACGGCTCGGAGGATATGATCATCATCAACTCTCAGGGCGTGGTCATCCGCACCGGCGTGCAGGGCGTCAGGATCTGCGCCCGCGCATCTCAGGGCGTCTACCTCATCAGGCTGGAAGAGGACGTCAAGGTCATCTCGGTAACCACCACCACCCGCGATGAGGACGAGGATGTTGAAAACCCCGTGGATAATGTGGAAAAGTCTGTGGAAACTGTCGATAACTCTGAGGAAAAGGTCGAAAAACCCACAGAAAATATCGAAAATAACTAAAAAATGGCAAAAAAAATCGAAATATACACAGACGGCGCCTGCTCGGGCAATCCCGGCCCGGGGGGCTGGGGCGCCGTACTGCGCTACAAGGGCATAGAGAAGGAGCTGTCGGGCGGCGAACCAAACACCACCAACAACCGTATGGAGCTGACGGCGGTCATCGAAGCACTCCGCGCCCTCAAAGAACCCTGCATGATCACCCTCTACACCGACTCCAAGTACGTGTCTGATGCATTCAATCAGGGCTGGATCTACAGCTGGATGAAAAAAGACTGGAAAAAAGCCGACGGCAAGCCGGTACTCAACCGTGAGCTGTGGCAGCAGCTGTACGCGCTGTGGAAACAGCACGACATCACCCTCGTCTGGGTCAAAGGCCACGCGGATAATGTCTACAACAACCGATGTGATGCTCTTGCGGTTGCGCAGAGTAAAAGCTTTATGTAGGAACGGACTGATTTCGCGTTTCTACTGCGTAACTCTCGGGTCGCCGTACAAATAGTACTGTCAACCCTCGTGTTACTTGTATAATCCACGAAATCCCCGTTCCCCCATAAAAAGCCTTCTCCTATGAGGAGAAGGTGTCAGCGCAGCTGACGGATGAGGTGGTGCTATCCAATCCGTCGGCTCTGCCGACACCTTGTGTTCTTGTCGCCGCAGGCGATATATCGAACCGCGCAGCGGTATATCGAATTGCCGCCGCGCGGCAATATATCGAGTTTGAGCGCAAGCTCAAACATATCGACTACTATCCAATCCGTCGGCTCTGCCGACACCTTCGCTCTTAGCTATTAGCTCTTAGCTCTTCCATTACGCCGCTTCTGTGACCAAGTCACATTAAATCCAATTTACTACTTGAAACTTCACTTAAAATATCGTATATTACTATGTGAAAAAAATAAAATACCGTTTTTGGTTTACAAAAAGGAGTTTTTCCAAATAATGGACAAGCGATTTGTTTATGCAGACAATGCCGCCACCACTCCCGTAGCAGCCGAAGTTCTCAACAAGATGCTTCCCTACTTCACCGGCGAGTTCGGCAACCCCTCTGCAGGCTTTTATTCTCTCGGTCAGCGCGCCAAGGCCGCTATCGAGGAGGCACGTCAGCAGGTAGCCAACGTTATCGGCGCCGATGCCAAGGAGATCATCTTCACCGGCTCGGGCACCGAGGCTGATAATATGGCTCTCCGTGGCTTTATGCACTCCAAGCAGGCCAAAGGCCGCCGTCGCCTCATCACCACCGCTATTGAGCATCACGCAATCCTGCACACCGCCGACGCACTCAAGGATGAGGGCTTCAACGTGGTCGTGCTCCCCGTTGATTCCAACGGCGTGGTCGACCTCGTCGCACTTGAGAACGCTATCAACGAGGACACCGCTCTGGTCTCCATCATGACCGCCAACAACGAGATCGGCACCATCCAGCCCCTCCGCGAGATCGCCGAAATCTGCCACAAAAAGGGCGTGTTCTTCCACACCGACGCCGTTCAGGCATTCGGCCATATCCCCATCAACGTCAAGGAGCTGGGCATTGATATGCTCTCCCTCAGCGGTCACAAGATCAACGCTCCCAAGGGCGTAGGCGCTCTGTATGTCCGATCCGGCATCGCGCTGCAGTCCTACATCACCGGCGGCGGACAGGAAAAAGGCCGCCGCAGCGGCACCGAGAACGTAGCAGGCATCGTGGCTCTGGGCGAGGCTGCCCGTCTCAAGGGCGAGAACATGGAGCGCGAGATGGCATACGTCAGCTCCCTCAGCCGCAGACTGCAGGAGAAGGTGCTGGCTCGCATCCCCCAGTGCTCGCTGACCGGCCACCCCACAAACCGTCTGCCCGGCAACAGCTCCTTTGTCTTTGCCGCCATCGAGGGCGAGACTCTGATCATGGACCTCAATCTTGCAGGCATCTGCGCCGCCACCGGCTCGGCCTGCTCCACCGCAAGCTTAGACCCCAGCCACGTGCTGATGAGCATCGGTTTGTCTCATGAGCGTGCACACGGCTCTCTCCGTCTGACCCTTGATGTGATGAACACCGAGGACGACGTGGACTATATTGTTGACAATCTGGAAAAGATACTTGAAAGGCGCAGAAAAATGTCGCCTGTCTGGGAGGAATAAAATATGGAATACTCAAGCAAGGTTATGGATCATTTCGCCAACCCCCGCAACGTCGGTGAACTGGATGGCGCAAACGCCGTAGGTCAGGTAGGCAACCTCAAGTGCGGCGATATCATGAAGATCTACATGAAGATAGAGGACGATATCATCAAGGATATCTCCTTCAAGACCTTTGGCTGCGGCGCCGCCATCGCTACATCCTCTATGGCAACCGAAATGGTCAAGGGCAAGACTATTCAGGAAGCTCTCAAGCTGACCAACTCTGCCGTTGTTGAAGCTCTCGAAGGACTCCCCCCCGCAAAGGTGCATTGCTCCGTCCTGGCAGAAGAAGCCATCAAGGCCGCCCTCGCCGACTACTACAAGAATCAGGGCATTGATCCTACTCCTATTATTGGATGCACAGGTGACTGTGAGCATTGCCACGGAGAGCATCACTAATTGATAATGGATTAGGGAACGGATCCTTCGCGATTCTACTGCAGAACCTCGGCATTGCCGTACACATAGTACTGCCAATGCCGTTGTTCTTTGTATAATGCGCGAAACCCCGTTCCCCCGCAGAAAACCTGAGGTTTTCAATGAAATCCACCCTGCGGAATGGAGGATATACCGCTTCGCGGTATGATATCCTCGCTCCCCAAAAGCCTTCCCCTATGCAGGGGAAGGTGGCATTTTCGCAAGAAAATGACGGATGAGGTGGTGCTATCCAATCCGTCGCGCCAGCGACACCGACATGCAGGCGTAGCCTGCAATTCATGCCCGCAGGGCAATTCATGAAAGCATCAGCTTTCAATTCATGCAGATGCAATCTGCAATTCATATTATTCTTGACAAACGTCGGGAATAATACTATAATTCAAACAAATCCGTCGATCGGGACGGGGCAGAATGTCCACCCTGCACAGAGAGTATGCGCCATAGGCTGAGAGCGCAGACAAAATTGTTTTGCCCATACCACCCGTGAGGAGCGGAGCACAACGGGCATTTGCCTCAGTATGCTCACGCCGTTTTGTCAGCGTTATCGACCTATAAGCGGCGGCAGTTTTGCCGCAAGCAGAGTGGAACCGCGGAAATATGTTTTTTCGTCTCTGCAGTATGGAATAATACCGTACTGCGGAGACTTTTTTCTTATTTTTGGCTTTGCCAAAAATATATCGAGCGTGCCTTGCACGCATATCGAGCCGAGCATAGCGAGTCATATCGATCGCCGCAGGCGAATATCGACACAAGTTGCTTCTCATCGATATGTTTGACCCTGCGGTTCAAACTCGATATGTTCACCAAGGTGAACTCGATATGTGCTGCGCACTCGATATATTTTTTCTGCGAAAAAATGATACTAAAATTAATCTTATCATACAAAGGAGACACACACTATGAACATTATCTGCAACGGTCAGAGTTTTGTGCTTGATGACGGTATGCTGGCTCTCGATGCCGCCAAGATCGTCCTCGGCTCCAATGCAGGCCTGCTTTCCTGCCGCATCAACGGCGTAAACAGCGGTCTGCCCACCGTACTCCGCGACGGCGACACCGTAGAGTTCCTCGACTGGAACGATGCCGACGGCCGCTGGACCCTCCGTCACACCGCTTCCCACGTGCTGGCTCAGGCCGTCAAGCACCTCTTCCCCGAGACCAAGCTTGCCATCGGCCCCGCCATTGACAACGGTTTTTATTATGACTTCGACCGCGAAAAGCCCTTCACTCAGGAGGATCTGACCGCTATCGAGGCCGAGATGAAGAAGATCGTCAAGCAGGGCATCCGCCTCGAGCGCTTCGAGCTGCCCCGCGCTGAGGCTCTCGAGCTGATGAAAGATGAGCCCTACAAAGTAGAGCTTATCAACGATCTGCCCGAGGACGCAGTCATCTCCTTCTACAAGCAGGGTGACTTCGTTGATCTGTGCGCAGGCCCCCACCTGCCCTCCACCTCGGGCGTCAAGGCATTCAAGCTGACTTCCTGCACCGGTGCTTATTGGCGCGGCGACAGCTCCCGCAAGATGCTCCAGCGCATCTACGGCACCGCTTTTGCCAAAAAAGACGAGATGGAAGCCTACCTCACCGCCGTCGAGGAGGCCAAAAAGCGCGACCACAACAAGCTCGGCCGTGAGCTTGAGTATTTTACCACCGTTGACGTTATCGGTCAGGGTCTGCCCATCCTGCTGCCCAAGGGCGCGAGAGTCATTCAGCTGCTCCAGCGCTGGGTCGAGGACGAGGAGCAGAAGCGCGGCTATCTGCTGACCAAGACCCCTCTCATGGCAAAGCGCGATTTGTACAAAATCAGCGGACACTGGGATCACTACCGCGACGGTATGTTTATCATGGGCGATCAGGACGACGAGTCCAAGGAGTGCTTTGCTCTGCGTCCTATGACCTGTCCCTTCCAGTATCAGACCTTCCTCAACCGCGCCCGTTCTTACCGTGACCTGCCCATGCGACTGGGCGAGACTTCCACCCTGTTCCGCAACGAGGACAGCGGCGAGATGCACGGCCTCATCCGCGTTCGTCAGTTCACCATCTCCGAGGGTCACCTGATCCTCCGCCCCGATCAGCTGGAGGAGGAGTTCAGCGGCTGCCTCGAGCTGGCCAAGTACCTGCTTGACACCGTGGGCATGCTGGACAACTGCACCTTCCGCTTCAGCCAGTGGGATCCCGCACGCGCCGGCATCAAGTACGAAGGCACCGCAGAGCAGTGGGAAGAAGCACAGCGCGTAATGGGCGAGATCCTTGACAAACTGGGCGTCAAGTACGAAGTCGGCATCGACGAAGCCGCCTTCTACGGCCCCAAGCTGGACATCCAGTACAAGAACGTTTTCGGCAAAGAAGATACGATCGTTACCATCCAGATCGATATGCTGCTCGCCAAGAAGTTCGGTATGGAATACGTTGACTCCGACGGCCAGAAGAAGATCCCCTACATCATCCACCGCACCTCTCTGGGCTGCTACGAGCGTACCCTGGCATACCTGATTGAGCGCTACGCAGGCGCACTGCCCCTGTGGATGTCCCCCACTCAGGTCAAGCTGCTGCCCGTCACCGACCGCAGCCGCGAATACGCCGCAGGCATCATGAAGGAGCTGGACGCGCTGGGCATAAGATGCGAGCTTGACGACCGCAGCGAAAAGATCGGCTACAAGATCCGCGAAGCCCAGCTGGAAAAGGTTCCCTACATGCTTGTTCTGGGCGACAAGGAGTGTGAGGCAAACACCGTTGCTGTCCGCTCCCGCAAGACAGGCGAGACCGAGGTCATGACTTTGGACGAGCTGAAGAGCAAGCTGGTAATGGAGATTGCAACCAAAGCAAAATAAGTTTTGTTTTTGCACACCTTCCGCCCATCTACTGCCTAACTCTCGGGTCGCCGTACACAAAGTACTGTCAACCCTCGCGTTAGTTGTATATGGACGAAATCTGCACAAAAACTCTAAGACCAATAAATCGCACCAACGGCTCCCCTTGTTGCAAGGGGAGCTGTCATTTTGTAAAAATGACTGAGGGGATAAAGTTCATCGATTTCTGCCGTTGCTTATTATTATCTCAAAACCCCCGTTCCCCCGTAAAAAGCCTTCCCCTATGCAGGTAGCGAAGCGGCGCGAGCGTAATGAATAACAGTCCGGTGGACTGTTAGAACGCGAGCGTGACCGAGCCGCAGCGAGACAAGGGGGACCGCTTGCGGTGGATGAGGTGGAAGCATACGTTTCACACCTCTCCTAATCTGTGTCACCGTTGTAGGGGTCGACGTCCGGGGCGTCCCCGCAACCCGTTCTCTTACAGCTTACCTCATATCTGCCGATCCGTAGGGGAGGGTCTCTGCGCCCTCCCGCAAATCGCATCACCCGCCGAAATAAAAAGCCTTCTCTCACCGGAGAAGGCTTTTTTGTCCCTTTAGTATAAATCCTCGCGCCCTCCCGCAACCCCTCGTAAAGCCTCCCCTTGTTGCAAGGGGAGGTACTGAACGAAGTGAAGCGGAGGGGATAAAAGGAAATATTGCGAGGGGAGATACCCTCTCCGTCACGCTTCGCGTGCCACCTGTCTCGCTGCGGCTCGGTCACGCCGCAGGTCTGACACCACACCGTGGTGTCATTCAACACCGCGTCGCAGCTTCGCTACCCATAGGGAGAACCAAGACCCTATAGGATTTTGTCGATATGCGCCTTTCAGCGCTCGATATATTGCATTTTGAGATCCCGCTCGGCTGTGCCTCGCGCTTTTCGTCCGCGTCATCCTGAGCGGAGCGTAGGCGGAGTCGAACTGCGCAGCAGCGACGATCGTAGTGAGTCGGGATCTCGGACGAAAAGTTCGACAAGCTCAGGATGACCAAAATGCAATTCCATATGCGCCTTTCGGCGCTCGATATATTTTTTCCTGCGGCAAAAATGAGATGGTATAATCATCGTCATTTGTATACACGCCGCCATATATCGGTAAATCCGATATTATTCTTCATTATTATCCGTTTTACAAATCGGTTATGCCGATATATAATACCATATACAATATATGTATCCCCATCATAGGAGGCAGTGATGAAAAAAATCGATCCCGTAGTTTTTGATATAGACTACAAGGTTGAGGATTTTATCCTCAATACCCGCTGGGAGGATATTCCCAAAGCCGTTCAGGACAGAGCGTTGGCCTGCTCGGTCGACCTGATGCACGCCCTTATCCTCGGCAGCTGCGGCAAGCAGTACGAGTGCGGCCTGCGTCTTGCACGAGGCATGGGCGCATATGGCAACATCCCCGTCATCGGTACCAAGGACACCTTCAACTTCTGGGGTGCTACCGCCGCAATGTGCCACGCATCCAATTCCTTTGACATCGACGACGGACACAACATGATCAAAGGCCATCCCGGCACATCCTTTGTGGCAGGCGTTCTTGCCGCAGCCTGCGAGCGCAACGTCACCTACCGTGAGTACCTCACCACTCTGGTGGTCAGCTACGAGACTACCATCCGCTGCGCGCTGGCTCTTCACGATTATTATGAGTATTTCCACTCCACCGGCGCTTACGGCGGTTACGGAACAGCCGCGGGCGCAGGCCGCCTGATGGGCCTCAGCCGCGAGCAGCTCAACAACGCGCTGTCCATTGCCGAGTTCCACGGCCCGCTGGTCACCTCCATGCGCTCGGTCGAGTACCCCTCTATGAACAAAGACGGCGTGCCTTTCGGCGCTATGGTGGGCGCACTGGCTCTGCTGGACACCCTTGCAGGCTCCACGGGCGTGGGCAACCTGCTTGAGATGCCAAAGTACAGCCACCTTGCCGACTCTCTGGGCAAAGAGTACGAGATCCTCAATCTGTACTTCAAGCCCTACACCTGCTGCCGCTGGGCACATCCCGCCATCGCCGCCTGCGTGGACACCATCAGGAGCAACTCCATCGACTTCAAGAATATCAAAAAAGTCACCGTCCACACCTTTGACGCCGCCACCAAGCTGTACAAAAAAGCTCCCCGCAACACCGACGAGGCACAGTACAACATCGCATACCCCGTTGCCGCCGCCATCGTCAAGGGCGACTGCGGTTTTGCCCAGGTGTGTGAGGACGGCCTGCGCGATCCCGACGTGCTGGATATGCTGGGCAGGCTTGAGTTTGTCAAGGATGACGAGATCGAGGCACTCTTCCCCGCACAGCGCCTCTGCCGCATCGAGATAGAGCTGCAGGACGGCACAAAGTTCCCGTCCGACCGCTACCGTCCCGACGGCGAAGCCTGCGACAACGTGGACATGGAGTGGGTGGAGCGCAAGTTCAGACGCATCACCGCCTGCATGCTGACCGAGGAGCAGCAGACCGAGATTCTTGAGCTGCTGAGAGGCGATCTTGACACCCCCATCTACGACATCGTGCAGAAGATCAACCGCATCATGATCCCCGTGAGAAACAAAATATTATAAAATACAACATCAAAAAAAGGAAGGTAAACTACAATGAGTCTTGATTTTTTGTATCTTGATGAGCCCGATATGATAAAAGCCGGTGTTCTGGACATGAAGAAGTGTGTCCAGTCCATGGACGATATGTTCCAGGTCATGGGACAGAAGGACTACATCATGGGCAGCCCCAGTGAGAACCATCACGGCATGATGCTGTGGTTCCCCGAGGAGAAGCGCTCCGAGAAGATGCCCGTAGCAGGCCCCGACCGCCGCTTTATGGCTATGCCCGCATACGTCGGCGGCAGATTCAACGTCTGCGGCAACAAGTGGTACGGCTCCAACATCGAAAACCAGAAGAAGGGCCTGCCCCGCTCCATCCTGACCGTTATGCTCAACGACGCAGAGACCGGCGCACCTCTGGCTCTGATGAGCGCCAACCTGCTGTCCTCCATCCGTACCGGCGCTATCCCCGGCGTTGCAACCAAGTACCTGCAGCGTGAAGGCGCAAGCGTACTGGGCATCATCGGCACCGGCGTTGTCAGCCGTTCCTGCATCCTTGCCATCAAGGAGACCATGAAGGACCTCAAGGAAGTCCGCGCATACGATCTGTTCTTTGACAAGGCCGAGAAGTTCGCCAAGGAGATGGGCGAGGAGATCGGCATTGAGATCACCCCCGTCAAGACCATGAAAGAAGCTGTTGACGGCTGCGACATCGTGTCTGTTGCCGCTTCCGGCCTCAAGCCCGTTGATATCGAGGACGAGTGGATCAAGCCCGGCGCAGTTATCATCTGCACAGGCGCCGCTATGTTCTCCAAAGAAGCTCTGCTCAAGCACAATGTCGTATTTGACAACTGGAAGATGCACAAAGACTGGCTGGACGAGCTCCGTGACGATCCCGAGCGTCTGCTGGGCGTCAACGCAGGCCATCCCTCTGCAAAGCTGCTGCTGATGGTAGCACACGGCGAGGTCGATCCCAACCATATGATCTCCTTCGGTGACGTGCTTGCCGATCAGGCAAACCTGGGCAGAAAGAGCGACAAGGATGTATTCATCTTCCTCACCGGCGGTATGGGTACCGAAGACGTGGCATGGGGCTTTGATGTATACACCCGTGCAAAAGAGCTGGGTCTGGGCAAGAAGCTGACACTCTGGGACAAACCCCACTGGGCATAAGAAGAAATCTGTCGCAAACCGTGCGACGCCCGCGGGCGTGAGCGAAGTCGAACTTTTGCGCCGAGATTCCGACTCACTACGCTCGTCGCTGCTACGCAGTTCGACTCCGCTTGCGCTCCGCTCAGAATGACGCGGCGCAAAAGCGCGAGACTGAGAGGGCATTGTAGGGGAGGCAGCCCCCTGCCTCCCGCGGGCGTGAGCGGAATTGTATCACGCCACAACATAATACAAAAATTACGGGAGGGGAGACCCCTCCCCTACGGTGACAGAATATTATTTGTCTGTAGGGGAGGCGTTTCGCCTCCCGATTGCTTTGCTCTGCTGAGTCGATATGCCGTAGCTTTGCTCGGCTCGATATATTCACTGTTTTGCGAAATATTTTCGCAAAACAACAAAATCGATATGTTTTCGCTGCGCTCAAACTCGATATGATATAAATCCGCGCTCACGCAGTGAGCATATCGAATTGCCGATGGGATCGGCAATATATCGCACGCGGCACGCGTATATCGCAAATCCGCGACAGCGGATTTATATCGACGCGCGGTGTATTCATACACCGCGCCCCCTACCCTACGGTGACAGAATGTTATTTGTCTGTAGGGGAGGCGTTTCGCCTCCCGATTGCTTTGCTCTGTTAAGTCGATATGCCGTCGCTTCGCTCGGCTCGATATATTCGCTGTTTTGCGAAATATTTTCGCAAAACAACAAAATCGATATGTTTTCGCTGCGCTCAAACTCGATATGATATAAATCCGCGCTCACGCAGTGAGCATATCGAATTGCCGATGGCATCGGCAATATATCGCACGCGGCACGCGTATATCGCAAATCCGCGGCAGGGGATTTATATCGACGCCCGGTGTATTCATACACCGCGCCCCCTATCCTCTGTCCGAGCTGCGGAACAGGAGCGCCGCTATCAGCGACAGAGTCACCGCCAGCGCCAGTCCTGCGGCGCAGGCGGTTATGCCGCCCGACAGCGCACCAAGCAGTCCCTGCTCGGCCACCGCCGTTTTGACACCCTTGGCCATAGTGTAGCCGAACCCGATTATGGGCACGGTAGCGCCGCAGCCTGCCCATTTGACCAGCGGCTCATATACACCCACAGCGGACAAAATCACCCCGAGCACCACGTATGAGGTCAGTATCCTTGCGGGGGTCAGCCGCGTGCGGTCAATAAGCACCTGACTGATCGCGCAGATCACTCCGCCCACCAAAAACGCCTTTATATACATCATTCTTTTCCCTCCAGACATATGAGGTGGCATATTCCGGGGATGCTTTCTCCTTGGAATGCCGACACGGGGGACAGCAGCGCCCCCGTTCCGCAGAACAATACCCGCCGCAGCTCACCCTTTTCTATTGCGGGGAGTATTCTGGCGCACAGTACCGCCGCCGAGCACCCGCAGCCGGACGCGCCTGAGTGTACGTCCTGAGTGTTCAGATGGTAGAGCATCAGTCCGCAGTCGTTGTATATCCGCGACACGTCTATGCCGTCCTGCCTCAGCAGCCGCTCGGCAACGCCCTTGCCCACCAGCGACAGATCCCCCGTGACTATCAGGTCGAAGCTTTCGGGACTCTCGCCGCTGTCACGGAAGTATGCCGCGATAGTCTCGTATGCCGCCTGCGCCATGGCCGCGCCCATGTTGTTTGTGTCGCGCACACCGGGGTCATAGACCCTGCCCGCCGTGGCCGCCGTTATGCGCACGCCGCCTCGGTCGCCGCTCAGGATGACCGCACCTGCCGCCGTAGCCGTCCACTGACTTGTGCGGGGGCGCTGTGAGCCGTATTCCAGCGGGAATCTGTACTGCCGCTCGGCCGAGCAGAAGTGTGAGGAGGCGCAGCAGAGGGGATGGTGTTCCAGCCCCGCCTCAACCAGCGCCGCACCCACCACAAGTCCCTCCGCCATAGTGGAGCAGGCGCCGTAGAGACCCAGGGTCTGCCACCCCAGCGCGCGGCCTGCAAAAGACGTGGCGATGCACTGATTGAGCAGGTCGCCGCCCAAAAGACAGCCTATGTCAGAGTTTTTGAGTCCCGACTTGAACAGCGCCTTGTTGCAGGCAAGCTGAACCATGCGGCTCTCGGCCTTTTCCCACGTCTTTTCCCCGAATCGGTTGTCGGTGGAAAACAGATCGAACATCCCGCCCAGCGGCCCCTCGCTCTCTTTTTTGCCCACGCAGCAGGCGTAGGCGCTAATATAAATATTTTTGTCAAAAAACCACGTGTCGCCCCGTTTTGGCATAAAAAATCCCTCCCGAAAGTAGCTTGCCCAAAAGAATGGGAAATATAACAGCGAAGGATGAATTGCAGCTGCGCTGCGGTTGACAGTATTTTTTGCAAAAAAATATATCGAGTGCAAAGCACATATCGAGTTCACGCAAGTGAACATATCGAACCGAGAGCAGCGAGGTATATCGACAAAAACAGAATTGACAGTCGATATGTTTGAGCCTGTGGCTCAAACTCGATATATTGGCACGGTTGCCAATTCGATATTTTTCGCATAATCCTGCGGTTTATGCGAAAATCGATATACGCCTGACGGCGTGAGAGAAAAACAAATGGCAGAGAGATCGGGATTTGTATATTTCCCTATGGCAATTCTTCCGCAGGTATTATATAATGGGTATAATCACATCACTTTTTTGAGGAGATTTTTTTATGGACAAGCTGTTAGAGCAAAAAATCGATGCATTCCTGCAGGAAAACCGTGACAACATCGTCAACGATCTTATAAAAATGTCCCGCATCCCCGCCGTTCGCGGCGAGGCTGAGCCGGGTGCGCCTTTTGGCAAAGACGTTGCCCGCGCCCTAGAGGTCTGCGCTCAGGTAGCGAGAGATATGGGCTTTGAGACCACCCTTTACGCTGACAGCGGCTATGCCGTCACCACCTTCGGCGAGGGCGAAAAATCCATCGGCTTCTTCGGTCATGCCGACGTTGTCCCCGCAGGCGACGGCTGGACGGTGTGCGAGCCCTTTGAACCCACCGTTATCGACGGCGTGCTTTATGGTCGCGGCGTGGTGGACAACAAAGCCGGCCTCACAGCAGGCTTCTACACCATGAAGGCCATCCGCGATCTCGGCATCCCCTTCTCCTCCAAGCTCATCACCTTTACCGGCGGCAACGAGGAGAGCGGTATGAAATGCCTCCACGCCTTTGTGGAGCAGCAGCGCAGCCCCGATGTGTGCATCACCGCCGACAGCTCCTTCCCCGTCTGCTGCGGCGAAAAAACCAGCATGAAGGTAAGCCTTATCGCAGACAAGCCTTTTGATACCATTATATACATCAAGGCCGGCACGGTATCCAACGCCGTCGCCGCCTATGCAGAGGCCGCCCTGCCCGCTAATGCCGAGCTTCGTGCTCAGCTGGAGCAGGCAATGCTCTCCGACAGCGGATTTGCCCTGCGTGAGGAGGACGGCAGACTGATATTCTCCGCCACCGGCCTCACCGCCCACGCAAGCCGCCCCCAGCTGGGCAAAAGCGGCCTCAAGATGCTGGTCAAGGCCCTCTCCGCCTGCCCCGCCATTGGCAGCAATGATATGGAGATAATCGGCACCGCAGTGCTGGCAACCGAGGACGATTACGGCGAGACAATGGGAGCAGCATACAGCGATGAGCAGATGGGCAGAACCACCATGACCTGCACCATCGCCGCCACCGAAAACGGCCGCCTCAAGCTCAGCTACGACAACCGCGTCTGCGCTATGCAGGATGCCGAAAAGCTTGCCCGCAGCTATGAGGAGTTCTTCGGCAGCCGCGGCTTCGGACTTGACGCCACCGATACCTACCCCGGCTACTCCATCTCCCCCGGCTTCTACATTCCCCCCACCGATCCCGTTATTTCGGCGGCGGTCGAGCTCTACCGCACCATCACCGGCGACAAGGATGCCAAGGCCTACACAATGGGCGGCGGCACCTATGCACGCCTGCTGAAGAACGCCTTTGCATTCGGCCCCACCTTTCCCGGCCGCAACCCCGTAACCATCCCCGGTCACGGCGGCATCCATCAGCCAGATGAGGCGCTGGTCATCGACGACTATATGCAGGCCATGAAGATCTATATCCTGTCCACCATCGCTTTTGACAAAACCATCAACAACAAGTGAGGTAACAATATGGTCAACAAAGAATATCTGGACAAATATCTGCAGGGCATCATCGAGGAGCACAAGATCGCGGGTATGTCGGTGGCCGTCACCGACAAAAACGGCATTGTCTACGAGGGATATTTCGGCGTGGAGAGCGTCGAGCGTCCTCAGCTTGTTACCGCCCCCGACTCCCTCTACAAGATAGCCTCCATCACCAAGGTGTTCAATGCCCTGACCAATATGATTCTGGTGGACAGAGGCCTGCTTGAGCTTGACGAGCCTGTCAAAAAGCACCTGCCTGACCTGGAGTTTTCCCGCCCGGGCACAGCGGACAAAGTCACCCTCCGCCACCTGCTCACCCATTCGGCAGGACTCAGCGGCGATATCTACAAAAACGGCCCCCGCGACGAGCGCGATCTGGGCAGACGCATCGGCGATCTGATCCCCCGCCTCGAAATGTTCAGTGACCCCGGCGACGGAGTGTTCCTCTACTCCAACTACGGATTTGCCATCGCAAGCTATCTTGCCCAGACTGTGGCGCAGAAGCCCTTTACCGCACTGGTGCGCGAACTGGTGCTTGAGCCCCTTCAGATGGACAGAACCTTCTACGACATCAACGAGTGGTGTACCTACCCCATCTCCCTGCCCCACAAGGAGACTGACGGGGAGTTTGAGGTCATCCACAACATCACAAGCGAAGGTACACGCTTCGGCTCGGGTGAGATTTTCTCGTGCCCCACCCAGCTGTGCAAGCTGATGCGCCTGTTTATGCGAAAGGGCGTCACCGACAGCGGCGAGCGCATAATCAGCGAGGAGACTATGACCGAAATGCTCCGCCCCCAGCAGGTGCGCGACGACGGAGGAATGCACTCTCTCGGCCTGCACCACCGCAAATACGGCGAGTTTGCATGTTTTGGTCATACCGGCTGGCTCAGCGCCTACCGCAGCAATATGTTCGTCTGCCCCGAAAAGGGCGTCGGCGTGTGCATAATGCTGAATACCAATAGGGACAAAATCAGAGACGAGATAATGGAGACGATAATAGCGAATAGCTGATAAGATGAATTGCAATCAGAGATTGCATGAATTGACATTGTCATGAATTGGCTGCGCCATGAATTGCGGTTAACACCGCATGAAGGTGTCCGCAAAGCGGACTTTATTTAATAGGTCGCCTGTGGCGACACCGACATGCAGGCAAAGCCTGCAATTCATGAGCCGATAGGCTCAATTCATTCTTCATGCAACGCAAGTTGCAATTCATTCCTGAAAGGATGTTAATATGAAAGTTGCAGCTGTCGATTTCGGCGACGTGCGTACCGGCCTTGCCTTTTCCGATCTGACCGGATTCATTGCAGGCCGTGCGCTGACCCTGACCGCCAACTCCAAAGCCGAACTTATAGAAAAAATCTGCACCGAGCTCAAAGCCGAGCGGGCCCAAAAGGTGGTGGTCGGCCTGCCCCTCAATATGGACGGCACCGAGGGCGAACGCGCGCTCAAAGCCCGCGCCTTTGCTCTCGAGCTTGAAGCCGCCTGCGCCCTGCCCACACTGATGTGGGACGAGCGCGGCACCTCGGTCACCGCCAACCGCCTGCTGAGTGATGCCGGCAAGAAAAAAGGCAAACAGCGGGCAAAGGTGGATGCCGTAGCAGCCTCGATTATATTGCAGGCATTTTTGGATGCCGGCGGCGGAAGAGATTGATAAAAAGAATAAGCTTTATGTAGGGAACGGACTGATTTCACGATTCTACTGCAGAACCCCGGCATTGCCGTACAGATAGTACTGCCAATGCCGTTGTTCTTTGTATAATACGCGAAATCCCCGTTCCCCCGATACTTATTACCTATTCACTATTACCTATTACCTCAAAAAGCTCTGTAGGGCAGGGGCTTGCTCCTGCCGCCTGTCAATGGCTCGTACTGCTTCCGTAAAGCGCGAAATTCCCGTTCCCCTGAACTTATTACCTATTCACTATTACTTCTTACCTTAAAAAGGCTCCCTTTTTCGGGAGCCTTTTTTCTTTTTCATAGGCAAAATTATACGATTTTGGCTATTCACATTATAATATTTTTAATAATACACAAAAAATCCCATTGTTTTTACCTATTACTATTTACAATTCAAAATGTTTTTGATATAGTTTATCTGTACGAAAGTATATTTTTATGCAAAAACTATTATAAATTGGAGGAAGACACATGGTAGAAGTCATCAAAAAAGGTGCCTATCTGGTAAACAACCAGATCGTATGGGCCGACGAAGCTAAGGGCATGGAAGCAGCTGACGCTGCAAGAGAAAAGACCATCGCTTATTCTATTCTTCGCGCTCACGACAAGAGCACAGATCCCAAGAAGATGAGAATCAAGTTCGACGCTCTGATTTCTCACGATATCACTTTTGTTGGTATCATCCAGACCGCTAAGGCTTCCGGTCTGAAGAAGTTCCCCATCCCCTACGCAATGACCAACTGCCACAACAGCCTTTGCGCAGTTGGCGGCACAATCAATGAGGACGACCACGCTTTCGGTCTGTCCGCAGCACGCAAGTACGGCGGTATCTACGTTCCCGCTAACCAGGCTGTTATCCATCAGTACGCTCGTGAGCGTCTGGCAGGCTGCGGCAAGATGGTTCTGGGTTCTGACTCCCACACCCGTTACGGCTCCTACGGCTGCATGGGCGTTGGTGAAGGCGGCGGCGAGCTGGTTAAGCAGCTGCTGGAGAACACCTATGACGTTGCTGCTCCCGAAGTTGTTATGGTTTACCTCGATGGCAAGCCCCGCAAGGGCGTAGGTCCTCAGGACGTTGCTATCGCTCTGGTTGCTGCAACATTCCCCAAGGGCGACGTCAAGAACAAGATCCTCGAGTTCGTAGGCCCCGGCGTCAAGAACCTGTCCTCCGACTTCAGAATCGGTGTTGACGTTATGACCACCGAGACTTCCTGCCTGTCCTCTATCTGGGCAACCGACGAAGTCACCAAGAAGTTCTACGAGAACATCGGCCGTCCCGAAGATTACAAAGAACTCCAGCCCGGCGAAGGCGCATACTACGACAGCGTTGTCAAGATCGATCTGGACAAGGTTGAGTGTATGATCGCTCTGCCCTTCCATCCCTCCATTGCTTACACCATCCACGAGCTGCAGGCTGACCCCGAAGGCATCCTGGCAAAGGTCGAGGAAGAGTGCAACAAGCAGCTGGGCGGCAAGGTCAAGATGGATCTGCGCCGCAACATCGTTGACGGCAAGGTCACCTGCGACCAGGGCGTCATCGTTGGCTGCTCCGGCGGTATGTACGAGAACATCGTTGAGGCTGCTTCCATCCTGGAAGGCCAGTCCATCGGCAACGGCTACTTCGATATGAGCGTATATCCCTCCTCCACCCCCATCAGCCTGGCTATCACCAAGAACGGCACTGCTACCAAGCTCATGGAGGCAGGCTGCGTCATGAAGCCCGCATTCTGCGGTCCTTGCTTCGGTGCAGGTGATACCCCCGCTAACAACGCTCTGTCCATCCGTCACGCAACCCGTAACTTCGCAAACCGCGAAGGAAGCAAGCCCGGCAACGGCCAGATCTCCGCTGTCGCTCTGATGGACGCTCGTTCCATCGCTGCTACCGCAGCAAACGGCGGCGTTCTTACCGCAGCTACCGATTTCGATTACGAACTGCCCACCGCTGAGCAGCTCGAGTACGTATACGACGGCTCCGTCTATGCAAAGCGCTGCTACGAAGGCTTCAACAATCCTCAGGAAGATGCTGAGCTCCGCTACGGTCCCAACATCAAGGATTGGCCCGCAATGCCCGCTCTGGAGGAAGACCTCCTTGTCAAGCTCTGCGCAGTTATCCACGATCCCGTTACCACCACCGACGAACTGATCCCCTCCGGTGAGACCAGCTCCTACCGTTCCAACCCCATCGGCCTTTCCGAGTTCGCTCTGTCCCGCCGTGTTCCCGAGTACGTTGGCCGCTCCAAGGCTGTCCGCGCTCTCGAGGAAGCTCGCGAGAAGGGTGAGGTAGCTCAGGAAGTTAAGGACGCTCTGGCAAAGGTCGGCGGCGACGCTGCAAAGACCACCATCGGCTCCTGCGTATTCGCTCGTCGCCCCGGTGACGGCTCCGCACGTGAGCAGGCTGCTTCCTGCCAGAAGGTTCTGGGCGGCTTCGCTAACATCTGCTACGAGTACGCTACCAAGCGTTATCGCTCCAACTGCATCAACTGGGGTATCGTTCCCTTCACCATGGATGCATCCGTTGAGTTCCCCTATGAGGATGGCGAGTGGGTATATGTTCCCGGCGTCAAGAAGGCTATTGCCGAGGGCGTAGAGGAAATGACCGCTACCGTTATCCGCAAGGACGGCACCACTGCCGAGCTGCCCCTCAAGTGTGCAGGCCTCACCGCTGACGAGCGCCTCATCCTGCAGGAAGGCTGCCTGATGAACTACTACGCAGCAGGCTACGGCAAGGCATAAGTTAACCTTAACCTGACCAAAATCCCGTGTATCTCCGCCGTGCGCGGCGGAGATACACGACCAAAAAATTAATAATAAGGAGATCAACATAATGGCAAAGATTAAAATGACTACCCCCCTCGTTGAGATGGACGGCGACGAGATGACCCGCATCCTGTGGGCTATGATCAAGGACAAGCTCATCACCCCCTTTGTTGACCTGAAGACCGAGTACTACGATCTGGGCCTGCTCTATCGTAACGAGACCAAGGACCAGGTTACCGTAGACGCTGCTAACGCAACCAAGAAGTACGGTGTTGCTGTTAAGTGCGCTACCATCACCCCCAACAAGCAGCGTATGGAAGAGTATCCTGAGCTGACCGAGATGTGGAAGTCCCCCAACGGCACCATCCGTTCCATCCTGGACGGCACCGTTTTCCGTGCTCCCATCTGCATCGACGCTATCAAGCCCGTCGTAAAGAACTGGAAGAAGCCCATCACCATCGCTCGTCACGCATACGGCGACGTTTACAAGTCTGTTGACTTTGCTACCACCGAGCCCGGCGTTGCAACTCTGACCTTCAAGGGCGAGAGCGGCGAGGAGAAGAGCGTAGTAGTACAGAAGACCGACGGCCCCACCGTATGGCAGGGCGCACACAACAAGGCAAAGTCCATCCGCAGCTTTGCCCGTGCTTGCTTCCAGTACGCAATCGACACCAAGCAGGATCTGTGGTTCTCCACCAAGGATACCATCGCTAAGGTATACGACGGCGAGTTCAAGAAGATCTTCGAAGAAGAGTTCGTAGATTACAAGGCTAAGTTCGACGAGCTGGGCATCGAGTACTTCTACACCCTGATCGACGACGCAGTTGCACGTGTTATCCGCTCCGAGGGCGGCTACATCTGGGCTTGCAAGAACTACGACGGCGACGTTATGTCCGACATGGTCTCCACCGCTTTCGGTTCTCTGGCTATGATGACCTCCGTTCTGGTTTCTCCCGACGGCACCACCGAGTACGAAGCTGCTCACGGCACCGTTACCAAGCACTACTACAAGCACCTGAAGGGTGAGAAGACCTCCACCAACTCCATGGCTACCATCTTTGCATGGTCCGGCGCTCTGAAGAAGCGCGGCGAGCTGGACGGCCTGACCGATCTGGTAGAGTTCGGCACCAAGCTGGAAGAGGCTTGCTTCGACACTCTGAACGACGGCATCATGACCAAGGACCTGGTAGGCCTGGTAGAAGAAGGCTTCAAGGCTACAGCTGTTAACTCCGAGGAGTTCCTCGATGCTATCGCTGAGCGCCTGGCAAAGAAGCTTGCTTAATTAAATCAATATCAATCGAGGGACGGGTTTGCCCCGTCCCTTGATAAACTTAAAAATACTTTAACCGGAGGGTATACAGATGAAACTTGTTAAAAAAGCCATAGCCGGTACTATGGAATCCAGCGACATCATGATCACCATCGCTCCTGCTGAGGAGAAGGGCATCAAGCTGGATCTGCAGAGCTCGGTTATGCAGCAGTACGGCAAACAGATCGAAGCCGTTATCAAAGAAACTCTGGCAGGCATCGGCGTTGACAGCGCTGAGGTAGTAGCTATCGACAAGGGCGCTCTGGACTGCACCATCCGTGCCCGCGTAGGCGCTGCAGCATTCCGTGCCGCAGAGAGCACCGATTTCGCATGGGAGGTACGCAAGTAATGGAAAAGCGTTATACAAAAGAAAGACTTCGCCGCAGCATGATGTTCGTGCCCGGCAACAACCCCGGTATGATCGCTGACTCCCGTATCTACAACGCAGACAGCATCATGTTCGACCTGGAAGACTCGGTCTCCTACACCGAAAAGGACACTGCCCGCTTCCTGGTTTACAACGCTCTCAAGACCCTGAACTTCGGCAAGAAGGAGATCGTCGTCCGTATCAACGATCTGGCATCCGGCCTGGGCATCAAGGATCTGGAAGCTATCGTTCCCGCAGGTGTCCACGTTGTCCGTCTGCCCAAGACCGACAGCGCACAGGACGTTATCGACTGCGAGAGAGAGATCGAGCGCATTGAGAAGGAGCACGGCATCCCCGTTGGCTCCACCGGTATGATGGCTGCTATCGAGAGCGCAAACGGCGTTCTCAACGCACGTGAGATCGCTCACGCCAGCGACCGTCTGATCGGTATCGCTCTGGGCGCAGAGGACTACGTCACCGACCTCAAGACCACCCGTGCAGACGGCACCGAGCTGCTGTTTGCCCGCAGCATGATCCTCAACGGCGCCCGCTCCGCAGGCATCGCCGCTCTGGACACCGTTTACTCCGACGTCAACAACGAAGAAGGCTTCATCGCTGAGTGCACACTCATCAAGAAGCTGGGCTTCGACGGTAAGTCCGTCATCAACCCCCGCCAGATCGCTCCTCTCCACAAGTGCCTGGTTCCCGGCGAGAAGGATCTGCGCAAGGCTTATGCTATTATGGACGCTATCGCAGAGGCTAACGCAAAGGGCAGCGGTGTTGCCAGCCTGAACGGCAAGATGATCGACAAGCCCGTTGTTATCCGCGCTCAGCGCCTGATCGCCCTTGCCGAAGCAGACAAGGCAGCAGCAGAGGAGGAATAAACCATGGTAGAACTGAACAAGATCCCTCACATTGATGAGATTGCCAACCGCGGCGTATACGCAGGCCCCAAGGCCAAGAAGACCGACAACTTTGCAACCCGTACCGATTCTCCCGACAAGATCCTCGCTACCATTGAGGACGCTGTCAAGGCTACCGGCCTCAAGGATGGTATGACCATCTCCTTCCACCACCACTTCCGCGGCGGTGACCACATCGTCAATCAGGTTGTTGACGTACTGGCAAAGATGGGCTTTAAGAACCTGACTCTGGCTGCAAGCTCCCTGTCCGGTGTTCATGCTCCCCTGATCGACCACATCAAGAACGGCGTTATCTCTCACATCGAGACCTCCGGTCTGCGCGGCGAGCTGGCAGAGCAGATCTCCCGCGGCCTGATGGAGTTCCCCATCGTATTCCGCAGCCACGGCGGCAGAGCTGCTGCTATTGACAGCGGCGAGCTGCACATCGACGTTGCATTCCTGGGCGCACCTTCCTGCGATCCCTACGGCAACGCCAACGGCTACAGCCGTGACGATGACGACTCCATCCTCTGCGGCTCCATGGGCTATGCTGTTCCCGATGCTACCCACGCAGACAAGGTCGTTGTCCTGACCAACAATCTGGTCAAGTACCCCAATATGCCCTGCGCTATCCCCGAGCATCAGGTTGACTACATCGTAGTTATCGACGATATCGGCGACCCCAAGGGCATTATGTCCGGTGCAACCCGCTACACCAAGAACCCCAAGGAGCTGCTCATCGCTCAGACCGCTGCTGAGGTTATCGACGCAGCAGGCTACTTCTATGATGGCTTCTCCATGCAGATGGGTTCCGGCGGTGCTTCTCTGGCAGCTGCACGTTACCTCCGTCAGATGATGATCGACAAGGGCATCAAGTGCCGTTTCGCTCTGGGCGGTATCACCGGTCAGATCGCTTCCATGCATGAGGAAGGCCTCGTTGAGCGCATTCTGGACGTTCAGTCCTTCGACCTCGACGCAGCACAGAGCCTCAAGAAGAACTTTGACCATCATCAGATCAGCGCTACCTACTACGCAAGCTTCCTGCAGGATGCAGCAGTAGATCAGCTGGACTTCGTTATCCTCTCCGCTCTGGAGATCGATACCGACTTCAACGTCAACGTCCTCACCGGTTCTGACGGCGTTATCCGCGGCGCTATCGGCGGACATCCCGACACCGCAGCAGGTGCAAGCCTGGCAGTCGTCGTTGCTCCTCTGACCCGCGGCAGAATCCCCTCCATCATCGACAAGGTCAACACCGTTGTCACCCCCGGTGCAACCGTTGACGTAGTCGTCACCGATCAGGGTGTCGCTGTCAACCCCAACCGTCCCGAAGTAGCCGAAAAGCTCAAGGCTGCAGGCATCAAGGTCTTCACCATTGAGCAGCTGAAGGCAAAGGCAGAAGCCATCGTTGGCAAGCCCGAGCCCATCCGCTACAAGGACAACATCGTAGGCGTTGTTATGTACCGCGACAATACCGTCATCGACGTTATCCGTCAGATCGAAGAATAATTGATGCGGGAGATCACCCTACAACAAGTATTAGATGCTCGCGAGCGGCGTGTCGAAAGACAACGCCGCTTGCTTGTATCTTTCAAAAAACCCCTGCTTGTGCTCAATATGAACATCGCAGGCCCCGTCAAGCGCAGCGGTGCGGTGGATTTTGCATTCTTTGAGGGTGTGGCTGCCATTGACCGCCGTCTGGGCGACAGGGTAGTGGAGCGAGAGCTCACCGACGAGCTGACAGGACTGGAATACGTCTGGGTCTGCGACATGGACGGCGAAGCGCTCAAGGATCTCGCCGTGCAGGAAGAGACCGCCCGCCCTGTAGGCCGCCTGTTTGACCTGGACGTTATCGGTCTGGACGGAATGAAGTACAGCCGCAACACCCCCCGCGAATGTATCGTCTGCGGCGGCCCGGTCGGTGTGTGCTCGCGCAGCCGCGCCCACGGCCTGCCCGCTATAGTGGAGGCCACCAATGCCCGCCTGCTTGACTTTGCCGCCGAACGGCTTGCTGAGCTGGGTGTCCGCGCCCTCATCAGCGAGGTGGATCTGACCCCAAAACCGGGTCTGGTTGACAGACGCAACAGCGGCGCCCACTCGGATATGGATATTGATATGTTCAACCGCTCGGCTCAGTGCCTGAGAGGGTATTTTGAGCGCGCGGTCAGACTGGGCGCAGAAAAAGACGACTGTATGAAAGCCCTGCAGCAGGCAGGACTGGATGCCGAGCAGACTATGTTTGCGGTCACAAAGGGCGTCAACACCCACAAAGGCGCGATATATGCCTTCGGTCTGGTGCTGGCAGCGTTGGGCGCGCGAATGGTGCGGGGCGGAGACGTGTTCCTGCGTGCCGCCGAGCTTGCCAAACAGGGAATCCCGCCCCAGAACACCCACGGCCAGCAGGTCAAGGCAAAATACACCGCAGGCGGCGCGAGAGCCGAGGCTTTTGCAGGCTTCCCCCACGCGAGAGCGGCCCAGAAGCTGATGGCTGAGGATGGCGGCGACGGCACAAGGGCGTTTTTGCACCTGATGAGCGTGGTGGAGGACACAAATCTGCTCTACCGCGGCGGCAGAGAGGGACTGGAGTTTGTGCAGCGCGAAAGTGCGCGTATCCTGTCGAAAAGCCGCCAAGAATATATCCCCGAGCTCCAAAAACTGGACGACGAGTGCATCAAACGCAACCTCTCCCCCGGCGGAAGTGCGGATATAATTGCCCTAACCTATTTGTTGGATAGTACAATAGAAATATGGGGAAAATAACAAGAGATTATTAAAAAATCTCTTGTTATTTCTTTTTTGGTTTTGCACACCTTCCGCCCATCTACTGCCTAACTCTCGGGTCGCCGTACAAATAGTACTGTCAACCCTCGCGTTAGTTGTATATGGACGAAATCTGCACAAAACCCCAAGATTGTTAAAATAATGCCGTAGGGGAGCCTTCCATAATCCGCGAAATCCCCGTCCCAGCACAAAGGCTCCCCGTCCTGCCTCCCTTGCCTAAAGGGAGGGGGACCACGAAGTGGTGGAGGGATTCAAGGGGAGCTGTTTTTGCGTAAAGCAAAAACTGAGGGGATAAAATCCATCAATTTCCCCCGTAAAGCCTTCCCCTATGCAGGGTAGCGAAGCGGCGACGCGGTGTTGAATGACACCACGGTGTGGTGTCAGACCCGCGGCGTGACCGAGCCGCAGCGAGACAAGGGGGACCGCTTGCGGTGGATGAGGTGGATGCTTTCCTTTAGCATCCCGCCCAATCTTCGCCACTCCGTAGGGGCGATCATTGATCGCCTGCGGGAGGCAGAGGGCTGCCTCCCCTACAAAAGCGGCGGGAGCAAGCCCCCGCCCTACAAATGTGCCGCAGATTGGGAACGGTGGGAACAATATACTTCCACCTCATCCACCGAAAGCGGTCCCCCTTGTCTCGCTGCGGCTCGGTCACGCCGCGGGTCTGACACCACACCGTGGTGTCAATCAACACCGCGTCGCCGCTTCGCTACCTGCATAGGGGAAGGCTTTGTGGGGAGTTTCTCTCCCTCAGTCAAAAATCACAGATTTTTGACAGCTCCCTCGTCAGAGGGAGCCTTTTGCGGGAGACGGCGGGTTCCACCTCATCCGTCAAAACCTACGGTTTTACCACCTTCCCCTGCATAGGGGAAGGCTTGCGGGGGTGTTCCGCCAGGCGACAGATTGTCCCGATTTTCGGGGCAAAAAGACACTTCTGCGAGGTATTTTTCATTGACAGCGCACATAAAATGTATTAAACTTAATACATTGAATATTGTGTCCCGGGGTATTTTCCGAGGCTCAAAATTGAAAGGAGATTTATCAAATGGACGCTCTCAAGAAGTTTTTCCCCTATTCCTACAAGGTAAAGGATCTGGCATCCCTCATCATCAACATCGTTATCTACCTCATCATTGACATCGTTTGCGGTTTCATTATCGGCCTGCTGGCAAAGCTGCCCATCATCGGCATCATCTTTGGTCTGCTGGGCGGTCTGGTCGGCCTGTACGCTCTGGTCGGCATCGTCATCGCTATCCTTGTTTTCCTCAAGAAGCTGTAAGTTTCAATCCAAATACCCTGCCCTGCGGCAGGGTATTTTTTTAGCTGTCGGCAACCCCTTTGCTGCGCAAAGCCGGGCTTTTTCCCGCACGGCGGGTCGGGGTATTTTTGCACGGCACACGTCCGTGCAAAAATGGATCAATCCAAACACCCTATTATTATTGAGCCTACCCGATAATATTAAACATATATTGGTATTTTACAATATTAAGCCGCGGTGCTAAAATATAATCAAACCCAAACAACACAAAGGAGCGAATATTATGATTATCGGTATCCCCCGCGAGACCAAAGAACACGAATATCGCGTTGCTTCTATCCCCTCTGACGTTGCCGAGCTGATCGGCGCAGGCCACAAGGTTATGGTCGAGCACGATGCAGGCGCACGCGCAGGCTATTTTGACGAGGACTACGCCGCTGTCGGCGCTGAGATCGTCGACGCAGATCAGGTCTACACCGCCGACCTGATCTACAAGGTCAAGGAAGTCCTCCCCCACGAGTACGACTGCTACAAAAAAGAAGGCCAGATCCTGTTCACCTATATCCATTCGGCCGCTCATCCCGAGCAGAGCCTTGAGCTGATGGCTCGCAAAGTCATCGGTATCGCATACGAGGACGTTACCGACGCCGAGGGCAGACTGCCCCTGCTTGCTCCCATGAGCGAGATGGCAGGCAAAGGCGGCTTTATGGCTGCTGTGCGCTTCAAGGAGACCATCAACGGCGGCGACGGCATGATGCTCAGCCGTGTCTGCGGCGTTGAGACCCCCCACATCGTCATTATCGGCTGCGGAGGCACAGGTATGGGCGCTGCCGAGTATGCATCCGCACTGGGCAACAAGGTCACCATTCTGGACGTCAGCCGCAAAGCTATGCAGCGCGCTCACAGCCTGCTGCCCCAGAACGTTGAGTTTTTGCAGGCTTCCCGCGAGAACGTGCTCAAGAACATCAAGACCGCAGACGTCATCATCAACTGCGTACTGTGGCAGAAGACCCGCAAGGATCACATGATCTACCGCGAAGACCTCAAGCTGATGAAGCGCGGCGCTATGATCGTTGACGTTGCCTGCGACGATAACGGCGCAATCGAGACCTGCCGCTCCACCACCCACGACGATCCCGTCTACTACGAAGAGGGCGTCCTCCACTACGCCGTGGCAAACATCCCCTCTCTGTACGCACATACCTCCTCCATCCTGCTGTCCAATGCAACCCTGCCCTACACCCTCGAGATCGCAAACAAGGGTGTAAAACAGGCTCTCAAGGACAACAAATATCTGCGCGCCGGTCTGTCTTTCTGGGACGGCAAAGCAACCCTCAAAGAGTGCTGTGACGTAAACGGCTACGAATGGCACAACCCCGATGAGCTGGTCAAAACATTCTGAGATACTGAATACTGATAAAAAGCAGAGAGCAAAAATTGCTCTCTGTTTTTTTATATCCTTATGTTTCACGAAATCGCGCCTTTCGCGCTTCCGGCTCACAACGCATCCATCGCCGTTTCTCCTCACGAGACAGGTCTCGCGGGGACCCCGATTTAATAGACTTCGGTCGGGCGCAGCCCTTCCTCCGTCTTGCGCGGTACTCACCGCGCCGCGCTTACGCACGGTCACCTGCGGTGGTTGAGGTACTGTCAATGGGTGCGTTGCTTCCGTAATTCGCGAAATCCATCGATTTCTCCAAGCTCGGCTTAAGGCTCCCTTGTGTAAAGGGAGCTGGATTCGTCGAAGACGAAGACTGAGGGATTGTCGTAGGGGCGGGTCTCTGCGCCCGCCCGTAATCCTCCGCCCCCCCCACAAAGCCTTCCCCTATGCAGGGGAAGGTGGCAAAACCGTAGGTTTTGACGGATGAGGTGGAACCCTCGCCTCCCCTACATTCTATGATCGAGCATGGTCGTAGGGGCGGGGTTGCCCCGCCCGTATTACGGGAGGGCACAGAGACCCTCCCCTACATTCCCCAATCTGCGGCGCCGTTGTAGGGGGCGGCGTCTCGACGCCCCGACATC
>JAZOWC010000037.1:0-41977 GCA_045658985.1 Oscillospiraceae bacterium
ATATTTTTGGAGGATACTATGGAGTACGGTTTTATTCACAAGCCAGAAGACATAAAGTTTCTAATATTGTATTGCCTCAAGCTTCTGCCTTTTGCTGTCACCATTGACGATATTTATGCTATGGCCAGTGTTGACAGAGGATTTGACTATTTTGAGTTTTCTCAGGCTTTTGCGGAGCTTGTTGACGGTAAGCAGATATCCGCTGTCAATACCAAGCCAGAGCGCACCTACATCATCTCCGAATCCGGAGACAAGATCATTCAGGTCATGCTCAGCCGCATCCCCCCCAGCGTCAAAGATAAAGCCGATGCCAAGGCTATCGAAATAATACATAAAATCAGACGTGAGCGTTCAATCAGAACATCGCACGTATTCGACGAGCCCACAAACACTTACAAGGCGCATCTTGCCGTTACAGAGGCCGGCATTGAACAGTTTGCCATAGATGTCGTTCTTTATTCCGAGAGACAATGTTATACGGTCGAGAATGTATTCAAGAAAAAAGCCGAACGTATTTTCGGTCTTATTCTGGATGAGCTTTCCGGATATGAATCAAAGTCGGAGGAATCCAATGAGAAGAATTAAGCTTGTGTCTGTGCTTCTTTGTGCCGCACTGTTGTTTTTTGCTGCAGCTTGCTCCGATGGCAATGCAAACGGCTCCTCCGCAGACGTTAATCAGCCGCCTGTAAGTGATCCTAATCAGGACAAGCCATCTGTTGATGACAATAAGCAGGACCCCGTCACCCCCGTTGTCAAACCCGAAGACAATACAAACGTCGGCAACGAGGATAAAAATAATGCTGCAGAAGCTCCCGCCAAGCCTGTTGGCAATGTGAATCCTCTCACCGGTCTGTATGACGGAATATCCGACGAAGCGCTCAACCATAAGCCCGTTGCAATTATGGTCGGCAACAGCTACGCAGGATTGCCGCAATGGGGAATCGGCAGCGCAGATATCATATACGAGATGATCGCAGAGGCACGTATGACCCGACTGATGGCAATATATCAGGATTATACCAAGATAGAGAAAATCTCCGGCATCCGCAGCGCACGTCCGTATTTTATCGATATAGCTCAGAGCTACGGCGCGATTTTTGTACATTTCGGTGCCAGCGAGCCTGCTGTTGAGCAGATCGCTCTGCGCGAAGACCTGATCGACATCGACGGTATCAAGTGGCCTCTTGAGGAGATCGCATTCTTCAGAGATCCCGAGCGCAAAGCTGCATTAGGCAGCGAGCATTCGGTATATACATCGGGTGAGCTCCTCAAACTGGCAATCGACAGACAGCAGAAGTCCGTCGATCAGTCTGAGCATCCGTCTGCATTCCGGTTTGGTGATACAAGCAGCGCTGCAAACGGCAAGCCTATGAGCAAGGTGGAAGTGACCTATAAAAGCAACCATAAGCCCTATTTTGTGTACGATGAAACATCCGGCGAGTATCTGCGCTATCAATACAAAGAGCCCCACGTAGACGGACTCAGCGGCAACCAGATATCGATCAAAAACGTTCTTGTACTTCGTATGACTCTCAACGATTTGGATCATTATCTTGATATTGTGGATATAGTAACCACAGGCAGCGGCAGCGGCTACTATTTCTGCGAAGGCAAATATATTGACATAACCTGGAAAAAGGATTCCTATAACTCCCCTATCAAGTATTATACGTCTGCCGGCAGCGAGCTCATACTTGAGCCGGGACAGACATTTGTATCTGTCGTCACCGACACCGCATCCGTGGTTATCGAATAATTATGTATCTGATAAAGAACGATTGTACAGATCCTGCATTCAATATTGCGCTGGAAGAGTATTTTTTGACCCGCTTCAGCGATGAGTTTTTCTGTTTCTGGCGCAACAAGCCTGCTGTCATTATAGGTAGAAATCAGGACGCTCTGGCCGAGATAAATATGCCGTATCTCAAGGCTCATGACATATCCCTAGTCAGGCGTTCTACAGGCGGTGGCGCAGTTTTTCACGATCTGGGTAATATAAACTTTTCTTATATTACTCAATGTGAAAAGACCGATTTCTTTAAATTTGAGAGATTTGCATCTCCCGTTATTTCAGCATTAAAAGCCATAGGTCTCAATGTACAAGCTACGGGCAGAAATGATTTGACCATAGACGGCTGCAAGATTTCCGGTAATGCTCAGCGCCTGCATCATGGGCGTATCCTGCATCACGGTACGTTGCTCTTCAACTCGGATTTCAGCTATATGCAGGGAGCACTCAATGCCGATCCTCGCAAGCTCAAGGGTAAGGGTATTTCATCCGTCAGGAGCCGTGTTACCAACATCAGCAGTCATTTGACTGTTCCTATGACTACCGAGGATTTCGTTGAGCATCTTAACAGCCATATATTATCTTATTTTAATGATATACGCATATATCATCTCTCCCAATATGATATCTCCGAAATAAATAAGCTTGCCGACGAAAAATACCGCAATGACAGCTGGAATCTTTGGCATATGGGCAAATACTCTTATTCAAACTCCGCTGTGTTCCCGTTTGGTATAGTGTATATAGGATTTGATGTTGCCGACGGCAGAATTGCCGACATTAAGATATCGGGAGACTTTTTCGGCACGGAGGAAATCGGCGAGCTTTGCTCAAAAATCAAAGGTGTTATGCATACATCCGATGCGCTTGCGGATGTGCTTTCGTCAGTCGATATAGGCAGTTATATCTCGGGTGCGGAGGCAACGGATATTATAGATTTGTTTTTCTGATATTCGGGTGGTTTGTTTATGAAAAAAGCATTATTAATACTGTCGTGCATTATATTGATCATCTCACTCTGCAGTTGCAAAGACAGCGAGACTCCTACTCTTTCAGCAGGATTTTTGTGCAGTAATCATATGATTGCCGACAGAGCAAATAATCAGGCGGTTTGGGAAGCATTATCAGATGCCGCCGAATTATACGGCATCACAACAGAGTATGCATATTATGCCGACAGCGGCAGCGACTCGGTGGTTGAGGGCTTCAATCAGCTCTATCAAAATGGATGCCGTATGATATTTGTAACCGATTACAGAGTGTCCGCATCGATAGAGAAGCTCCAAAAATCGTATAAAGACTGCAAGTTTGTATGCATTGGATTCGCATTGTCCAACATTGCCTCCAATACAGTATGTCTGACTTTTGCTGAGCACGAAGCTGCCTTTGCGGCAGCTGTAGCTGCCGCAAAACAGCTTCAAAACGGCGAAATATCCTGTATTCTGGGTATGGACGTACCATCAACCCAAAGATATTTGAACGGCTTAAAAAACGGTATAGAGTATGCTAACAGGCATTTGAACACAAGCGTCACGTTCGATGACAGCACAGCGGTTTTTATCGGCTCCTACAACGATCCCTCTCTCGCCTACTCGGTTGCCGAGCAAATGTACGGTCGGGATATAAGGTGTATATTTACTGACGGACAAAAGAGCGGAGACGGAGTATATGCGGCTGCGATCAACGCGCGAAAGCTCGGGATCAGCGCATATGTCATAGGTGCGGAAACCGATGGCTATCACAAAGGACAGTATCAAAATTCAGATCTGTCCGTATCACTTTGTTCTGCAATATTTAACTACAATTCGGCCGTATGTTATCCTATAGAAAGATACCTGTCAGGATCATTTAATGGCGGAAAACTTATAAGTATGGATTGTGCTTCAGACGGTATAGCGCTCTTTTCTGTATCGCCTAATCTTGGTATCGATGCAGTGAATACCGCAAATAAGGTCATCGAAATGATCAAAAACAAAGAAATCATAGTCAAAGATCCTGCATCACTGCTTGAATGATGCAAATAGTAAAAACCGCAGATTGAAAAATCTGCGGTTTTTTATATTTATTATTCGTCAAAGCTGGCTTTGATTGCTTCTTTGAGAGTTGATACCGGAATCAGCTCAATATCCTCAACATTCTTCAGATCTTTCATGCAGGTTTTTGGCAGGATGCATTTTTTGAAGCCCAATCTTTTGAGCTCGGCAATCCTGTGTATTGCGCCGTTAACGGCTCTCACCTCTCCTGACAGACCCAGCTCACCGAAAGCAGCAAGAGACTCCGGAATCGGTTTTTCCAGATAGCTGGATGCTATAGCCAACGCGGTAGGAAGATCAACGGCAGGCTCGTCAATGCACATACCGCCTACAATGTTGATGTATGCATCATATACTCCGAGCTTGAATCCCACTCTTTTTTCCAGTATAGCCAGAATAAGAATGGCTCTGCTGTAATCAATGCCTGATGCGGTGCGTCTTGGTGAACCGTAGACAGATTTGCTGACAAGACCCTGAACCTCAGCGAGAATCGGCCTGGTGCCCTCGAGAGATGCCGCTACGCAGCTGCCTGATGCATCTTTGGGCCTGCCGACCAGAAGAGCAGCCGAGGGATTGACAACCTCAGTAAGGCCCTCACCGGTCATCTCAAACATACCTATCTCGTTGGTAGACCCAAAGCGGTTTTTGGCCGCTCTCAGCATTCTGTATGCAATGTGTCTGTCACCCTCAAAATTAAGAACCGCATCAACCATATGCTCCATAGTCTTGGGACCTGCAACATTTCCGTCCTTGTTTACATGGCTGACGATTACTATAGTTGTGCCGGTGTTTTTTGCAAACTGCATATAATTGAGAGTAGACTCTTTTACCTGAGATATACTGCCCGCGCCGGATTGAATATCGTTGATGTATGCCGTCTGTATTGAGTCAACCACAATCAGCGAGGGGCTGATTTTTTCTGCCGCCTCAATAACAGCCTCAACGTTATTCTCGCAGAGGATGTACAAAGAGGATGCTGTGATACCCAGTCTGGTTGCGCGCATTTTCAGCTGAGTTTTGGACTCCTCTCCAGATACATAAAGCACCACGCCGTTTTCGCAAAGCTGTTTGCATGCCTGCAGAAGCAAGGTTGATTTGCCTATGCCGGGTTCTCCTGCAACAAGTACCAGCGAACCTTTGACAAATCCGCCGCCAAGAACTCTGTCAAGTTCAGAAATACCGCAGCGGATTCTGTCATCCTCATCGAACGTTATCTCCGAAAGAGGCACTGCCGCCGATGACGGTGTGTGTGATTTGGCCTCGGTTTTCTTGATTGGTGCTGATTTGAATTCCGACATAGTATTGTACTGTTTGCACGATGGGCATCTTCCGTACCAAGACGAGGAGGTATAGCCACATTCGGAGCACAGGTATTCGGTCTTGTTTTTTGCAGCCATGTTTATCGTTCCTTTATATAATCTAAATATCCTTTTGTAATAGCCAAAGCAATTTGAGTTCGATACCTATCTGTCATGAGCAGGCGCTCTTCCTCGGGATTTGACAAAAATCCGCATTCTATTATAACCGCAGGAGAGTTGATATGCTTCATGATGTAGATGCTGTCATGGGACTGTTTGGAGATTCTTTTGTTTGTACTGTCAATACAGGACACAAATGCTTGCTGGATCCGTTCAGCAATGATCTTTGAGGCCGGATTGTTTTTGCTGTAAAACACCTGAGCTCCATAGGATTTGCTCTGCTCAAACTTATTCAGATGAATGCTCAAAAAATCATGTCCCGGATTATCTGATGCAAGTTTTAAACGTGCCTTCAGGTCGGAGTTTTTGTTGTCCCTGATGGATTTGCTCTCGTTGTAATCGAGGGAGTTTTGGTCCGAACGTGTCATTATGACGCTGACACCCAACAGTTTCATAATATCACGTGTTTTTATTGATATATCCAGATTAATATCGGCCTCTGCTGTGCCGGAAGCTGATGTTGCACCGCCATCAATACCGCCATGACCTGCATCTACTATAACCTGCGGTGGATATGATGTCGCGCTGTTTATGCACGGCTTGAGAGGAGTGCTGTTGAAGATTATTACAGTTATTATAACCGCTGTAACCGTAATTGTCAAAGTACTCCAAAAAATAATACGCTTTAACTTAACGTTTTTTGCCCACATGTCTGACACCTATAAAACCCTTGACCAATGCAGCACAAAATGCGGCACCGGTAGAAACAATACACATATAGAACATATTATTCCAATTTGCAAGCCCTCTGTACAGTATTAGGCCAACACAAAACAAGATTGCCAAAAATATTATGCTCGAAATTACTGCCGCAGCAAAGGCTTTGGACTCCCCTGATGCCAGGAATGCCGTTGTAAACACGCTTATAAAAGCCACAGCATATGACATCAAAGGTATTCGGCCTATATCCACTGCCTCTTTATGTATCAGCAGTGCACAAAGAAGCTCAAGCAGTACAAACAGCAGCAATCCGGCAATTACGCCTTTCAGAACTCTGCCAAAGTTCAGTTTAATGCCTGTGTTATCATTCATAAAAAACGCCCCCATATCATCTAAACGATAATATGAGGGGCGTATACTGTTTATGATATAAAACAGATTATTTGCCGAAGAACTTCTTCTTCTTGGGAGTCTCTGCTGCAGCTTCCTCTGCGGGAGCTTCTTCAACCTGAGCAGGCTCTTCCTTAACCTCCTGAGCAGGAGATGTACGAGTCTGGATAGCCCATTTCTTGACAGCAAGCTTTGTTCTGTCTGCACCGGTCTCGAAAGTGACGGTATCTTCCTTGACAGAAAGAACTCTGCCTACAAATCCACCGATTGTGACGATCTCATCACCGGGCTGAATGCTGTTGCGAAGCTCACGCTCGCTCTTTTCTCTCTTCTTCTGAGGTCTGATGATCAGGAAATAGAAGACCGCGACCATAACAATAAGCCAAATCCATGTACCGTAATTACCCATTTTGTTCCTCCAATATGTAATATTCTTTTAGTATTATAAACAAATAGTGGCTAAAATACAAGACTTTTAGATGCGTTTTCCTAATTTTACGGAAAATTCATTTCTGAACGCCTCAAATCGGCCTTCTTCTATAGCTTTTCTGATCTCCGCCATCAGATTATTATAGAAATACAGATTATGCATTACAGCAAATCTCATACCGAGCATCTCCCCCGCTTTGAGCAAATGCCTGACATATGCGCGGGAGTATTTTTGACATACGGGGCAGTTGCATGCGGGATCTATAGGCAGAGGATCGTTGCGGTATTTGTTGTTATTGAGATTGATAATGCCCTGCGATGTGCACAGATGCCCGTGGCGTGCATTACGCGCAGGCAACACGCAGTCAAAGAAGTCAACTCCGCGAGCGACAGCTTCGATGATGTTGGTAGGTGTACCTACACCCATAAGATACCTGGGCTTGTCAGCAGGCATAAAAGGCTCAACATGCTCGATAATGTCATACATTACCTCGGCAGGCTCACCGACCGCAAGACCACCTATCGCATAGCCCGCAAGATCAAGCTCTGCGATAGCTTTCATATGCTCGATGCGCAGATCGTTATATGTGCCGCCTTGATTGATACCCCACAGTTGCTGGCCGGGATTGACTGTATCGTCGCGCTTTTTAAGCTCATTGAGCTTGTCATCACATCTTTTGAGCCAACGTACTGTACGGTCACAAGAGCGCTTGACGTAATCTCTCGGAGAGGGATTCTCAATGCATTCATCAAAGGCCATTGCAACGTCTGAACCCAAAGACCACTGTATCTGCATACTCTCCTCGGGACCCATAAATATCTTGTGTCCGTCGGTATGGGCATTGAACTCAACGCCCTCTTCTCTGATTTTTCTCAATTTGGCAAGAGAGAACACCTGAAATCCACCGCTGTCGGTAAGTATAGGCTTGTCCCAAACCATGAACTTGTGGAGTCCACCGAGCTCCTTGATTATATCCTCTCCGGGACGGACATGAAGATGATAGGTATTGGACAGTTCGACCTGACAGTTGATTTTTTCGAGATCATCAGCAGAAAGTGCGCCTTTTATAGCGGCCTGAGTGCCTACATTCATAAAAACGGGGGTCTGTACACTTCCGTGCGCCGTGATATATTCTCCCCTGCGGGCTGTTCCGTCTGTGTTATAAAGTTTAAACATCATTACTGTCAGAGAGGAATAATCTCTCTGCCTCCTCGGTAGGCAAGCCTTGCAGATTGCCAAGCTTGCGTTGTATCTGTCTGGTGCGGACACCTACGAGTTTGTCAAGCTCGCTGTTTACCTGATTGATTTTGTCCTGAGCCTTTGAAAGAACGGTAGCAAAACTATCAAATTCGGTTTTGACAGCGTTGAGCACCTTCCAAACCTCGTTGGAGCGTTTCTGTATAGCCAGAGTCTTGAAACCCATCTGAATACTGTTGAGCAATGCTCCCATTGTGGTGGGGCCGGCTATACAGACCCTGTATTCATTTTGAAGAATATCAACCATTCCGGCCTTGACAAGCTCGGCATACAGACCCTCAAAGGGTACAAACATTATTGCAAACTCGGTTGTCTCGGGCGGAGCGATGTACTTTGTCTGTATATCCTTTGCAAAGCCTTTTACGCGGGTTTTAAGCTGCTTTAATGCCTGATCAACGCCCGATGCCTCACCTGCGTCATAGGCGTCCAAAAGCTGTGTATACGCGTCTGCAGGGAACTTGGCATCTATAGGCAGCCAAACGTGGCCGCTGTCATCACCGGGAAGCTTGATTGCGTACTCAACAAAATCCCTGCTTCCCGAATGGGTAATAACGTTGGCAGCATACTGATCAGGAGAAAGTATCTGCTCCAAAATCGCGCCAAGCTGGAGCTCGCCCAAAACACCTCTCGTTTTGACATTGGACAGAACTTTTTTGATATCTCCGACGCTGCTGGCAAGGGTCTGCATTTCACCGAGACCCTTGTATACCTGCTCAAGTCGCTCGCTGACGATCTTAAAAGAGTCATTAAGCTTCTTGTCCAGAGTGTCCTGCAGTTTTTCGTCTACCGTCTTTTTGATGGCATCGAGCTGCGCGGCATTACTCTGCTGCATAGAAGTAATACTGTGGCTGAGCGTGTTGCGCATATTATCCAGCTTCTGCTCGGTCTGCATAGCATCTCGGTGGAGTTCATCTCTGATCATACCGAATCTGATATCCAGTGAATCGTTTATGGACGACTGCTTTTGAGCCACCTCATTGATTTTTTTGTCCGATTCAACTGCAGATGCAGCAATCTTGCGCGACAGACCGATCACGGTAAGAATCAGAACAAACAAAAGCGCCGCACAAACCAAAAGAATTGCCAACAATAAAATATCGGTCATAATATCACCCGTAACTATAAATCAAACAATTATCATAGCGTCGCCAAAACTGAAAAAGCGATATCTGTTATTGACAGCCTCGTTGTATGCATCCAGTACCCTTTCTCTGCCTGCAAGTGCCGACACAAGCATGATCAAAGTGCTCTCAGGCAGATGGAAGTTGGTAATAAGACTGTCCAGGCACTTGAACTTATATCCCGGGTAAATAAAAATACTGGTGTTACCCGAGCATTCTTTAAGGAATCCGTTATCGTCGCAGGCTGATTCTATAGTACGGCACGAGGTGGTGCCGCATGCGATTATTCTGCCGCCATTTCTCTTGGCTGTATTGATCTTGTCAGCCGCTTCAGCGGAAACTTTGTAGAATTCCGAATGCATTACATGATCTGTAATGTTATCAGCCTTTACAGGTCTGAACGTTCCCAAACCCACATGAAGAGTTATTTTAGCTATGGATACGCCTTTGTCCTCGAGCTTTGAAAGAAGCTCAGGTGTAAAATGGAGTCCTGCTGTAGGAGCAGCTGCCGAACCATTGTCTCTGGCAAAAACAGTCTGGTATCTCTCCTTGTCCTCAAGACGCTCGGTTATATAATGCGGCAGCGGCATTGTTCCAAGCTCCTCAAGAAGCTCAAGGAATATTCCGTCATATTCAAACTTGATTACACGGTTGCCGTCATCCAGAACATCAGTTATTGTGCCTTTCAGCTTACCTGCACAGTCTATCTCAGCGCCCTGACGAAGCTTTTTGCCGGGATATACTATACATTCCCAGCTATCGTTGCCGAGGTCTTTGAGCAGAAGGATCTCAACCGGTGCTGTGCCGCCCTTTCGCGATGCATAAAGTCTTGCAGGCAAAACACGGGTCTCGTTGATAACCAGGCAGTCACCCTTGTTGAAATAATCGCAAATATCATAAAAATGGCGGTGCTCGACGCCATATTTTTGTCTGTCGAGCACCATAAGACGGGAGTTATCTCTTTTTTGGATAGGAGTCTGCGCAATAAGCTCCTCGGGGAGCTCATAATAAAAATCTGATCTCTTCATATTCAATACCCGTAATATACGACCTGAGTGCCTGTATAGTAGAACTGCAGGATCTGGTCGTAGCTGAATCCTTCTTTTGCCATACCGTATGCACCCGACTGGCTCATACCGACGTGATGACCCGAACCCGTACCGTTGATGATATAGGTAAGATTGCTGGGATTGAGGGTCTTGATGCCGGTAGATGTGATAGCTTTTACCATAGTATGTGTGGAGGGCAGCGCCTTGACAGAGCCGTCTCCGCCAATGGCATACAGACTTGATACACCGGTATTTTTGAGGACTTTGTTAATATATATTCCTATACTGGGGGTGATTGTATATCTGTGACTGGGAAGATATACCCCCTTGTTGGAACTGTTGATTGCCGATCTGGCTTTGTCAGCGGTCAAGCGCAGAGGTGTTCCGTCAGCTTGTGTGAACGTTACTTCCATAACATTGCCTGCGGGACTGCGGCGGCTTACGTAGTAATCTATGACTCTCTGTCCGGTATAATTCTTGACCATGAGGATCTCACTGATGGTATCAAGATCCACGTTGATAGAATATGCCTCGGGGTCTTTGAGATAAACGTCTTCTACCCCGCGCAGATACGGGACATATCTGGTCCAGATATTCTCAACGTCTTCGGTATGGCCACCACTGTTGGAGTGGTAATATGTCATTGCTATCTCGCCGTTATAGGTGAGGTACATTCCCTGCACACTGTCTACCGCAAGATTGGATACTGCAGTCGCGTAATTGGTACCGCGATATACCTGGCAGTCTGTGCTGTTGCAGAGATCAAATCCCATGGAAGTATGCTTGCCAAGGTTGCTGCAGGCATAGCATTTTGCGCATATTGCCTGAGCTTTCTGCGCCTCAAGAGGCCAGCTGGGACTGACCTCATAGGGTATAACACCCTTTATATACTGTTCCATAGTGACTACGTTGATAACGGTAATATCGTTACCGTATACACGGCGGAACTCAAAACCTCCGTTGTATTTGTATTTGTTGAACCACGTTTGAGTGGAGAAAGGCAAAACAGCCATAGGAGACTCATAGGAATCGAACTCAAACAGAATACGGTCTGTGCCTGTAATTGCGACAGTATAGCAGGTATCGCTGCCGCCGACAACAACGAAATTAAGGCCTGTAGCCGCATACAGAGCAGCAACGGATTCCTCTGCTTTTTCGTATGTAAGGTGTTCGCCTACTCTGAGCTTGAAGCTTCCGTTGATAAAAGCAGGAAAAGCCTGATAACCCATCTGTGTGAAAATCGCAGCAAGATTCATTGCGTCCTGATAGTTGGAAAAAGTAGCATCAACCTGTGCGTGGTAGGCGCCGATATAATACTTGTGAGAAGAGGGCTTTACATCCAGATACTCATCCTCGGAGGTGAGCCAGATAGGCTTGTCTTTGAGCACAACAATCTGACTCTCATAAGTAGTAATGAGAGGATAGAATGTGCGATTTGTGTCATAAAAACCAATCTGATATCCCACCTGCTCGCCGGAGACATTCTGAAGCTTGGCAGCGGGAACAGCATTATCTCCGTAGGCAAGTCCGATTTTGAGCACGGAAATAGGCTGAAAAGCGTTGGCCTCCATGGGAGGTATCAACAACGCCGCTATTATAACTGATAATATGACAGCTGTAATTTTTCTCATAAAGCCTTCCTTTTCACACAAAAAACATCATATATGACATATATAGGAATTATACCACAATATACAGTTCTGTTCAAGTATTTATTATTCCCACTTTTCCCACACTTCGGGGCAATAACCTACAGTTGCCTGTTTGCCGTTTCGAACGATCGGAGTCTTGAAAAGCTTGGGATTTTCAAGCATTTTGTTGATCTTATCCTCCGGATATGCGAGATATTTGAGCAGAGCGGCATTGGGACAGTTTTCGTCAACAAGCTTATCAATACCGCCTACTGCATTGCAGACGTTCTTAAATTCACCGGCACTCATGCCGAACTTTGGCAGATCGATGCTCTGAAACTTTATGCGTCTCTCCTTGAACCATCTTTCTGCTTTCTTGGTGTCAAAACATTTGCTTTTTCCAAAAATCTGAATATTCATGTCAGCTTTTCCTCGTCTTTTCGATATGCTCAACCAAAGCAGCTATCGGATCGTGATCATTGTCCGGAAGCATATTGGGGCAGAGCTTTTTGATATCATCATGTGCGTTGGCGGGGGCAAAGGCGTTTTTGGTGCAGGAGAGCAGCTGCACATCATTCTGCCCGTCCCCTACTGTATAAAGTCCGTCATAGCCTATACCGAGCAAATCCGCAATACGTCTTGCTGCTGTGCCTTTGTTGGCGCCGAATATAAGCACCTCAAGAAAATACGGAGCCGAATATTGCGCAAATGCTCTGTTCTGATACTCGGAGGATATAAAATCATATACCTCATGGATTGTAGCGGGATCACGGGTAATGAGCAGATGAACCCAAGGCTTTGGTATAGTATCAAAATCTCCATCAAACGCGCTGGTTTTGGTGTATTTGATATGCATATCTGTAATAACGTCAGGTTTGAGCAAATATATGCAGTCTGCCATCATTACCTCGATACCTATATCGGGAAATCTTTTGATGGCTTCGGCTGCAATCTGCTCGCCAAGCTCACCGATAGGTGTGATCTCAAGAGGCTTTCCCGATGCAAAATCATATATAACAGCGCCGTTTGATGTGACAGCGGGGGCATTGGCGGGCACGGTATCATAGAAGTAATTCATACTTGTATAATTGCGTCCGGTAGCAAAAGAAAATCTGCCTCCGTTGTCCATATAATACTTGATGGCGTCAATATTGCCCTGTGATATTTCTGCGCTTGAGTTGAGCAGTGTTCCGTCAAGATCGCTGAGTATCAGCGTACCGTCAAAAATCCCCATTATTCAAGTCCGATCCTCTTCATAAAATCTGCAAAATAACCGGGCAGCTCACATTCAACCTCTACGTTCTCGTTTGTCTCGGGATGTACAAATCTGAGCTTTGAAGCATGCAGGCACTGTCCGTCAAGCTTGGTTTTGTCGTTTTTGGGACCGTAGAGAGGGTCTCCTGCTACGGCGTGACCTATGCTAGCCATATGCACTCTTATCTGATGGGTGCGGCCTGTCTCGAGCTTGCACCTGATATGCGAGAAACCGTTGACGTATGATATCGGCTCGTAGTGTGTAACAGCGTGTCTGCCCTCGGATGTCACAGCCATCTTCTTACGGTCTTTTGAGCTTCTGCCGATGGGTGCATCTACCGTGCCCGGTTCAAGGATCTTGCCGTATACGACTGCATCATATGTACGGCTGAGGCTTCTGTCTGCCAGCTGTGCTGAGAGCGCAAGGTGTGCTTTGTCATTCTTTGCAGCTATGATAAGTCCGCTGGTATCCTTGTCTATACGATGTACGATGCCCGGTCTGAGTTCCCCGCCTATTCCCGACAAACTGTCACCGCAATGAGATAGCAGAGCATTGACAAGTGTTCCGTCATAATGACCTGCTGCGGGGTGTACAACCATTCCCCTCTGCTTGTTGATAACTATCAGATGCTCATCCTCATATCTTATATCAAGAGGGATATCCTGTGCTACAGTCTCGGTCTCGCGGACCTCGGGCATTGTGACCTCTATCTCGTCACCAAGTCTGACTTTGTAGTTCTTCTTGACCGTTGCACCGCAGCACAAAACTCCGCCACTTTCACAGATGTTCTGTGCGCTGCTGCGGGTAATTCCGAGTTTTTCACTTATAAAGGCGTCAAGACGCGCGCCTGCGGTGTCAGCCGTTATTTTCTGAATCATCGTTTTTAACCTTTTTATCTTCCTTAAACAAGTCTTTGTCAATAAACAGAATATAGATAATTCCCATAATGGCACCGACGGTCAAAAATATATCGGCAACGTTGAATATAGGAAAATCTATCAGTCTGAAATCAAACATATCAACAACAAATCCAAGCCACACGCGGTCAATAAAATTGCCGACAGCGCCTGCAAAGATAAATACAAGGGTGGTTTTGCCCCAGATACCCTTGAAAAACTCCTTGAAGAATGCCACAGCAATCACAACAAGCATGACTGAAGTGAGGACAATGAAAAACCATCGCTGTCCCTCAAGCATACTGAACGCGGCACCGCGATTCTCGGCATAAGTCAAGTGAAAAATGTCCTTGATAACAGGTATTGTACCAGCATCCATAAGAGAGGTTTTCGCCCAGGCTTTAACAAGCTGATCGGCTGCGATGATAGCAGCCGTAATAATAGCATAAAAAATCATGATCCACACCTCATTCCCTGTTCTGTGCCAGCTGACGTATTACATATCCCGCTGCAATGAGACCTGCGCAGGACGGCACAAATGATATACTGCCTATTGTTCTTTCATCCTTTGGTACACTGCTGTGTCTTTGGGCTTGTTCTTGCGAGAACACTACGGGAAGCGACTTAACTCCCCTTTTTCGCAGTTCTGTACGCATAACACGGGCAAGCGGACAACCCTCGGTTTTGAATATATCGGTAATGCTGAACTTTGTGGGATCAAGTCTGTTGCCCGTTCCCATACAGCTTATAACCGGGATGCCGGTCTGCTTTGCTCTGCAAATAATATGCAGTTTTGCAGATACCGTATCAATGGCATCAATAATAAAATCGTAATCCGCAAAATCTATAAAATCGCAATTTGACTCAAGATAAAACTCATTATGCGTTATGACCTGAGCATCGGGATTAATATCAAGAATACGATCTCTCATAACGTCGACTTTGCTTTTGCCCAACGTACTGTGAAGAGCCAGCAGCTGTCTGTTGATATTTGACTCGTTGACCGTATCACTGTCAATGAGCGCGATCTTGCCTATACCCGCTCTGACCAAAGCCTCGGCAGCAAATGAGCCGACACCTCCGACACCGAAGAGTGCTACCGCAGAATTATTAAGTTTTTTGACAGCATCGGCTCCGAGGAGCAATTCCTCTCTGCTGAAAAGATCACTCATACTGTTTCCTCAATCTATGATTCCACCCGCAACAACAACATCCCCGTCATAAAACACAGCAGACTGTCCGGGTGCAGGTATTCTGATATCTGTATCGGTGGTAACCTTTACAGTATTATTATCAAATAAAACACCGCATTCGGTCTCTTTTTGGTGGTATCTGGTTCTTACGGTATATTTTTTATCCTCGCTCCACATAGACGGACACAGGATATTCACGTCTTTTACGGAAAACGTTCTTGTATAAAGCTCGTTTTTATATCCAAGAACAACTGTGTTATTTGCCGTATTTTTTTCGAGAACATAGTAGGACTCGGTAGACGGTACACCCAGACCGCGGCGCTGCCCTACTGTATAGGATATCAGACCTTTGTGTCTGCCAAGCACTCTGCCGCTTCTGTCGCAAAAATCACCTGCTACGGCACACTCGGGACACTTATCCAAAATAAAAGCGGCATAGTCACCGTCCTTGATAAAACAAATATCCTGACTCTCGCCTTTGACAAAGCATTCAAAGCCTGCATTTTTTGCTATTTCCCAAATCTCGGTCTTGGTCTTATTTCCAAGAGGAAATACTATATTTTTAAACTTCTCTCTCTTAACCGAATACAAAACATAGCTCTGGTCTTTGCTATCGTCAGATGCTTTGCAAAGTCTGGGCTCCATTGCACAATCGTCCCAGTCAATCCTCGCATAATGCCCTGTGGCAAGTACGTCGAATGACTTATTCTTCATTTCTTCGTACAGGACACCAAACTTGATATTCCTGTTGCACTCAATACAAGGATTAGGTGTCAGTCCCGAACGATAACCGTCAACAAAAATATCGATAACGGCGTTCTTGAAAGTATCCTCCGCCTCAAGAGTATAATGGTCAATCCCAATTTTTTCGGCAGTTTTGCGGGCACCATCTGCATCGTCATAATTCCCGTTAAGTATCAGAGTAACGCCGCAAACCTCATAGCCTGCCTCAAGCATAATCAGCGCAGCAGCGGCACTGTCTACCCCACCGCTCATTGCGACCAGTGCTTTAGGCATTACAAAACCTCCCCGGAAAATGCATGGGGCAACAAGTCCGAAAGGGTATACTCAACATATTCACCTGCATTGTTGGCACACAAAACTCGCATAGAAGGCGAAAAATCGTGAAGAAGCTGTCTGCATATACCGCATGGAGTGCAGTAACTGTCCGCAGACGAGCAAACAGCAAGAGCCGAAAAGGCCTTTTTTCCTTCGCTTACTGCTTTGACGAGAGCTGTCCGCTCAGCGCATATAGTTGTGCCGTAAGAGGAACCCTCAACGTTGCATCCTCCGTATACCGATCCGTCATCACACAGTAATGCAGCACCGACAGTAAAACCGGAATAAGGTGCGTGCGCAAACTTCATCATATCAATAGCCTGACGGACAAGCTGCTTATTATCCATAAATCCTCCTATACTAAAATAACAGCGGGGGTATCCCCCGCTGTTATCAGTCGGCAAAGTTAACGATCTTCTTCGAGGTCTTCTTCGTCTTCCTTATCGAGGAGCTCGCTGTAGTCAAACTCAAGCTCTTCGCCGCAAGCAGGGCACTTCATACCGCCTTCTGCCAGCATATCCTCGTCAAGAACGATCTTCTCGTCGCAGGTGGGGCAAACGAGCTCATAGAAAATCTCGTCACAGTCATCGCAATCGCAATCGTCATCGTCGCAGCAATCACAATCACAGTCATCTTCGCAGCATTCGTCAACGATCTCATAGAGCTCATCAATGCTCTCATCAATCTCGTCAAATGCTACTTCGTATTCATCCATTGCATCCTCAATTGCATCCAGTTCTTCGTGGATGGTCTCGGTCTGCATCTCGAGATCAGCAAGCTCAAGAGCGATATCATTAACAACGTCAACGATAGCGGCAAACAGCTTGCCCTCGTTAGTGTTCTGGTCAAAGTTCATACCCTCAAGGAGACCCTTGAGATATGCGGTCTTTTCGGTAATAGTCATAATAATCTCCTTTCCCTAAGGCAAAGATTAGTCCTTTGCTCTTTCGAGGTACTCACCGGTACGGGTGTCGATACGGATTCTCTCACCCTCATTGATAAAGAGAGGTACTCTGACGACAGCGCCGGTCTCGACAGTTGCAGCCTTGGTAACGTTGGTTGCAGTGTCGCCCTTGACGCCGGGCTCGGTCTCGGTAACAGTCAGAACAACAAACAGAGGAGGCTCGATGCCGAAAACGTTACCCTTGTAGGACAGAACCTTAACGTTCATGTTCTCGGTAACAAACTTGAAGCCGTCGGACAGCTTGTCGGCATTGAGAGGCATCTGCTCGTATGTCTCTGTATCCATAAAGTAGTAAAGATCACCATCGTTGTAGAGATACTGCATCTCTCTTCTCTCGATGACAGCATTCTCAAACTTATCGGTAGGGTTGAAGCTGCGCTCAACAACAGAACCGGTGATTACGTTACGGTACTTTGTACGAACGAAAGCTGCACCCTTGCCGGGCTTAACATGCTGGAACTCAACGACCTGAAGAACGTTGCCGTCCATCTCAAAAGTTACGCCATTTCTAAAATCGCCTGCAGTTATCATAATTATTCAATCCCCCTGACATAATTTAACATACTAATGTTACCACATCTTATTCAGATTTGCAAGCATAAGTATTACAATATAATAAGATTTTTTGTGTATTCGGTCAAATTAATTTTGTTATCATCCTCAAAATAAAGCATATCCTCTATTCTGACACCAAACTTACCCGGCAGATATATTCCCGGCTCGATAGTTATAACGTGACCGTTTTCTATATTGTCTTTTGACCTTGTGGAAACTGAAGGAGCTTCGTGTATCTCAATTCCTACACCATGTCCTGTGCTGTGACCGAAATACTGTCCGTATCCTGATTTGGTAATAACATTCCTTGCTGCCGCATCAACATCTTTGAGAGGCATACCGATATTTGCCTTTTCGATTGCAGCAAGGTTAGCATTCAGGACGATATCGTAGACCTTCTTCATCTCATCGGTCGGCTGTCCCACGGCAACCGTACGGGTCATGTCCGAGCGATAACCATTAACTGTTGCACCAAAGTCAAAGGTTATAAAATCACCTTTTTGAATGATATTATCTCCCGGTACGCCATGAGGCATACTGGTTTTGCTGCCCGATATAAGTATCGTATTAAAGGCGGGCATCTCAGAGCCTTTGACGGTCATGAGATACTCGAGCCTTGCTCGGTATATATTCTCCGTTGCGCCGGGTCTGATCTCTCCAAGAAGAGTATCAAAAGCTTCTTCTGCTATACGTTGGGCCTTCTTTATGTACTCGGCCTCAACCGGAGTTTTGTGGGATCTTAGATTTTTCAAAACAAAGGATGCAGCTGCAAGCATAGGATCAAAAACTTCACAAGCACTGCTATGCTCTGAGACCGTCATATAGGCATCCTCAAATCCAAGAACCTTGATGTTAAAGAGTTCGCACAACTGATTGATGTGCCGAAAATAATTATTTCCTTCTACGGTAGATACATCAAATCCTCGTTTCGTGACAATATCCCTAGCAGATTCAATATATCTAGAGTCTGTAAAGCAATACGCCTTTTCATCTTTGGTAACAAAAGCCACGCCTTCTATGCCGGGCATTCCCGTTATATATGCAAGTGAAACATCACTTGTTATAAGCATTGCATCCATATCGGCTGCAAGCAATCCTGCCGCAAGATCCCTGATCACGTTCATTTGAGTTTTGCCCTTTCATTATATATTTGTTTGAGTCTAAGCGCGTCTTGTGCCTGAGTGCCTGCAGATTCACATATTACTGTAGGATACATACCTTTGTCATACATCAATGATATGAGGCCGGGATCCGGACCATACTCGTTATTATCAAATGTCAGGTGCCTCACCTCGCCTTTTGCTGAATATTCGATGCGGCTGAAATGCACATGCATCCTCGATGCGCGCTCGTAACCCAGCCCATCCTTGATCTTGTCTATAACGGCACCAAAAGACTCCTCATCCGATACTCCGCCGATGGTTCTTGCATTGAGATGCCCGAAATCTATGCACGGAATGAGTCTGTCATCGTATCTGCAAATTGTAATAACCTCGTCAAGATCACCGAGCACATTCAGCTTGCCCATTGTCTCGATGCACAGAGATATACCGCCAAAACCACCCTCATCCATAGCGTTAAGTGCATTGGAAAGGTTTAGCAGAGTGTTATGCATGGCTTCCTCGCGGGTTTTTCCGGATAAACCGCCGCAATGTACCACTATGCGTTCTGCGCCCATATGCGATGCCGCATTGCACGACTGTAAAATATAGTTGACGTTCTTGGTCTTTCGCTCTTCTTCCCCACTCGACAGATTGATATAGTAAGGAGAGTGCACAGACAGCGTTATACCATACTGCTTAGCTGCTGCGCCCAATGCCCGGGCTGTTTCATCACTGATATTAACCCCCCGACCGCATTGATACTCAAATGCATCGAGTCCCATGTTGTGCAGGTATTCAGGCATATATATGCTGGATTTATAATTCTTTGTAAAGTTTTCTTCGCTGCCTGCGGGGCCAAATAAAGCCTTTTTCATTTATTCTTTTCTCTCCAGAATATTTTTTCGAGCATATGTCTGGGATGATAGTACCACAGATATGTGTCCATAGAATTAACAAGCAGACCTTTCATCCCGCATCTTGCCGCACCAAACATATCGGTAAATATCTGATCACCGACAGCGGCTATCTGACTATGAGGCAATCCAAGTGACTTTGCAGCGTTGATAAAACCGTTTTTTTGAGGTTTGTGGGCCAGATAAGTCCAATCGGCGCCAATGCTTTCGGCAAACCCCTTGACCCTCTCGGGATGCTTGTTGTTGGACAGTACGTAGATCAGTATACCGTTATTTTTCAGGCTGTTGATCCATTTGATAACATCTTCCCGGGGGTATTTATCCTTTGTACGCATCAGCGTGCCGTCAATATCCAGCAACACGCCTCTTATTCCCATAGCACGAAGTTCCTCGGGAATAATCTTTTTAACATCGTCATATATTTTGTAGGGGTACGGCAGAACCATATCTAATCATCCTTTATTATGAACTGTGTACTATTTTAACATATATCCCCTATCCATAACAAGAGGAGAACAGCAAATGAATGAAACTTTAAGAAAGTATATTGTTACATACCCATCAGACATCAAAACAAATCAGTCACACCCTTTTCCTTGTGTGCAAATGATATACAGAATCAGTGATTCGGGAATGCTTCAAAGAATACCCAGTTATTCATCCCAAAACAGAAATATTATGGGAATATCTGACAACACCGGTCTCAAAAACTGCGACTCAGACAGAATATCCAGAGATATAGTTGCAGAATACATCAGACGTGGCTATGCCGGTATTGTTCTGAATTTTGAATTGGAGAATACCGATCTTGACAAGCTGGAAAAAATCTGCACCTACATGTCACAGAAAAAGATAAACTACTTTCTCCCTATAGAGTTGGCACAGATGTCAGCTGATGCAAAAATAATCGTACCTTCCTCTATAAGCGGCGGATCCATCTCACAGATGCTGAAAATGCTTACCGACAAATACCCTCCCCACAGAATTTGCCTGGAATTGGTTAAAACCTGCAGCGATTTTGATATGCCATCTTATAAGCCTGATGGCACGTCAATATCCGCAGATCGTCTCAAGGAGCTTATGACAACACACGATGCACAAAGCTTCTTTTCGTCCGAACTGGGATGCAAATATTTTACATACAGAGAAAACGGCAATGCACATTTTGTGCTATATGATGATTACGAAACAGCAGCCTATAAGATCCGATTGGCTCAGGCATCCGGATTTTACGGCGTATTCATGGTATACTCTCAATGGAGCGACAGCCTGAACGTCATATTAAACCAAAAATAAAAAGAGTTTGCGTGAAAGCCTCACGCAAACTCTTTTGTCTGTTAAGTTTAAATTACAGCTTGGATACAACTGCTGCACATCTTACGCAGAGTGTGGGATGATCACTGTTTTCGCCAACAGTCTCACTATAGCACCAGCAGCGGTCACACTTGCCGCCGGAAGCAGTCTCAACAGAAGCATATACCTCTGTGTTGCTTGCACACTGCTTGCCGTTTGTACCTGCTTTGACTTCTACCTGAGATACGATCAGCATGGTCTTGAGAGTCTCAGCCTGAGCCTTGATCTCGTCAATCACGCTGTCGCCGCACTCGAGTACGACCTTTGCCTCAAGAGGCTTGCCGATCTTCTTCTCAGCTCTTGCAACTTCAAGAACAGAGTTGATGTCATCACGCAGTGCGATAAGCTTATCCCACTTTGCCATCTGATCATCGGTAAGCATATATTCGTTGAAGTCTTTGTTGAAGTAGTTGAGGATAATATGGCGCTTGTCGTCGGTATCCTTGTGAGGCATGACCTGCCAGATCTCGTCAGAAGTAAATGCCAGAACGGGAGCAAACAGCTTGGTCATAGAATCAAGGATGATATAGATTGCGGTCTGAGCGCTGCGGCGGCTGAGGCCGTTTCTCTCATCGCAGTACAGTCTGTCCTTGATAACATCGAGATAGAAGTTGGACATCTCAACAACGCAGAAATTATTGATAGCGTGGATAGCGGGGTGATACTCGAACTCATCATATGCAGCCAGAACACGCTTGGTCAGATCGTCAAGCTTGGTGATTGCCCAGCGATCGAGCTCTACCATGTCCTTGCCCTCAACCAGATTGTTGGGATCAAATCCGTCCAGGTTGCCGAGAATGTAGCGGCAGGTATTACGGATCTTGAGGTAGACCTGAGTAAGCTGCTTGAATATAGTATCGGATACTCTGACGTCTACGTGGTAATCGCTGCATGCAGCCCACAGACGGAGCAGATCGGCACCGTACTTGTTGATGATTTCTTCGGGAGCCATGGAGTTGCCCAGAGACTTATGCATAGCCTTGCCCTCTCCGTCAACAACCCAGCCGTGGGTCAGAACGGTCTTGTAGGGAGCGCCGCCGCCCAGAGCACCTACTGCAGCGAGCAGAGAGCTCTGGAACCATCCTCTGTACTGGTCAGCGCCTTCGATATAAACATCTGCAGGCCACTCGTCTGCGTTGTCGCGAAGCAGGCTTGCGATATTGGTGGAGCCGGAGTCGAACCAGCAGTCGAGGGTATCGGTCTCCTTCTCAAAGTGCTTGCCGCCGCAGTGGGGACATACAAAGCCTTCGGGCAGGAGCTTGTCCTCATCATGCAGATACCATGCGTTGGAGCCTTCCTTGGCAAACAGACCTGCGATATGCTCAATGGTCTCGTCGTTGCAGATGGGCTTTCCGCACTCTTTGCAGTAAATTACGGGAATAGGCAGACCCCAGCGACGCTGACGGGAGATACACCAGTCGGCACGCTCACGGATCATGCTGGTGATTCTGTCCTCGCCCCAAGCAGGCAGCCAGCGAACGGTGCTGCATGCCTTTACTGCGTCTTCCTTGAATGCCTCAACAGAGCAGAACCACTGAGGGGTTGCACGGAAGATAATGGGGTTTTTGCATCTCCAGCAGTGAGGATAGCTATGGACGATCTCTTTGCTTGCAAACAGAGCGCCGGTCTCCTTCAGATGCTTGAGAATAGCATCGTTGGATTCATCAAACTTCATGCCTGCAAACATGCCTGCATCTTCGGTCTGATAGCCCTTGTCATCAACGGGAACAAGCAGAGGCAGATTGTACTTTCTGCCGGTGATATTATCTTCTGCACCAAAGCCGGGAGCGGTATGAACGCAGCCGGTACCGTCTTCCATGGTAACATAGTCAGCCAGAACGAGCAGACTGTCTCTGTCAAGGAAGGGATGCTGTGCAGTCATATACTCAAAGAAATTACCGTCAAAACGCTCGACGATCTCGTAGCTGTCGATACCGCCGGTCTTCATTGTTGTCTCGGCGAGAGCTTCTGCAACAATGTACATCTCACCGTTTGCGGCCTTGATGAGCACGTAGCTTTCAACGGGATTGAGAGCGATTGCAAGGTTGCCGGGCAGAGTCCAGGTGGTGGTGGTCCAAATGATGAAATTCATCTTGGTGATATCACCATACTTGCCCAGTTTGCCCAGATCATTCTTGATGGCAAACTTGACAAAGATAGATGCACAAGGCTCATCCTTGTACTCGATCTCAGCTTCTGCAAGTGCGGTCTCATCATGGGTACACCAGTAAACAGGCTTGAGGCCCTTGTAGATATAACCCTTCTTGTACATTGCGCCGAAGACTTTGACTTCCTCAGCCTCAAAGCCGGGATCCATAGTCAGGTAAGGATGCTCCCAATCTGCAAGAACACCGAGACGCTTGAACTGCTCCATCTGGATCTCAACAAAGTTCTGTGCAAAATCCTGGCAGGCGTTTCTGAACTCAGCGACAGACATATTCTTCTGGTCGATCTTGTTCTTCTTGATGATAGCGCTCTCAATGGGCATACCGTGGTTATCCCAGCCGGGAACGTAGGGAGTCTGGTAGCCGTCCATGGCCTTATGTCTGTTCATAAAGTCCTTGAGGGACTTGTTGAGAGCATGTCCCATATGGATATTACCGTTGGAGAACGGAGGGCCGTCGTGCAGAATGAACTTGGGCTTGTCTGCGTTCTTTTCAAGCATGAGCTTGTAAACTTCTTTCTCCTCCCAATCCTTCAGAAAACCGGGCTCACGCTGAGGCAGTGCTGCTCTCATCGCAAATTCGGTTTTGGGAAGATTGATAGTGCTGTTGTAATCCTGAGCCATAATTCTTTATCTCCTAATCAATCTTGATTTTTATAATTCTTACCAAATTTCAGTTCGGAAAAGGTAAAGCGAGGTTTGCGAGCGATCTCTTCTTCCTCTTCTTCCTCTTCCCCATCGTCATCCTCAAAATCTTCGGATTTTTCTTCTCGTATGACTGTAATGTCAAATAACTTGCCGTTGTCCTCAGTTTCCTCTGCGACAGGATCTTCGTCTGATTCCGTTTCTTCCACAGTGATATTAATTTCAATGGTAGGTTCTTCGACCTCATCCATCTCTATGTTAACAAGCTGGGGTTCAACAGAGATATTGTCGGGCAGTTCGATCTCAAAGCTATCAGCTTTTGTCTGGTATGCATTCTGTGCCACAGACCTGCTGATGATCTCATCGATCTCCTTGTTCTCTGTCTTGGAAATATCTTCTGCTGCTTTGCCAAGCAGAGTTTTTACGCTTTCGGCATAGCACGCACAGATATCACGCATTTCTTTGAGCCTGAGTGCATTGGCATATATCTCGGTATCAATGGATTCACACTTTTTGCGTGCCTCGAGTTCGGCGTTGTTGATAATTGTCCTCGCCTGCTCGGTAGCTTTATCCGTGATTTCTTTTGCTGTCTGCTGTGCGGTGTAGAGCGCCTTGCGCATTTCTTCATCCACGGCGCGGTATTCATCGATTTTATCAACGAGCACACGCATTTTTGCTTTCAGCGCCGCATTTTCTTTGTAAAGCATGGTATAATCGGCAACCAGTTCGTCCAGAAACTTGTCGATCTGAGCCATATCATATCCGCCGAACACGGCTTTTTCAAATTTGATATCCTGTATTTCCTGAGGTGTCAGCATAAATTACCCCCTTGTTTATCCAACAATATTTATAATCATAGAAAGTAAAAAATAAACAGCCAAAAAAGACAGGTCAATAGGCAGACCGTCTGCACCGGGTATCCTGTATATAAGCTCTCTCATCGGCCGGACTACGGGCTCTGTTATCGACCAGAGTATGTAGTACAATTTGCTATCACGAAGGGACGGAATCCACGACAGTATTGCTGTCGCGATCATGATCCACTGATATACTCTGCAAAAAGCAACCAGAGTATATCGCAAAACAAATATAATGTTATTCACTTAGATATACAATCCGTTGTTTTCCAGCTCATCAATAAGATCGCCCATAATATCTACGTTGTAGGGAGTGATAATGTATGTGCTGTTTGCTACTTTCTTGATCTTTCCGTCCTGTGCATAAGTAACACCGCTGAGGAAATCAACGACTCGTCTGGCAACGTCCTTGTTGGTCTGCTCAAGATTGAGAACAACGGTACGGCGATCAATAAGATGATCGGCGATCTCGGCAGCATTCTCAAACTTTTCAGGTTTGACAAGTACAACGGAAAGCTGAGTGGTTGCGTTGATGTTGACAACTTTATTATTACGTTTGAACTCGGTCACAGGAACACCGCCTTCGTCATCATTTCTGGGTTGAGATTTTCTGGAAGAGGTAATCTGCTCAAAGTCGTCTTCTTTCTCGTCGTCTCCTCTTGCCCAGCGTTTAATGTCATCCATAAAACCCATATTGTCGCGCTCCTTCCATCATATAAAAATATTCATATCTTTTATTATCTTATTTTTTTGTGCATATGTCAACTTGTTTAACAAAAATAAACACAATATAATATTATTTTACATTAAAATCCTTACCGCTGATGATGATCTTGTCATAAATATAAAGACCCTTTGACGCATTTTCGGCCATCTCAAGCAGGTAATATGAGTCTGTCTGATAAATTATATTGGCTTTCTTAAACTTGGCAGATGCTCCCTCAAGGCAATAAACTCCCCAGCTGCCGTTCTTCTGATGAAGCGCCTCAATTGGAACCCTGATACCCGTGTACGTATTCATAACGATATCAACCGGCTGAAAACGTGTACTGAGATACTCAGGAATCATCACGGTGCTCCTGAGCAGCAAATAATGTTTGCCGTCGGCGCCTTTTACAAGACTGTGAACCGCAAACTGATTTTTATTTGAAAGAAGCTCGGGAAAATATACCACGAACGATTTTTTGCCTCTGAGATCATACAGAAGCGCATCCTCAACCGGTGCCGCCAGATACCATTCAAAGGAATTGACAACAGTACCGATAACATCATCGGTTCCTGTATTCGGATGCTCCTTGCTGCTTATCGATTCCGCCGAAAGTCTGCTTATGCAATCTGTATTCAAACTATCTTCATACCCGTCGGTTTTGCTGAAGAAATAACCGGAGCAGGGAGAAAGAACGGTCTCACTGTCACGATCCACAAGATTGTCATACACTGCTCTTTGGGACTCAAGCTCAATTAGCCTGTCGGCAAAAATATCCTTGCTGTACAGTCCCGCGTCTCTCGCAATTATTATCTGCCTGAGCGAGTCATAGACATCACTGACCTGAGTGATCTTGCCGTCTTCTGAGTTGGCAAGAAGATCGCCGAGATATGTATATACCAATCCGTCAAGCTTGACGCTGTCAGTACCCGTTGAGATCATCGCGTCGACAGCTTTGATTGCATCTATTTCGTTTTCGATCTCTACCAGCTTACGATAGTTATCTGCAGCATCCGCAGTTTTAAAATAGATGCACACAGCCTGATTTGCCGCTACTTTGTCTCCGTTTTGCACCAGATACTCGATATTGTCGGTCTTCCCCCTGATGACTACCTGATCGCGTATAAAAACGGTATCCAGCGATACCATTTCTTCTACTGTGACGGATGATGCTTCGATGTAGTTGATTTTTTCGGTAAGTCCGCTCCATATATTGAATATCAAAAAAGCGGCAAAAACCAGCAGAATTGCTGCACCTGCACCTCTTGCGGAATGCTCTTTCATCGTTGCTCCTTTATTGCTGTGCCATCACGCTCCTCTGCGGGATAATAGTTGAGATGGCATGCTTATATATCAAATACTGTTTATTCTCAAAAATCAGCAGGATAGTATAACCGTCAAATGATATCACCGTACCGCGCTGTTGAAAACCGTTTGTCATAAACACTGTAACGGGTATTTTGTCGCGTCTGACCGCATTAAGAAATACATCCTGCAAGCTTGTGTGTTTTTCCATGATAAAGACCTCTCTTTTTATAAAAGTTCTTTATCATTTTAGTAGCATCACAAAATAAAAGATGTCGCTTTTTGGCACAAGCCGTCAAAATCGTAATCACGGTCGTACTCAACCCAGTTGACCCGATCATCGGCTTTAAACCATGTAAGCTGGCGCTTGGCATAGTTTCTGGACTTCTGCTTTATCATATCTGCAGCCTGCAGGAGTGTACCTTCGCCTCGGATGTACGCAAGCATTTCTTTGTATCCTATGGCCTGCGACGCTGTACCCGACAGCCTGCCGGACTCGTACAGATCACGCACTTCCCTCTCCAGACCGAGCTCAAGCATCCGGTCAACTCGAATATTGATCCTGTCGTACAGCACCTGTCTGTCAACGGGCGTTATACCGATAAAAATCGCATCATAACGAGGCTTGACAAGCTTGGACAGACGGTTGTACTCGGTGATGGTCTTACCGGTAGATTCAAAGACCTCCAATGCGCGTATAACACGCTTAACGTCATTGACATGCAGTCGTACCGCACTATCCGGATCAACGCGTTCCAGTCTGCTGTGCATATGTTCGGCCCCGTTTAAGCGGTATTCTTCTTCAAGCTGCATTCTGACGCCGCTTTCCTCACCGCTTTTTGCAAAATCGTTTCCGCTTATCAGTGCGTTTATATACAGACCTGTACCTCCGCATATGATAGGGGTCTTTCCGCGTGCGAGTATATCATCAACAACAGCAGATGCCTCGGCAGAATATCTGGCAGCGGAGAAGCTCTCCCCCGGCTCGGCAACGTCGATCATATGATGGACAGCCGCCCTGCGCTCCTGCTCATCAGGCTTTGCAGTGCCAATGTCCATGCCGCGGTATATCTGCATAGAGTCTGCAGATACAACCTCACCGTCAAGCCGCTGTGCAAGCGCAATGGCCAATGCGGTCTTGCCCGATGCGGTTGGGCCGCATACAACAACAGGTTTAATCATTACACAATCCTTTTGAATAATTTTTCGATTTGCTGCTTGGTCAGTTCAATAGCTGTGGGGCGTCCGTGAGGACAACTCTTGAGGTCGGGCGACGTAAGCACGGCTCGGGCGATCTTGACAAGTTCGCGAATGTCCGAATTCATCCCCGCTTTGATGGCACTCTTGCAAGCCACGCTCTTGAGCAAAGCATCAAACAGGTCTACATCTGCCGATTTATGCTCGATGATTTTGCCGGCAAGCTCCGACAGAACAGCAGGAATATCCTCAGGCTCGATATAGTTCGGTGCCGAGCGGACAACTATGGATAACCCTCCAAAATCTCCTGTATCGAAGCCAATATCTCTGAACAGACTTTCATTATCAAGCACTGCCTGCTTTTCGATACGGGACAGCACAACCATTTTAGGTGTAAAAAGATACTGTGCCATACTCTCTATTCCCGAGTTCTTGAGCTGATTATATATCTGTCGCTCATGAGCGGCATGCTTGTCAATAAGCCACATACTGTTGTTGCTCTCGGCAAGTATATAGGTATGGAAAAGCTCACCAATGATCTTGAGGTCAATATCATCGCAAATGACAGATTCTTCGTTGACGGATGCATCAGAGCCCGACGACTTGTCAAAGTCCGCAATAACCTCCTGATAAACAGGCAGATCGGGTTCTATGGGAGAATAGAGATATCCCGCTGTAGGAAGAGGTCTGTGTTCTCTGACAGGGCGGCTTTCGGCAGGAGGTGTATCGGCAACCGGTGTATTGGCAGAAGCTGCAGTCTCAACCGCGGGCTCATCTTTTTTATCGCTGTTGGCTGAAGAAGAAAAATAACCATATCCAAAGCAACCGAAAGATGCAACTTTTTTGACGGGTTCCGCAGAATATGATGTGCTGTAATCCTTGTTGACGGTAATATCTGCATTGCCGTAACCGGACAAAGTTGCTTTTGCCTCTTCTGCTTCCAGCCTTTTTTTCTGATAGAACTCCTTGCTCTTCTGCATATCGAGTCCGTCCAGTACAGCGGTCACAGCATTCCTTACAGCAAGAAATACCTCTCGCTCTCTCGAAAACTTAACCTCAAGCTTGGAAGGATGAACGTTGACATCTATCTGAGACGGGTGCAAATTCAGCATTATGTAATATATAGGCTGTCTGCCAACCATAAGTCTGCCTTTGTATGCCTCATCAACGGCAGCAGTAAGAACCTTGGATCGTACCGGTCTGCCATTGATAAAAAATCCCTGCATGCTGCGTGTGGCGCGGCTTGTGGCGGGTGTAGCGAGGTATCCGCTGATTCTGACACCCGAAATCTCGGTAGCCATCATGACCATATCGTCAACTATCTCTCTGCCGACTACAGAATACATAACATCTCTGAGGCTTTCGTTGCCAAGGGTGGAGAATGTATCGCGTCCGTCTTTGATAAACTTAAAGGCTATTCTGGTATTGGAAATGGCGGCATTCATAACCACCTCTTCCACACGGGCACTTTCGGTGGCATCCTTTTTCATGAACTTTGCTCGGGCAGGAACATTGTAGAACAAATCACGGACTACAATATTGGTACCCACGGGACAGCCGGTTTCGCTGTCCTCGGTAACCTCTCCGCCCTCTATGCAAATATGCCAGCCTTCGTCGCTTTTGCGTGTACGGGTAAACATATCCACCCTTGACACAGCAGACAAAGCCGCAAGAGCCTCACCGCGGAATCCCATGGTAACAATATTGTCCAGATCGGATACACGCTCAATCTTGCTTGTTGCGTGTCTCAAAAAGGCAGTCTTGACATCCTCTGCGGGAATACCCTTTCCGTCATCGGTTACTCTGATGTATGAAACTCCCCCGTTTTTGATTTCGATGGTAATGTTTCTTGCACCGGCATCTATGGAGTTTTCTACAAGCTCTTTTACCACAGAGGCAGGCCTTTCTACGACCTCGCCTGCAGCAATAAGATTGGCAAGCTGTGGAGACAGAACTTTGATTCTTTTTTCGGTATCCACTATTTAACACTCCTTTGCCTTTTTGACCATATCGTAGAGCATCGAAAGGGCTTCAATTGGGCTGAGCACATCAGGCTCAATAAGCTTGAGTTTTTCGATCAGCTCGTCCTTTGCATAGCTGCCAAAGGACACCTGAGCCTCTTCTTCATAAGAAGCAGCTGTATATGCAGGCTCCTTTACAGCACCCATTTTATCTTCAATCTCGGTCAAAACTTCTTTGGCGCGTTTAATAACGCTGTCAGGGATACCGGCAAGCTTGGCAACGTCAATACCGTAGCTGTCATTGGTACCTCCCCTGACGATTTTCTTGATAAACACGATAGAATCACCGTGTTTTTTGACAACAATGTTATAGTTCTTTACGCCCTGCACGCTGCCTTCCATAGCGCAAAGTTCATGATAGTGGGTAGCAAACAGAGTCCTTGCGCCCAGCTTCTTTCCTGCGCAGTATTCCAGCACCGATCTGGCAATTGCCATACCGTCATATGTAGATGTACCACGGCCTATCTCATCGAGAATAAGCAGACTTTTTGAGGTGGCGTGCTTGATGATCTCGGCCACCTCGTTCATCTCAACCATAAACGTAGACTGTCCTGCCATCATATCGTCGGATGCACCGATTCTTGTAAATACCCGGTCACACACACCGATATTTGCCGACGATGCCGGGACAAAACTGCCACACTGTGCCATAATAGTTATAAGTGCGACCTGCCTCATAAAGGTAGATTTACCCGCCATGTTGGGGCCGGTGATCACATAAACACGGTTTACTCCGCAGTCAAGAAGTGTATCGTTGGGCACAAACATTCCTCCGTTGAGCACACGCTCAACCACGGGATGTCTGCCGTCTTTGATATCAATACGGTCACTGTTATCAACGATAGGCATAACATAGTTATATTTTTCGGCAGCCAACGCAAAAGACCTGAGAACGTCAACTGCCGCAATAGACCGTGCAGTCATCTTAATACGGTCCGCCTGATCGGCAATGGCATTCCTGATGGAGTTAAAGAGCTCATACTCCAAAGCACACAGCTTGTCCCCTGCCGACACGACCTCGCCCTCAAGCTCCTTGAGCTCAGGAGTGATATATCTCTCGCAGTTGGCAAGAGTCTGTTTGCGTATATAATCGGCAGGTGTCTGATCCATAAAGGATTTGGAGACCTCAATATAGTATCCGAACACGCGGTTATAACCGACTTTAAGCTTGGGTATATTGGTACGTTCTTTTTCCCTCTGTTCGATCTCGGCAAGTCTGGATGCACCGCCGTCAAGAAGTTCCTTGAGCCTGTCGACCTCGGGATTAAAGCCTTTTTTGAACATTCCGCCCTCTCTTACTGTAAAAGGCGGCTCCTCTACAATAGCAGCATCTATAAGCTCTCCGATGTCAGAAAGCTCATCGATCTGAGAAGCAAGATTTGCCAGGTATTCGTTGTCAATAACAGAAACAAGCCTCTTTATCTCGGGCAGATGCTGAGTTACCTGATAGAGGGCGCGGAGATCACGGCAATTTGCGCTGCCGTACACGACCCTGCCTGCAACTCGTTCTATATCGCACAGTGCTCTGAGTTCACTCCTGAGCGCATCGCTCTCGGGACGGTATTTCAGGAATGCGCCGACAGCATGCTGTCTCTCGATTATCTCAGGAATGCGAAGGAGCGGCTTTTCTATCCACTGACGGATCAATCTTGCGCCAACGGCCGTGGCGGTATGATCGAGCACCCACAGAAGAGAACCCTTCTTCTCTCCAGTATGCAGAGACGATGTAAGCTCAAGATTCCTGCGCGCAGAATAATCCAGCTCCATAAACTGCTTGTTTGTATAGTACTGCAGCTGGTTAATATGAGACAGATCGTTCTTTTGTGTTTCGTGCAGATATGACAACAGCGAACCGACTGATTTTATGGTGAAATCATCGGAAACATCACATATATCCGCACCAAACTGCTGCTTGAGAATAGTTTCACAAGCGTCACGTTCAAATCTCCAGTCTCCGCATTTTTCAATATGTGCATTGAGTCTGTCTTTTACAAAAGACAGTAATCTTTCATTGTCAAATGCGGCTTTTGAAAGCAAAACTTCTTTGGGCGAAAATCTGCCCAGCTCATTTATAACGCTGTCAAAAGCATCTTTGCCCTCAAAAGAGGTGGCAAATGTTTCACCCGTGGATATATCACAGAAAGATACACCCGCACCGGAAAAATCCGAATAAACAGCGGATATAAAGCTGTTGCTGCTCTCATCGAGCATAGAACTGTCTATAACCGTGCCCGGTGTGATCATTCTCACGACCTCACGTTTAACAAGTCCTTTGGCAAGCGCGGGATCCTCTGTCTGCTCACAGATAGCTACTTTGTAGCCTTTTGCAATAAGTCTGCCGATATATCCCTCTGCGCTGTGATAAGGCACACCGCACATAGGTGCACGTTCTTCCTGGCCGCAGCTTCTGCCCGTGAGAGTCAGATCGAGCTCCTTTGAGACGGTCTTTGCATCATCAAAAAACATCTCATAAAAGTCACCCAGTCTGTACATAAGTATATAATCTCTATACTCATTCTTGACCTCAAGGTATTGCTGCATCATAGGTGTAAAGTTTTCACTCTTGCCAGCCATCTTTATCTCCGTCCAAATATTTTCAGTCTACAACTTCTCCAAACAGCGCCCATGTGGAGGCTCTGTTGATCTTAACGTTCTGCCATGTATCCAGAAGTCCGTCAGCGCCGTTAATATGTACCAGCTTGAATCCCTCTGTCCTGCCCTTGTAGGTATAAGAGTCATCCTCACTGTACCCGTCAATCAGCACCTTGCACACTCTGTCGAGGTACAGATCGTTCTTTTCCCTGCTGATTCTGTTCTGAACCTCAAGAAGTTTATCAAATCTACGCTGCTTGTCGGCAGGAGTCTCGGGATCATCCATTTCGGCCGCTTTGGTACCGACACGCTTTGAATAAATGAATGTAAAAAGCGAATCGTATCTGACCCTTTCTACAAGTTCTATTGTGCGTTCAAAATCTGCCTCTGTCTCACCGGGAAATCCAACTATAATATCACTGGTAATGGTAATATCGGGCATCTTGCTGCGTGCATAGTCGACCAGACTCAGATAATGCTCCGAGGTATAACGCCGATTCATAAGCGACAGAACTCTGTCACTGCCGCACTGCACGGGCAGATGTATGGCTTTGCAGACCTTGTCGCACTGCGCAATTGTATCAAACAGCTTTTTGGTTGCATCCTTTGGGTGACTGGTCATAAATCTGACTCTGAAATCACCGGGGATACTGTTTATACGCATAAGAAGCTCTGAAAAATCGATGCCGTTTTCGAGGTCATTGCCGTATGAGTTGACGTTCTGCCCAAGCAGAGTTATGTCCTTGTACCCCGCGTCGATAAGCTTTTTGAACTCGTCGATAATGACTTCGGGATCACGGCTTCGCTCTCTGCCTCTGACATAGGGAACTATGCAATAGGAGCAGAAATTGTTGCATCCGTACATAATGGACAGCCAAGCATTGGGAGGATCTTTGCGCAGAGGCTCGACACCCTCGATAATAACTCCCTCACCGCCGTTGTCAAAGACACGCTTGCCCGCAGTAAGCTTCCTGCAGAGCAAGGACGGAAACTTCCAGAGCGCATGAGTGCCGAATAATACGTCCACATACGGAAAGCTCTTTTTTACCTTGTCAAGCACGTGAGACTGCTGTGCCATACATCCGCACACGCAAACAATAGCGCCGTTATTGGCGTTCTTGAGATGCAGAGTCTGCCCCATGTTACCGAATGCTCGCATTTCGGCGTGTTCTCTGATGGCGCAGGTGTTAAACACCACTATGTCTGCCTGCTCGGCTTTGGGTGCAAAGGTGCATCCCATATCACAAAGCATACTGCGGATAAGTTCGCTGTCAGCTTCATTCTGCTGGCAGCCAAATGTAACTACGCAAGCAACGGGTGTTCTGCCCAGTCTCTGTCTGAGCAATTCTCTGCATTTTATGCTGTATTCTTTCTGCTCCGCTATATTATCCGCGGAAATAATAATATCATTTCTGTTCAAGATTATACTTCCCCCAATTATGCGTTATATTGTATCATATTTTGTCGTCATACGCAATATAAAGTATAAAAAAAATGCCGCACAAGCTATATTGCGGCAATCAAAAACTATATTTTATTCAGTATTACGGCCCCGTTCTCCAGTGACGAAAATTCATACCCCTCACCTATATTGCTTATAGCCTTGACTACAGCTTTGGACAAGCTTTCCAGCATACTAGCAGGCAACAGATCCACGCCTATCTCTCTATCAGCAAGAACAAGCTTGTGTATTTTCAGCTCGTTTTTACCGCTTGTCCCTTTTTGAACTGCAAAAACAATCTCAATATCCAGCTTTTCAGGCAGAAACATCAATACCGCAGAATACTTGCTCAATCCTCCGTTTCTGTCTTTGCTCCGAAGATACTGTATCAACTCTTCGGTGTGCGTCTCTCCCTTGAGGCTGAGCATACTGCTGCTTATATCTGCAAATCCGTTTTTGAGCGGAAAGCCGGAGGGCAAAAAGTCCTCCAGCTTGTTGTTAATGTAGTCTTCGGTCACAGATATCTGTCCGCCAACATTCAATGCCGCATCGGTCTTTTTTTCGCCTTCGGTCAAATCCGTTTCCGATTGAATAACATCATCGGATGCTTCATTTTCGGTTTGCATATTTCCAGTATCTTTTATATTTCTTACGACAGGAACATGCCTGTCTGCTATTTCCGGCTTTTCTCCCGAAAGCATTGTAACAATCATTGCGCTGCACATCAGCAGACTGAATATTATCACAAGCAAATATATACGTTCTTTTGCCTCTGGTTTCATTTTATTCCTCCCAACTTGCTTTTGATCTATAATATGTATCCACGGAATAAAATATGTCCCGACAAAAACGATATATTCATTATCAATAATATTTTCATCTGCGGCAATACATTTGTTGACCGCTTGGGATTATTGGGTTATAATATATAAATATATTAAAGCTTGGTAGGACATAAATGTATGAAGGTCATCCATATAGCAGGCGGCGGCGACCGCGGCGGTGCAAAAACACATATAATCTCTCTGTGCTCACATTTGGCAAAAAGCTGTGAGCTTATTTTGGTTAGCCTGCGTTCGGGTGATTTTGCAGAAAGCGCCGAAAAGGCAGGTATTAATACAAAAACAATTTTTTCTTTTTGGACTATAGCCGACTATATCAAGCTCATCAAATTCATCAAAAAAGAATCTCCCGATATAGTGCACTGCCACGGAGCCAAAGCAAATCTTGCAGGTGCGCTGATCAAGCTGTTCTGCAAATGCACCACAGTAACTACAGTACACAGCGATTATCGCCTTGACTATATGCACAGCGCTCTGAAAAACTGGACATTCGGTCTGATAAACAGGATTGCACTCCGCTCCTTCGATTACTATATCACTGTTTCGGATCTGTTCAAAAAAATGCTTGTGTCCCGCTCCTTCAAGGCTAATAATATTATGACCATCTATAACGGTCTCGATTTCAGCCTGAAGCACGAAAAGGCCGACAAAAAAGCCTATCTGGAAAAACACGGACTCAACTATGATCCCAACGACGTTATAATAGGCATCCCCGCCCGACTCAATCCGGTCAAAGACATTCCTACTCTGATATCTGCATTTGCAAAAGCCAAAGCCAAATGCCCTAATATAAAGCTGCTCATAGGCGGAGACGGTGAAGAAATGAGCCGTCTCAAGCAGATGGTAGTTGATCTGGGCATCAAAGACTCTGTTGCGTTTTTGGGATGGGTTGCTGATGTTCCGGAATTTTTCACCGTGTGCGATATAGACGTTCTGTGCTCCATCTCCGAATCATTTCCCTATTCTGTTCTGGAGGGTATCAGAGAAGGCTGCGCGGTAATAACCTCTGACGTAGGCGGTATGCGCAATTTGATTGACAATGGGATTAACGGCTATATTTTCAAGCCCGGTGATTCGGACACTTTTGCCGATTATATAGCCGATCTTGCCGAAAACTCCGACAAACGCCATAAGTTTGCGCAGCTGCTGTTTGACAAAGCATCCTCACTCTACTCCATCGACAAAATGGCGAGCACACAGCTGGATATATACGAAAGCATCTCCAAACTCGTCAAACGCCGCAAAAAACGTGACGGCGTTCTCATATGCGGCGCATACGGCAGAGGAAACTCGGGAGACGAAGCAATCCTCAAAGCCATTATTACCTCGGTCAAATCCATCGATCCTCTCGTGCCTGTTACTGTTATGACTCGTCAGCCCCTGCCCACCAGCCTCATTCACGGTGTCAACGCAATCTACATCTTTAATCTGTTCAAATTTCTGTCCGTAATGAGACGAACCTCGCTGTTCATAAACGGCGGCGGTAACCTTATTCAGGATTCCACCTCCAGCAGATCACTGTTTTTCTATCTGTATACGATCTTTGCCGCCAAAAGACGCGGCTGCAGCGTCCTGATGTACGGCTGCGGTATAGGACACGTCCGCAGACCTCTCAACAGAAAGCTGACCCGCAAAATAATCGACAATTACGTTGATATCATTACCCTGCGTGACGAAATAAGCAAAAACGATCTTACCAAAATGGGTGTTACCAAGCCCGAGATCAGCCTGACGGCCGATCCCGCACTGTCCATCAAACCCTATCCCGTATCCGATGCGGAATACTATCTGCGCTCCAACGGCATCGATCCCGACGGCAAGTATATATGCTTCTCGCTGCGAAATTGGGGACGGTTTGACAACTATGATACATTTGCCAAAGCCGCCGAGTACGCATACACGCAGTATGGCGCTACACCGGTTTTCCTGCCCATCGAGATACCGAAGGATATGGATCCCACAAATCGTGTGTCCGAAAAACTAAACTGTCCGCATTATATACTGCCTCCTCCTTCCGAAGCGGCGCTGCTTATATCTGTTTACGGAAAAATGTCCGCAGTATGTGCTATCAGACTCCACGCTTTGGTTTTTGCCGCCGCATCCGGCGCACCTTTTATGGCTGCTTCGTATGACATCAAAGTCAACGGATTTATGGAATATATCGGCATGAGTGAACTATGCTGTGATCTGTCCGAGTTAAGTTTCGACTGGCTTAAAAACAGCATAGACAAAATATACTCCAACGATGTGCTCCCCTCACCCGCAAACAAACTCCGTGAGCTGGAGAAAGGCAATATCGACGCCGCAAAGAAATTGCTGAACAATAACAAATAAAAAACTGCTGCATATGCAGCAGTTTTTTATTTGTAGCTCAATGCCTGTTTGGCGCATTGAGTCAGGTATTTTATTGCCTCGACGGGATATTTGCCTGCAGCAGTCTCTCCCGTAAGCATAAGTCCGTCGGCACCGTCAAGCACCGAGTTGAATATATCATTCATTTCTGCCCTGGTAGGCACAGCAGCATTCTCCATGGATGCAAGCAGCTGTGTGGCCACAATCAGCCTTTTACCCGCGGCAGTGCATTTTTGCGCGATATTCTTCTGATATCCGGGCAGCAGCCACATATCCATACAATTGCCCAGATCACCTCTGGCAAAAAGTACTCGGTCTGCCGCCGCTATGATCTCGTCTGCATAATTGAGTCCGCTTTTATCCTCGATCTTTGCAATGACTTCTATATGCCCACAGCCCAACTCATGCAGCTTGTTCTTAACTTGTGTAACATCCGAAGCGCATCTGACAAAGGGCTGCAAGATAGCATTGACACCAATGTTCTTTGCCACGGCAAGGTTGCTTATGTCATTTTGTGTAAGCAGAGGTACTTGGATTTTATGTCCCGGCACGGCAAAACTCTTTCTCTTAAGAAGCTTGCCTTCTCTGATCACCCTGCACATATAGTTTCCGCAGTCTACGTCAATAATCTCAAGTTCTATCTTGCCGTCATCAAGTCTGCAGATCATTCCAACCTCAAGCTGATCCAATACTGTTTGTTTGAGCGGTATGTCCCGCCCCAAAGCAATCCTGTCATCCACTTTAAGCATGAGAGGCTCTGTGATATTACCAACTCTCAGTTCCGGACCTTCCATGTCTATAACAAGCTCTACATCAGCCGAGCAGTTCTTTTCGGCTATTCTGAGCTCGTTTATGGCCTGACCAAAAGACTCAAGCATACCGTGCGACAGATTCAGTCTGATGCCGTTCATACCCGATCTTATCATATCAGCAAGTATACTGCTGTCACTGCAGGCGGGACCCAACGTTCCGTATATTTTCATCATTCCGCTCCTTTTGGCAGCCGGGGCTTGACGATTACGCTCGTGTACTCAAAGTAATTGACCTGACCGGGTCGGGCACCTGAGGGTTTTTTGACATTTTTGACAGCTGTGTAGTCAACAGGAACAGACACTCCACCCGAAGAAGCACAGTAATATGCCGCTACTTCTGCCGCTTGCTCAATGTCTCTGTTGTCAGGTGTCACTCCATCTGTAACAAGTACAACGTGACTGCCGGCAACCCCTCTGGCGTGGAACCAAAGGTCTTTTTTGGACGCGATCTTATGCGTAAGCTCGTCGTTCTCTTTGTTATTTCTGCCGCACAACACCTCAAAACCGCCGTCTGTAATGAATCTTCTCGGGGCGGCAGGCGGTTGTTTTTTATTCTTTTTGTTATCTTTTTTAATGAATCCGGCCTCTCTGGCCTCGCCTTTTACGTCATCAGCTTCTTTTACCGTAGACGCCGCTTTAAGCGAATAAACCAGACTCTCCAGATACATCTGCTCACTCTCGTTCTTTTCTATCTGCTGACTCAGGTGATGCTCGGCGCTCTTGAGTCGGGCATATTTTTTGTACAGCTTTTGCGCATTCTTCTGCGGAGACAGCGATGGGTCAAGCTCTATCGTGATCTCAGGCATATCGGGATGGTAATAATTGATTACTCTTGCAAGTTTCTCCCCCTGCTTGATAACACCGATATTCGCCGTGATGAGATCGGCTTTTTCTTTTATTTTTTCGCGATCGACTGCAGTCTGCATCTCGATTTTCTGCTCTGCGATCTTTTTCTTCGTTCGTTTGAGTGCATTGGTCAGTGATTTTTCGGTTTCTCTTTTTATTGCATTGAGATTGTCTTCCCAGGTACGTTTGCCGTAAAAAGTATCCAACGCCGAGCTGAAACTTTCGCACTCAATAAAATCCGAAAAAGGCATAACGGCAGAAATATCAACCATCTTATCGCCGGACATGACTATATACGGCTTGAGTGGAGTATTGGCTGTATTATAAAACCACTCATACGGCACATCTGCGCTCAATCCTTGCCTTGCAAGCGCAAGAGTCAGTCCGGAGAATTTGTTGCAAAGCTCTTTTTCTCCGTCATTAGGATCAATACCGTCGCACGCAGTCTTGAAATCATCCAAAGTTGCGTCAAGCCAGAATTTTTTGTCGGATTTTTCAGGCAAGGTGTAGGCAAGACCGGGCATTATACCTCTGTTTCCGTTTTCGAGACCGATATTGCGCAGGCATGCCGCAATAATACCCTTGTGATTAACTACAATAATATTTTTCTGCCTGCCCATCAGCTCACATATCAGGCTTTTTTCCGTAATATCGCCCATCTCATCTGTGGAAGAGATTTTTATAACTATAATTCGCTCCCTGTCAGGCTGTGTAACGGAAATAATCCTGCCGTTGCCAAGCTGTTTACGCAGCATCATACAAAATACGGGAGGTGTGTCAGGGTTGTCAAGCTTCTCCCCAGTCAACCATACTGCTGCATAGGTTCCCGCAGACATGATCAGCTTTCTGTTGCCGTTATCAGTACGAAGATTGAGCACTACCTGATCACGTCTGGGCATATATATTTTGTCAATTCTTGCACCAAGCAACTCTCTGTCAAGTTGCTGAGCAAGACCGCTAATAAACAAATTATCTATGGGCATGAGCGTCCTCCAGTAGTTTTATAAATCTTTGTTCCTCCGAAACATCATTGGATGCGCTGATTTTGCCGCGGTATATGGCCTGATATTTCTGCATAAGTTTATCTATATACTTGTCAAACAAAGAGTCTCTGACAAAACTGTCGGAATACAAAAAACCGTTTTTCTCGCCGCAGTCGCCTGCCCCGCCCCTGACGCGCATCACAGAATAAATACGACCGTCATCCTCAACCGCCTTTTCAACCTCAATATTATATCCGTTGTCGAACAAATACCGCCTCAGCTTCTCGGCTCGTGTCATAGGCTGGAGAATCAGCGTATGCTTTCCGTCTGCTGTCCATGGGGCACGGCTGATAATATCGGCAATCAGCTCCCCGCCCATTCCGCATATAAACACTGTGTCGCAGTCCGTACCTTCAAATGGGTCAAGCCCGTTGCACAGCCTGAACGCAATATTCTCGCTTATGCCATACATAGCAGCAGTTTTGGCAGCATTATCAAGAGGGCCCTGATTTATGTCACATGCATACACGAAATCAGCGCCTTTATCCATCAGCATATATGCACTGAGATATCCGTGATCACAGCCTACATCTATGACATTATGTGCCTCATGTGCCATATCGGCAGCCGTCCTGAGACGGGGTGAAAGTGTTACCATAAGTTATACCAACCTGTTAAGTATTAAAAGTAAGACCGAAGCCATAAGCCTCGGTCTTACCAAGCGATTTATTTGGATGCGAAGTACTCGTTGAGCTTCTTTACAAGCTCGTCAGCGTCTGTGTTGTGAACAGCACAAGCATCTGCAATGCTCTCGCCGCGGGAAGAAGGACAACCCAGGCAATGCATGCCGATGTCAAAGAAGAACTCAGCAGTGCCGATATCTGCATCCAGAACCTCACCAATGATGCTATCTTTTGTAACAACCATCGTAACATACCTCCATTATATTAATTTCTGTATTATTATACTACTTATTTTACACATTTTCAACTGTTTATGCAAGTAAAAAGCGGAGGATTTCTATCCTCCGCTTTATTTGCTTGTTGGATGCTGTCAGCGCTCAGGAATTAGCCCTGCTGCTCTTCCTTCATCTTGGCAAAGCACTCGCTGCAGTATACGGGGCGATCAGTCTTGGGCTCGAAGGGAACCTTAGCTTCCTTGCCGCAAGCTGCGCAGGTTGCAGTGAAGAACTCTCTGGGGCCGTTGCGCTGCTGCTTGCGAGCGTCACGGCAAGTCTTGCAGCGCTGGGGCTCATTCTGGAAGCCGCGCTCTGCGTAGAACTCCTGCTCTCCTGCTGTGAATACGAACTCTGCTCCGCATTCCTTGCAAACCAATGTCTTGTCTTCGTACATGTGTGTTACCTCTCTTTTTCCGCTGTGCGGTGTGTTATATTGCGAACAGGTTTATTCCTGCTGACGCCTTTTGTTTAAATACTGCTTAAGTTTGTTTCTTATGCGAACAACAGCATTGTCTACAGACTTAATATTTTTACCTAATTTTTCCGATATTTCTTTTACGGTATAGCCTTCCAAATACAAGTCAAGAACAGATGCTTCAAAAGCAGACAGCAGGTCCAAAATAACTTGCTTTAACTCGACAGCCGATTCATCTCCTATGACCTTCGACTCAGGGTCAGGTACAATTTCGATTAAGCTGTCACGCAGAACGGTAAAAACCTTGTTTTCCCTGTCGCTGTCAAGCAAATCTCGGCGCACCGCATCAATCAGACGATTTTTGACACATTTTGATGCGTAGGCCTCAAAATTACCGAATCGGGAGGGATCATATTTTCTCATAGCGCTGAGCAGAGCTATCATACCCTCCTGATAGAGGTCATCAAACTCCCCGCCCACGAGAAAATATCTGCGAACATATCTTGTAACTAATCTTGAATATTGCTCAGCTGATACTTCTTCGTTATAAAACTCCGGATTGTGTTCCATTATTTTCCTTACAATTATAGAGTTTTCTACTATTAAACATAGACAGTATATAACAATTGTTTCTGTATTGTCAAGCTTTTACAAAACTATTTTTTCAATTTTTGTATTTTTTGTTTAATAATACACAAAAACGTCATTATA
>JAZOWC010000038.1:0-69219 GCA_045658985.1 Oscillospiraceae bacterium
TATGGAGTATCTGCTGTTTACCCTGCCTCTTTGGATGCTGATTTACCTTTGGGGCGTGCCGGTGTTGCTGATGGCAGACACTTCGGAAAAACAGACACTGTCCAGTCGGCTGAAAAATTTTGTCAATCCCATGTTTATTTGTACAATTTTGGGCATCGTCATCGGCCTTGTTGGCATTCCCGTGCCCAAATTTGCAGCAAACGCAATCTCTGCGGCCAGCGGTTGCATGTCCCCGGTAGCGATGCTGCTGACGGGTATGACCATTGCGCAATTCAACCTGAAGGAAGTACTTAATATTAAAAGTGTATATTTGGTTACGGCATTGCGGCTTATTGTATTCCCCCTGCTTTTTCTGGGCATAGCAGCTGTAATCCCTTTGCCGTATACCTTTGCGGCCTGTGCCATTTGCTCCCTCTCGATGCCTTTGGGATTGGACACGATTATCATCCCCAGCGCATTGGGAAGGGATACCCGTGTAGCTTCCGGTATGGCTTTGGTCTCCCACGTTCTTTCCTGCTTGACAATCCCTGCCGTCTTTATGATTTTTGAACACATACTTGCATGAGCCAAAACTGTGTATTCCCCTCGGAATACACAGTTTTTTTGTTCCTATATTGACACACGCGTGAGCGGCAGCCCGATTATTCAGGACGGGAAACTGGTGGGCGCCGTGACGCACGTTTTAGTAAATGATCCGACGAGAGGTTATGGCATATTCATTGAAAATATGCTGGAAGCAGCCGGATAAAACTTAGGCAGGGGTAATTTGCCCCTGCCATTTTTTGAGTTTTTTGATATAATTAGTTTAGATTATTCTCTAAACTCAGGAGGAGAAATGAAAAAACATTTCGCAAACATAGTAACAAGCATTCGCATCCTTGGCAGTGCGTGTATGCTGTGCTCTTCAGTATTTTCACCCCTGTTTTACTGCACATATCTGCTCTGTGGATTTACGGATATGATAGATGGAACGATTGCGCGGAAAACAAACTCAGCCACATCCTTCGGAAGTCAGTTAGATTCTATCGCGGATCTGATTTTTCTGACTGCTGCAAGTATTAAGATTTTACCTGCAATATACATCCCTAACTGGCTATGGTGCAGTGTTTTGATTGTATTCATCCTAAAAATTATAGATGTTATTTGGAGATATATCCTTGTGCGACTGTTTGTGCTTAAACATACCCTTATGAACAAGCTCACCGGCGTTCTGTTATTTTTATTGCCGTTTAGTTTGCCATTTGTGGAAATCAAATACAGTGCCGGTATTGTGTGTACAGTTGCTTTCATTTCGGCAATTCAAGAACTAAAAAATGTTGTCCCTAATGACAATCATTCGTGAGCGGCAGTCCATTTGCCTCTGCCATTTTTCTCTATTTTATGATATAATCATTTTAACAAAATTAAATCGGCAGGTTCGCTATGGAACTCAAACTGATAGAATTAAACAGTATAACCGATATTTGCAAAACTTATGATGTTTATAAACATTGTATGTTTATGCCGACCGAAGATAAGTTTAACAAGAAATGCGATCAATTTATCAATGATAACTCTGTAAAAGTCTTTGCTTGTTTGAGATGCGACATTATTGTTGGCGTTATTGTTATTTCTTTTGTTGAACAACACGGCATAGAAATATTGGGAATTGCGGTTGAGACATCCGCTCGCAGCAAGGGTATCGGCACTTATATGATCAGCAGGGTAGTCAGCGATTACGGTTTGCTTTCGGTATATGCAGAAACAGATAAGGATGCTGTGGGATTCTATAGGAAGAACGGCTTTGCCATCAGCGAGATTCCCCGAAATTATAACGGAGAAACGGTTACTCGCTACAAATGCAAGTTAAACAGTCGCGCATGAAAGGAGTGTATGTAATGGCCAAAAGATACTCCAACAAACGGAAATGGTCAGCGAAAGAAGTACAGCAATGGTATAGAGATACGGGTGCCTTTACATACGCAAACCCAAACGATTTGAATATTATTGTCAAGAAACCAAGCCGTCGGGGACTTACTGTGAATTGGGCCAATCCAAAATCATACCTTCTTCTAGGGGCAATTCTCATTGCTGTTTTTGCTGTCATGTATTTTCTGATCTAGTTTGACAACCACCGATATGGGGACATGATCGGTGACAGACTTTCGCGAGCAAATAGTCCCTATCGTGTGTGTTTAAAAAAGCGAACAAACCGGGACAACAGCAGAATTCAAATTACAAAATTAACTTAGGAGCAAGAATATGAAAAAGATCATGGCAGTGCTGATATTAGCCGGTGTGTTTTTAGCCGGTTGCAGGGAAGGCGGGCTTGTTGATTATAGCGAGTATATTTTCACCGACGTGATATGGACGAGAGACAATGGGCACGATACAGAAAGACTTATATTACATGCAGACGGTAACTTCAGCTACTCCTGCGCCTGCGGAAATTCCATAAATGATTCTGACCTATGTGAAAGCTATACATACAACGATAAAACCAAAATGATCAAGCTTGCTTTTTTGGAATCTACAGAAGAAATGATTACAAATATTGGAATAATTGATGTTTCAGAAGATTTTTTGGAGTTGGATTTCGATGGAGAAATAAGAAGATTTGTCAAGGAATAATAAAAAGCAGTCCTTGATTATTATGGGTTATGAATAAGCAACACCAAAAATCCCGTATCGGCTTTTGCGGCGATACGGGATTTTGTCTGACAGATATTCTATTTGAGGTCTTCTCCACAGTAGGGGCAGAATCTTTGATCTAATGTATGCCTGAAAAGAGAGTTTCCGCAATACGGGCATACGTAGAAAATCAATCTGAAAATCACAGAAGCAAGCGTGAGTAAAAAGCCTATTCCGGCAAGCGGAAGTATTTCGACTATCGCGCCGATAAGTATAAGGCAAAAACTTACCGCTATTGCAGCAAAGAATATATAATTTACTGTTTTAAGTCGTATTTTCATATGACCGGTCCTTTCTCTAAATATTGAATGTAATTATTTCTGGCTGTATGCTTAATATAACACAAATAAACTGAAATCTCAACACCTGAATATCTGCTTTAATAATCGGCTGATCCTTGGAAGTGTTAAACATAGCATAGGTAAGCGTATTTGCTCTCCCGTATTTAATATGTTATAATTAAAAAACGATAAAGGAAGCAGTTTGCTTTATGTATAATCTTTATTAACCGCTACAGGTGATCGTATGGCTAAAATAATGAAACTTACCTCATTCTTTGCAATATTAGCGGCGCTGGTTTGCACAGTTTTATATATTTATATCGGAAACGGGCTTTTATTTTCTTTGGCAATTACATTCTGGACGACGGCGTACCATTTTTTGATGCGTTTGATTGTTGGACATGTGATAGACGGTATATTACACAATACTGTTGATTATAGACGCAAATGGTTCAGGCAAAGCAGATTTGAGAGCATACTCTACAGTAAGCTGAAAGTTAAAAAGTGGAAAACCCGTATGCCGACCTATGCACCGCAAAACTTTGACAGTCGTGTGCATTCCTGGGATGAGATAGCCGGTGCGATGTGTCAGGCGGAATTGGTGCACGAGGTTATTATTGTACTGAGCTTTTTTCCGATAGCAGTATCCGTATATTTCGGTGCATTTTGGGTGTTCCTTGTTACCTCTCTGTTGGCTGCCTGTTACGACGGATTGTTTGTTATTATGCAGAGATACAACAGACCGAGGATCATCAAACTGATCAACAAATCCTCGGGATCAATATCAACGCCTTACGATTGACAATGTTCCCGCGATTTAGTGATAGATTTCAGCCTCGCAGGGGACAAAGAGGTATTGATTTTGGCGTTTGTGTATGATAGAATAAACAAGAAAAGAATAATTATATACTGCCACCGGGTAGTAGAATGTTTGAAGCATTCGTATGTACATCGTTAGGTCTTGGAAGATGTGCACACGAATGCTTTTTTGGAGGATATGATGTTAAAGTCGATGTTTAATATAAAATATTTTTCGAAAACTGAGATCGTACTATGGTGCTCGTCGGTTATTCTTATTATTATGTCGTTCTGCATATTTGACAGACAAAACTATTTCACGCTGCTTGCCTCACTGATTGGTGTGACATCGCTGATTTTTAATGCCAAGGGCAACCCAATCGGACAGTTTTTGATGATCGTGTTCAGTATAATGTACGGGTATATTTCGTATGGGTACTCCTATTATGGAGAGATGATTACCTATATGGGTATGACAATGCCTATGGCAATTTTTGCGCTGGTTGCTTGGCTGAGGAACCCGTATAAGGGCAACAAAGCCGAAGTAAAGGTGAATACCATGGGCAGCCTTGAGTGCTTTATAATGTGTATACTGACAGTTGCGGTCACGGTCATCTTTTATTTTATACTGAGCTATTTTGAGACGCCAAATATCATTCCAAGTACTTTGTCTGTGACGACGAGTTTTATTGCAGCATATCTGACATTCAGAAGAAGCCAGTATTTTGCCCTTGCATATGCCGCAAATGACATTATACTGATCCTTCTTTGGGTGCTTGCGAGCGTTGCAGATATGAGATACGTCTCGGTTGTAGTGTGCTTTTCTGCGTTTTTGATCAATGATCTGTACGGATTTTTCAGCTGGCAGAAAATGAAAAAACGCCAGTCTGAAAACAGCTGATTTGATATAATGATTATAAAAACAAAAATGCAGGGGTTGTGCCCCTGCATTTTGTATATATGATTACGGTTTGCGGATAAAGAGATTGAGTATCATAGCTACGAACGTCAGGCACAGCAGCATAATGAACGGTGCGCTGTAGCCGCCTGTGATCTCGAGTATCTTGTTGGACAGTGTAGCAATCAGTGAGCCGCCCATAACAGTGAAGGTCATCAGTGCCATATTGGTGGAGAAGTATTTCATACCAAAGAATGATGATGTGAATGCCGCAGTTATGGTGGGGCAGGATCCATAGGAGATACCCGTCAGGCACAGACCGACGATACAGAGGGGGAGAGACTTGGCGGATACTGCAAGCAGTGTCATTATCGCGGCCAGGATGGTTAACGTATTGGCGCAGAGCATAGTCCTGCGGCGGCCGATAGCATCAAACACGGCGCCTGTGATAATTCTGCCAAGTCCGTTGCAAACGGAGAGCACACCAACGAGGGAGACAGCAAGGGACTCGGGAGCATCAACCGAAAGAGCGAGGTCTTTGGCAAAGCTGATTACCGAGCTGCCGACAGCGGCGAGAAAGCTGATGCATACAAAAGCCATCCAGAATGACGGTCTGCACAGCATCTGCAGGGATGTAAAATCGCGGTGATCAAAATCCTCTTTTTTTGTAGCTGAGGAGCGCTTTGGCTGAGGCAGCAGGGTGCTTGAATCAGGCTTTTTGAGTAGCAGGGCAGACATAACGATAAACATACAGATAGCGACGCCAAGAATAATGAACGTGGTGCGCCAACCCAGCGAGCTTTTGAACATTGAATCAGCGGCATTGCCCAGTACCAATGCAGAAGCGCCGAATCCCATCATCAGACAGCCGAAGCAGAGTCCTTTTTTGTCGGGGAACCACGCGCTGACAGTTGCGATAACTACGTTGTAGGCGATACCGATACCTATGCCTGCAAGAATGCCATAACTGATATACAGCATCCAGATTGCGTCTGTACGTATTGCGGAGGTCAGTACAAATCCTATTGCAGATAAGATACCCGATATAAACAGCGCCGTACGGTGACCTGCTCGTTTTGAGATTTGAGCGCCAAGCAGACCGCCTATGCAGAAGAATGTCATAGCGATGGTAAAGTTCAGCGCAAGCTGTGACGGACTCCATCCGAACTCAAGAGACAGGGGAGCTTTGAGGATAGACCATGCGTACAGCACACCTGCAAAAAGCATTGATATTACACCGATCGGAAGATATAGCCAGCGTACTTGTGTGTTGGGGATAGTTTTGTTCATTACACCAACTCCATATAGACATAAAAGTGTTAATATTTTACATTTTTTTGAGCCATAAGTCAAGGGATAAGTAAAATTGATATGTTTACACTTCTGCTTGCGCTTTTGAGGCGGGATTGATATAATGAATACATAATATAAAGAAAGTAGGAGTAGACAGATGGAAGAAAATAACAAGATGACTCTGGAGTTTGAGGACGGAGAAATACTCGAATTGGACGTTATGGGCCTTTTTGACGTTAAAGGAGTCGATTATATTGCTCTTTTGCATCAAGAGACCGACGACGTGTATCTCTATCGCTACGTAGCAAACGGCGACAGTTTCGAGCTCGAAGACATCCCCGAAAAAGATTATAAAGCGGTAGAAAAGGTCTTTCTCGAGATTAACAACGGCAAAGAATAATTATTGCCTGCCGGTGACCGAGCTTGAAGATTGAGAGTAATATCATCAGGTATTACCTGAAAAACGTGTATTTTATCACGGGAACGGCCTATGCGGGCAAGTCAACTGCCGTAAGGATGCTTGCAGAGCGATACGATATGATCGGCTGCGGAGAAAACTATCACAGCGTGGTATCGGATATTGTGGCCACACCTGATGCCCAGCCGAATATCAGCTGGCTCAATAATCTCATAGACTGGAAGGATTTTGTTACCCGCGCTCCAGAGGAATACGAAAGATGGATATACGCTACTGCGAGGGAAGCCGCCGAGTTTGAGGTTGCGCAGCTGATATCTATGCCCCGCGACCGAAAGATCATAGTTGACACCAATATTCCCGTGGATATCCTCAGAGAGATATCCGACTATAAGCACGTTGCTGTTATGCTGTCTCCTCAGTCGATGAGTGTGGATAGATTTTTTGACCGTAATGATCCCGATAAACAGTTCATTTTGAGTGTTATAGAAGGCTGCGATGATAAAGACGCCGTTATGGATAACTACCGTCGGGGGCTCAAGCTGATCAACAGCCAAAAACACTATGATGAGTACGCAAACAGCGGATTTTTTACGGTAGTGCGTCAGGATAATGATACAGATACCAGAGAAGATGTATGCAATATTCTGGCCGAGCATTTTGGACTAACCATGGCTCAACGGAGGAACAATGATTATTGAGACAGGCAGACTAATACTGCGTGAAATGACGTTTGATGACTTTGACGGTCTTATGGGCGTGCTTGGTGATGGGGATATTATGAGGTATTATCCCTATGACTTTGACGGTGAGCGTGTGAGAGGCTGGATTGGCAGGAATATTGAGAGATACCGTATATTTGGATTTGGACTGTGGGCCGTGTGCATCAAAGACACGGGAGAGCTGATAGGAGACTGCGGGTTGACCATGCAGCTTATCAACGGACAGATCAAGCCGGAAATCGGATATCATATCCGCAGAGACAAGCAGCGCCAAGGCTATGCTACCGAAGCTGCGGCAGCCGTGCGTGATTGGGCGTTTGGCAATACAACTTTTAATATGTTGTATTCTTATATGCCAAAATCCAATATACCCTCGGCAAAGACGGCTCAATCCTATGGGTGTAAGCTGATTGACGAGTACATAAACAGCGATATCGAGACACAGGTTTACGGCATATCGAGGCAAGAGTGGGAGAATATATGAAACTGCAAACCGATAGATTGATTATCTGTGAGTTTACGCCCGATATGGCAGAGGACGTGCACAAAAACTCCCAGGATAATGATACAAGACGGTTTTTGCCTGATGAGGTTTTTGAGACGGCAGAGGATGCTGCGGATGCGCTCAAGTACCTGATGGGCGTTTATGAAACCGGTGACGGGCCCCTTGTGTACCCCGTACTGATGAAATCCGGGACAAACATAGGCTACGTTCAGCTCGTACCCACAGAGGATGGGTATGAGGTTGGTTATCACATAGCCGAATCGTACACCGGCAGAGGGTATGCAACAGAGGCGCTCGGTTGCTTTTTGGAGTATATTATGCCTGACAAAAATATTAACAAGGTGTACGGCATATGCGTCAGCGAAAATCTCGCATCCTGCTGTGTTCTTGAAAAGTGTGGGTTTCAAAAGCTTTTTGAGGGACTCGGAAAATATCAAGGGAGAGATACAAGTATCGCAAAGTACGTGTACACAACTAAATAATACTAATTGCAAACGCTAAACGTAAACTTAAAATAAACAAACCACCCGATTCTACATGATCAGAATCGGGTGGTTGTATTTTTGTTCAGTTGCTTTGATTGCTGATGTCGATTATCGGAGTTGCTCCGTCATCCGGATCGGATTTGGGCTCAAGCTGAGAGTAGTCCTTCCATGGAAGTTCGATACGCCAGCTGTCCGACGTAAACACCAGACATTCTGTAAAGAAGTAGAAGGCAAAAACCGCAAGCAAGACAAAAACAACACAGATAATTGTGATGAGTAGTTTGTTTCGTTTTCTTTTGTAGAAAGAGGATCCCTTGTATGAGTTCATGCCTTTAATTTACTCCTTGAGAGATGATTACTTGGTGATGATCTTGCGGGGGCAGACCTCTGCGCACTTGCCGCAATCCTGGCACTTGGAGTAATCGATACGAGCAACATTGTCAACAACTGTGATTGCCTCGTGGGGGCAATTCTTGACGCAGATACCGCAGCCGATGCAGCCGACCTGGCAGATCTTGCGGACTTCGCCGCCCTTTGCCTTGGAGACACAAGCGACATGAGTCTTGTTGTTGGCGGGAACGATAGCGATGATGTTTCTGGGGCATGCGCCTACGCACTTGCCGCAAGCGATACAAGCATCGCTGTTTACAACAGCCTTGCCGTCAACAATGGAGATTGCATCGTTGGGGCAGACCTTTGCGCAGGAGCCGTAACCCAGGCATCCGAAGTTGCACTCGAGGGGGCCGCCGGCAACCTTCATAGCTGCGAGGCAGTCGATAGCGCCTACGTAGTCATACTTACGGCTGGCATTGCTGCCGCCGGAGCATCTGACGTATGCGGTCATTTTGATGGTTTCGCCTGCTTCTACGCCCATGATCTCAGCGATCTTCTGAGCGGTTTCAGCACCGCCGACGGGGCAGGTGTTGACAGCAGCTTCGCCGTTAACGATAGCTTCTGCAAGGTTTGCACAACCTGCGTAGCCGCAGCCACCGCAGTTTGCGCCGGGGAGACATTCCTGTACCATGGGGATACGCTCGTCCTGCTCGACAGCAAAGATCTTGGAGCCGACAGCAAGGAGCAGACCGAACAGGAGGCCGAGGATAGTGAGTGTTAATACAGCAGCAAGAATAGAAATCATATATTAACTCCTCCCTTAATTAAAAGATGGACAGGCCCTGGAAGCCCATGAATGCGATGGACAGCAGGGAAGCTGTGACCAGAGCGATGGGGAAACCTTCAAAAGCCTTGGGGTAGTTTGCGTACTCGAGATGCTCTCTGACAGAGGAGAAGAGGATGATGGCGACGGTGAAGCCGACACCGGACATACAAGCGTAGAGAACGGACTCGATGAAGTTGTACTGGTTGGTAACGTTCAGCAGAGCAACACCCAGAACAGCGCAGTTGGTGGTGATCAGAGGGAGATAGATACCCAGAGCCTTGTACAGGGAGGGGATCATCTTCATGAGGAACAGCTCAACAAACTGAACCAGAGATGCAATGATCAGAATGAAAACAACGGTCTGCATGTACATCAGGTCGAGCTTGACAAGAACAAACTCGTTGATGATGTATGTGACAGAGGATGCAACAGTCATAACGAATATAACTGCGAGACCCATGCCGACGGCAGTGTCAGTCTTCTTGGAAACACCAAGGAAGGGGCAGATGCCGAGGAACTTAACAAAGATGAAGTTCTGAACCAGAACTGCGGCAAGGGACAGAGAAAGTACGGATGCAAATGTCATTTAGTTCTTCCTCCCTTTAACTTTTTTGATAACGACCTGGAAAGCGGCGATCAGAATGCCGAGGCAGAGGAAACCGCCGGGAGCCTGAACGATCATGGTAACGGGCTGATAATTTGCACCGAAGAGGGGGATACCGTAGATGGTACCTGCACCGATGATCTCACGGATCGAAGCCAGCAGGCACAGAGCGAATGTAAAGCCCAGACCCATAGCCAGACCGTCGATCATGCTGCGGAATACACCGTTCTTGGAAGCAAAAGCTTCAGCACGAGCCAGAATGATGCAGTTAACAACGATGAGGGGGATGTACATACCGAGAGATACCGACAGGTCGGGCAGATATGCCTGCATGAGCAGGTCAAGGACTGTAACGAAGCCTGCGATAACAACGATGTAGCAAGCGATACGTACTTTGGAGGGGATCAGCTTGCGCAGCAGGGAGATAACTACGTTGGAGCAAATCAGAACGAATGCTGCAGCGAGACCCATACCGATAGCATTGCTGAGGGAGGTACTTGTTGCCAGCGTGGGGCACATACCGATAAGCTGAACAAGAACAGGGTTGTTGGTGAAAAGACCATCAAGGATCTGATTAATAGTTTTCTTCATTATTTGCCACCTCCGAGATAGTCTGCAGCGGCGTCAATTGCTGCCTGAACACCCTTAGTAACAGCAGTAGAGGTTACTGTTGCGCCGGAAATTGCAACAACGTCGGTCTCAGCAGTCTTGCTGTTCTTGACGAGGTTGAGAGTACCGGTGAGACCCTCGAACTGAGAAAGCCATGCAGGATCGTTAGCCTTGCTGCCCAGACCTGCTGTTTCGGCGATAGAAGTGATTCTTACGCCGGCAACGGTCTTGTCTGCGTTAACACCGATAATAAGAACGATGTCGGCGGCAAAACCGGAAGAACTGAGCTGGACACAAACACCTGCGTTGTCACCGCTGTTGGATGTAGCCTTGTACATCTTGGTAACTGCGGGATAAGCAGAGGAATCAACCTGCTCAAAGGTTGCATTGGGAATGATATCCGCCATAGCTGCCTGAACTTTTGCTTCGGCAATTTCGGCAATGGTATCTTCGGTAAGGAAGTTTACAAAACCGAGAAGTGCGGAAACAGCCAAACAGATGATGGCCAAAACAGAAATCATAGCGACAGGTGTGTTTTTCATTATTTAGCCGCCTCCTTCTTCTGCTTGGGGTGAGCGCCAAACTTCTTGGGCACAGAGATTTTTTCGATCAGGAATACCAGAGCGTTCATAATGAGGATAGCGTAGGAAGTTCCCTCGGGATATGCGCTGAAGTATCTGATGAATACAGTGAGCAGACCGCAGCCTACGCCGTAGATGATCTGGCCGCGCTTGGTGATGGGAGAGGTTGTATAGTCGGTAGCCATAAAGATAGCACCCAGCATCAGACCGCCGGAGAGGAGGCTGAACAGCATGGAATCGAGATGGCCGAGGTCACCCTTGGGGAACAGGAAGGTGATAACAGCGACTGTACCGATATAAGTAAGGGGGATACGGACGGTGATGACCTTTCTGTATACCAGATAGATACCGCCGGCCAGCAGAGCCAGAGCGGAAACTTCACCCATGGAGCCGCCGATCATACCCAAAGCCATGTCAGCAAAAGAAGCTTCGGGAGCGATGCCCTGGCTCAGTGCGGACAGAGGAGTTGCAGAGGATACAGCATCGGGAACAGCCTTGATAAGGGGCAGGTCAGCACGGGGAGCGGTCCACAGAGTCATAGCTGCGGGCCAGGAAGCAAGCAGGAATGCACGGCCTGCCAGAGCAGGGTTCATGAAGTTCTTGCCGATGCCGCCGTAGAGCTGCTTGACAATGATGATTGCGAATGCAGCGCCTACAACTACCATCCACCACTGGGAGGATACGGGCAGGCAGAATGCAAGGAGCAGACCTGTTACACATGCGGAGAGGTCGGATACGGAATTGGGCTTTTTGAGAATCAGGCAGTAGAGATATTCGAAAGCTGCACAGGATGCTACAGAAACAGCAACCAGGAAGAGTGCGCGCAGACCGAATACATAAACCGACACAATAAGAGCGGGCATAAGAGCAATAATAACGTCAAGCATTATATGGGTGATGCCCTCGGATGTTCTTATGTGCGGAGATGAACTGACTTTGAGTTTGCTTAAATCATGCATTGTTCAGCACCTCACTTCTTTCTGCGGGAGTCAGCAACACGCTGCTTAGCCACGCGAATACCCTGTACCAGGGGGAGCTTGCCGGGGCAGACGAAAGTACAAGCACCGCACTCGATGCAGTCAAGAGCGTTGACCTTCTCGAGAACCTGTACGGGGTCTGTCTCGTAGCTGCGATAGATGTAGGTGGGGATCAGACCCATGGGGCAGACCTCAACACACTTGCCGCAGCGGATACATACGGGATTGGGATTGAGAACACATTCCTTGCCGCAGAAAGCCAGGATAGCGTTGGTACCCTTGATAACGGGAACGTCCAGAGAGGACAGTGCTGTACCCATCATGGGACCGCCCATCAGCAGCTTGTTGGGAGCTTCTTTGAAGCCGCCGCAAGCGTCGATAAGCTTCTCAACGGGAGTACCGATTCTTACTTCCAGGTTCTTGGGCTCGCAGATGGCAGAACCGGAAACGGTAACGATTCTTCTGAGTACGGGAGTACCCTGAGTAAAGAGACGGTAGATAGCAGCGGTTGTATCTGCGTTGAATACTGCGCAACCTGCATCAGCGGGAAGCTTGCCGGACAGAACCTGACGGCCTGTTACAGCATAAATCAGCTGCTTTTCAGCACCCTGGGGGTACTTGGTTGCGAGGACGGTTACGTCAACTCCGCATCCGTCGGGCAGATACTTCTTAAGGCCTTCAACAACATTCTGCTTATTGTTCTCGATACAGATCGCAGTTTCAATATCACCGAACATTTTGCGCAGAAGCTTTGCGCCCTCAGCGACTTCTTCGGGACGCTCGAGCATAATTCTGTGGTCGGATGTGATGTAGGGCTCACACTCGGCAGCATTGATGATCAAGCGGTCGACCTTTCCGATACCGGAAGAAATCTTGATGTGAGTGGGGAATGCGGCGCCGCCGTGACCGACGATACCGGCCTCTCTGACCGCGCTGATGAACTCCTCAGTCGTGATCTTGGACAGGTCTTTGGGCTGGATGGATTCGTGGGGAGCGTCCTTAAAATCGTTGTCGATAATAATGGACATGACCTTGCTGCCGTTGGAATGAGCCATGGGAACGATATCCCTGACTGTTCCGGAGATGGTAGCATGGATGGGGGCCGATACAGGAGCGGGGCTGTCAGCGATCTTCTGTCCCATGTAGACATAGTCGCCCTTGCTTACCAGGGGTTCGCAAGGTGCGCCAATGTGCATGCTGATAGGCAGAATGACATACTCCGGCGGCGCAAGTTTTTCGATAGGTTTGCTGTTTGTCAGCTCTTTCATTCCGTCAGGGTGTATACCACCCTTGAAGGTGCGTGCCATCGATTTCACCTCTGATTTTCATAATTTATCTCAAAGCCTGACCGGTTGAACACGCCATTCATATCCCGCTTTGAAACTGCTGTAAGCGGGAAGTGACGCGTTGTACAAGTCGGTGGACAGTGATTCAATATTAAAAAGTGTTTTTGCTCGCTCGGGAAGATTGGATATATGTGCGGTTTTTGTGATAACGGGGATGTTGGATGACTCCCTCAGCATAGACAGCAGCTGCTGTCCCGTCTGATTGAATGCCAACACTCTGGCGTACGGGGGAGGGGCGACAGATATTTCCTTGGAAATACCGAGATAGGCCCTGAGCATAATCCTGCGGATGCGCGACATTGGGTAGCGGCGGGTCTTGGCAAGAGTGAATGCATTATCGCAGGACACCGACGATCTGATCGCGTTGTATATTCTGTGCTCCAGACCCTCGCTGACATCGGGATATTGTTTGAAATCCTCGGGGGAAAGTCTCAAAAGATACGAAAAGCACTGTCTGTCAAATGTGCTGCGGTCAAGGCTGCAAAGGCCGTTTTCCACAGCCGATCTGAGTATGGTATAAGAATCTGCCGGAATATACTCGCGTACTTGATCGAGTCCGCCTATTCCCTCGGCAGACAGTATATTGCGTATGGCAGATGCGGAGCTTGTGCCGCAGGACTGCTCGTAGCTGTCGTGAGCTGCGCCTATCCTCTCTATGGCATGGGGAGTTATGGATGAGGAGAGGTCTTTGAGAGCCTTAATATACTCTATGGCAAGTATATTGTTGGGATGTGAGATGACCGAGGATTTTTCGCGGATAGCCGAGAAGAGTGCTCTCTCTCGGGCGGCGGCATAGGATATGCCGCTCTTCAGCTCTGCAAGTGTTTGTTGTACAATGGTATGCTCACAAAGCAGGGACGCAATATCGCACAAAAGATCGGTGTCGGAGTTCTCTGCGCCAAAAGACAGATCGGTAACAATATCCAGATCCTCAAATATGCGTACCGCAGAGCGTGCAAAACCTTCTGCCGACAGAAGTGCGTAGGCAGAAGGAAGTTCTATAACCAGATCCGCGCCACCGAGTACGGCAGCTTCGGCACGGAGGTGTTTGGGCAGCAGGGCGGGTTCGCCGCGCTGGACATAGTTGCCGGACATACAGCATATAACAGCAGTATCCTCACCGAGAAGCTCACGGGTCTTTTGTATGTGCAGACGATGACCGTTATGAAAAGGATTGTATTCACACACTATACCGCAAATCTTCACAGAAACACCTCAATTATAGATTATATACAAAGTTATCTGATTTTGCAATATTAAATGTATAAATTGTTGGCGTTATAAATATATTTTAGTTAGAAATTAGTTGCCGAAAGGAAGAAAACGCATGGAGATACTTAAGCAGCGCCTCGGAAGATACAAAGAAGTGTACTCAACAAGGGAGATACGGGAAGAAATAATTGATATCATTGTTCCCGACTGTAATCCCGATTACGAAAGAGAGATATGCACCCACGCGGTCTCAAAAATAACCGACAAAAGCATGCTGTCCGGATGCATCAGGGTCAGCGGAGACATCAAAGCCTGTACGCACTATGACGCAGCTGCCTCCGAAAGCATGTATGTAATGAATGCCGACACAAAGTTCAGCTATTCGTTTGATATCCCCGGAGGATTGCCGGATGATACCTTCGGTGTGACGCTGAGTGTTCTGCAAGCCGAAACAGAAGTGCTCAACAGCCGCAAAATACGCATAAAAGCCAAACTCCTCGCTGTAATCTCTGTGTTCAGAATTGAGAATACCGAGTTGTCGGCCGACGTATGTACCGTGCAGGCGGAGGGAATAAATATCAAGACTAAGGATATCATCCAAATGCCTTGTATTGATATAGCTGAAAAGAACATTAGCTTTACAGAAGAAATCAAGCTCAGCGAGGAAGAAATCTTCAAACTTTCGAGAATAATCAGATGGAGCGGCCGATATAGGACCGAAGAAATTAAAATTCTCCAGAACAGGGTTATGGTAAGAGGCGTGGCGCAGCTCAGAATATACGGTTGGTGCGACGGTTCGGGCCGCTGCGAAGAAAAAGAGTACATTCTTCCGTTCTCGCAGGTGATAGAGTGCAGAAATGTTTGCGAGACCGATTCGGTGGAGGTTGTACTTGAGGACAATTGCTGCTCTGCCTGTGTGAACACCAAAGATGACGGAGGGACCATCCTCAGATGCGACGTATCAGTTGATGCTCGTCTGTTTGTGTATCGCAATATCGAGGGCAGTATCCTTCTGGATATGTACAGTACCGAATACGAAACACAGGTTTCTGCCGGAAAAATATATATCACAGAGGGGTATAATGATTATTCGGCTTCGGTATCCGTACGAGACAGGATCGGATCTCAGAGCGGTATCAGCCGAATCCTTGATAGCCGTGTAAGCACTATGTGTGCCTGCCGTAGTGACAAGGTGCGTGCAAGTTTCTTTGTATCGGTTTTGTATGAGGATGGCTTGGGCGCTCTCAGAACGGCACGTACAGTGCTGGATGCGAGTGCGGACGTTCCGCAAAATGTAATTTCGTCATCTGTCATTTGTAACGTGGATGGATTAACTGTAAACGGTGAAGCAGACGGAATCTCCGTGGCGGTTGAAGCTACTGTATGTGCCAAAATTATTCAAGGATATTTTTGTGAGCAGGTGGAGAACTGCGTACTTGATACAACTCAAAAGAGAAAAAAGAATACCAATGGCAATCTTGTGCTCAGATACCCCGATAAGGATGAAAGCGTATGGAGCATTGCAAAGTTTTACGGTACTACCAATGCTGCGATTTTGTCAGCCAACGATATGGATGATGAAACACAACTGACCTGCGGAAGGTTGATAATAATACCTTTTGTTCGATGATCTGAAAGAATGGAGGAATTACTGTGGAAACAAGCATTTATCGCGATATAGCCGAGAGAACCGGCGGGGACATCTATATTGGCGTGGTCGGGCCTGTAAGAAGTGGGAAATCCACGTTCATTAAAAGCTTTATGGAAGAAATGGTCATCCCGAGGATAGACGATATTTATCTCAAAGAGCGTGCGAGGGATGAACTGCCCCAAAGCGGGTCGGGAAGAACGATTATGACTGCAGAGCCAAAGTTTGTTCCGGAGGAGGCTGTGAGTGTCACGCTGGACAACAAATGCAGTTTTAATGTTCGTATGATCGACTGCGTGGGATATATGATTCCGGGTGCGGTTGGAGAGTTTGAAGACGATGTTCCGAGGATGATAACAACCTCATGGTTTGATCACGAGATACCTCTTGCTCAAGCGGCTGAAGTGGGGACAAAAAAGGTCATCTGCGAGCATTCGACGGTAGGTATTGTTGTGACAACCGACGGCTCTATCGGTGATATTGCAAGAGCGGATTATATAGCGGCAGAAGAACGCATTGTGCAGGAACTCAAGGAGATCAATAAACCTTTTTGCCTGCTGATCAACTGTGTGGATCCATGTGCAGCCAAAGCAAAAAAGCTGGAAGAAGAACTTGGACAAAAATACGGCGTTCCCTGCAGGGCGGTAAACTGTATGTCCATCAAATCCGACGAGATAGATGGGATACTGTCTAATATTTTGTACCAATTCCCTGTAAAGGAGTATAGCTTTTCATTGCCTGATTGGGTTATGTATCTGCCGGAAAACAGTCAAATCAGAAAAGATCTGTATAAACGCATCTACTCTATGTGCGAAAGTGCCTCCAAAATGCAGCAGGCAGCCGATGCCATGGCGTGCATCAAAGATGATGTACTGATCAGCGATGCTCGGCTCAAGGAGATTGATACGGGAAAAGGTTGTGTTTTTACGCAGATAGAGATGCCGTCATGTTTGTTCTACAGCACTTTGTCCGATTACTGCGGTCTCAAGGTTGAAAATGAGGGCCATCTTATGGAGATCATGCGTGAGACAGCAGAGATACGAGCTGAATATGGGCATATCAGCGGTGCTCTTGAGCAGGTAAGACAGACCGGATACGGCATCGTTATGCCGGCACCGTCCGAACTTACGCTGGAAAAACCCGAAATAATCAAGCAGGGTGGACGTTCGGGGGTGCGGCTCAAAGCCAGCGCACCCAGCATACATCTCATCCGAGCCGATATTGAGACCGAAATAAATCCTGTTGTCGGTTCGGAGAAACAAAGTGAGGATCTTGTGCAGTATCTGTTGTCAGAATTCGAGGATTCTCCCGAGAAAATCTGGGACACCAACATATTTGGCAAGTCACTCAGTGAGCTTGTCAATGAGGGGCTCAACAACAAGCTGTATAAGATGCCGGATGAGGCCAGGGCCAAGTTCAGACAGACTCTTGAGCGTGTCATCAACGAGGGCAGCGGGGGATTGATCTGTATTATATTGTGATATTAGTTGACTGTTTATGGGGAGCTCACAGCTCCCCTGATTTTTTGATATGGGCAAGATAGGACTTTTGTTTCCGTTTATCCTGCTGGCATGTGTGGTTTTTGCTCTTGAGGATTTCGGAACTGCCGCCTCGGTAATATCGGCTATGATTTTTCACGAGCTTGGGCATTTTACAGCCATCGGAGTGACGGGAGGCAAGGTGCTGAATACATCGTCTTCCGGCGTTGGCGCCAAAATAGGTTATTCATCAAACGGCCTTTCGCGCAGGCGCGAGATACTTGTTTATCTTGCAGGTCCTTGTGCGGGGGCAATAGTCGGGATGATAGGTCATTATTTTGGGTTTATCAAATTTGCTCAGCTGTCTTTTTTTATGTCTTTGCTTAATCTGCTGCCTGCGATGCCCTTTGACGGAGGATGCATTCTTGCATCGGTACTGACGTATGACAAATCGCGCACAGTTCTTGTTATATCGGGAGTCTGTGTTGGATTTGTGCTGTGTATATTAGGGTTGTATTTTGTTGCTATCGGCAAAAATTTTACCGTTTTTGCATCGGGGATAGGTGTTTTTGTCTGTTTAGTGGGCAAATCTTCTTTACAATAGAGCCGATAAGCGGTATTATATAATAGAATATATCTGTACATGGAGGAGCTATGAACGATAAGCTTACGGCCTGCCTTGAACGGGTACGAAAACCGGCAAGATATACAGGCGGCGAATATAACAGCATAATCAAGGATAAGAGCAAGATCGATGTCCGCTTTGCTTTTTGCTTTCCTGACATATATGAGATAGGCATGTCCCATCTGGGGTCCAAGATCCTTTATGGTCTGCTTAATTCCATGGACGGTGTGTGGTGTGAGCGTGTGTACGCACCATATACGGATATGGAAGAGCAGATGCGTCAACGCGGTATGGGTCTGTATGCGCTGGAGAGCAAGGATGAGGTATCTCAGTTTGATATACTGGGCTTTACCCTGCAGTATGAGCTCAATTACACCGGGGTGCTCAATATGCTCGATCTTGCCGGGATTCCTTTCCGAAGTGCAGACAGAACGTCTCTGTCGCCCCTTGTCATGGCGGGAGGTCCCTGCGTGTACAACGTAGAACCTATGGCCGACTTCTTTGACCTCATTGTTATCGGTGAGGGAGAGGAAGTTATGCCCGAACTTGTCAATCTGTACCGAAAGGCCAAAAAGTCCGGTTGGAGCAAGCAGGAGTTCCTCAAGAATGCCGCAGCTATCGGCGGAGTGTATGTACCTTCGTTTTATGATGTTGCTTACAAGCAGGATGGCACGGTTGAATCTATAACTCCCACTAACGGCGCGCCGAAAGTTGTTAAGAAGCGTGTTGTTGCCGATTTTGACAAGTCATATTATCCTGACAGATTTATTGTACCCTCTACTGAGGTCGTGTTTGACCGTGCGATGGTAGAGCTGTTCCGCGGTTGCCGCCGCGGTTGTCGTTTCTGCCAGGCAGGATACACTTACAGACCTATCCGCGCCAAGAGTGCGGAAACTCTCAAAAAGCAGGCCGAGGCGCTTATTGACAATACAGGCTGGGATGAGGTGTCGCTCACTTCGCTCAGCTCCAGCGACTATCCTCAGCTTAACGATCTGTGTTCTGCTCTTGTTGCCGAGTTTGAGCCGAGGCACGTCAATCTTGCATTGCCCTCCCTGAGAGCCGATACTTTTGATATCAACCTTGTGGAGAACGTGCAGAAGGTGCGCAAGAGCGGACTTACCTTCGCGCCGGAAGCAGGAACACAGCGCCTGCGTGACGTAATCAACAAGAATCTGCGTGAAGAAGACCTGCTCAGCGCGTGTAAGGTGGCCTTTGAGTCTGGATATAACAGTGTTAAACTTTATTTCATGCTTGGTCTGCCTACCGAGACTGACGAAGATCTGCTGGGCATCTCCAAGATCGTCAAAGACGTAATTTATACATTCAGACAGTACGGCAAGAACAAGGCCAGAGGTGTCAGGGTGTCTGTCGGTGTATCGACCTTCATTCCCAAAGCACAGACCCCTTTCCAGTGGGCTGCTCAGACCAAGAGGGAGGAGGTGCTCCGCAAGCAGAAGCTGCTTATGGAGAGCCTGAAGATCAAGAACGTCACCTACAGCCTGCATAATTTTGATTCCGGATTTATCGAAGCTGTTCTGGCACGCGGAGACAGAAAATTGTCCGCTGTTTTGGAAAAAGCCTGGGAAAAAGGCTCCAAGCTGGACGGTTGGGATGAGTGTTATTCTCTCGAGCGATGGATGCAGGCATTTGAAGAATGCGGCATAGACCCGTCTTTTTACGCAAACCGTGTTCCGGAAAAGGACGAAATTTTGCCATGGGATCATATTTTCTCGGGCGTCACAAAGTCCTATCTGTGGAGCGAGTATCAGAATGGTCTGAACGGTCAGGCTACACCCGACTGTAAAGCCGGCTGCCGTGGCTGCGGAGCTCTGTCTCTGACCGGAGGAGGAAAGTGCGATGTTTAAGATGAGAATACTGTTCGAGAAAAAGGACGATGCTGCATATATATCCCATCTTGACCTCATGAAGGTTCTCCAGCGCAGTTTCTGCCGTGCAAAGCTGCCTGTCAAATATTCCGAGGGCTTCAATCCACACATCTGTATGTCCATTCTGTCGCCCTTGTCTACCGGCTACAGAAGCAGATATGAGCTGTGTGATCTTGACCTTACCTGCGACAGTATGCCCGAGAACGGTGTGGAGAGCCTCAATAACGTGCTGCCGGACGGTATCCGCGTTATCAAAGCATATCCTGCTTCCGAGGGTCTTTCTGTGGCCAAAATCAAATTTTCCGTATTTACCATCGATCTTGAGGGAGGAGATGCTGATAGCGCAGCACAGGTTTTTGCATCTCCCGTTATATTCGAGAAAAAGTCAAAACGCGGCAGCAAAGAAGTAAATATGCTTGACTATATCAAGTCTATCAAGTTTGTTCAGCGAGAAAACGGCATAACCTGCGAATGTGTTCTTGCTGCAGGAGATGATCCGCTGAATCCTTCTTATGTGGTTGCCGTGTTGAGAGAAAAGGGTATTGTTGATCCCTGCGGCACGGTCAGATATACCAGAACAGCTGTTTTGGATGAAAAAGAGCAGCTTTTTTATTGATTTTTTGGTAAAAAACTTAAAAAATATATTGCATTATTTATAATAATGTGTTATTATTATCAAGCATGTGATTAAAGGGTGATCCTCTGCCAAAATGTTTGAGCAAGAACACCTGAGACGGAAAGGAAAATAAATTATGGATCTCATCAAAAAGCTGACAGAAGGCCAGCTCAAGGAAAACGCCGGCAATTTCGGCATCGGTGACACCGTTAAGGTTCACGCAAAGATCAAGGAAGGCAACAGAGAGCGTATTCAGGTATTCGAGGGCACCGTTATTGCTCGCAAGCACGGTGGCATTCAGGAGACTGTTACCGTTCGCCGTATCTCTTACGGTGTTGGCGTAGAAAAGACTTTCCCCATCCACTCTCCCAACGTTGAGAAGATCGAAGTAATTCGCAAGGGTAAGGTCAGACGCGCTAAGCTTTATTACCTCCGTGACAGAGTTGGTAAGGCCGCCAAAGTCAAACAGGACATCTAAGTTTGAAAACAATTTGAGGGACGGTCATTCGTCCCTCTTGTTTTTACAGGAGGAAAGCATTCGATATGGAAGAAAAGAAAAAAACAGAAGCCAAAGACGGCGGTGCTGTATCAGAAGCATTCTTTTGGGCGCAGGCACTCGCAATGTCCCTGGTCATTCTTGTGATAATCAACATATTTTTCTTCCGCATGTCGGGTGTTTCGGGTACTTCTATGGTGCCTACGCTTCAGGAAAAAGACAGGGTACTTCTTCGTGTTGTCGGGTATAATGAGCCGAAGCGCGGAGACGTGGTCGTCGTCACGGCACCTCTTTTTGAAAAAGGTCCCCTCGTCAAACGTATTATCGGCGTAGGCGGAGATGTGATCGATATAGACAAAGATTCCGGAGCTGTTTATATCAATGGCGAAGAACAATATGAACCCTACATCAGCGAGCTGATAAGAGATAGAGGGGATATGGACTATCCGGTAACGGTACCCGAGGGCTTTGTGTTCTTTATGGGTGATAACCGAAACGGCAGTACGGACAGCCGCGACAGCCAGATTGGTATGCAGCCTGTGTCCAATGTTATTGGCAAGGTGTTTTTCCGTATTTGGCCCATCAAAGATATTGGAGCAGTAAAATGAGTATTAACTGGTATCCCGGCCATATGGCAAAAAGTCGCCGTCTTATGGCAGGCGATCTCAAAAATATTGATGCAGTATGCGAAGTCATTGATGCGCGCATACCGCGCTCGTCCCGAAATCCCGAACTTGACAAACTGTGCAGGGATAAGCGTCGCATAATCGTACTTAACAGAGCTGATCAGGCGGACCCCGCCGTCACAGCGCAGTGGGAAGATTATTATCAAAAACGAGGGTTTACCGTCATTGCCACCGACAGTGAAAAGGGCGGTTTTGGCAAAGCATTCGAAGGCGCTGTCAAAAAGTGTTGTGCTGATCTTATTGCACGCAATGAGGCAAAAGGTCAGGTTGGCAAGATGATGCGGCTTATGATAGTCGGCATCCCCAATGTTGGCAAATCGTCTTTTATCAACCGCCTGCTTGGCAAGAAGGCTGCCGTAGCAGCCGATAAGCCCGGTGTAACAAGAGGCACACAGTGGTATTCGCTGCCCGGTGCGTTCGATTTTATGGATACTCCCGGTCTGCTTTGGCCCAAGATCGAGAGCGACGAGATTGGATACAATCTGGCATTTACCGGAACCATCCGAGACGAGATCCTTGACCTTGAGGACCTTGCCTGCAGATTTATTAATGTGCTCAGGAATTCTTATGCAGATATACTTGTAAAGCGTTTTAACATTACAGTGTCTGATGACGAGATAGACTATGATATTCTTCAAAAAATAGCTTTTGCAAGGTCACTGGTGCTTCGTGGTAATGAGCCCGATACCGAGCGCGCCGCAAAGATGCTTCTTACCGAGTTCAGAAGCGGCAAGCTTGGCAGAATTACATTGGAAACTCCTGTTAAGCGGTGAACATAATGTACACCTTTGAAACTGATCTTTACGCCAAGGGTTACACCTATGTGTGCGGTACCGACGAAGCCGGGGCAGGCCCGCTTGCAGGTCCCGTATATGCGGCGGCTGTGATTTTGGACAGGGATGTTGTAATCGATGGTCTCAATGACTCCAAAAAGCTGTCCGAGAAAAAACGTGAAAAGCTGTTTGATGAGATTATTGCAAAAGCCAAAGCTTATGCAGTAGTCAGTATTCCTGAGTCTGTCATCGATGATATAAATATCCTCAATGCCAGAATGCTTGCAATGCGTCAGGCGGTCAATGAACTTGATATCAAGCCGGATTTCCTGCTTGTTGATGGCAATCGTGATCCCAAGGCAGGGGTTGAGACACTTTGTGTTGTAGGGGGAGACGGTAAGTCTGCTTCTATAGCGGCGGCTTCTATTCTGGCAAAAGTCAGCCGTGACAGATTTATGCTCAAAATGGCTGAGGAATATCCGCAGTATAAGTTTGAGAAGCATAAAGGTTACGGTACCAAAGTTCATATCGAAGCTATCAGGCAGTTTGGCCCATGTCCTATACACAGAGCAAGCTTTCTTAAGAACATTTGCACCGGGGAGGAGTAATTATCAGATACTCTTCTAAAAATATCAAGAATGCCACAGGTTATGACGGGGAGCTGTTCGCGGCTCATTATCTGAAGAAAAAGAAGTATAAACTTGTGGAATCTCAGTATCACAGCAGGTTCGGTGAAATCGATCTTATTGTAAAGGATAAAAACTTTATAGTATTTGTTGAAGTTAAGCTTCGTAAGAACAAAACTTTCAGTAACGCTTTTGATGCGGTTACTTATTCAAAGCAGCAGAAGATAATCAAAACCGCTTTGGTGTGGATGGCAGAAAACAAGTGCGAACTCCAGCCGCGGTTTGACGTTATTGAGATATATACGGAACTGGAAGAAATAAACCATATTGAAAATGCCTTTGCGTAGGTGATTTATGGCATTATATGTAATTGGTGATACACACTTTTCCTCGGACAGAGACAAACCAATGGACGTCTTTGGGGGGAGATGGATTGGGTATGACAAAAAGCTTATTGACTCTATCGGAGAATGTATGCAGCAGGAGGATACTCTTGTTATCTGCGGTGATTTTTCGTGGGGAATGAGTCTTAATGACACCCTGCCCGATTTTAAGCTTTTGGACGGATTTCCCGGCAGGAAGATTCTGCTCAAAGGCAACCATGATTACTGGTGGGATACCGTTTCCAAGATGAAAAAGTTCTTTGATGCAAACGGTATTACGACTATCGAGTTTTTACATAATAATTTTTTTGAATATAATTCAAAAATACTCTTGTGCGGAACCCGTGGATGGATGTATGATAGTAGTGTTGCACCCGGCGAAGAAGATAAGATCTTCAAGCGTGAGGTCATTCGTCTGAGACAGTCGCTGCAGTCCGCTGCTGCCGATTCATCTGACAGAGAGATAATCTGCTTTATGCATTATCCGCCGGTTTGCAGAGATTATGAAATCAGTGCATTTACTGACGTTCTTAAAGAGTTCGGCGTTAAACGGTGTTTTTACGGACATCTCCATGGCGAAAGTATCAGGAATGCTTTCCGCGGGATGCGCGGCGGGATAGATTATCAGCTTGTTTCGGCAGATGCTGTTAATTTTGTTCCGGTTAAATTATCAGATTAAAAATTTAAAAAATATATAAAAACCTCAAGGGGGAAACATTTGTGAAGTTAATCAGCACAGAAAAGAAAGAAAACAATCAGGTAGAGCTGTCCATTCTGGTCGGCAAGGAAGAGTTTGAGAAGGCTTGTGAGCGTTCTTACCGCATGAACGTCGGCAAGATCAACATTCAGGGCTTCCGCAAGGGCAAGGCTCCCCGCAAGATCATCGAGAAGCTGTACGGCCCCGAAGTATTCTACGAAGATGCTATGAACTTTGCCTGCGAAGATTCTTACTACGATGCAGTCAAGGCTGCAGGCATCACTCCTGTTGACCGTCCCGCTGTTACCGATCTTGACATCAAAGACGGCGAGTTCACCTACAAGGCTATCGTTACCGTAAAGCCCGAGGCTGAGATTGGCGAGTACAAGGGTCTGGAAGCAGAGAAGCAGACCGTTCGCGTTACCGAAAAGGAAGTAGAAGCTGAGATCGAGCGCGTCAGAGAGCGTAATTCCCGTCAGGTTACCGTTGAGCGTCCCGTACAGGATGGCGATATCATCACCTTTGATTTTGACGGTTATGTTGACGGCGTAGCATTCGACGGCGGCAAGGCTGAGGACTATGACCTCAAGATAGGCTCCGGTATGTTCATCCCCGGCTTTGAGGAGCAGCTTATCGGCAAGACCGCAGGTGAGGCTTGCGACGTTATCGTTACTTTTCCCGCTGACTATCAGGCAACCGAGCTGGCAGGCAAGGAAGCTACCTTCAAGTGCCTGGTCAAGGTCGTCAAGGAGAGCGTAAAGCCTGAGCTGGACGATGAGTTTGCCAAGGATGTTTCCGAGTTTGACACTCTGGACGAGTACAAGGCAAGCGTCAAGACCCGCATTCGTGAGGGCAAGGAGCAGAGAGCTGCTTCCGATTTTGAAGAAAAGATCCTGGACAAGCTGGTCGAAGGCATGAAGTGCGACGTTCCCCAGGTTATGATCGACACTCAGACCGACAAGATCGTTGATGACTTTGCATACCGTCTTGCTGCACAGGGCATGGATATGAACACCTACCTGCAGATGAGCGGCATGACCATGGAGTCTTTCCGTCAGGTATTCAGCGTTCAGGCTGAGCGCAATGTCAAGATCCGTCTGGCTCTTGAGGCTGTCGCAAAGGCTGAGGGCATTGAGATCACCGATGAGGCTGTTGAGGCTGAGTTTGCTGCACTGGCTGAGAACAACAAGATGGATGTTGCACGCGTCAAGGAGTTCATCGCTGCAGAAGATATGAAGGGCGATATGCTGGTTCAGAAGGCTCTGGAAGTTGTCAAGTCCACCGCAAAGGCTGCAAAGAAGCCCGCTGCTAAGAAGGCTGCCAAGAAAGACGAAGAATAATTCGACGTTTAACGACGGATTTTTCGCTCTGAAGGATATAGAATCATTACTGACGAAAGGAGTATGATCATGCCTTATATCCCAATGGTAATTGAACAGAACAGCCGCGGAGAACGTTCCTATGATATTTTTTCCAGGCTGCTTAACGACAGAATAATCATGCTGTCCGATGAGGTCAACGATACTACAGCCAGCCTTATTGTTGCACAGCTTCTGTATCTTGAGGCGCAGGATCCCGACAAAGATATAAGCTTTTATATCAACAGTCCCGGCGGTTCGGTCAGCGCAGGAATGGCCATTTATGATACCATGCAGTACATCAAGTGCGATGTAAGCACGATTTGCGTTGGCATGGCTGCAAGTATGGGTGCGTTTCTGCTGTGCGCAGGAGCTAAGGGCAAGAGATATGCTCTCCCCAACAGTGAGATTATGATCCATCAGCCTCTTGGCGGAATGAAGGGACAGGCAAGTGACATCAAGATCCACGCCGACCATATTCTGCGTACCAAGGATAAGCTCAACCGTATTCTCAGCGAGCGTACCGGTCAGCCTCTCGATGTTATTGAGAGAGACACCGACCGCGATAACTTTATGACTGCCCAGCAGGCAGCCGAGTACGGTCTTATTGACAAAGTCTTTGAGAAGAGGTAACTATGGCGGGAAGTTCAAGAAATCCTGTCTGTAACTTTTGCGGTCGCAGACAGGAAGAGGTAGAGCGTCTTTTTATCGGAAAAGATGCTTGTATCTGCAATGAGTGTGTAAATGTATGTTTTGACCTGATGGAGGGCAAAGTTCCTCAGAAACAGACCAAAAACACAAAACCGCAGGAAAAACAGCTCACTATGGCGGATTTCCCCCGTCCTAATGAGATGAAAGCGGTTTTGGATCAGTATGTGGTAGGTCAGGACAAAGCAAAGATAGCACTCTGCGTGGCTGTTTATAACCACTATAAGCGTATTACCGCAACCAATGGTGAGTCGGACGTTGAGCTCAGCAAGAGCAATATCCTGATGATCGGCCCTACCGGCTGCGGAAAGACATATCTTGCACAGTCGCTGGCAAAGGCGCTCAACGTGCCTTTTGCCATCGCCGATGCCACTACGCTCACCGAAGCCGGTTATGTGGGTGAGGACGTTGAGAATATTCTGCTCAGGCTCATTCAGGCAGCTGATTTTGACGTTGAGCAGGCTCAGAAGGGTATTATCTACATCGATGAGATCGACAAGATTGCCCGCAAGAGTGAGAATGTTTCCATTACTCGCGACGTATCCGGTGAGGGCGTTCAGCAGGCACTCCTCAAGATTCTTGAGGGTACTGTTGCCAACGTTCCTCCCAAGGGCGGAAGAAAGCATCCCCAGCAGGAGTTCATTCAGATAGACACATCCAATATACTGTTTATCTGCGGCGGCGCATTTGACGGACTGGACAAGGTTATCGAAAAGCGTCTGGGCAGCAGTGTTGTTGGATTCGGCTCCAAGATCCTCACCAAAGAGGACAAGTCCAGCGAGAAGATCCTTCAGCTTGCCGAAGCTCACGACGTTCTCAAGTTTGGTCTGATTCCCGAGCTTGTAGGCAGATTGCCTGTCATCGTATCTTTGGATCAGCTGGACAAGGATGCCTTGTTGGATATTCTTGTCAAGCCCAGGAACGCCATCATCAAGCAGTACAAGCGACTGTTTGAGATCGACGGGGTAGAGCTTGAGTTTGAGCAGGATGCACTGGATGCCATTGTTGAGAAGACTCTTGAGCGCGGAACAGGCGCCAGAGGCCTCCGCTCGGTTCTCGAGAGCATGATGCTTGACATTATGTATAAATCCGCTTCCGACAAGTCGGTAGAAAAAGTTGTTATTACCCGAGACAGTGTGCTTGGACTCAGTGAGCCCAGAACTACCTCAAAGATGCTTACAGAAGGCAAACATTTTGCATAATTTAAGCCGCTCCGTATGATTTACGGAGCGGCTTTATGATTTATTTAATTCTTTGTACACATATCTGTACTTGCAATATGTCTTGATTTTTGATATAATAATATGACATATTGGGAGGACTCTAAAATGACCGAAAAAATGAAAATTAACATACCAACAGTCGCTCTGCGCGGTCTGTGCATCTATCCCGGAATACTGTTTCACTTCGATATCGGACGTCCCCGTTCTATCAAAGCTATTGAAAAAGCAATGAACGAAGGTCAGGAGGTATTCCTTGTTACACAGAGGGACATCGAGAACGATGATCCCTCTATGAGTGCTTTGTATGAGGTAGGAACCCTGTGCAGAATTTGTCAGGTTCTGCGTGTCCCTGGAGATACTTTGCGCGTTCTTGTTGAGGGACTTTCCCGTGCGCATCTGGATGATATTCATGATGTAGATCCCTATATCCGTTCTACAATCACTCTGATTGATGATGAACCCGTTAGTATGGTCACCAAGCGCGACATTGCTCTGCTCAGACGCGCAAAGGAACTGTTCTTTGAGTGCGCATCTATCGGCAACAGACCTCAGGATGAATCCTATCTCAGCATAGTCGATAATGAGGATATGGGATATGTTTCTGACTTTATTGCCCATTATACTTCTTTCAAGTTTGCCGAGAAGCAGTCTATACTTGATGAAGTCAACCCCAGACGCAGACTGTCTATACTTTGCGATCTCCTGCTTGAAGAAATGAAGGTTCGCTCCATAGAGCAGGAGCTCTCTGACAAAGTCAAAGAGAATATGGAGAAGAACGAGCGTGACTATTACCTGCGTGAGCAGATAAAAGTCATCAGCGAGGAGCTGGGCGACGGCGAGGACGGACTCAGCGAAAGTCAGGCATATATAGAAAAAATCAAGGCATTGGGTCTTGATGAGGATGCCGAGCAGAAACTCTGCAAAGAAGCCAATCGTCTGTCCAAGATGCAGCCCTCGTCTCCCGAAAGCGCCGTTATCCGCGGCTATCTGGATATCTGCGTTGAGCTGCCCTGGAATATCGTCAAAAAAGAAAACAATGACATCCGCAAGGCTAAGAAGATTCTCGAAGCCGACCATTTCGGTATGGATAAAGTCAAAGAGCGTATTTTGGAGTTCTTTGCTGTCAAAAAGCTTACCGGCGGTGTAAAAGGTCAGATAATCTGTCTTGTCGGCCCTCCCGGTGTCGGCAAGACCTCCATCGGTCGTTCCATTGCTTCCGCAATGGGCAGAGACTTTGCCCGTCTGTCTCTGGGCGGTGTCAAAGACGAGGCAGATATCCGCGGTCATCGCAAGACCTATATCGGCGCAATGCCCGGCAGAATAATCAATGCAATCAAGCAGGCGGGCAGCCGCAACTGTTTGATCCTTGTTGATGAGATCGACAAGCTGGGCAGCGATTACAAGGGCGATCCTTCTTCTGCGCTCCTTGAGGTTTTTGACACCGAGCAGAACAATGCCTTCCGCGATCATTTTGTGGAGCTGCCTTTTGACCTGTCTGACGTACTGTTTATTACTACGGCCAACGACAGAGATGCAATTCCAGTACCTCTGCTTGACCGTATGGAGATCATCGAACTTACCGGCTATACCGATGAGGAAAAACTGCAGATAGCCAAGAAGTATCTCATTCCCAAGCAGCTGGAAAAGCACGGTCTGACCAAGAAGCAGGTCGTAGTCGACAATCAGGTTCTCAGACGTCTGATCTGCGAGTATACCAAAGAATCCGGTGTAAGAAATCTGGAGAGACGTATTGCGCTCCTTTGCCGCAAAGCCGCCAAATCCATAGTAGAAGACGGCGTCGAATCCGTAAAGTACACCTCTGATAATCTCGAGAGTTTTATCGGTATCCCCAAATACAAGAGGACACAGCGTGGCAATGCTGCAGAATGCGGTGTTGTCAGTGGTCTTGCATGGACGTCTGTAGGCGGAGAGATGCTTGAAGTTGAGGCTGTAGCTCTTGAGGGTACAGGCAAGCTTGAGCTTACCGGCAATCTTGGTGACGTAATGAAAGAATCGGTCCGAGCAGCTCTGACATATCTGCGCAGCAGGAGAGAGAAGTTTGGCCTTGCGCCCGACTTCTACAGCAAGAACGACATCCATATTCATTTCCCTGAGGGCGCTGTACCCAAGGACGGCCCCTCTGCAGGTATTACCACTGCGACGGCGTTGATTTCTGCATTCACCGGTATGCCCGTGCCCAAGTCCATTGCTATGACCGGAGAGATATCCATCCGCGGATGTGTGCTGCCCATAGGCGGACTCAAAGAAAAGACTATGGCCGCATACAGAGAGGGCGTTACTACTGTAATTATCCCTGCCGAGAACAAACCCGATCTCAAGGATATCGATCCCGTTGTCCGCGAGGGACTGAATTTCGTTTTTGTATCCAATATGGATGAGGTTGCCGCTGTTGTTTTTGGTGATATGCTCAGTCAGTCTGCAGGCGACAAAAAGTCTGCATCCGCCCATTTATCGCAGGATCATGCTCCTGCCAAGCGTATACGTCAATGAATATCAATAAAACAGTTTTTGTAAAGAGCGTGGCCTCCCAGCGAGATTTCCCAAAGGACCTGAAAAAGCAGATACTTTTTGCAGGTAAATCCAACGTCGGAAAATCATCCACAATCAATGCTCTTGTTGGCAGAAAAAACTTTGCAAGAGTAAGCGCAAAGCCGGGAAAAACAGTATTTGTCAATCTCTTCGACGTAGACAAGAGCTTTTGGCTTGTTGACCTGCCCGGATATGGATTTTCTTTGACATCGGATGCTGAACGCCAGAGATATTCCAAGCTGATCGACGATTATTTCGCTGACCAGAATAGTAAAGTTGCAAGACTTTACATTATTGTTGATGCAAGGCATGAGCCCACCAATAATGATTGCAATATGGTAACATATGCCAGAGAATGCAATCTGCCGATGACCATTATCGCAAACAAGATCGACAAGCTCAAACCCTCGCAGATTCAGCCTTCGATAGACCTTATTCGAGAGACTCTCGAACTTACACAAGAAGATCTTATCATACCTTTTTCGGCTGAGAAAGGAACCAACAAAGGTCTGATTATCGAGGATATAAAACGAGCCGTTACAGAATAAGCGGAGGGATTAGTTATTCTTTTCAGGAACTCTTTGCGGGAAATACTGCTGATGATTCCCGCGGTTTTGATAGTTATTACTTTGCATGAACTGGCTCACGGTTTTGCGGCCTATCTGCTTGGAGACGACACAGCGCAAAATCGCGGCAGGCTTACATTTAACCCTATTGCTCATATTGATATATGGGGATTTTTGTGTATGCTTGTTGCGGGAATAGGCTGGGCCAAGCCGGTCCCCGTGTCACCGTATAAGTTCAAGATCAAAAATAAAAAGCTCGGTATGGCTCTTACGGCATTGGCAGGCCCCTTTGCCAATCTGCTGATCGCCTTTGTATTTCTGTTTATCAGAACTCTGCTTGTTATATACGGATATGACAGACCCATTCTTTTGGGGATGGCTACGTTTATGGAACTTACGGCAATAATGAGTGTCGGACTTATGGCATTTAACCTTATTCCCATTCCTCCGCTGGATGGATCAAAGATCCTCCTGCCTTTTTTGCCGGGCAAAGTTTTGGAATTTTTCTACAAGTACGAGCGATATATCAGTATAGGATTTCTTGTGCTGCTGATGCTTGATCTGCTTGACGGCGTTATTAACTCGGTCGTCGGATGGATACTCAATATCCTTATTGAACTGATAATAAAAATCATAATCGGAGTAGGTTTGATCTGATGAATGAAGTCACATTTCATCTTGACGCGTTTGACGGGCCTTTGGACCTTCTGCTGCATCTTATATCCAAGAACAAGGTTGAGATCACCGATATACCTATTGCGGAGATCCTCAGACAGTATCTTGAGTATATCAGTGTAATGCAGGAGTTTGATCTGGATGTGGCCAGCGATTTTATCGCTATGGCTGCTCAGCTCATGCAAATTAAATCAAAGATGCTTTTGCCTGTGTACGATGATGAGCCGCAGGAAGACCCGAGAGCACAGCTTGTTGAACAGCTGCTCGAATATCAGCGTTTCAAAGAAGCAGGCGGATATTTGGGCGGAATTTCCGAAGCGGGCAGAGATCTGTATGTCAGGCCGCAGGAACATTTGGAAAAGGACTATTCCAATATCGTCTATGATCATACCGCCGAGCAACTGTCAAAGGCAATCGACGATATTATGCAGCGGGCACAAAGACGCATGCCGCCTCCCATAACCGCATTCAAATCCATTGTCGGCAAAGAAGCTGTGCCTGTTAACGGACGCATAACACATATTTTGCAACTTTTTACAAAAAATGATACCATAAAGCTTGAGACACTTTTGCTTTCAAGCAGGAGCCGCTCGGAAATCGTGGCGTATTTTCTCGCCATACTGGAGCTGAGCAAAAACGGACGTGTTGTATTGGACTATACCGATGATGACTATTATCTCCGACTTTCGACGGAGAATATGGAGGCTGCAGATGGAGTACAATGAAATAGAATGCAAGCTTGAGGCTGTACTTTTTGCGTCGGGCGAGTCTATAAGCGAAGACAAACTCTGTGCAGTTCTTGGTGTAGATAAAGTCACACTTTCTGAGACTGCGCAGAATCTTGCGGATTATTATGATTACAACCGACGCGGCATCAAACTTATCAAGCTCGACAACCGTTATCAGCTTTGCTCACGTGCCGAGTACGGCAGGGAAGTGAGAAATGCGCTGGAGACAAGACGCAGACCCACTCTTACGCCCTCTGCGCTGGAGGTATTGGCTATAATCGCATATAAGCAGCCGGTTACAAAAGCGTACATTGAGCAGATTCGCGGTGTAGACAGCGATTATACTGTCGGCAGCCTCATCGACAAGACTCTCATTGAACCTTGTGGCAGACTTGATGTGCCGGGCAGACCGATATTGTACCGCACAACCGAGAACTTTTTGAGGAGTTTTGGCATATCCTCGCTTGATATGCTGCCTCAGCTGTCACATATGCTCGAGAATGAGTCTGAGCAGCTTACCATTCAGGAGCTTGTTTCGGAGGAAATGCAATGATAGCGCTGGTTGCCATTGCAGCCGTGATATTTGCGGTTCTGGTGGCGCCTGTTGGCGTGCATATTAAGTATTCGGATGATTTTGCGTTATGGCTGTCCTATGCCGGAATCAGATTCGGTATCGTACCCGCGAAAGAGAAGAAAAACAAACCCAAAAAACAATCGGACAAACCAAAGGGCAAGAAGCAAAAAACAAAGCTCAGGCTGTCTTTTGACGATATCCTGCAGCTTGTCGGCACTGGACTGCAGGCGGTAAAAAAGCTTGTCAAAACCCTGCGTATCAGACGTTTTAAGCTGGCTATCGTGGTATCCGGCGAGGACGCAGCCTCGGCAGCCATCAATTATGGCAGAGTATGCGCGTTGGCTTCGGCTTCTTATCCTGTGATAGAAAAGTCACTGGACAAGGGGCAGACCGATATTTCCGTGGATCTTGAGTATGATTCCAAAACATCCGTACAAGCTGATATAATAATCAAGGCCATGACGGTAAAAATTATTATTATTGCAGTCAAAGCGCTGTTTGCAGTTTTACCAATCATTAACAAAAAGAATGAGAAAGGCGGCAGGTCAAATGAGCAACATAAATGAATCCATGGGTATCACCATAGAAAAAATCAAGGATATGATCGATGTGAATACGGTGGTCGGTGATCCTATCACTACACCTGACGGCACTACTCTGATCCCCGTATCCAAGGTAAGCTTTGGCTTTGCTTCCGGCGGCACCGATGGCACCAATATGCGATTTGGCGCAGGAGCAGGTGCGGGCGTAAATATTACACCTATCGCGTTTATGGTCATCAAGGACGGTAACACTCGTATGATATACGTTCAGCCTCCCGTAAATTCTGCTGTAGACAGGCTGATCGATATGCTCCCTGAGGCTGCAGACAAAGTGTCTGAGTTTATCAAAAATCGCAAGAACAAAGAAGATTCTTCTGAAGAATCGGTATATTGATATGTCCGTCTCCCATATAATCCTATATGGGAGATGATAATATTGAGGAAAATCGTATGCCTTGCGGCCGCGCTCTTGTTGGTATCAATGAGCGTATTTGCCGCAGATGTAACCGTATCCGCACAGTCGGCAATATTGTATGATTGCACTACAGGCAAAGTAATCTACGAAAAACAGGTCGACGAGCACCGCCTTATTGCCAGTACCACAAAGATCATGACAGGTTTGCTTGCTGCGGAGATGTATAATCTTGAGCAGAGTGTTGTTATTGATGCAAAATGGTGCGGAGCAGAGGGCTCGTCCATGTATCTGACGGCAGGTGAGACGGTCACTGTCAAAGACCTGCTCTACGGTCTTATGCTTATGAGCGGCAATGATGCTGCCCTGGCCTTGTCCTGCATATATTCGGGTGAAAGCTCCGATTTTGTCGAGCTGATGAATAGAAAAGCTGCCGAGCTCGGACTCAGAGACACTCATTTTTCCAATCCGTCCGGCTTGGATGAGGACGACCATTATTCCACGGCGAGAGATATGGCACGGCTTGCCCATTATGCCCTCAATAACCCGACTTTTGCCGCAGTATGTGCTACGAGGCAGATTGAGACTGCGGGCAGATTTATGACAAATCATAACAAGCTTCTGTTCCTTATACCCGGCGCCGCAGGAGTAAAGACGGGGTACACCGACGAAGCAGGCAGATGTCTTGTATCTGCTGTTGAGCGCGACGGAAGGAAGCTTATTGCTGTTACCTTTGATGCTCCCGATGACTGGAACGATCACGAAAAGCTCTATGATATGGGATTTTATGATATGCGCGTGCGCAATATCATAAAATCCGGTATGGTTGGCTATGCATATGCCGCAGGAAAGGGCATGGTCGAGCTTCGCATTGACAATGACGTCCGTTATTGTCTTACTGCGGAGGAGATCGATCGGTTGGATATCAGACTGACGGGTGACCGTATCGTATACGGGTGCAGGAATGAGGGAGACCTTTACGGCGAGATAACAGTCAGGCTTGACGGGGCTGTTATATGCAGAGAACCGGTATATTTTTGTGATAATATAGAAGAAGAACTGCCAAAACAGACGTTTTGGGATAAGATAAAAGGGATTTTTACCTTGAGGTGATAGATTGAACGAGAGATTACAGAAGATCCTTTCAGAAGCGGGAATCTGCTCGCGCAGGGCGGCAGAAAAGCTTATTGAACAAGGACGTGTAAAGGTAAACGGCATTACGGCATCGGTGGGAGAATCCGCTGATATTGATGCCGATGAAATTACCGTAGACGGCAAGAAAATCAAAAGAAAATCCGAATACGTATACATAATGCTGAACAAACCCAGAGGTTATGTTACTACCCTCGCGGATGAAGCGGGCAGAAAATGCGTCACGGAGCTTGTATCCGATCTCGGAGTACGTGTTTACCCCATAGGACGTCTTGATATGCATTCGGAGGGTATGCTGCTGATGACCAACGACGGTGATCTGGCATACAGACTTACCCATCCCAAGCACGAGGTATACAAGAAATATCTGGTCAAGATAACTTGCGACAGCGGAAGAGAGCATATTATGCCTGATGTTGCATTGTCCAAACCCATAGAGATAGATGGCATAAAGCTGCTGCCTGCCAAATGCAGGATAGTTGAGAAAATTGATGAGGATAAGTATATTCTCACTATTTCCATCCGTGAGGGTAAAAACAGACAGATACGCAGAATGTGCGTTGCATGCGGCTATACAGTTAATGCCCTCAAGCGTGTATCTGTCGGTGACGTTATGCTTGGTAATCTGCCAAGCGGCAGCTGGCGTCATCTGACAAAAGATGAAGTGGAATATCTCAAAACAGTTTAGTTTTATATGAATCATAAACTATAAGGGCGGTGTGGGTATGAAGCGTATCAATGAAGCAATTGCAGAAAAAATGAACGAGTTTACCAGAGGTCAGAAGCTTTTGGCGACCTTTATCTCGGAGCATTGTGACAAGGCTGCGTTTATGAGTTCTTTTGAGCTGGCAGCCTATACGGGCGTCAGCCAGTCCACTGTAATCAGATTCTCCAATGCTATGGGATACAACGGTTATGCCGAGTTTCAGGAGGCATTGCAGACCGAGCTCAAGTATCGTCTGACTACGCTTGAGAGATTTGAGTTGCTGTCCGAGCAGCCTACGGATGCAGATGTTGTATCTGAGATCGCTCTGTGTGATGCCCGCAACATAAAGAAGAATGCGGGGACAAGCAGTGACGCACTCAAGAACATTGCAACCCGAATTATGCTTTCGTCCAGGGTATATGTATACGGTCAGGGTGCCGCCTCGGCAGCTGCGGTGTATCTGTCTGCCTATCTGCGTAATATGCTGCCCAATATCAGCTGTATCAATCAGCTCGGTATAGATCCTCTGTCGGCGGTTGCACAGATAGAGAATGGCGATCTGCTGATTTGTATCAGTTTTCCCGTTCATACCTCGGCTACATTGGATATGCTCGAGTATGCAAAGAGCCGTGATGCAGGTATTGTATCTATCAGCGAGAGCAAGGATTCGCAGATAGCGGTCTTGTCCGACGTCAGTCTGGTTTCCGAGTGCGGAGACTACGGCATAAACGGTACTCTTGCGCCTGTTATTTCCCTTTGTGGCGCTATTATAAGCATCCTTGCCCGTTCGGATGAGCGATTTAAAAACAAGCTCAACGGCGTTGGCGAAGCACATAAAAATAGAAGGTGATGGATATGCTTTCGGTAGCGGTCATAGGCGGCGGCGCATCTGGAATGATGGCAGCCTGTATCGCAGCCAAAAACGGTGCGAGCGTTACTTTGTTTGAACGCGGCAGCATCTGCGGCGTAAAACTGAATATTACCGGCAAAGGCAGATGCAACGTCACCAATAACTGCGACGTTAATACTCTTATTGCCAACACTGTCAAAAACGGAAGATTCCTGTACAGTGCTTTTTCTGCCTTTGATTCTCAGGCGGCTATGGCTTTTTTTGAAGAGTGCGGCGTAAAACTCAAGACCGAGAGGGGAAACAGGGTGTTCCCCGTATCGGACAGCGCCAAAGAGGTTACCGGCGCCCTCAGGACTATGTTGCATAGACTTGGTGTAAATATCGTCAAAGAGCGTGTTTTAAGCGTAAAAGAAGATAATGGTGAAGTATGCGGCGTATGCGGTGAAAACGGCGCATTTTATGCCTCAGACCGAGTTATAGTGGCTACGGGCGGTATGTCCTATCCGCGCACAGGCTCAACCGGTGACGGATACCGCATAGCAAAGGCTCTGGGACATACTGTGACCGAACTTTCTCCGTCGCTGGTACCGCTTGTGATAAAAGGCAATATTCCAAAACGTCTTGAGGGACTGGCGCTCAAGAATGTCGGACTGACCGTGTCATGCGGCAGCAAGAATATATATACCGATTTTGGTGAGATGGTGTTCACGGCTAACGGTGTTTCAGGTCCTATGATACTTAGTGCTTCGGCGCATCTTGGCAGGAAAAACACCTTCCCGTACGATGTGTTTATAGATCTCAAGCCTGCTTTGACAAATGAGGTTCTTGACAAGCGTATCCTCAGTGATTTCAATGAGTCAAAGAACCGTGATTTCGTCAATTCGCTGGGTAAGCTGCTGCCATCAAAGCTCATCCCCGTTATCATTGAACTCAGCGGCATTCCTGCCGACAAAAAGGTGAATTCCATAACCGCGGAGGAGCGGGGAAGACTTTGCTCGCTGATTAAGGCGTTCAAGCTTCAGGCTGTGTCATTTGGCTCTATGGATGAAGCTGTTGTTACCTCGGGCGGTATATCCGTAAAAGAAATTAATCCAAAGACCATGGAATCAAAGCTGGTCAGCGGATTGTATTTTTGCGGCGAGGTCATAGACGTTGATGCCTATACGGGTGGTTTTAATCTCCAGATTGCGTGGTCAACCGGCTACTGTGCCGGTACCTACGCTTCGGGAAAGGAAGTATAAATATGAAAAAAGTTGCAATTGCCATTGATGGCCCCTCCGGCGCAGGTAAAAGCTCTATTGCCAAGGCGCTGGCCAAAAAACTTGGTATAGTATATGTTGACACCGGTGCTATTTACCGCACTGTCGGTCTTTATATCTGGAGGAACAATGTTGATTCCAAGGATGCATCAAAGATTATTTTTATGCTGCCCGAGATCTCGGTCAAGCTCGCATATGTAGACGGCACACAGCATATTTTCCTGAACGGTGAGGATGTGTCCGGTCTTATCAGAACGGAGACAATATCAAAGTATGCAAGCGACGTATCCGCTATTCCTGAGGTCAGAGCGTTTTTGCTGTCTCTGCAGAGGGATATGGCCAAGGAGAACAGTGTTATTATGGACGGCAGAGATATAGGAACGGTTGTTCTGCCTGATGCGGAGGTCAAAATATTCCTCACTGCCTCTGCCGAGGTCAGAGCGCAGCGCAGATATAAAGAGCTCGTCGAAAAGGGCGAGAAAGTCGTATTTGAGGACGTTCTTGCCGCAATAATTACCCGAGATACCAATGACAGCTCCCGTGCTGCTGCACCGCTCAAGGCTGCCGATGATGCCGTTATACTTGACAGTTCGGATATCAATGCGGAGCAGACACTTAATGCCGCCATTGAAATAATCAACAGCAAGATCGCGGAATGAAGGTTAAAATAGCTGAGAATGCAGGCTACTGCTTCGGCGTCAGGCTTGCGGTAAATACAGCCGAAGAAAACGCGGCAAAATACGGACATATATATACTCTGGGCCATATAATTCACAACAAGAACGTTGTAAAAGAGCTTGAGGGCAAAGGCGTCACCGCAATATCCTGCGCAAAGGATGCTCCCGATGGCTCCAACGTACTGCTCAGAGCCCACGGAGTAACTACTGAGGAGATAGAAATCCTCAACAATAAAAAATGTAATATTATTGATGCTACCTGTCCTTTTGTCAAAAAGATCCATCGCATAGCTATGGAAGAGAGCGCATTGGGGCAAAAAATTCTCATCGCAGGTAAGCGTGAACACCCCGAAGTTATAGGCATCGCATCCCGATGCAATGAGTGTGTGATCGTTCAAAATCGGGATGAACTGTCGAAAATCTGCGAAGAATGGAGTCAAGACAGCTTCTCGGTTGTGGCACAGACAACATTTGAAAAAAAAGAGTATGAAATTTTCAAAAAATTCATTAAAAACACTTGTAAAAGTGTACGCTTTTTTGATACAATATGTGTTGCAACTGAATTGCGTCAGGATGAGGCAGCGCTCTCTGCTTCAAAAGCTGATGCAACAGTGGTTGTCGGAGACAGAGGCAGCAGCAATACAAATAATCTGTATGTCATATGCTCGTCGGTTTGCCCAAAGACACTGTTCGTGGAGTCGGCAGGGGAGATCGATATTGATTCACTTGACGGAGCGGAGAATATTTTTGTAACAGCCGGTGCATCTACGCCCGACAAAATAATACAGGAGGTATGCAAGAAAATGACAGAGAAAATCGAAAACATCGCAGCAGAAAGCTTCGAGGAACTTTTAGAGCAGTCTTTCAAAACTTTACATACAGGAGAAAAGGTAAGCGGCATAGTAACGCAGATCAACAATACCGACATCACTGTTGACCTTGGCGTTAAGCAGGCTGGATATATTCCTCTTGCTGAGCTGTCCGATGATCCCACCTTTAAGCTCGAAGAGAGCATCAAAGTCGGCGATCAGATCGAAGCTACCGTTGTTCGCGTAAACGACGTTGACGGCGTTGTTACTCTTTCCAAGCGTCGCCTTGATGCTGTTAAGAATTGGGAGAAGCTTGAGGGTGCTGTTGAGAGCAAAGAGCCCCTGGATGGCATTATCGTTGATCAGAACAAGGGCGGCGTAGTCGCTAACGTTCTGGGTATCAGAGTATTCATCCCCGCAAGCCAGACCGGCCTGCCCAAGGATGCTTCCTTTGACGCTATGATGAAGACTACCCACAAGATCCGCATCACCGAGGTTAACCGTGCACGTCGCCGTGTAGTCGGTACCATCAAGGAGCTGCGCAATGAGGCTCGCCGTGAGGCTCAGGCAAAGATCTGGGAGACCATCGCTGTCGGCAACAAGTACGAGGGCGTTGTTAAGTCTTTCACCAGCTACGGTGCATTTGTTGACATCGGTGGTGTTGACGGTATGGTTCACATCTCCGAGCTGTCCTGGAACAGAGTCCGTCATCCCTCCGACGTTCTGGAAATCGGCCAGACTGTCGAAGTATTCGTTATCGCTCTGGATGCAGAGAAGAAGAAGATCTCTCTCGGCTACAGAAAGAGCGAGGAAGATCCCTGGAAGATGTTCACCGACAAGTACAGTGTTGGCGATGTAGCATCCGTCAAGATCGTTAAGTTCATGCCCTTCGGCGCATTCGCTGAAGTTATGGAGAACGTTGATGGTCTGATCCACATTTCTCAGATCGCAAACCGCAGAATTGAGAAGGCTGAAGATGCTCTGACCATCGGTGACGTTGTTGATGCCAAGATCGTCGCTATCGACGAGGAGAAGAAGAAGATCTCCCTGAGCATCCGTGCTCTGGCTGAGACCGAAGCTCCCGCAGAAGCAACCGAAAACGAATAATCCAATTTAAGAATGCCGGATGGGGAAGACCCATCCGGCATTTTTGATGTTAATCGTCGTTTGTTTTGACTATATTGCTGATTGGATTGAGTGCGGCGGCATCTTTGAGATTCTGATCGACTATGTGTGTGTAGATCATGGTAGTATCGAGGTTTTGATGTCCCAGAACTTCTTTGAGAGTTCGCACGTCAACTCCGTTTTGATACATCAGTGTGGCGGCAGTATGCCTGAGCTTGTGCACAGACAGTTTTTTATTGGACAGGCCTGCCTGAGTCAGATGTATTTTTACCAGATGTTTGACGGTCTGTTCGTCGATGCGCTGTCCCAGTCTGCTGATAAACAGTGCATTCTTGTGTCCGACTTTGGGCGGGACACGCACGGCCATGTATTTTTCGATTGCATCGAGACATATATCACTGAGATAGACTATACGTTCTTTGTTGCCTTTGCCCAGAACGCGGAGCCGGTCTTCGGATATATCACTGAGATTTATGCCCACGAGCTCGGAGACACGCAGGCCGCATGTCAAAAACAGCATTATAATGCAGTAATCCCGCTCTTTGTACCGACCTTCAATCGAGTTGAGAAGCTGCAGTGACTCGTCAAGAGTCAAAAATTTGGGTAATTGTTTTTGTCCGCGGGGGACATCCAGACTTTTTGTCGGATTATCCTCAATGAGTTGAACTTTGTCACAATAGTATTTATAGAAACCTCTCAGCGCAGAGATTTTTCTCGCGCGGGTTTTAGCTGAGTTGCCGTAGGATGTTTCAAGGCTTTTATGATGCTTGGGACGTTCGTTGGCAGCAAAAACCAAAAAATCGAGTATTTCCGATCTTGTTACGGATGCAGCTGTTTTGATATCTACCTGATCGATTGATATCTCATCAAAGGGTGTATTTTTATCAACAAGATTACGCGAAACCAGAATATATCTGAAGAAGGTTCTCAGATCGAGATAGTATTCTGAAACCGTTTTTGCCGAACGGCCAAGTATGGTCTCCATGTAAACAAGATATTCACGAATTACTGATGGAGAATATTTTGTATAATTCATTTTAACACCTCACAACGAAGGAGAGATAAGTATGGCATATTACAAGACTGTTATGGAGGATACTCCGATTGGAGTCGTCAACATTTATGCCCAAGATGATTATATCATAAAAATCACATTTGGCAATCAGGAAAACGAGCCTTTTGAGATTACCGAAGGTGCCTGCTACGCGGCTATGGATGCTATGATTCAGCTGGATCAGTATTTTTGCGGCCAGCGTAAAGATTTCGGCCTGCAGATTGCTTGCGATGCAACAGAGTTTCAGCAGACTGTGTGGAGTGAGCTCTGTAATATAAATTACGGAGAAACCATCAGCTACAAAGAGCTTGCAGCAAGATGCGGAAATGAAAAAGCTCTGAGAGCTGTAGGTAATGCAAATAAGAATAATCAGATTCCTATAATCATTCCGTGTCATAGAGTTATAGCATCTGACGGTTCGCTGGGCGGATATTCCGGCGGAACAGAAATCAAGAAAAAGCTTTTGGAACTTGAAGCAAAATACAAGGATATGTAAATTGCATTCTGGCAATTTGGCGTAATCTGTAAATGAGCCAAAAACGGATAAAACCCATTATACCCAATAAAATCCTTGAATTATCTACCCCGAATTATACAAAATATTCATTTTGTATAATTTGCAATATGTTTTTTAGCCTCTCCTCTTCAGCTGTTATTGTGCATTGCTAATTTAATGTAAATATTTTTTACATAAATTGATTTTAACATATTTTTGTGTTATTATTATTTAAAATTGTTTAGGAGTTGATTTTGTTTGGTTTGTAAGAATTGCGGCGCTTTTTTGAGCGATGATCTTAAAGATTGCCCCGTATGCGGTGCTATTATCGGCGAAGAAGCCGAAGGCAGCGAATCCAATGCCGTTGGTGAAACATTTATTTCCCCTGATGCCAATGACGACGTTGATGTAAAACCCAAAAAGAAAAAGACCAATACGATCCTGATTGTTGCTCTTTCCGTCCTGCTTGTGGTCGCTATTGTTTTCTGTGTACTGCTTTCTGTTGACGGGTTGTCCCGAAAAATCAAGAATTTCTTTTCTGAAGTATTTTCCAGCAGCGATACCAATGACCGCAACAACCCCAATGATATTGTAGCTGAGTTTATGGGCGAGCAGCTTAATAACGTCAAGCTCAACTACTATTATTATGATGTCTATGAGACCTTCTCCTCTATGTACGGTGATCAGCTTGAGGCTGTAATTACATACGTGCTTCAGGATGGCGAAACCATGGAGGATTTCCTTGTAGAGTGTGCAATCAACGAATGGGCAAATAATGTTGCGCTCAAGCAGATGGCAACCAAGGACAACTTTATTCTCAGCACCGAAGAACAGGCACAGATCGATTCTATGATTTCTGCCATCAATGAGGCTGCTGTAGCTGCAGGTTTTGCTAATTCTGACGCCTTCATCAAGTCTCTGTACGGCAAGTTCTCCTCTTCTGCTTCCTATCTTGAGCATTATCAGGATACAACATATGCATATATGTATAAGATGGATTACTTTAACGAAAAATATGACGAGTATCTTGATGATCTTGATGGCCTTGATACATTTAATTACTCCGTCAGACATATTCTGTTCCAGCCTGCTGATACTTCCAAAGATGCCGACTGGAAAGATGCCGAGAACAAAGCTAACGAGATTTATCAGCAGTGGCTCAAGGGTGAAGCTACCGAGGAATCCTTTGGCGAACTTGCAAAGGAGCATTCTTCCGACGGTTCTGCCGTATACGGCGGTTTGTACGAGGATATCCCCGAAGGATACATGGTTCAGCCTTTCAATGACTGGTGTTTGGACAAGACCCGCAAGCCCGGTGATCACGGCATCGTAAAGACCGAGTTTGGTTATCATATCATGTATTTTGTATCTTTTGTTAATCCCGATGCATATGATACCGCAAATAACGATCTTTCCAACTGGATCACAGCTGCCAAAAACGGCCAGACCCCTGTCACCTATCTCGATAAGGTTACCATAAACGCTGTAGAAAAATAACTTAATAAAAAAATACCATCGGATTTCATTCGATGGTATTTTTTTAATTAGTATTCGCTGACTTGTGTAAGTTCCTGATAGATCTTTTTGTAGCTCAGATATCTGGAGAGTCTGTGAACATCCGACTCCATATATTCTTTGATGGGACAGTCGGGCTCATTGATATGGACACAATCGGTAAATCTGCAATCCCCCGTCATCTCTATGATTTCGGGAAAATGCTTCTGCAGATCGGACTTATCAAGTTTGTCCATTCTGGTAATCTCAAAAGAAGAAAATCCCGGGGTATCAGCCACAAACCCGCTCTCGCCAACCGGCAAAAACTCAACGTGCCTGGTGGTGTGCTTTCCGCGCTCAATCTTGCGGCTGATATCGCCAACGGTGATCTTGAATCCGGGGTCTATCAGATTGAGTATGCTGGATTTGCCTATGCCCGAATTGCCGGTAAAAGCAGAGATATTGTTGTCGAGCATAGATTTGACAGTGTCTATGCCCTCTCCGGTTATCGCGCTCACACGGATTACATTGAATCCTGCACGGCTGTATATCTCATACAGATCGTCGCTGCGGTCAAGATCAGATTTGTTGAGGAGCAGAACCATCTCAATGTCTTTTATTGATGCGATGACTGACATTTTGTCAATCAGATATGTATCGGTCTTGGGTGGAGAGTTTGATGCTACTACAAACAGACGGTCAATGTTAGCAACAGCAGGTCTGATAAGCCAATTCTTGCGCTGCAGGACTTTGGATATGTGCCATGCCCCGTGGGAGCGTTGAACCTCTACCCTATCTCCGGGCACCGGAACGGTCTTGCCTATGCGCAGTTTTCCGTCCAGCGAGCAATTGAGCATATCTCCGGAGGCAGATACAGTATATCTGCCTCCTACACCTTTTATTATTATTCCGGTTTGCGTATTGTTGGTCATCTGAAGTTTACACTTTCCTGAGATACAGTTTTGCCGTTCTGGATTACGGTAATATTGTTATAACCCTCATATGCGGTGAGAGGAATCACCACATGACCCTCGGAGTAGTAGTGAACGCCTTCGTATTCGACATAGCTGTTGACCTTGACGGTAACCGTAATCTCACCGGGGGCATCAATAAACTTGAGGTCATAGTTAATCTTGCGCTTGATCGGGTCATCGGGATAAGGATCGGTGCTGACGCCATAGCCTTTTTCTGTAGGCTGATTGCCTCCGTCGGGGCCGGTACTGACGTGATAGGATATAATGGTGCCGAGAGGTACTTTTGAGTCAGGAGCAATGGTTTGGTAGATTATGCGTCCTTTTTCTGCCGTATCAGGCATATAAAGGGGTGTTCCCGCTATCAAACCTGCTTTGTTAAGTGCGTCAATAACCTCGGACTCGGTCATACCTACTATATTTGGCACAGTTGTCTGATCTGCTGCAGCTCCAAGGCTGTAGAATACAGTAACGGTATCGTTCTGTATTACGGTAGAACCTGCAACGGGACTGGTATAAACAACCTGACCTGCTGCGTATTCGTCGCTGAATACGCCCTCAAGTACGGTTGTGATACCCTTTTGCCTGAGTTCAATCTCTACCTCATGGTGCTCCTTGCCTGCGTAATTGTCAAGCTTGAATGACTTGCCACCTCGGCTGATATCTACGACGATCTCCTGCTTGCTTGATACAGAGCGTTCGGCCTCGGGAGTCTGGCTGATTATCTGTCCCTCGGCAAATTCCTCGCTGTAGAGATACTCGCCTGCCGTGATATTGTATTCGTAATACTCAAGAGAGTTTATTACATCTTCGTAATACAGTCCTACGAGATTGGGAACCTTGATTTTGGCATTATTGGGTGAGCCGAATGGGTCGATGACTTTTACGATGAAGAACATAGCACCACCGAGGAAGATCAGTATTGCTATAAGCATAAAAATAATTGTTCCGGTAAAACTTGCCCAATTATATTTGGGCTTTTTTACGGCTCTTCGGCGTCCTTGAGTATTCTGGGGTTGCTCTTTTTTTCTCACTTTTTTGGTTGCCTTTCCTTTGATGGCATATTTTACTCTTGTGCCATGCTTGTCTGATTTCTTGATAACTCGCTTCTTTTGGCTATCGTCAGATGATGCTGTTATGATTTCGGTGGAACTGCTCTCGGATTTTTGAGCGGGTTCGGATGCATCCGTGTTTTCGGGAGCAGCTTCGGCCTGATCGTCTGTGGTGACGGTCTCGGCCTTATGTGTCTGTGAAATATCCAGAGGCAGCGAAAAGTGCGGATCGCTCCTGAAACATTCAAGATCGTGGAGTATCTCCCCTGCCGATCCGTATCTTCTGTTCAGGGAGGGATTCATAGCCTTCATGGTTATTGTTTCGAGCGTGACGGGAATGTTATCGACAAAATCGGAGGGTGGCAATGCCATAGAGTTGATATGCTGAATGGCAACCGAGACAGGGTTATCTCCCTCAAAAGGTAATCTGCCGGTCAGCATCTCGTACATAACAACGCCGAATGAGTACAGATCAGAACGTGCGTCGATCAGGCTGCCTTTGGCCTGCTCGGGAGAGACGTAATGAACAGATCCGATAGCCTCACCCAGACCGATAGTGCCCTGAGTCACCATATTCTTGGCAATACCAAAGTCGGTAACCTTGAGGGTTCCGTCACGAAGAAGCATCATATTCTGAGGCTTGATATCCCGGTGGATGATATTGCGGCTGTGAGCATGCTCCAGTGCTTTTGCGATCTGCAGAGCAAAGAAGGTGACTTCTTTCCAGGGCAGAGGGCTGCGACGCTGCAGGTACTCTTTGAGTGTTATGCCGTCTATAAGCTCCATGACGATATATTCGGTGTCCTCAAAGTGGGAAACGTCATATACAGATACTATGTTGGGGTGCGAGAGTATAGCAACAGACTGCGATTCGTCATGGAATTGCTTGCGCAGAGACTGATCGGCAAAGTATTCTTCTTTGAGTATCTTTATGGCAACAAATCGGTTCAGACGGTTGCAGTGGGCTTTGTAGACCACGGACATACCGCCTATACCGAGTATTTCCAATATTTCATATCGTCCGTCAAGGACTTTTCCAATGTATTTATCCATATTCGATGCTCCTTAAAATGCACAGATAACAACGGTGATGTTATCGTGCCCACCACGCGCTTTTGCTATATTAACCAGCGACTGACAAGAATCTTCTATTGAGTCGTTATTGCATACCTCAAAGTGTATTTCGGGATCGGTAACTTCTTCGGTAAGTCCGTCGCTGCACAGGAGAATATAGTCTCCCTTCTTTACCTCCACGGAATATGTATCACATTGAACCTCGTTATCAACACCCAGTGCTCTGGTTATAACGTTTTTAACGGGGTGTGACAGGGCTTCTTTGTGTGAGAGTCTTCCCTGCTGCACCATCTCATTAATCAGAGAGTGGTCTACGGTTATTTGTCTGATATCATCGGAGGAAACAAGATAGGCGCGGCTGTCTCCTACATTGGCCAGAGTAACCTTGTTATTATTGGCAACAAATCCTACGAATGTAGTTCCCATACCCTCCAGTGACGGATTTTGCGAAGCGGTATAATAAATGGCACTATTGGCTTTAGACGCCGCTTCGGTCAAAAAGGTTCCGAATTTGTTATATTTGGGATTATTTTTGCAAAAATCAACAAAAACAGTCTCTATTGTATCGACAGCAAGACTGCTTGCAGTTTCTCCGCCGTTGGCGCCGCCCATTCCGTCGCACACAGCGGCAAACAGCAGATCGTTTTCGGCGCTGTTTAATATAGTGTACCTGTCCTGATTACTTTTTCTGATATTGCCTATATCTGTTATACCGAAGTACTTCATATAACACCACTTTTCAGAGTGTAGATTTTACTCTCAGCTGACCGCAGGCGGCATCGATATCTCCGCCCAGACTCCTGCGTACCGTAGTATTAATTCCTTTTGAGTTTAGTATTTCCTGAAACTTGCGAATATTTGCGGGTGTAGACGGAATAAGTGGACTTCCGGGCAGTTTATTGAGCGGAATAAGATTCACGTGGCACAAAAATCCGCCAAGCAAAGATGCAAGCTGATATGCGTCTTTGGGTGAATCATTGACGTCCTTTATCATCGCGTATTCAAATGATATGCGTCTGTGTGTTTTATTAAAATACCTTTTGCAGGCGGGGATGAGCATTTCTAACGGATAACGGTGGTTGATGGGCATTATCTTGTCTCTTGTTTGGTTGTTGGGGGCGTGCAGTGATACAGACAGAGTAAGCTGGAGTTTTTTGTCGGAGAGCTCGTCGATCTTGGGCACGATGCCGCAGGTGGACAGAGATATATGACGCATACCGATATTCAACCCGCCGGGTGCGGATACAATATCAAGAAAATCCATCACGTTGCTATAGTTATCCAGAGGTTCACCGGTACCCATAAGAACAATATTGGAGACTGTTCTGCCGCTGTCTTTTTGTGCCAGGAGTATCTGTCCTATTATCTCCCCCGCAGACAAATTGCGTGAACGCGCAGGATCAAAGGACGCACAGAATATGCAGCCCATTTTGCAGCCTGCCTGAGTGGAGATGCATATGCTTGTGCCGTGCTTGTACTCCATAAGTACAGATTCTATGCTGTTGCCGTCGGACAGGCCGAACAGATATTTTATTGTCCCGTCCTTTGCAGAAACCTGCTTGCGGAGGAGTTTGGGCATTTCGATAAAGCAGGCTTCGTCAAGCTTGGCTCTGAGGTCTTTTGAGAGATTGGTCATCTGCGAAAAACTGTCAACACCCAAAGAAAGCCACTTGAATATTTGCCCCGCTCTGTAAGCAGGCTCACCTATGGATTTGATAAAATCGGTCAGTCCGGCGGGGGTCATTGAGCTAATACATACTTTGTCGTTCATCATATTTTCCTATCCAATACAGCAATAAAGAATCCGTCGCAATTGTGTCTGTGAGGAAGCAAAGTAATATATCCCGGTGTGTTGCCGGTAATGGGAGTATCAAAAGGAACGAGAGAAAAATCGGGGTTCTCGCCGAGGAACTTTGTGATTATATCTGTGTTTTCTTCGCGTATAACCGTACAGGTAGAATATAAAAGTCTGCCGCCGGGTTTGAGGTAGGATGCGGCGTTCTTAAGTATACGGAGCTGAATATCGGGCAGATTAAAGATACTGTTGGCATCTTTGAAGCGGATGTCAGGCTTTTTGCGTATTATACCGAGACCCGAGCATGGTACATCGCATATAACCTTGTCTGCCGTGGCGGTAAGTTCGGGCACAAAAACCGTAGAGTCGTTAACGGCGGCTTTAATGATGCTTGTCCCGTATTTTTTGGCGTTCTGTTCTATAATGTTGATCTTGTGCTCGTGAATATCATAGGCTTTGACAGAGCCTCTGTTTTTCATATACTGGGCAGCGGTTATACTCTTCCCTCCCGGGGCGGAGCACATATCTACGAGCGAATCACCGGGGGTCGGCGCAAGCAGAGATACGGCAAGCTGAGATGCCAAATCCTGAATGTAAAACAGTCCCGATTTAAACTCATCGGTCAGGTGCAGGGGGTTTTCGCCCTTGCACAGCAGAGCGTTATCCAAGCCGCATTTGAGTGCTGTAATTCCCTGCTTATTAAGCATATCTATGAGAGAATCAGAATCGGTCTTGAGTGTATTGACACGGATGTACAGAGGTGCTTCTTTGTTGTTGGCTTCTATAATCTGTGCTGCTTCATCAAAGCCGAATTGATCTGCAAGCTTTTTTACAAGCCACTCAGGGTGGCTGTAAGCGGTAGCCAGATAGGTTATGGGGTTATTTTTGGGGACGGGAGGCAAATCGTCTTTGGCGGAAACGATTTTGCGCAGCACGGCATTGGCAAATGCACCTGCGCGTGGGTTACCGTGTTTTTTGACAAGCGTAACCGTCTCGTTAACCGCTGCAAACGGTGGTATTCTGTCCATAAACAGAATCTGATAGACTCCGCATCTGAGCGCATCCAATACCTGCGGCATGATTTTATTCAGTTTAATACTGCTGTACTGAGCTATATAGAAGTCAATAAGGCTCATATTCTGCAGTACGCCGTATGTAATAGCAGTAGCGAGAGCAGCATCTTCAGATGACAGTTGTGACAGACTGTTTTTGAGGTAGAGGTCTGTCCATGATTTCTCTCGTCTGAATTGTATCAGCGCTTTCAGCGCACAGTTGCGTGCCGGATTCATTGTCACACCTGCTTAGTAAAAACTTTTCCTATTATGTCTCTGTGGCCTGCATAGAATGCCTGTGCAGGCATCTTTTTGCCGCCGGCAAGCTGTATCTCTCCTATGAGCACCTTGCCCTTGCCGCAGGATACGGTCATACCCTTCTTGTTGCACTCGAGTATCTCTCCGGGAGTTCCCTCACCCTCTTCGGACACAACCGAGGCGGCAAAGAGCTTGGCTTTCGTGTCGCCGAGATAGCAGAAAGCACCGGGCTGGGGATCATAGGCACGGATAAGCTGAGATACTGCAGCGCTGTCATGCGAAAAATCAATATTGGTATCCTCGGTGTGGATCATAGACGCGTAGGTTGCCTGAGAATCGTCCTGTTTTTCGGAACGGACAGTACCTGCCTCTATCTGATCAATAGCCTCGAGGAGAGCTGTTCCGCCTATCTCGGCAAGTCTGTCATGAAGATGTCCGTAACTCTCGTTGGGTTCGAGATCGGTGCTGATCTTATGCAGCATATCACCTGTGTCTATGCCTTCTGCCATCTGAATGATGGTAATGCCGGATGTTTTTTCTCCGTTGAGAACTGCCGTATTAATGGGACTTGCGCCGCGGTATTTGGGAAGAATCGATGCATGAACGTTGATGCAGCCGTATTTGGGCATATTGAGGATATCCAGAGGCAGAATCTTGCCGTATGCCGCAACAACAATAAGATCGGGAGATATTTCACGCAGGATGCGCTTCCATTTTTCGTTTTTGAGGGACACCGGCTGATATACTGTAATGTTATTCTCTGCCGCAAACACCTTGACGGGAGGAGGAAGCAGCTTGTGCCCTCTGTTCTTTGGTGCATCACGGCGGGTAAATACGGCACATACCTCGTGCTTGCTGCCTATCAGCGCTCTGAGAGATTCAACGGCAAACTCGGGCGTACCCATAAAAACTATACGCATATTTTAGTCCTCGTCAGTGTTGTTGATATCGACGTATTTTTTTACGATCTCGGTGAACAGATGACCGCTGAGGTGGTCTATCTCATGGCAGAATGCTCTTGCTGTAAAACCCTCTGCATCCGTGGTGAACTCCTTGCCGTATCTGTCCTGAGCAGTAACCGTGACATACATAGGTCTCTCTACAATGCCAAAAACATCAGGAACGCTCAGGCAGCCTTCTGTACCGGACTGGATGCCGTCGCGCTTGACGATCTTGGGGTTTACTATCTCCAGATAGGAGCCGTCATCAAGCATAACAAGTGCGCAGGAGCGGAGGACACCGACCTGAGGAGCGGCAAGACCTGCGCCGTCTGCATCGCGGAGGGTATCGTGCATATCATCAAGGAGCAGCCACAGACGCTCGTTGAAATCGGTAACGGGACGGCATACTTTGTCGAGTACGGGGTCACCTTTTTTAACTATATTTCGAATTGCCATAATTTACACCTCTGTTTAATAGTATGGATTAATGTCAACTGACAATGAAGCTTTTGCGCTCATTGGAGTCATTGCATATGAATAAAGAATTTTGTCAACAAATGCACGTGTTTCGGAGTTATTCTTTCCCCTGAAGGAGACATTGAATCTGTATTTATTGTTGAGTTTTGAAATAGATGGCGTTATAGGGCCCAAGACTGCCCCATCTATGATATTGTGATGGGTTTTGGCGGCTTTGGAAATCGTGGATGTCAATGAACATGCAGATCTGTAAACGTCATCTTCATACTCTCCCGTAAGGGTAAACACAAATACGTCGCTGAACGGGGCAACTTTAAGGGCCTGTCTTGCGGCAATCTCATTATCATAGAATGATTTGTAATCCTGAACGGCCGCAGTTTGAATAACCGAATTGTCGGGAGAAAAAGTCTGTATAACCGCCCTTCCCGGAGTTTTTCTGCGGCCGGCTCTGCCGACGACCTGAGTTATCAGTGCGAATGCACGCTCCTGAGCGCGGAAATCTTCGCTGTATATAAACCCGTCACTGTCAAGTACCCCGACCAGTGTAACATTGTCAAAGTCAAGACCTTTTGCTACCATCTGTGTGCCGAGCAGAATATCACAATCTCCTTCGGCAAAGTCATCGATGAGCTTTTCGTGGCTTGTCCGTCCGACTATTGTATCAGCATCCATACGTACTATACGGATGCTAGGGAACAGCTCAGAGAGCTCCTCCTCAACTTTCTGCGTGCCGATACCCTCGTATCTGAGTCTGACCGATCCACATTGCGGACAGGTTACATAAGATGGCTCTGAATAACCGCAGTGATGGCAGAGCAAACGGTTGTTTTTGGAGTGATATACAAGCGGTACACTGCAGTTCTTGCATTCCGGAACGTGTCCGCAGTCAACGCACTGGAGCTTACGTGATGCGCCGCGACGGTTGAGAAACAGTATGGATTTCTGTCCGTTTTTAAGATTTTCGGATATTTCCCGGGCGAGGTCCGGGCCTATTGTGGAGATATTTCCGTTTTTTACCTGACCGCGCATATCCGAGATGATTACCTTCGGCAAGGGCATCATATTATATCTCGATGTAAGCTCAACTAAAGATATTTTGCCGATTTTCGCTGACCGGTATGACTCAACAGATGGAGTTGCCGAACCCATAAGTACCAGACATTTATGGAATGCAGATCGCAGTTTGGCGATGTCTACAGCGTGATAGCGCGGGGTGTTCTCCGATTTGTAAGTAAACTCCTGCTCCTCGTCGATAATGATAATTCCAATGTTCTCGAGAGGCGCAAATATTGCAGAGCGGGTACCAACTACAATTTTCGCTTTTTTCTGCTTGACCCGTTTATATTCATCATGCCTCTGCGAAGCGGTAAGTCCGCTGTGGATGATTGCTATTTCTTCGCCAAAGTGCATATAGAATCTGCGTACCATCTGAGGAGTCAGGGCAATCTCGGGAACAAGCAGAATAGCCGTCCTGCCGCACGTTACTGCATCCTTGATGAGCTTGATGTATATCTCTGTTTTGCCGCTGCCTGTAATGCCGTGAAGCAGGCAACCGCGAGGGGTACCATCCATCAGTTGGCGTATTTCCTCATAGGCTTTGCTTTGGGTCGTGTTGAGTGTGATATCCCCTGCCCCGTTAGTCTGTTTGACATCCGGACGGCGGTATACTTCGGCTTTATAACGATTTATCAGTCCTTTTGAGACAAGTCCCGATATCATATTGACAGTAACACCGGTTAGATAGCATAGCTCGGCTTCGGGAATTGTGCCGGTCTGCGACAGGCACCTGAGCACCTCAAGTCTGCGTTGAGCAAGCTTACCTTTTGGAAGCACAACCTCTGCTTCTTCGATGGATATTGCGGGTTCTACCATGGTGATATACTTGTCACCGATGGGTTTGGAGATATGCTGTTCTGATCTGATGTATCCCAGCTCACGAAGCTCCCGGAGATGAGAGGCTGCTGTAGTGATTTTGGTGTCTTTTATTACGTCGTTGACCGTGACAGGACGACCTTTGTGATAGATATAATGCAGTATCTCTGCTTTCTTCTTGGCGTTGCGGAGATTCGGGATGAGGCATTCATACGCTTCATCACCCGGGAGGAATACCTCCGTGTTTTTGCTCCACACACCGGGCGGCAACAATGCATTGGCCGCATCAAAAAAAGTACAGAAATATCTGTTCTTCATAAAAGCGGCGATCTGCATATCCTCGTAGGACAGCATTATATCATCGTTAAATACCGTAGACAGATATTTTAGTTTTGTGCAGGATTCTTCCTGCATATAATCCAGCTCAATAACAATGCCGTGGGCTTGTTTGTTATTCTTGCCAAACGGCACAATGACCCGCTGACCTACTGCAATGATTTTGCTGCAGTCAGCGGGTACAATGTATGAATACAGCTTGTCTATGGACATTACTGCCGAAGACACTGCAACTTTTGCTATAAGCCGGTTTGAATCCATAGATTGGTATGTAAAATGATCAGGCGTTTTCTTCGGCTGCAGCATATTCTGCGCCATCCTCGGCCATAGCTGCTGCTACATCAGCAGGGATAACCTCAACTTTGCCGTCGATGATATCATTAAGTGCGAGAGTAACGGGCTTCTCAGAGAGAGAAATTTCTTTTTCTTCTGCGTTGATAGCGATATCACGTGCGCGTTTTGCAGCAATATTGACAAGCATATATCTGTTGTCAATGTGTGTGAGAAGATCTTTCATAGAAGGTGCGAGCATCATAATAGTAGTCCTCCGATATAATTAAATATTTATTTTCTGTATGAAAGTATAACTTGAGATAATTCTTTAACTGCGGTATCCAGGTCGTTGTTAACGACAATGTGATCAAATTTATCAGCTGCGGCACATTCCTCTTTGGCTTTTGCCAGCCTCATCTGAATGTGTGCTTCATCTTCTGTGCCGCGGCCGCGCAGACGCTGTTCAAGCTCCTCCATAGAGGGCGGGGCTATAAATATAAAAGCAGCATCCGGACAGTGTTTGCGAACCTGCAAAGCACCCTGAAGCTCGATCTCGAGAACAACGTCACGACCCAGATCGGTCTTTTCCAGGATAGGTTTGAGGGGTGTACCGTAGTAGTTACCCGAGTATTGTGCGTATTCGAGAAGCTGATTCTCTGCGATCATGCGCTCAAAATCAGACTTTGAAACAAAGTAGTATTCCCTGCCGTGCTCCTCACCGGGACGTGGTGCTCGGGTAGTGGCCGAAATAGAATAAAAAATGTTATCGATATCGGCAAAAACACGCTTGAGGACGGTACCTTTTCCGGTTCCGCTTGGACCGGTAATAACAAAAAGCTTGCCTTTATTCATCGTTATCCTCCACATCATCCTCATAGTCGGTGCTGAGTCTGTTTGCAATGGTTTCGGGCTGGACGGGAGAAAGAATAACATGTCCCGAATCCGTCATGATAACTGCCCTGCTGCGTCTGCCGTATGTGGCATCAACGAGCATGTTGACCTCACGGGATTTTGTAATAATGCGCTTGATGGGAGCCGATTCGGGGCTGACAATGGCAACTATACGGTTGACAGATACCATATTGCCGAAGCCGATATTTATCAATCTCATAAACAGTGCTCCTTACTCAAGATTCTGAATCTGTTCGCGGATTTTTTCTATCTCGGCTTTGATATCAACAACAGTCTTTGTGATGGGATAGTCGCTGGCTTTTGAGCCGATGGTATTAGCCTCGCGGTTGATCTCCTGAACGAGGAAATCAAGCTTTCTGCCCGAAGGTACGTTGCCGTTGATCATATTGTTAAGCTGTTTGAGGTGGCTCCGGAGTCTGACTATCTCTTCGGTAACCGATACCTTGTCCGCAAACAATGCGGCCTCTGTGAGTATACGCTGCTCGGCGATCTCTGTGTCACCGAGTATCTCGGTCATACGCTGAGCAATACGTTTTCTGTATTCCTCCACAGAATCGGGAGAGCGGTTTTCGACAAAGTCCACCATATCCGAAATAAGGCCTGCTCTGTACAGAATATCCTGACACAGTCTGTGGCCTTCTTCCTGTCTGACTGCGTCATATGCATCGAGTGCTATTTCCAAAGCTTCCATTACCTGTGCGGTAATCTCATCTGTATCAGGCTCGTCCTTATCGATGAGAAGTGCATCGGGCAGACGCAGTACGGCAGAAGCGGTCAGGTCGTTGGATATGCCGTATTTTTCAGCAGCTTCTTTGGCTGCGTTCAGATAACCGTCGACAATGGGATTGTTGAGAGATATCTTGATGGAGTTATCCTCTTTGTCCTTGATGCCTATATAGACATCGGCTTTACCGCGGGCAATGACCTGAGTGATCTTCTTTTTTGCGGGATCCTCGAGGAAGGAGAATACGCGGGGTGTTTTGACCGTGAGATCCAGATATCTGTGATTTATAGAGTGTATCTCAACAGTGATTTGTCTCTTGTCGTTTTCGGCTACGTGTCTGCCGTATCCTGTCATACTTTTAAGCATATAGTCACCTCAGTTTGTGAGTAATTGTAAATGTGATGGATTTCTTTTTTGATTCGTGGCTGTAGATAAACTTGCATATAAACAGTCCCGCAACCAGCGAAAGCATAGAAGCCAGTATCCTGTATCCCTCCGACAAAGCCGATGCGGCAAAATATCCCACACCCATCAGCACCAGAGGCAATACGTACACCGCAGCGGCGCCCTTGAGAACTTTTGCTGTGGAGGTCTGTACAAGTACCATATCTCCTACTTCGGCCTCGATGGGATTCAAAGCTTCGACGGACATTTTTTCCTCGGGGTGATGTGATGAGCAGCCTTTGCATTTGTCGCAGTCTGCGCTGCATGCGGCTTTGCGGACTACCTCGATCTCTGCCTTGCCGCCGGGAAGTATCTTTTTTACAACAGCGTTCTGATTCATATATTACCTCGTTAAATTTTGTACATCCTGAGTATTGCCGATGCGGCACGAATACCGTCTACAGCGGCACTCATTATTCCGCCGGCATATCCTGCGCCCTCTCCGCAAGGAATAACTCCCTGCAGCTTCAGCGAATGCATATCAATGCCTCTGGTTATACGTACGGGAGATGACGTGCGTGTTTCCACTCCTGTAAATACCGCATCTTTACTGCCGAAGCAGGCAAGCTTTCTTGCAAACTGAGGCATGGAGGCTCGGATTGTATCGGTTACAAAACCCGGAAGCCATGCGCCGAAATCGGTCGGCTTGACGCCTATGGGATAAGTAGGATGAATATTTTTGGGCAGATTACCGCGCTTTCCGTTCATAAAGTCGCCTACCGTCTGCACAGGCGCCGAGTAATTTCTGCCGCCCTCGATATATGCGCGGTGTTCCAGCTCTCGCTGGAACTCTATGCCGGCCAACGGAGAATCTGATGAAAAATCCGAAGGCAACACCGAAACACAGATAGCAGAGTTGGCATTATTGCCCGAACGGCTGTGGTAACTCATACCGTTGGTTACAACGCCTTCTTCTTCGCTGGCAGCTGCAATAACAAATCCGCCGGGACACATACAGAATGAATAACATCCTCGGTCAAAAGGTTTGGCTGACAGATTATACTCTGCCTGAGGAAGATCGGGCAGGTGCATATGTTTGCCGAAAACCGAGTAATTAAGCTCGCTCTGCGAATGCTCAACACGCAGACCTACAGAAAAAGCTTTTGGCTCGATTACAAAATCGTTTTGATAGAGCATTGCAATGGTATCGCGGGCACTGTGACCTACAGCCAAAACAGCAATGTCGGTATCTATCGTGCCGTTGGGAGTAACTACACCGTTGAGCCGACCGTTTGAATACCGCAGTCCTGTCATAGGTGTGTCAAAACAAACTTTGCCGCCGAGAGCATCTATCCTGCTGCGTATGGATACTACGATATTCTTGAGGAGATCGGTGCCGATGTGAGGTTTAGCAAGCCTGAGGATTTTTTCGGGTGCTCCGTGCTTTTTGAGCTCATCGAGCACAATGAGACAGAGCGGATCGTTGATTCTTGTGGTAAGCTTGCCGTCCGAATAGGCTCCGGCACCACCCTCGCCGAATTGTATATTGGAGCATGGATCGAGCTTGCCGCCGCCAAAAAAGTTCTGAATTGTTTTGTCGCGCTCGTCCATCCTCGAACCGCGCTCTATGACAATGGGACGAAAGCCGTTTTCGGCAAGAATCAGTGCTGCAAACATGCCTGCCGGGCCGAAACCAACGACAACGGGAGGCGCGGTTATCTTATTACTGCCTGTTGCTGTAGGAAAGGCGGCATTGGGTTTGAAATAAATATTGGGATTACCGTCGGCGAGTTTTTGCTCAACAGCGCAGGAACAGTGATCAAACTCTACAGAATAGAGTTTGGATATTGTGCCGTGCCTCAGATCTATTGATTCTCTGTATATACCGGAATACACAAGGTCGGCTTTTTTGAAGCCTAACGAACGTGCGGTTTTGGATATTACTTCTTCATCGCTGATGCCATATGGCATGCGGATATTTGAAACTATTATACTCATTCTGCGGTGTTTGTGTCGGTGTCGCTCCGGCGTACAACAGGCAAAGTATACATGCCTATAACGGAAATATCCTGATGCTTACAGATGACCTCCAACGAAACGGTGGCAGTCACGCCTGAGTCACTGTCCGATATGCTGATGGGCTTAACAATAAAATCTGTATTAAGAACCTTGTTGACTACATTTTCTTTGCCGAATATTTCCACTGTAATGCCCGAGCCGGTGAGATAGGAGTATCCCTCTACAGGTTCAAAAACATCGGAGGAAACAACTATTTTTGCATAATCATATCCATCGGGATCTAGACTGACGGAGACTGTCTCGATGTTATCATCGGTCATCAGACCGTCGGGAAGAGCAAATGGAAAATCAAGGGTCTGCTGATGAGACAGAACAGCAGTCCTGAGATTGATGGATGCGACGGAAATCTTGTTGAGAGGTCCGACGACATCGGGGTCGCCCATAACCTGTATGGTCTGGGGATTTACTTTAACGTCGATTATATTTTCTGCAAACATTCCCTCGGAAATAACGTTAACCGTAAGAGGGACGGTCTTGGTCTGCATAATGTGAGTATCAACCAAGATCGCAGGTGTATCAACCGTAATACCGTCAACCTCAAGCACACTCCCCTGCTTGTTCAGGAAAGAATATGACATAGTCTTCTGCTGGGATTTGCGTACGTTACTGAGGTCAAAGTTCACGACAACCTGGTCGATATGATCAAGATGACTGCTGGGACCTTTGACGATTACAGCATCGGGAGACAGTGTATAGTCGTGCATTACGAATCCGTCAGGCAGTTTACCGTTGAATTTGATGGAGGCGGGAACTGTTTTGGAAGAAATATGGTCAATGACAACACTGATCTGCGAGGGAGTTTTTGCAACAATGCTGACATCGGGTACCTCGATATTGTAGCTGAGATTGTATGTACCGGGAACCGTAATGGATGCCACGCTGGCGCTGATCTTGAAGCTGTCTGCCTCAAGAAGAACGATCTTGTCGCGCTTTCCTCTCACCTTGACATCAGCAGTTTCGTTGCCTCCGCTGACTATCGCCAGTCCGTTGGCGGTGAGCTGCTCAATATCGGTAATCTGAACGTCGATATTCTTGAATCTGGCATCCATATCGGGGTTAAGCTGGGATACAACAAAAAACCATATCAGCACAGCAATAAACAGAGACAGGACCCAGGTGAGGATATTGTATTTTTTGAGCCAGGCTTTCATTTCTTTTTCAATCCCTTCATCCAGTCGATTATGCTGGCTTTTTGTTCTGTGTCGGTTTTGGGCAACAGTTGATCACATAATATTTTCTCAAGATTCTCCGGAGAAAGGCGACGTTTGAGTACTCCGCCGCTGGCAAGAGAAATATAGCCGTTTTCCTCGGAAACAACGAGAGAAATTGAATCATATGCTTCACTCATTCCCAAAGCAGCTCGGTGACGTGTACCCAGCTCTTTGCTGATGTTGAGATTGGCAGAAAGAGGAAGAATACAGCCTGCTGCACGGATGCGGCCTCCGGTAACGATAACCGCACCGTCATGCAGCGGAGATTTGGGATAAAAAATATTCTTGATCAACTCTGCGCTGGTTTCCGCATTGATAGCTGTACCCGAGTTAGCAACGGATGTCACGTTATCTTCGCGCTGAAATACGATCAATGCTCCTGTTCGGGATGCTGACATGGCAGAGGCAGCCTCCACGATATTTGCAATAGCAAGCCTGAGTGTATGATTGTCATCCTTTTCCTGAGATCTGAAAAGCTTAAGGTGGTGGGTGGTGCCGAACTTGTGGAGAATATTACGCAGCTCCGGCTGAAAAAGTATGACAACAGCAAGGATTCCTATCTGGAAAATAGAAGTAAGCAAATAGTTGATGATATTAAGTCGCAAAAAATCGGAGATCAGCAGGGCGCCGAATAATACAAGGACACCCTTGAGCAGATACTCTGCCGTAGTACCCTTGACAAGTTTGAGAATATAGAAAATCAGTGCCGCTACCAAAATGATGTCTATTACATCAAAAACAGTGATCAAACGCAAATGCTGCCAAATATAATCCAACACTTTTCGCATACCTTCCAACTTAATTTTTTACTTATATTAATAATAGCAGAAAAACCTAATATTTTCAATAGAAAACAGATGTTTTTTTGGACAAGATTCTGTTAAGTTGAGCACATAGAATATCTATGTCGCGCGGTGTATTGAATACTGACAGACTGACGCGTACCGTCCCCGTATTTAACGTGCCTGCGGTTTTATGAGCAAGAGGTGCACAATGCAGTCCGGCGCGCAGGTATATCCCATGCTTGCTGAGAATATCGCCCAGTTCTTCGCAGTCCCGGTTATTGGCAGTAAAAGAAATAACACCGTGGTTATGATTTGGACCGGTATAGATTTTGATGGCTGAAACAGCCGCGAGACGTTCCAAAGTATACTCGGTCAGCTCTTTGTGACGACGCGAAATCTCCCTGAGAGTCAGCTTGCCGACATATTTTACGCCCTCTGCCAGCGCCATGATACCGTGAGCATTCTGTGTTCCGCTTTCGTAAATATCGGGCAAAAAATCCGGCTGACTTTCGTCTGCTGAATTGCTGCCCGTACCTCCCTCTGTAAGACTGTAAAGATAATTATCATTACAACATATCAAGCATCCCGTACCTTGAGGTCCGAACAGCGCCTTGTGCCCGGGAAAACATATATATGCCGCAGATTTAAGTCTGCTTACGTTAATCTCGGCAATACCTGCCGATTGAGATGCATCTATGATCAGCGGAATATTATTTGCATGACATAACTCATCTATCCTGTATATGGGAAGCTCACAACCAAATACGTTGGATATATGATTGACGATGATGCAGTCGGTTTTTTGAGACTTAATGCACTTTTCAAAAGAATGAACAGCGCTGTCGGGTGCAAATATGGGACAATCAGCTATTGAGAAGGTCACATTGTTGCTCTTTAGTTTGTTAAGCGGCCGCAGCACGGAATTATGCTCCAGAGATGATATAACCGCATGTCCACCGTTGTGGAGAATACTCTTTATCGCTATATTCAGCGCGTGGGTTGCATTAAGCGTGAAAACGATATTTTCGGGAGATTTTTCTGTATTGAAAAGATTTGCGATACGACGTCTGCATTCGTACAGTGCTGATGCGGCATACATTGACGGCGCGTGTCCGCCTCTGCCCGGATTACCGCATTTTGTGAGGGCATCAGCCGCAGCGTGATGCACGTTTTTAGGCTTGATCAATGTTGTTGCAGCGTTATCGAGATATATCATATTTCGTACCAGTTATTACCTTTACAGCGCCATACAGACATATAAGTTACGGCGTTCTTTGATAATATTACTTTTGCTCTTTCTATATCCGTACAGTTTACTTTCAGTCCGTATCCGCAGGATGCTCCCGTTATGGCGGCAGGCTTTCTTATCAGGTATGAATTAACGCCGTTCTTGTTTAGTCGCAGGTTCCCGTTCTGCGCATAGGTGATGGATTTAAAAAGAATAAGACAGCTCATAGCAAGACACTCCTTTGTCTTATACTATGCGCTGTCGTAAGATATTGATTATTAAACTTTTTCTATGAGTACAACCGAGTAGGCTTTGATACCGCTGCCGTCTCCTGTGAAGCCCAATTTTTCCTCGGTCTTGGCTTTGATTGACACCTGTGTTTCATCGATATTTGCGGCATTCGCGATGCTCTTGCGTATATCGGCAACGTATGGCGCAAGTTTAGGTGCCTGAGCTACCGTTACCGTGTCTATGTTTGAGATTTCGTATCCCTGCTCACGAACAATTCTGCAGCAATGTTTGAGAAGCTCGATACTGCAGGCGCCTTTGTATTTCATATCCGTATCGGGAAAGTGTGTGCCTATATCCCCCAATGCCGCGGCGCCAAACAACGAGTCGATTATCGCGTGGGTCAGAACGTCTGCATCACTGTGCCCCAGAAGGCCCTTCTCATATGGGATTTCAACCCCGCCGAGGATGAGTTTTCTGTCGTCTGCAAGGCGGTGTACATCGTATCCGAAACCAACTCTCATTTGTCATTCCTCCTGTCATAAATAGCCTCTGCCAAAAATACGTCCTGAGGATAGGTGATCTTGATATTGGTCACAGAACAATCGCTCATATAGGGCTTTATGCCAATTTTTTCCAATGCGGAACACTCATCCGTTACCGATTCGTCTGCGCTGTTTACGGCTTTCTGCAATGCCCCCAAAAGCAGGTCTCTGTCGGCACCCTGCGGTGTCTGTACGGTATAAAGATCCGTTCGGTCAACAGTAGACAAAGCCAGTCTGTCCGAGACTTTTTTGACTGTATCGGTAACTTTTGTTGAGGCTGCAGCACAATGATGCTTGACGGTATCAAAAACGACCGTCCTGATATCGTTGTCGCTGACAAGCGGTCTGGCGGCATCGTGGACCAGGATATACTCGGCTTTTTTGGATGATTCGACAACAGCATTGTATACACTTTGCAGACGCGTACTGCCGCCCTTGACGACTTTTGTAAGCTTTGTGATATTGTACTCTGCGGCAATATCAGCATACTTCTGCAGATTGCTCTCATGTGCAGATATAATTATCTCGGATATGAGATCGCAGCTTTGGAAAGCAAGCAGAGAGTGGGCAATGACAGGGATATCTCCGATGTTGAATAAAAGCTTGTTTTCTCCGTTCATTCTGGCAGATGAGCCGCCTGCTGCTATAACAGCTGTAACGTATATGGGTTTGTTGTTCTTTGATGACATAATACTCCTGCTTTGTGATATAGTCTTGGGTTGGCAAAAATCACAGTATAGAACTTATTATAAGGCGTTCGGCCTGCTGAATCGTAATGTTTGTAGCCATGGCGATCTCGGATGCGAGAATTCCCTTTGCGGTGTTGAGAAGCTTTCGCTCCCCTGTTGAAAGCGTTCTGATTTTGTCACGAAGAACCAGCGTCTTGATAACTCCGGCTACAATGTACAAGTCTCCGCTCTTTATCTTGTCTATATTCTCGCGATAGCGTTTGCTCCAATTGTCATTGAATTCAATACACAATTCCGGTATAGCGTCAATGATTTTGCGGGCATCTTCTGCTGTAATAACATTGCGTACTCCTATTGAATCGCAAATACTGCAGGGAATAAGAACCGTCATTGAGCCAAACAGCATATTAACCAGATAGAATGGCTGAGGACGGTTGTCGACACAGCGGTCTACAATATCGACGATAACACCTGCTCCGTGCATTGGATGAGAAATGCGATCTCCGACATTATACATAGCCGTCCTCCTTTTTACTTGTTTTTATGTATTAAATTATACAATATTTTAAATAATAAAACAAGAAAAATAATTTAAATATAAAGAAAGCCGTGAAAAATCACGGCTTTTTTAATAAAATCTTAACTCAGGCTTCCGATACTTTATGTTTCAGGCGGATATGGTCGGCAATCAACGATATGAACTCACTGTTGGTGGGCTTTCCTTTTTGGCTGTTGACAGTATAGCCGAAGAATCCGGAAAGAACTTCCACATCTCCCCTGTCCCATGCCACTTCAACAGCGTGACGCATCGCTCTCTCAACACGGGACGACGAGGTATTAAACTGTTTTGCAACTTCAGGATAAAGAACTTTTGTGACCGATGTAAGTTTGTTGCCGTCATTGACCGCAATAAGTATGGCGGCACGCAGGAAATGATAACCTGTAATATGTGCTGGGACTCCTATTTTGTGCATTATATTGGTTACCTGCATTTCGATGCTGGCATCCTTGAACTTCTTGAGCTTATCCTGTTTGGCGGACAGAGTATACGCCCTAATGTTTTCCAGAAGAATATCTGTGTCACAGGGTTTGACGATGACTTTTGCTGCAGAGGTGGAAAGAGTATCAAGAGAGATGTTATCGTACGGTAGCAGCAGGAACAACGCGGGCTTCTTGGTGAGATTCAAAGCGGATATCTCGTTATATGCGGCAACAGAGTTCTTATGCGCAAGGTTAAGATCAGCAACGATAATATCGGGCTGAAGAAGCTTGGTGTACTCAACAAGTTCGTTACCGTCGCAGGTCGTTGTCAATACCGAGATGTTTCTTGATGCAGATAGGGATGCTGTCAATGTCAGGCCGTACTCCTTGTTTTCTGTTGCAAGGATAATTCTGATAATTTCATCCATGATCGTTTTCTTCTTTCCTTTTCATTTGTATTTTTATAATATCATATAAATATTACGTTTTCAATATATCGATTGGGTCAAATGAAACAAAATTATACGCACGGTATTAACAAATTGTTTGTTAAATTTGTATTAACCATATGGCCTGACGCGTTGATATAAAAGTGTTTTGGGGAGATATAACAATTCGCATACTAAAATTTAGACTTAATTCATCTTATGTATTGTTGCAAACAAACCTACGTTTTGTATAGTCTAACCTCTGCCGTATATGAGTGTATAAGACTGTAATTTAAAGTTGTAAAAGGTATGGACATTCTGCTTTAAATTTGGTATAATACATCAGTCGATTGTGTAAATTGGATTTTCTTGGCATATTATAACTTCTCATGGAGGAATAAAGTGTCGTTTTTCGTTTCTTCATCAGATATTTCTGATAATTCTGTTTATTTTTCACCCGAGGACTCAAAGCATATTTATCAGGTGCTCAGAATGTCTGCTGGTGACGATATCTCGGTATGTGACGATTCATCACACAGACATATGTGCAGGCTGGTAAGGGTTGGCAAAGATTCCTGTGTTGCAGAAATATTGTCTTCCGTAGAGTACAGCAACCAGCCCACAGCCCGTGTGACTGTATATGCAGGTTTGTCAAAGGGCGACCGATTCGACTATCTTATTCAAAAGTGCGTTGAATGCGGTGTATACGCTATTGTGCCTTTTATATCGGAGCGATGCATAGCCAGACCTGCAAAAGATGAGTTTGAAAAGAAAGTCAAGCGCTATCAGAAGATCGCCGACGAGGCTGTCAGACAGTCAAAGCGTTCTCAGCGTGTGTTGATCGGCAATATTCTTACATTTGATCAAGCCATTGAGAAGGCATCATCTCATGCCACTCCCCTCTTTTTGTATGAGAACGAGAATCAAAAATCACTGTCGACTATTCTGCGTCAATCTGACGGCACTGACTATTCGGTTTTTACCGGTCCCGAGGGCGGGTTTTCTGAGAATGAGGTTTACAAAGCACTTGATTGCGGTATGAGTGTCGTGTCCATCGGTCCGCGTATTATGAGGTGTGAAACAGCACCCGTAGCGGCTTTATGTGCCATTATGTACCATACCGGTAATTTTGATATTGGAGAGTGAACGATTTGGAAAAGAAGAATCAGAAGAAGACAGATGAGCTGGTATCCAACCGCGTTCTGTCACTGTTTGCAACAGGCGCAATTCTGCTGTGGGCATTGGCTTATCTGTACAAACTGTTTGATTATATCCCCACTACACAGACTGCTTATCTGGTCAGCAAAATCATCCTCGGCGCTGCCGGTGTTGCATTTGCCGCTTGCCTCGTGTGGCTGATCGTTTCGGTCAAAAAGAACACATTTGTCAGCACCAAGATCATCAACCCCGCAACACTGATGGGACTGTTCGGTGTTATTGCTGTCTGTTGCGGCCTGCTTCTGTACAACTACATTCTCGGTATGAAGCTGATATATGTGTTTATCCCCGCCATTGTCGTGTATTATCTGATATACAATGTCTATCAGCGCGCTTTCTTCGGTATTATGATCACACATGGTCTGATGGCATTTGCACTGTATTTCATGTCCAACTCGGCCTCCAAAACGGGTGTGTTTATTTACGGCGCCATCTGCATACTCATTTGTGTTATCGCTGCTCTGGTCGGTATGGCCGCTTGCAAGAATAACGGCGCCATAAAACTCAGCAAGTACAGTGTCCGCATCTTTGATAAAGCTTCCCTCGCCGCAAAGAAGAATATTCTTGCTGTATACGGCGCATCGGCAATTGCTGCTTTGGCGGCATTGTTTATTCCCGTATATGCCATAATCTATATATTCTACGCATTTATTGCCTTCCTCGTATGCTGCGCTGTCTACTACACCATCAGACTTATGTAAAAAATCAAAAAAATTACAGTTTTTTTCGATTTTCCTATTGACAAACAGCACCACAATCACTATAATAAATCTTGCTCGCTGATCAGCGGGCAACATATGGCGGCGTAGCTCAGCTGGCTAGAGCATCCGGTTCATACCCGGCAGGTCGTTGGTTCAAATCCGACCGCCGCTACCATATAAGGCCCGTTGGTCAAGCGGCTAAGACACCGCCCTTTCACGGCGGAAACAGGAGTTCGATTCTCCTACGGGTCACCAAACACTTAAGGGGATTTATTAATCCCCTTTTAGTTATATCCGGAGACATAGCTCAGCTGGTTAGAGCGTTCGCCTCACACGCGAGAGGTCGTGGGTTCGAGCCCCTCTGTCTCCACCACAACCGACAAGATCATCTTGTCGGTTTCTTAATATCATTAAAGATCGCTTGAATCAGTGTATCAAGGAGGTTGTCTGAGTTATATGAAAATCTCTGTCATAGGCTACAGCGGCAGCGGTAAATCTACACTTGCCCGCGAGTTGGCCGAGCATTACGGAATAAAGGCTCTGCACCTCGATACCGTTCACTGGCTCCCCTGCTGGCGTGAACGCAGTCGCGATGAAGAGGTTAATATTGTTACCGATTTTCTGGACAGTACCGACAATTGGGTAATCGACGGAAATTATTCTAAAGTGTGTTTCAAGCGTAGGTTGGATGAGTCCGACGAGATCATATTTATGTCGTTCAACCGTTTTGCAAGTTTGTTTCGTATATTAAAACGATATAAACAATTCAAAGGCACCGCACGCTCCTCAATGACCGAAGGCTGCGAAGAAAAGATCGATATAGAATTTATCAAATGGATTTTGATAAAAGGCAGGAGCCGCAAATACCGTGATATGTACAACAGTGTACTCAACAATTATGCAGACAAAATTACTGTCATTAAAAATCAAAAGCAGCTTGACGATTATAAACACAAAAAGATAGCTCGGTGAGGTGTGCAATGATCAAGATACTGTCAAAAATATTCATCAAAAACCATACCCGGTTTGACAAGCCTGAAGTTCGTACTGCATACGGTCTGCTGTGCAGTGTGGTGGGAATAATCCTGAACGTGTTGCTGTTTGCCGGTAAATATGCAGCCGGTATGATCAGCTCATCGGTAGCCATTACAGCGGATGCTTTCAACAACCTGTCAGATTCCGCATCCTCATTGATTACGCTGATAGGATTCAAATTATCCGAGCAAAAGCCTCATTCCGACCATCCTTTCGGTCACGGCAGGTTTGAGTATATATCGGGCCTGATAGTCTCGTTTTTGATACTGTTCATGGGATTCGAGGTGGGCAAAACATCCTTGGGCAAGATCCTCCACCCCGAGGATACCAAGCTTACGTTTATTACCCTACTGATTCTCGTTGTATCTGTGGCTGTAAAATTCTATATGTTTATGTACAACAGATCCATCGGCAAAAAGATAGATTCTTCGGGCATGAAAGCAACGGCTTATGATTCGTTCGGTGATATGACGTCTACCGGAGTGGTACTGTTAGCGGCTGGTATATCGCATTTTACGGGCATAAATATAGACGGATGGTGCGGTATGCTCGTTGCTGCATTCATTCTTTATTCGGGCGTTAAATCGGCTATCGAGACGATCAATCCTCTGCTGGGTCAGCCGCCCTCTCCGGAATTTGTCAAACAGATCGAAGAAATAGTATATTCTCATCCCGAGATACTTGGTATACATGATATGGTGGTCCACGATTACGGGCCCGGAAGACGTATGATATCCCTGCACGGCGAGCTGCCGGGAAATATGAATGTTCTCGAGATGCACGACATCATAGACTGTATAGAAGTCGAGCTGATAGCACAGTTAGGATGCGAGGCCGTAATACATATGGATCCCGTTCAGGTCGACAATCCTATGCTCAAGGATATATCAGAATACCTCGGTCAGGTACTCAATGACATATGTGACGGTCTGTCATTCCACGATCTGAGGATCGTACCCGGCAAAACGCATACAAATGTAATTTTTGACGTGCTTATGTCCCCCGACTGCAGGATCAGCGAGTCTAACACAATTGCAATAATAAGATCGAAGGTATCCGAGAAATATGGGGACAATTATTTCTGCGTTATCAAGCTCGAAAGATCGTATATATAACAAAAACGCCTCTATATGAGGCGTGTTTGTTATATATCAATAGTCTGTGTTTTCTTCTTCGCTGTCGAACTTCTCGCCGTAAAAGTTAAATATTTTGATCAGTTCTTTTTGCTTTCTTTTTGCGCGGCGATTGCCTGCCGTACAGATAAGTACTATTACAAGCGCAAAAGCAGCTGCCCATACACCCCACAAAACGTATCTGTATGTATACATGAGCATCGCAATATGTCCGAGATAGTCGATATAATACACAACGGGCTCGATCTGCCACTCGTTAACGGCAATGCTGCTGCCTGTGTTGTCATTAATATAATATTTGCCGTCATCACACTTCAGCGTGCCGACAAGAGCACTCTGACTGCCCGCAGGATAGCTGCTGTCACCGTTACTTATGAATACGGCACCAACATATGCTGTGGCTTTTGGCTGCATACGATCGGTTACAATAATACTACCCGCCGGAATAAGCTTATCCACGCCTTCAGATGTGCCGTATACGCCAAATCTTGCCCACTCTAAATATATGCCCGCGGGTCTGACAGAGATAAAGCATGTAATGGCAGCAGCAAGAACCATAACAACGATGAGAAACACGGTCCAAAAATATTTCGGCTTTTTATATCTATATTCCATTTATACGTCTCCTTTTTTCAATATACGACCTTGATTTTATCACAAATCATGTATTATTGCAATGACTGTACAAACTTTTTGTCCAGCATTCCGTCAAGATCGCAAAAGGATACCAAAAACGACGGTATTCCCCATAGATCTGATGCAACGCTGCCTTGAGCACAATATACCACAAGACCACTGTCAGATATATAGAAGCGGCTTTTTTCAACAGAGTTATAAATAACATTCTGTCACCCTTCAAAACAGTTGGTGGACATTTCCGATTCAAAGCACCTGATCTCTTTTTTCAGCAGGGTCATCAGGTGGTTCTTCCAGTCTCGGTCAGGCCTGAATATCTCTCTGAGAGTAAATAAGGCGGGTTTTTCCATATTCCAGTTTTGGCAAACTCTGTGCATCATAATTCCTTGTGCTCCCCTGCTTATATAAAAATCCCAGAATATAGATATAATGTTGTTATTCATAAACATAATGTTAAAGTTATTTTTAACTTCAAATGGTGTAAAGCTATTATGCTTTATAAGAATCATATACTGTTTTACGGCATCCCTGTACAAACTTCGAGCTGACTTGTTGACAACTCGCTCTATCAGGCTTCTGTTATATAGGTTGATTTTGGATGTATTATTGCCACCGCTGAAAATTGGATAGTTCAAATCATACTTAACAGCATCGGACTCATTATACATCAGTTTTTTTCTGTAGGAATATGTGTCAAAAAACATTTTGCACCTCACAAAAAATATCATATCTGTATTTAATTTTATGCGGTACTATGTTATAATAAAATATAAA
>JAZOWC010000039.1:0-59953 GCA_045658985.1 Oscillospiraceae bacterium
GCTGTTTTGCGAAATATATTCGCAAAACAACAAATTCGATATGTTTTCGCTACGCTCAAACTCGATATGACATAAATCCGCGCTCACGCAGTGAGCATATCGAGTTGCTGATGGTACATAGTTGCCATCAGCAATATATCGAACGCGTTAGCGTATATCGAAAATCCGCATTTGCGGATTTATATCGATGCGTACCTGCTCTATGGCAGGTACGCAGATGGGTGGCTTTTTGTATGTAGTATTATACCAGAGCAAATCGGGTCTTGGGAGCATCCGCGCCGTCTAATGTCCAGCGGGTGTTGACCTGTCGGATCTTGTTTTCTTTGAGCAGGCGCATAATGACGATATAGATCATGGCGTGAGCCTGATTTATGAAACCCTTTGGCATCGCGTCACGGACAAGCGACGCCACGTCTTTCATGCCTACGTCCAGTTCTTTGGCTTTTGACACAAACACGTCCTCGGTGATGTCCAAAAGCTCGCTTGTGATCTCCAGTGCCTCCATGCAGAAGCTTTCATAGGGGGTTACTTCAACGTGATCCCTATACACCACACCCGAAGAAAGAGGCGGCATCAGCCGGTACTCCGTCACGCTGTCGGGGAAACCGAGGGGAGAGGATACGATGTATGCGCCGCTCCCGTCAAAGCCGACAAACATAGGCATATTGATGCGGGAGAAGAAGATACGGTCGGGGTATTTGCGGTCGGCAACCAGCCCCACGATTTCGGTGCCGATCTCGGCATATGCCCTTGTCATAGCCTGCAGGGTGTCCCCGCTCTCGTCTCTGTACTTGCAGATCAGCTGGCACATAACGTCGGACACGTGTATGGGCTCTCCGGTGGACAGATGAACGTAATTGTCGTTGTCAAAGCTCAGCTTGCAGGGGATGGGGTAGCCGTCTTGTTCCAGCTTATCGGCAACTGCGGCAGCCTCGGGGATCCTGCTCTCCAATACACCGCCGTTTCCGTTGGCGATATAGCATATCTGCAGGTCTCCCTCCCGCTCGGTAACAAAAGGATGCGACCACAGAGAATCACCGCCCGAGGGAGTGCGGCTGTGAGCGATGCCCATTTTGCCCTTGAGGGAGGCAGCATCGGTTTCTTTGAGCAGGGTGCTTAGCTCGCCCTGTATCTTGCGGTAGTCGAGACGGGCGCCGTCGTGGGTGGCCATTCCGGTAAAAAATCCGCCGAACAGACCTTCCTGCTTGCTGATAAGCTCGGTCAGCACGGGCGCGGCGTCTTTTTCACCGACGTATCCGGCAATATTGCACATGGTTTTTCCTCCTGATGAATTGGTGTTTTATCCCAATTTTGCCATAAACTTTTCGGCGTTGACGATGAATCGCTCGTGAGTGCCTTTGCCGATGATCTGCTCGTCGCACTTGGCTGCTACCTCAAATGTCAGCTTGCGGCGCTCCACGGCGGTGAGTGTGCATTCAACCTCGATCATGGCGCCGAGAGGCGAGGCGGCATCGTGGGTGACGTTTACCAGTGTGCCCACGGTGGTGCTGCCCTCCTCAAGATAGGGGGCGACGCAGCTGAGGCAGCAGTTTTCCATAGCGGCGATCATCATGGGGGTGGAGTATACCTTCAGCGCACCCGAGCCAACCTTGTCGGCGGTCAGCTCCTCGGTGACGGTAATGGTGATGGTGTTTTTGAGTCCTGCTTCAAGCATTTTTATGATCCTTCCTTATATATTCAGTATGGCGCTTGCAAATCTGAAGTACACAAGCAATGTCACGGTGTCGACTATAGTGGTGATAAAGGGGCTTGCCATAACGGCGGGGTCGAGGCCGATCTTTTTGGCGAGCATAGGCAGGGTGCAGCCAACCAGCTTGGCAAAGACGACCGTAGCCGCCAGAGTCAGGCACACCACCGCCATCACGGGGACGGTCAGCGCGGTGTTGTGCAGGAGAAGAACGTCCACAAGATACATTTTGCCAAAGTTGACCACTGCCAGCACGGCGCCGCAGAGCAGGGAGACGCGGAGCTCTTTGAAGAGCACCTTGAATATGTCTCTAAACTCCAGCTCGCCCAGTGACATACTTCTCAGCACGGTGACCGAGGACTGGCTGCCCGAGTTGCCCGCCGTGCTCATCAGCATGGGGATGAATGCGGTCAGCGCCACCTGCGCCGCCAGCGCGTCCTCAAAGGATGTGATTATCATTCCCGTAAAAGTCGCCGACAGCATCAGCAGCATCAGCCAGGGGATACGGCTCATAAACAGGGACATAACGCCTGTACGGGTGTAGGGGCGCTCGGAGGGGGTGATAGCCGACATTTTTTCCAGGTCTTCGGTGGTCTCCTCCTGCAGAACGTCGATAGCGTCGTCAACGGTGACGATACCCACCAGACGGTTTTCGCCGTCCACGATGGGCAGAGCGAGGAAGCCGTATCGGCTGAGGGTCAGTGCAACCTCCTCACGGTCGCTGACGGTGGATGCGGATATGACGTTGCTCTCCATAATCGAGTCAACCGTCTGCTCGTAGGAGGCTAAAAGCAGATCTTTGACCGACACCAGACCCACAAGACGGCGTCCCTCGCCCAGCACGTAGCAGGTGTAGACGGTCTCCTTGTCCAGACCGGTCTGGCGTATGCGGTCAAAGGCCTCACGCACGGTCATATCGGGGCGCAGGGAGACGTATTCGGTAGTCATTATGCTTCCCGCGCTGGAATCGGGGTAGTTGAGCAGGGCGTTGATGGTCTTGCGGGTGTCGGAGTCCACCGCCTGCAGAATACGGCTGACCGCGTTGGCGGGCATTTCTTCGATAATGTCGACGGCATCGTCCACAAAAAGCTCGCTCATAACGGCGCGAAGCTCACTGTCGCTGAAGGAGCGCACAAGCACCTGAATCAGATCACTGTCCAGCTCGGAGAATACCTCGGCGGCAAGCTCCTTGGGCAGTACGCGGAACAAAAGCGCCAGAGTATCGTCGCCTATGCCCTCGTCATCCCACAGCTCTATGATACAGTCGGCTATATCCACGGCCTCCTGCTCGCTGAGGATCTGCTTGACGGCGGCCCATTTTTTGTCCTGCACAAGGGCAAGGACGGAGTCGAACAGATTGGAGTTTTCCATATTGTCACCTCATTTTCGGATTTGCATTCTCAGCGGACTTCCGACTGGAATGCCACGGCTTTGCCCAATATACGGATCTCGTCCAGCGCCGCACCCTGATAGCTCAGAGGGGGATAGGCGGGATTCTCGGATACGAGGATCATTTTTTGCTCGTTGGGATAGAAGTACACCCGCTTGAGGGTGGCTTCTTCCCCGATGACTACGGCGGCGATCTCACCGTTGCGCACCATATCCTGCTCGCGGATAAACACGATGTCGCCGTCAAATATCCGCGCGTTGATCATACTGTCGCCCTTGCACCTCAGCGCAAAGGACACCTGCTCATCAAAACCCGCGGCGGCAAATGCGTCATACCGCTGATCGGCTATGATAGGCTTGCCGCAGGCAATGTCGCCCAGCAGGGGAAAAGACCGCATGGACACGGGGATAATATTGGGGATGCAGTCCCAGCCCAGCAGCGAGGAGGGAGACACGCCGAACAGCTCGGCAAGCTTCTCCACGTTGGCGGCGGGGATGTTGGTTACAATTTCTTTTTCGTACTTATATATGGTCTGGGTGGCGACGCCAAGATGCTTGGCGACCGCCTCAAGCGTCATGCCTTTTTGCTCTCTGAGTTGTTTCAGCCTTTGACCTATAGACATAGTAAAGTCACCTCTCCAAGGATGATTTTAACACATCAGGTTAAATATTTCAATGATTTTTTTGAAAAACCCGCAAAAAATAACTTGACAAGCCAAGAACTTTGTGATAGCATTAACCTGCAAAGTCAAAACCAACCCGATAAAATAGCGCGAAAGGTCAAGAAATTCGGCAGGAAACTGCTTTATTTTTTACTTATGAATTAACTTGAGAGGTTAAAAAGGAGGAAACAATGCCCAAAAAAGTCGAAAACAATAATATCGCCCCGAGAGAGCATCGGCTTATATGCGAGCTGAAACAGCTGAGACGGGAGCTGTCTGACACACGGGAGGGAGCGCAGGAGCTGTCCCGCGCTCTGGACGGAGTGGTGGCGGCCATAGTCAGACAGTGCGGCACCCGCACAGAGAGCGGATACAGGCTGTCGCTGCCCGCCGTCAGGATAGGAGCGGGCGGCAGGGTCAGCACCAAGCAGGAGGGAGACTGTTACGTCATCACCGTGACGGACACCCCCGATGATACCGCCGCACACGGAAAGGACACCACGGAGATTGGATAAGCTTTACCGCACAAAAATCAAGCCCAATCTCGCCGCCGTGAGAGAGTGCCGCCAATCGGGCGGCACGGCAGGGGAGGTGTGCTCCCTGCTTTCGGTGTCGCCGCCCACTCTGCGCAAATACCTCAGGCTGGCCAGAGAGGGCAGAGAGGAATATTCTGAGCTTGCGCAGGCTTATGACGGGAGCGCATCCCGTGAGAGCGGAGGAGAGGAACTGACACCTGAGGAATTGGTGGAGCGGGCGCTGTACAGCGCCTGCTGCGGCTATACTGCCACCGTCAAAAAACACTACAAGCTCAAGCAGGTGGAGTTTGACCCTCTGAGCGGCAAAAAACTCCGCGAGTGGGAGGAACTCAGAGAGGCCACCGACGAGGTACACGTGCCCGCAAGCATCATGGCGCAGAAGTTCTATCTCATGAACCGCCTGCCCGAGCGCTGGCAGGTCAAGCCGGTCACGGCAGGCGAGGATATGACTGCGGGGGTAATAGTCATCCCCGATATAGCCTTTGGCGACTGCGAGGACGGCCGGTTTGAGCAGTAGCATGATGACACCCTACGCCTCTTCAGTCCCTGCGGGCAATACCGTGTGGACGCCCCAGCCGCGGCAGGCGCTGTTTATGGCGCGGCCCGAGTACGAGGCCCTCTACGGCGGCGCGGCGGGCGGCGGCAAGAGCGACGCGCTGGTCATCGAGGCTCTGCGGCAGGTGAAGAAACCCCACTACAAAGCTCTCATCCTCCGCAAAACCTATCCCCAGCTGAGGGAGCTTGTGGACAAGACCCTCAACTACTACCCACGCGCCTTTCCCGATGCCCGATACAACGCAAGCACCCATACCTGGCACTTTGGCAGCGGCGCCAAGATAATTTTCGGCGCCATGCAGTACACCCGCGACCGCGTCAAGTATCAGGGGCAGGCTTTTGACTTTATCGCATTTGACGAGCTGACCCATTTCAGCTGGGATGAATACAGCTATTTGTTTTCGCGCAACCGCCCCAACGGCCCGGGAACTCGCTGCTATATTCGCGCCACCGCCAACCCCGGTGGAGTGGGACACGGCTGGGTCAAGGAGAGGTTTATTACCGCCGCGCCGCCGCTGACACCCATAGAGGAGGCGGTCAGCTGGCACACCCCCGACGGCAGACAGGTGCATCGGGTCCAGAAGCGCATTTTCGTGCCCTCGTCGGTGTTCGACAACCCCGCCCTGCTGGGGCACGACCCCAACTATATCCAGCGGCTTGCCGCACTGCCCGAGGCCGAGCGCAAGGCTCTGCTCTACGGCGACTGGAACAGCTTTTCGGGGCAGGTGTTCTGCGAGTGGAGGGATGACAGCAGTCACTATCTGGACAGACTGAACACCCACGTCATAGCGCCCTTTGCCCTGCCAAAAGACTGGAAGATCTACCGCGGCTTTGACTGGGGCTACAGCAAGCCCTTTTCGGTGGGATGGTACGCGCTGGACGGGGACGGGAGACTGTATCGGGTGCGCGAGTATTACGGCTGCACCGATTCACCCAACACGGGAGTGCGGCTTGAGCCCTCCGCCGTGGCCCGCGAGATAAAACGTATCGAACAGGAGGACCCAAACCTGCGCGGCAGGAACATCATCGGCGTTGCCGACCCCGCTATCTGGGGCAGCGACGGAACCGAGAGCATTGCGGGGCTGATGGAGCGGGAAAAGGTCTATTTTTCCCGCGGCGACCACGCCCGCATAGACGGCAAGATGCAGGTGCACAACCGTCTTGCCTTTGACAAAAACGGCGTGCCCATGCTCTACGTATTTTCCACCTGCAGACATTTTATACGCACCCTTCCCGCTCTGTGCTACGACAGCGTGAGGGTGGAGGATATAGATTCGAGCGGCGAGGATCACATCTACGACGAGCTGAGATACGTGTGCATGGAAAATACCATTCCCGCTCCCGCCGCAGGCAGGACAAAAAGTCCGCGCGCAGACCCTTTGAGTACGGATGATATCGTATATCAGCCCTACGACTGGTACAAAAACTATTGACAAGGAGAAACAATGACCGAAAAAACAACAACCCCCAAAAGACCTGACACAGTGTTCGGCGCGGTCAGGCAGGCAAGAAGCCGCAGACCCGTTGACGACAGAGCGCTGAGAGAGGCTATAGAAGATTTTGAGCGCTGCAGAGCGGGCAAGCAGGCTCTGGAAAACCGCATCGTGGAGGACGAGCTGTGGTACAAACGCCGCCACTGGGATGTGATGCGTACAAACAGACGGGGCAGAGGCGCCGAGCCTACCTCGGCATGGCTGTTCAATACCCTGATGAACAAGCACGCCGACGCCGCCGATTATTACCCCCGCGCGTCCGTATTGCCCAGAGAGGAGAGGGATACAGACTCGGCCCGCGCTTTGGGCGAGATATTGCCCGTGATCATGGAGCGGTGCGATTTTGAGCAGACCTACTCTGACAACTGGTGGGAAAAACTCAAGCACGGCACGGCGGCCTACGGTGTGTTCTGGAACAGCCGACGGGAGCAGGGGCTGGGCGACGTGGACATCAGGATGATCGACCTGCTCAACCTCTACTGGGAGCCGGGAGTGCGGGATATTCAGAGCTCAAGACGGCTGTTTATCACCGATCTGTGGGATATTTCCGCTGTGGAGAGCGTCTATCCCCACGTCACCGGCAGACTGAGAGAGGATGCCTCTGCCAAAAAACAGTATATCAGCGACGATAACGTCTCCCTCAGCGGCAAGGTGCTGGTGGTGGACTGCTACTACAAAAAGCTCAACTCACAGGGCCGTCAGGTGGTTCACCTGCTCAAATTCTGCGGCAGTACCCTGCTGTACGCATCGGAGAACGACGAAAATTACCGAGAGCGGGGATTCTATGACCACGGACTTTATCCCGTGGTGCTGGATACCCTGTTCCCCGAAAAAGGTACCCCCATCGGCTTCGGCTACGTGTCGGTGTGCAAAGACCCCCAGATGTACATAGACCGCCTCAGCGCCAATATCCTTGAGACATCCATGATGGCCACCAAGGTGAGATACTTTGCCCTCAACAACACGGGCATCAACGAGCAGGAACTGCTGGACTGGAACCGTCCTATCGTTCACGTGGAGGGCAGCAGTCTTGAGGACAGCCGCCTCAAGCAGATCAAGGTCGAGCCTCTTGACCCCGTCTACGTTGAGGTGCTGGAGCAGAAAATTCGTGAGATGAAAGAAACCAGCGCTAACCGCGACGTCAACGCAGGTTCTTCGGGCGCAGGTGTCACCGCCGCGGCAGCAATAGCCGCATTACAGGAGGCGGGCAGCAAAAACAGCCGCGATATGATAGCGGCTGCATACCGCGCCTATACCAAGATCTGCTATCTGTGCATCGAACTGGTCAGACAGTTTTATACCGAGCAGAGGTGCTTTCGCATCACGGGCAGCCACGGATGGGAGTTTATGAGCTTTTCGGGCAGGGATATCGCGGGAAGCGAGCAGACCGCCTGCCCCGTGTTCGACGTCAAAGTCTGCGCCGAGCGCCGCAATCCCTTCTCCCGTATGTCTCTCAACGAGACTGCCAAGGAGCTGTTTGAGCTGGGTGTATTCTCACCCGCCAAAGCCAAAGAGGGGCTTATTATGCTTGAACTTATGGAGTTTGAGGGCAAGGATGCCGCCGTGGACAAGCTGAGACAGATCATCCGGCAGGCCGAAGTTTCCTGAAAAAAGGAGGGACGGGATGATAAGCGTAAACGTTATACAGCGCAGGAACTTCTGCGAGCTGACGCTCGAGGGCCACGCAGGGTATTGCCCGGGCAATGATATCGTGTGCTCTGCCTGCTCGGCGCTGACACAGGCGCTTGTCGGGTGGGTACTAAACAATCCCAGGCATATCAGGAGACTTGACAGACTTACGGGATACAGCGAGCTGCTTCCGGGCGGGGGCAGAGGCTGTATCAGCGCCACCGGCGACAGAATGCTGCGCAGCGCCTTTATGACCGCGGTCATAGGTCTCTGTCAGGTGGCTGTCACCTATCCCGATAACGTGCGGGTTCACATAAACGGAGTTTTGGTAAGCGAAACGAAAGGAGAAAAATGACTATACTGAAACTTAAAAAAGACAAACAGAGCGGGGATGCGGAAACCTCCGCCCAGCTGCAGGCTCAGGCCGAGGAGCTGGGGCGGATATATCCCGGATTTGACCTTGAGCGGGAGATGGAAAACAGCCGTTTTGCCGCTCTGGTGCAGGCCGGAGCAACCCTCAGGGATGCTTATGAGGTGGTGCATCTTGAGGAACTTGCTCAGGCTGCGGCTCTGAGGGAAAAAGAAATTATCCGCCTCGAGATTACCGAGGCCATCCGCGCCCGCGCTCTGCGGGTGCAGGAAAACGGCATTTCGGCACACTGCGCCATTTCGCTGCGTCAGGACGTATCCCGACTCAGCCGTGAGCAGCGTGCCGACTATGCCGCCCGCGCCGCAAAAGGCGAAGAAATCACATTCAAAAGATAAAAAAGGAGAAATAATGAAGAATATCAAAATCAAGCCTATTTCGCTGTCCGTGTTTGACGGCGATACCAACGTCACCGCAGACAAGGGTCTGTCCGGTGAAATGCGTACCTACTACAACGACTTCCTCATCGACATTGCCGAGCCCAAGCTGGTTCACGACCGTTTTGCCCAGAAGCAGCCCATTCCCCGCGGCAGCGGCAAGACTGTTGAGTTCCGCAAGTACAGCCCTCTGCCCAAGCTGCTCAAGGCGCTGACAGAGGGTGTTACACCCGACGGTCAGAAGCTCAATATGACCACCGTTTCGGCAACCGTTGAGCAGTACGGCGGATTTGTGGAGCTGTCCGACCTGCTTCTGCTGACCGCTATAGACAACAATCTGGTGCAGGCAACCAAGCTGCTGGGCGCTCAGGCAGGCAGAACTCTGGACACCATCACCCGTGAGGTGCTGGTGGGCGGCACCAACGTACAGTACGCAGGCGGCAAGACCGCCCGCTATCAGCTGACAGGCGGCGAGGAGAGCGGTAACTGCTACCTTACCGTGGATATGGTCAAGCGCGTGGTGCGCTACCTCAAGGCCATGAACGCCGAAAAAATCGACGGCTACTACATAGCCATCATCAATCAGGACTGTTCCTTTGACCTGATGAGCGACCCCGAGTGGAAGTATCCTCACCAGTACGCCGATCCCAAGAACATCTACACCGGTGAGATCGGCGCCATCGCCGGCTGCAGATTTATTGAGACCAGCGAGGGCAAGATCTTCCACGCCCCCGATCTGGTGCTCAAAAAGAGCGACAGCATGGCCCACAGAGAGATCACCGTCAAGAGCGTGTCGGGCAAGCAGATCACCATCTACGAAAAGCTGAACGCCGAGCAGGCCAGCGAGCTGTCGGGCAGACGCGTCATCATCAGAAACAAGCTGTACACCATCATCTACGCCACCGCAGGCGCGGCAGGCGGCGCATCCATCACCCTGGCCGAGACACCCTCGTCCGATATGGCAGCCGAGGACATCATCTACCCCGGCGAGGCAGGTGCAAAGGGCAGAGACGTATACGCAACGCTGATCTTTGGCGACAACGCATATGGCGTGACCGAGATCGCAGGCGGCGGTCTGCAGCATATCGTCAAGCAGCTGGGCAGCGCAGGCTCTGCCGATCCTCTGGATCAGCGCGGCACAGCAGGCTGGAAGGCAACCCGCGCATCCAAGCGCCTTGTAGAGGAGTACATGGTGCGTATCGAGAGCTGCTCCACCTTCAACGATATCGGAGCCAACTGACAGGTCACAACATTGATATGGGATAGGGGGAGAGGCACCTCCCCCGACTCCCGCAGATAAAAAACAAGGAGGAAAAAACAAATGTCCGAAACCAAAACCAATACAAAGCTCACCGATTCAGAGCTTGAAGCTATCAAAAATCAGCTGAGAGAGGAGCTGCGTGAGGAGTTGGCCGTCAAGCCTGCCGCCCCCGCCGCTGCGCAGCGCGACCCCTATCTTGAGGAGTACGTGGAGGTGCAGCTCTTCAAAGACGGCAAAGACTACCGCGACGACGTCTTTGTGTCCTGCAACGGCGAGAACTGTCTCATCCGTCGCGGCGTACCCGTTATGATAAAGCGTAAGTTTGCGCTGATCCTCGAGCAGTCGGCGCGTCAGGACGTATCTGCCGCCGAGTATGCCCGTTCCCGCCGCCGCGAGTTCGATGCTCAGGCGAGAGAGCTTGGCATTTAAGCCCGATCCGAAGAGCGGAGGATGGCTATGACCGTCCTAAGGCTGATTGCCGAGGCGGCAGGGGGCATCAGCGCGGTTTTTGCCCTGTGCCTGATGGTGCTGAAACCCTTTCGCAAATGGGCATTCGGCCTCAGACAGATAGAGGAGGGGCAAAAATGCCTGCTGCGCTCGGATATGCTCCGCACCTATTACAAGCACCGCGACGAGCAAAAAATCCGTCAGTATGAGATGGAGAATTTTCTCACCACCTACAGCGCATACCGAGCTCTCGGCGGCAACAGTTTTATCGAGCATATATACGGTGAAGTGTCAGGGTGGGACATCATCACCTGAAGAAAGGACTGATTCGTATCAAAAACACCTTAAAATCTCTGGCCAAAAAACTCATCAGCCGCAAGTTCATTACCGCTCTGGCAGGCGTGCTGGGCGGTCTGGCGGTGGCTTTGGGCGCCGATGCAGGCGAGGTGGAGACTCTGTCGGGCGCAGTGCTGGCGGCTGTGTCGGCGCTCGGATATATCATCACCGAGGGCAGAGTGGACGCGGCCGCCGTGGAGTGCCAGACACAGCCTGCAAGCACCAACCAAAAGGAGAACGGCGATGCCCAGAGTCTGCATTGATGCCGGACATTACGGCAGCTACAACCCAAGCCCCGCCGTGGACGGGTATATTGAGGCGCAGGCTATGTGGCGGCTGCAGGAGCGGCTGTGCTATGAGCTTGAGGCGCTGGGCGTGGAGACGGTCAAAACCCGTTCTTTGCAGAGCCAAGACCTTCCCCTGACCGAGCGGGGCAAAAAAGCAAGAGGGTGCGATCTGCTGGTGTCGCTGCATTCCAACGCCGCAGGGGACGGGGTGAGGGAGGATATAGACTACCCCGTGGCCTACGTCAGCATCAGCGGCGCGGCCGACAGTATCGGCCTCAGGCTGGCACAGTGCGTGGAGCAGATGATGAACACCGCCCAGAGCGCCCGAATCGAGCACAGAGAGGGCAGCCGCGGAGACTATTACGGGGTGCTTCGGGGCGCGGCCGAAGTAAACGTGCCCGGGGTTATTCTGGAGCATAGCTTTCACACCAACACCCGCGCCGCCTCGTGGCTGATGGATGAGGGCAATCTTGCCCGACTTGCCGCCGCCGAGGGGCAGATCATTGCCCAATATCTGGGTGTGCCCGATCGCCTGCGCCGTTACCGCTACCTGACCGATATCCCCGAAAGTGACGGCTTCCGCAGTATCATAGCCGAACTGATGGAGAGCGGAATACTCAAAGGCGACGGCAAAAATCCCCCGATGATCGATCTGAGCCACGATATGCTCAGATTGCTTGTGATACTGCACCGCGCAGGTGTGCTGCAGCCTGACACGCAAAACCAAAACAGTAAGGAGAACCGCAATTGACACTTAACCAAGCAATACAGAGGGCCGACGAACTCAGACCCAACAGCCTTGAGCGTGAGCTCAAGGTCGGGTGGGTGAGGGAGCTTGAGGGGCAGGTGGCAGAGTTTATGAACCTGCCCTTTGAGGGAGCGGAGGAGGATGCTCCTCTGCTGATGCAGGCGCCTTTTGACAATATATATTATCTGTACGTGGCGGCAATGATAGATATTGCCCAGCAGGACAGTGATCTGTACTACAACGACAGCGTGCTGTTCAACGCATCCTTCAATCGGGCAAAAAGCAGCTACCTCCGCCGCAATCTCCCTGCAGACAACGGAAACTGGAGGGTATTATGACGGTGCTGCCCATTCTGCCAAAAAGGACGAAAAAGACCGAAAAACAGATCCTGCGCTTTGGCGGACTTGATCTCAGAGCCGACGCGCCCGAGGGGTGCCTCACAGACAGCGTCGGGATATCGGTGAGGGAGCTTCCCACCCTTACCGTCTGCGGCGGCAGAGAGAAGGTGGAGGGGTATCGCTCGCCCACCGATATGTATGCCGCAGGCGGCAGGCTGGCCGTGGCAGACGGCGGCAGGCTCTGCTATGACGGCAGGGATCTGGGGCCACTCTGCGAGGGCAAAAAGCAGTTTGCCGTGGTGGGCGGCAGACTGTGCATCTTCCCCGACAAGATAGCCGTGGACATACACAGCGGAGAGGTCACACGGCTTGAAAAATCCCTGACCGCCGACACAAACCGCAACCCCACCGAGATAACCTCACGCAGCGTAACCGTCACACCCGTGCGAGACAAGCTGCAGACCGACACGCGGCAGCAGTTTAACCGCACCGACGTGGCCAGACCCTTTGCATACGCCTGCATCTACACCTACGGCACAGACCAAAGTCTGCTTGAGAGCTGCTTCAGCCGCGGCACGTGGCAGGGGCTGGACAGAATCGAGACGCTCAAAGACGTCTGCTACAACAACACGGGGAGCCATCTCAGCGAGGGGGACATAGTTATCCCGCAGGTGCTTGAGGACGGCACGGTCAGTCTGATAGGCAGTCCCTACAGACTGATACAGCAGCAGGGAGAGTGGGTCATAGATCCGCAGTATTACCCCGACAGAGAGCTGTACAACCGCCACGGCATCTACTGCGTCATCAAGTCGGTCAATACCGACCTCGACCGAGGCGCTGACACCGAGGTCATCTTTGACGTGTACAAGACCGACGGCGCCGACCTGCTGGTGCATAATGTGTTCTCGGTGGGTGATGCCGTCAGCATTACCGGCACGCCCTATGGCATCAAAGACGTCTCCTCCGTCCCCGTGAGAGAGATCGACACTCGGACAAACAGCCTGATATTCGACGAGGGTGCGATCAGAGAATGCGAGCATTACTGTATCCTCACCGTACCTGCGGCGGCCAACACGCCGCTTACCATGCTGGCGGGAGGCAGATACGTCACCATAACTCCGCCCGAGCCGCTGTTTGCGGGCACTTTGCTCTATATGGGCGGCGTGTACACGGGGGACACGGGCACGACCCAGACGAGAAGCATCACCGTGTATCAGTGGGACGAGAGTGCGGGGGAGAACGCGGCGGCCTTTGATGCCGAGGTCACGGACAGCTATATCGAGGACGCCGTGCAGACGGCCGTGTACCCAAAAAACTTCGGCACTCTGACCGTCAGCCGCCCTCTGCCCGATCTGGATTACATATGCGAGAGCGACAACCGTCTGTGGGGACTCAACCGCCGTGAAAACCGCGTCTACGCCTCCCATTGGGGCAGGCCGGACAGCTTTTATCCCGACGGCAAAGAGGGTGGATGGTCAAAAACCTTCGGCAGTGAGGGCGAATTTACTGCCATATGCGCCTTTGGCGGCGGGGTCTGCTGCTTCAAAGAAGGCCTCCTCCACAAGATCCTCGGCACAACTCCGGGCAGCTATTATATCAGCGATTATACCCTGCCGGGGGTCAAGCAGGGGTGCGAAAGATCGGTGCAGACCATAAGCGACACCCTCTGCTACCGCGGCGTCCACGGCGTATACGCCTATTCGGGCGCCGCTCCCAAGCTGATCTCCCGTGAGCTTGGGGATAATCTCCCCGACTGTGCCGTGTCGGGCACCGACGGCAGGATGTACTACCTCAGCGGCCTTGTGGGAGGCAATCCGGTCATGTATGCATATGATACCTTCGGCAAGGTGTGGATCAAAGAGGCCGACGAGCAGGCCGCAGCCATTGCCTGCGTGGGCGGCACCACCTATATGCTGACCGACGGCGGCCTGTACAAAATCGGCACGCTTGACAAAAGCCAAAGCCACTTTATGGCCGAGTTTGTGCCGTTTTGCGAGGATACATTCCGCAAAAAATGCTACACGCGGCTTGTTTTCGGTGTCACCATGGCTCCTGACAGCACCCTCAGGGTGTATACCCGCTGCGACGGGGGCGAGTACAGACTGACCTACACCCACACTCCCGATTCCCGCTGCAGCTTGAGTATTCCGATCAGAGTGCAGAGGTGCAGCCGCTTCGGCATCAGGCTGGAGGGCAGGGGAGATGTCACGATAACGGGGCTTGCGCGTGAGTTTGCCCTGCTCAGCGAGGTGTGATATGGCAGTTGTGATAGACAAAATGCCGCCCGAACCGACGGGCATCAGCGCCAAAGACGTGGACAATATCCTCGACTATCTCGCCTACCTGCGCGAGCAGACCAATTTTGCACTGCAGAGCCTCCAGGATCATATTTGCGACCAATAAACAGTAATCAAATGGGCATTGCCGCCTACAGAGGCAATGCCCATAATACATATAGTACATTAAAAGAAGGGGAGCAATTATGACCAACACATACGGATACATCCGCGTGTCCAGCGTTGAGCAGAACGAGCGCCGACAGCTGGACGCCATGACCGCCGCAGGCGTGAGCGAGGACAATATCTACGTAGACAAAAAGTCGGGCAGGAGCTTTGACCGCCCAAAATACAAACAGCTGATCAAAAAACTTTGCCCCGGTGATCTGCTGTACATAATGAGCATAGACCGCTTGGGGCGCAACTATGTGGAGATACAGAATCAGTGGCGCCTGCTGACCAAAGACAAGGGCATCGACATCTGCGTCATGGATATGCCCCTGCTGGACACCCGTCAGGGCAAAGACCTGATGGGAACTTTTATAGCCGATCTGGTGCTGCAGATACTGTCATTTGTTGCTCAGAGCGAAAGAGAAAGCATCCGTGCCCGTCAGGCTCAGGGCATCGCCGCCGCAAAAGCCCGGGGAGTAAGATTCGGCAGACCCGAAATGCCCCTGCCCGATGATTTTCTCAGTCTTGTAAGACAGTGGGAAAGCGGCTCCATTCTGATTCAGGATGTGCTGAATGCCTGCTCCGTCAGCGAAGCCACCTTCTACCGCCGCCTGCGCGCCCACCGCTCGGAAGAATTCTGACAAACCCCCGCGCTCACTGCAAAAAACGGTGCGTGATCGTTTCACGCACCGTTTGGGTGTTTTCTTTTATTCCCCCATGTACCGCAGCAGGGCGGTCACGGCACTTGTTTCTGGTGTCAGCTCCAGCGTGTTTGTATCGAGCTGTCGCACATCATCCCGCAGGGCGGTGAATTCTTCGACCCTGCCGATATTTTCGTAGCCGAATGTATCACTGCGGTAGTGCATGGGGATGACGATCTTCGCACCAAGCCGACGGGCAATGGCGTCTGCCTGCTTAGCGTCGATGGTATAATATCCGCCCACGGGGATTATCAGCACGTCGGGTGTGCCGATTGCGGCGGCCTGCTCATCACTCAGAGGATGCCCCAGATCGCCCAGATGGACGATCTTCATGCCTGCGGCAGTGAGGATGTGGATCTTGTTGGTGCCCCGCTTGGCGCCCTCTGCGTCGTCGTGGAAGGAGTCCACCGCGGTGATCTCAAAAGGACATTCTCTCTCGCACAGAGGCATACACACGGCCTGAAGATAGCTGTGGTCGTGGTGGCTGTGGCTGCACAGAGTCTTGTGGGCGGTGAGGCAGAGGGGGTTATAGCCGGGTGTGGTGGGGTCATAGGGGTCGATGGCGATAACGTAGCCGTCGTACTCGACGGTAAAGCAGGCGTGACCGTGCCAGGTGATCTTGATAGTGTCCATTGTATGCCTCCTTGTAATATTCTGATCAAAGGCTCCCCTGTGCAAGGGGAGGCGACGGAGTCAGCTTTATTATACCATGTTTTTGCAATTTTGTCTGATTTTTCCACGGCTAAAGGGCGGTTTTTGACCCAAACTAATCCCGAGGTGATAAAAGAATGGAAAACAAGCAGGAAAACAAGAAGCAGCAGCGTCCCGAGTGTGCAAAGAAGCAGGAAAAGTCCAAGAACGAAAAGCCCTGCAAAGGCGACGGCTGCAATGATAAATAACCGTATCCCCAATCCCCGCCGTTTCAGCTCCGGCCTGACGCCCCTGCGGTACACCGACGGGATATACAGCGAGATGGACAACGAGCTGGCGAGAGACAATCTGGAGAACGATCTTCCCGCCGCCGACCGCCCGACAGCGGTCAACCGCCTGCCCGATATCGGCGATTATATGTGAGAATTTCCGCTGTGTGAGGCAAGATCTCAGGCAAAGAGCAGAGCCAAAACGGCTCTGCTCTTTGCCTGCACATTGAGGGTGGACAGGATGCTTTGTCGATTTTGATCTTATTGAACCCTGTTTTTGCGTTATTTTTGTTCAGAATCAACATTTTTGGAAAAATCGCAAAAAAATGCAAAAAAAACTATTGCATTTTGGCAAACGTGCGAGTATAATAAGCCACAACTTAATACTTCTGTGTGAAGCATGCGGAAAAGTGCCTTAATCGGCTGCCGAAGGAGTAACACTCTCAGGAGTCCACTGTGGATAGAGACCGTATGCAGACAGAACTTTGGAGAAGCCCATTTGATTGGGTGCCGAAGGTGCAAAGCGGACTTAAATCCGCTAATCTCTCAGGCAAAAGGACAAAGTGCTCTTACTTCTTTTTTGTGCATAGCGCTGGCACAACTATAGGGGTTTTGTATTTGTATTTTTGCTATAGCCGCACCTTTGGGTGCGGCTATTTTTGATTTTTCAGGAGGAATGAACAATGAACGCTTTTATGACAAAAGTTGCCGAGATCAACGACGTGATCAATACATTTGTATGGGTCAAGATCGGTATCGTCCTGCTGCTGGGCGCAGGTCTCATTATGACTGTATGCACCCGATTCTTTCAGCTGTCACATATCAGACACTGGTTTCAGCAGACCATAGGCTCTCTGCTCAAAAAAGACAGCGACGCCACCCGCAAGACCGACAAAAAAACCATCTCCCCCTTCCAGTCCCTGTGTACCGCACTGGCAGCAACCGTCGGTACAGGTAATATCGCAGGTGTTTCCGCCGCTATCGTACTGGGCGGCCCCGGCGCCGTTCTGTGGATGTGGGTTGCAGCATTCTTCGGTATGATGACCAAGTACTCCGAGATCGTCCTCGGTCTGTTCTACCGCCGCCGCAACAAGGACGGCGAGTGGTCGGGCGGAAGCATGTACTTCCTCCGCGACGGTCTGGGCAGCAAGCGCGGCCTCAAGACCGTATCCTCGGTACTGGCTGTTCTGTTTGCCGTATTTGCAATCCTTGCATCCTTCGGTATAGGCAATATGGGTCAGGTCAACAAGATCACCCTCAACCTGCAGTCTGCATTCTTCAAGAACACCTCTGCTGAGCTGTTTGGTGTACCCGTTGTCAACCTTGTCATCGGTCTCGTGCTTATGGTGCTCACCGCCCTCATCGTTATCGGCGGTCTGCAGAGGGTTGCAGCCTTTGCCGAAAAGGTCGTTCCCGTTATGGCTATCCTGTATATGATCGGCGGCATCGTCATCGTATGCATCAATATCGAATCTGTCGGCGCAGTGTTTGCATCTATCTTCAAGTTTGCATTCGGCATCAAGGCTGTTGCAGGCGGTGCAGTGGGTGTGGCTGTCTCTCAGGTCATCACTCAGGGCTGCAAGCGCGGTATGTTCTCCAACGAAGCAGGTCTCGGCTCCTCGGTTATGGTTCACGCATCCTCCAATACCAAAGAACCCGTCAAGCAGGGTATGTGGGGTATCTTTGAGGTATTCTTTGATACCTTTGTCGTCTGCACAATGAGCGCGCTGGTAGTTCTCAGCTCGGGCTTTATCGATCTGAGCACCGGTCTGCCCGCTGTGGCAAATCTTGACGACGCAACTCTGGTCTCCCAGATCTTCGGTCAGGCATTCGGCTTTGTGGGCGAAGCCTTTGTGGCCATCGCAATGCTGCTGTTTGCATTCACCACCGTGGTCGGCTGGTCCCAGTACGGCACCAAGGCTGTCGAGTACCTGGCAGGCAAAACCGGTGTCAAGATCTACAAGGTGGTCTTTGTGCTGATGATCATGTCGGGCGCTGTTATGACCTCCTCGCTGGCTTGGGATATCTCGGATACCTTCAACGGCCTGATGATGATCCCCAACCTCATCGGTGTTGTAGCTCTCTGTCCTCTGGTCGCAAAAATCACCAAAAACTATATCGCACGTGAGATAAAAGGCGAAAACGTCGAACCCATGATAAGCTACAAAGCCGAGGAGAAATAAAACGCGGCGAGTGCCGCAACCCAACTAATTTTGCGCGCCTGTTCCCTTATTCCGCCCTGCGCCGACGTTCCCTGAGTCGGCGCGGGGCGGAGCTATTTTGAGGGCAAAATGCCAGAAGGCGCCGACTCGCGCGGCGAGTGCCGCGCAAGACGAAGGGCGGATTTATTCCGCCCGTGAGTCCAAATTGATAGGGGACCCCACAAAGCTGCAGCTTTGTGGGGAGACGGCGCGGGGCGGAGCTATTTTGTGCGCTTTTTGCCTGCTTTTTGCCTGCTATTTTATTTGCATTTTCACCCGATATATATTATTATGTATACAAAAAGTATGGGAGGAATCATTATGGACAAACAGCAACTGTACAAGATCATCACAGACCACAGCTCTGAGATCATAGACATCAATGACAGCGTATGGGAATATGCGGAGACGGCCTTTTCGGAGTACAAATCAGCCGCAAAACTCTGTGAAGTCCTCGAAAACAACGGTTTTGAGGTAGAGCGCGGCGTGGGCAAGATCGATACGGCTTTTTTGGCACGTTTCGGCAGCGGCAAGCCGATTATCGGCCTGCTTGCCGAGTATGACGCGCTGGCAGGCCTTAATCAGATGGGGGGCAGCGCCGACAGACAGCCTACCGCTCCCGAGGATGAGGGCAAAGCAGGCCACGGCTGCGGCCACAACTGCTACGGTGCGGCCATCGTGGGTGCGGCTCTCGGCCTCAAAGCCTATCTCGAGTCCAAGCCCCAAAACAGCGGCACGGTCATCGTCTACGGCTGTCCCGGCGAGGAGGGCGGCTCGGGCAAAGCCTTCATGGCACGCGAGGGCGTGTTTGATGGCTGCGACCTTGCACTCACATGGCATCCCAGCTCGGTCAACTCCATCACCAGCGGCAGCTCGCTGGCCAATTATCAGGTGCTCTACAAGTTCTACGGCATCGCATCCCACGCCGCCGCCGATCCCGAGGCGGGCAGATCGGCTCTGGACGCGCTGGAACTGATGAACACCGGCGTGCAGTATCTGCGCGAGCATATGCCCGACGCCTGCCGCATCCACTACGCTATCACCAACGCAGGCGGCTTCTCACCCAACGTGGTGCAGCCCAGAGCCGACGTGCTTTATCTCATCCGCTCGCCCAAATCCGCCCAGCTCCGCGACCTCTATGAGCGCGTCAACAACGTCGCCCGCGGCGCCGCGCTGATGACCGGCACCACCGTGGAGATAGATTTTGTCAAAGCCTGCTCCGAGACCATCAAAAACGGTGTCCTCGAAAAGGTGCTCTACTCCAATATGGAGCAGGCACCCATGCCCGTGTACACCGAAGAAGAAAAAGAGTTTGCGGGCCGTGTCCGTGCCAGCTATCAGAACCCTTGGGATCCCATGGAGCGCGCCGTCAGCCGCTGCGGCGAGCAGTACCGCGACGAGATCCGCGAGCTTTATGCCCCCAACAAGAACATCAACGACTTCCTGCTGCCCTTCTACTCCAACGAAGTAGTCATGGCAGGCTCTACCGATGTTGCCGACGTGACCTGGATATGCCCCACCGCCCAGTTTGACGCGGTGACCACCGCCTGCGGCACACCCAACCACTCCTGGCAGTTCGTCTCCTGCAACAAGACGAGCATCGCACACAAGGGAGTCATCTATGCCGCTCAGGTGCTTGCGGGCGCAGCGGTAGATCTGTTTGAAAGCCCCGAGACCGTCCAAAACGCAAAAGACGAGCACAAAAAGCGCCTCGGCGGAGAGACCTATCAGTGTCCCATACCTGCAGGAGTAGTGCCTCGCGCCCCCGACAAACTGTAATATTTTTGCACAGCTTCCGCCCATCTACAACTCCCCACGAGACAGGTCTCGCGGGGACCCCGATTTAATAGACTTCGGTCGGGCGCAGCCCTTCCTGCGTCTTGCGCGGTACTCACCGCGCCTCGCTTACGCTCGGTCAGCCGATGGCTGACAAGCTCTCGGGTCGCCGTACACACGGTACTGTCAACCCTCGCGTTAGTTGTATATGGACGAAATCTGCACAAACCTCCCATAGCTTCCATAATGCGCGAAACCCCGTTCCCCTGAAACGGCCCCCTTGCCTAAAGGGGGCTGGCAAAACCGCAGGTTTTGGCTGGGGGATATAAACCCCTGTTCAATCCGTCGGCTTGCCGACACCTTCGCTATTAGCTATTCACTATTAGCTATTAGCTCGTCTCATCAATCCGTCGGCTTTGCCGACCACATCATTTTGCATTCAATATAAAAAAGACAGAGCCATTTTCGGCTCTGTCTTTTTATATTCCGTTTATTACAGATTAAAATACTTGTCAAACTCTGCGGGATGGGGGATAGCGTTCAGCTTCTTGACCTCTTCGCGCTTGCCGGCGATGAACTTCTCAATCAGAGTCTCGGGGAATACGCCGCCTGCGGTGAGGAAGTCGTGATCGCGCTCCAGAGCGTCCAGAGCATCACCCAGGTTGGTGGGCAGATGGCTGAGCTTTGCCTTCTCCTCGTCGCTGAGGTGGTAGAGGTTGACGTCGTAGGGGCCCCAGCCGTTTGCGTGAGGATCGATCTTGTTCTTGATACCGTCGATACCTGCCATCAGCAGAGCGGCATAGCAGAAGTAGGGATTGCAGGTTGCGTCGGGGTTGCGGATCACAAAGCGGCGCATCTTGGAGGTCATGGCGTATGGGGGGATACGGATGACTGCGCTGCGGTTGGAGGTTGCATAACCGACGGTTACGGGAGCCTCAAAGCCGGGAACAAGGCGCTTGAAGGAGTTGGTGGAGGGGTTGGTGATAGCGCACAGAGCGGCGATGTGCTTGAGCAGACCGCCCATAAAGTAGTGAGCCGTCTCGCTCAGGTGGGAGTAGCCGTTGTCATCGGAGAATACGGGCTCGCCATCCTTGAGCAGGAGCATATGTACGTGCATACCGTTGCCTGCCTCGCCGTATACGGGCTTGGGCATGAATGTAGCAACCTTGCCGTGCTTGAGTGCGGTGTTGTGGATGATGTACTTGATCATCATGGTAGCATCTGCCATGGTGGACATCTGGCCCAGCTGGGGCTCGATCTCAAACTGACCTGCAGCGCCGACCTCGGGATGATGGTACTTGATGGGGATGCCTGCTTCTTCCATCAGCAGGCACATTTCAGAGCGGCACTCATAGGTGCGGTCACCGGGCTTGGCAACGTGATAGCCCTTCTGGTGGGCAACTACCTGACCCTGACCCTGACTGTCAGAGTTCCAGTATGCCTGCTCGGCATCAACGGCTACGCCGATGTGCTCGGGCTTGACGCTCCAGTTAACGTTGTCAAAGATATGGAACTCAAACTCGGGGAGAATGAGCATGGTATCTGCAATACCGCTGTCGCGGAGATACTGCTCTGCTGCCAGAACGATGTTGCGGGGGTACTGATCGAGAGGACGGTTGTTGGGGTAGTCGATGATCATTGCGTTACCGCTGATGGACAGGGTGGGTACTTCGCAGAAAGGATCAATGACAGCGGTGGTGATGTCGGGGATAAAGACCATGTCGCTCTTTTCGACCACGGCGTAGCCGTAGTTGGAAGCGTCAAAGCCGATGCCGTTGGTCAGGGTGTCTTCGTTGAAGTGGCTGGCGGGAATGGTAACGTGGCGATACTGACCGTTGATGTCAACGATCTTAAAATCAACCATCTTGATGTCTTTTTCGCGGATAAGTTCCAAAAGCTCCTGCTGGGTCTTTACCATAAATAATCATCCTCCGTATAGATTGGCAATTAGCCGAAAAAATTGTCTCTTAACTATATTATAATAACCGATTCGGCGGCAAATTTCAATAAAAACACACAGCCTATTTGAAAAAAACTTGAGCCAAACCGAAGTTTCTGCCCGCCTCCTGCCCAAAAGCCTGCCCCGCACACGTCATTACGCCGTGTACGGGGCAATTTATGGAAATAGGAGTAACACCCGTTATGCATCCTTGCAGAGACAAAACAGCCGATCCACACGTTTTTGCTCGGATTCCCTGGGTTTGCAAAGCAGGCTGACGACCGGCACGACGATCATGGACACGGCCATGGCGGCAACACCCATTTCGGGGGAGTGTGCGGCCGCGGCGGAGAAGCCCGACCTGAGGGAGATGACCAGAGTGGCACCTCCCACGGTCAGCAGACCGGACAGTATGCCGGCGCCGGCGCCGAGGCGGGTGATCTTTTTGGAGAACAGACCCCAGATGTAGGGGCCGATAAAGCAGCCGGACACCAGTCCCCACGAGAATGACATCAGGCTGACGATGATGGGGATGTTGCGTGTAGCAAACACAAATGAGCAGGCAACAAACACCAGACAGAGCAGGCGGGTGAGCAGCATCTGGGCTGCGGGACGGGTTTCCTTCCTGCGCAGGGCGGGGATCAGATCGACGGCAACAGCCGATGCGGAGGTCAGCACCACCGCCTCAAGGGTGGACATGGATGCGGACAAAAGCAGAATCATGATAACAGCCAGCAGGATGATGCCCATCGTGCCGCCGCCCAGCACCTTCATCAGCACGGCGGGGATGACGGCGTCGATTCCGCCTTCGGGGAGCACGCCGCCCAGCACAAGTCGGGATGCAGAGCCGATGAGGTATGCGCCGCAGCCGATAACCAGACAGAATACGGTGGAGATGACCGTGCCGCGCTTGATGGCGGCGGTGTCCTTGATGGCGTAGAACTTGCCAAGCATCTGGGGCAGACCCCATGTGCCGAAGCTTGTCAGCATGATGTTAAAGCACAGGAACTTGAATGCCGAGCCGCCGAATATATCGGTCAGCTGTGCGCCGCTGACGGGATTGGGGTCGGAGGGCAGGGATTGGAAGGCGCCGAGGTTTTCCATCAGGCCGCCGATGCCGTCTACACTGCCGTGGCGGAGTACGGCGATCACCAGCGCGATAACACCCACGATCATAATAATGCCCTGAATCAGATCGGTGCAGGAGGTTGCGATGTATCCGCCGGCTACCAGATAAATGGCGGTCAGGCAGGCTATCATCAGCATCCATACCCATGTCTCAACACCGGGGAATACTGTACTGAACAGAGAGCCCAGACCCTTGTAGACAGCGGCGGAGTATGGAACGAGGAACACGAATATGATGACCGAGGCGGCTATCTTGAGAGCCTTTGAGCCGTAGCGTTTTTCAAAGTAGTCGGGCATGGTGCGGGCGTTCAGTGTTTTGGTCATCTTGCGGGTGCGGTTGGCAAACAGCAGCCAGGACAGCAGGCAGCCTAAAACGGCGTTGCCGATGCCTATCCACACTGCGCCTATGCCGATGTTCCAGCCGTGCTGACCTGCATAACCGACGAATACAACCGCCGAGAAGTATGTGGTGCCGTATGAAAAAGCCGTCATCCAGGGGCCGATGTTTCTGCCGCCTATCAGAAAGCTGTCAAGGGACTTGGATTTGCCGTAGCTGAGGTATCCGATCAGCGCCATAGCGATGGCATAAACACACAGAGCGATAACGGTAAAAAGTTGGGGTTGTGTCATGATAAGATCCTCCTTGATTTCAGCCTTGAATTGGTTGTGATTGGGACTTGATTTTCTCTGATAGCAACTATATAATAGTTTTTGCAATTAGTCAAACAAATGGTTTTGATAATAATCATCGATATTTTAGATGGTGAGAGGTATATATGGAACTGCGAAATCTCATAACGTTCATTCACGTGGCCGAGGTGGGCAGCTTTACCAAAGCCGCCGAGCAGCTGGGGTATTCCCAGTCTACGGTGTCTTTTCAGATCAAACAGCTTGAGGACGAGCTTGGCTGCCTGCTGTTTGAGCGCATCAAGCACACGGTCACCCTGACCGAGCGTGGGCACGAGCTTGCCGTGTACGCCAACAAGGTGCGTGCGCTCACCGATGAATTCAAAGAAAGCCTGAGCAGCGACGAGCAGCTGACGGGGCATATACATCTGGTCACCCCCGACTCGGTCTGCGAGGGAATGATCAGCTTGAGGTATATGGATTTTCATCGGAAATTCCCCAATATTTCCATAAAGCTCACCACCGCCGACACCCTCGTTATGTTCGATATGCTCGATCACAACGAGGCAGATCTTATAATCACGCTGGACAGCCACGCCTATAACAAAGACTACGTTATAGCCAAGGAGCAGCGCCTGCCCATGCATTTTGTTGCAAGCACCCGATCCGGGTTTGCAGGCGCCGTGGGACTGTCCATCAAAGATATTGCGGGAGAGCCTTTTATACTGACCGAGTACGGTCAGGGTTACAGACGAGTGCTTGACAGAGAGCTTGCCAAACACTCGCTGGACATTGTCCCCGTGCTGGAGATCGGCCGTACCGACATCATTACACGGATCATAGCACAGAGCAATATGATATCCTACCTGCCCGATTTTGTCACAAAAGAGCAGGTGGAGGCAGGGGAGCTGTGCTATCTGGACGTGCGGGACGTCAAACCGGAAGTATGGAAGCAGCTCATCCATCACAAGAACAAGTGGCTCACCCGCAGTCTCAAAACGGTCATAGAGTATATCAAAAAGAACGAGTTCGAGGACTGAAACCAAACACAAACAAGCCGCCGACGGGTACAGACCGTCGGCGGCTTGAGTTTTTTACAATACAATATAAAAGAAAGGAAAAGTGGTGGTCAGGTTAGATTTGTGCGTCTGTCGGGTCCCGCGGGGACCTCGCAGCTGCGGGAAATTGGATCAATAGTTCTTTGCGTGGACCTCGAAATATGCTTTGGGGTGCTTGCAGACGGGGCACTCCTCGGGAGCGGCGGTGCCGGTGTGGTGGTGACCGCAGTTGCGGCACTCCCACAGGGTTACGCTTTCTTTCTCAAACACCTTGCCGGTCTCTACGTTGCGCAGCAGGATGAGGTATCTCTCCTCGTGGGTCTTTTCTACGGCGGCTACACCTCTGAACTGCTCAGCCAGATCAAAGAAGCCTTCTTCCTCGGCCTCTCGAGCCATACGTGCGTACATATCGGTCCACTCGCCGTTTTCGCCCTCGGCGGCGTGAAGCAGGTTCTCAGCGGTGTTGCCCAGCTCGCCCAGAGCCTTGAACCACAGCTTTGCGTGCTCTTTTTCGTTCTCTGCGGTCTGCAGGAAGAATGCGGCGATCTGCTCATAGCCTGCCTTCTTGGCCACGCTTGCAAAGTAGGTGTACTTGTTGCGTGCCATGCTCTCGCCTGCGAATGCCTCCCACAGGTTTTTCTCGGTCTTGGTGCCGGCAAACTTGCTCTTGGGCTCGGCGACTTCCTCAAAGAACTCGGGACCCTTCTTGCAGATGGGGCAGACAAAGCCTTCGGTCAGCTCGCCCTCGTGGATATGCTTACAAACTTTGCAGATATATTTTTTCATTTTTCGTTCCTCCGTGTTTTTGTTTTGATTTATTGTGTCTGTATAATACCACGGTTTGAGAAGGCTTTCCGTGACAAAATCACAAAAGATTGACATAAACACAAATTGAGCCTATACTGTAGACAGATATGGGCAAAAGGAGGCAAAAAATATGGAACTGGAGCAGTTTTTCCCATTCTGGAATAAGCTGGATACCAAGACTCAGGCACACCTGCGTGACGTGTCCTATACCATGAGCGCCAAGGGCGGAGAGGTGCTTCACGACGGCAGCCGTGAGTGCCTGGGCCTGCTGCTTATCAAGTCGGGTCAGGTGCGTGTGTATACTCTGTCCGGCGAGGGCAGAGAGGTCACTCTGTACCGTCTGTTTGAGCGGGATATATGTCTGTTCTCGGCCTCCTGCGTAATGCCCAACGTGCAGTTTGATGTCATCGTCGAGGCAGAAAAAGACTGCGAGCTCATAGTGCTGCCCTCCTGTTTGTTCAAGAACCTGATGGAAGAATGCCTGCCCGTGGCAAGCTACGCCAATCAGCTGATAACCAGCAGGTTTTCCGACGTGATGTGGCTGATGGAGCAGATCATGTGGAAGAGCTTTGATCGGCGTCTTGCGGCATTTTTGCTGGAAGAAAGCAGCCTCAGCGGCAGCCTGACCCTCAGCATCACCCACGAAAAAATAGCTAATCATATGGGCACCGCCCGTGAGGTGGTCACCCGTATGCTCAAATATTTTCAGCAGGAGGGCATGGTCAGACTCACCCGCGGCTCTATAGAAATACTGGACGAGGACAAACTGAGCAAATTAGGTGAATAACAGAGAAAGAAAAACTCCCGCAGACATAGTCTGCGGGAGTTTTGTGCCAAGACTGAACTCTTTGGACAAAGCCTTCTCCGGTGGGAGAAGGTGGCAGGCGAAGCTGACTGAGGGAGAGTGCGCAGATATTGCGTGCCGGAATAGAATAATGTTTTGTTAAAAATCAAATCAAGCGCGCTGCGGATGCAGCGCGCTTGCGTTTCTTATTATCTCACAGCAGTTCGAGGATCTCTTCTTTGGGTCTGACGCCCACGGCCTTGTTTTTGACCTCGCCCTTTTCCATAACGATCAGGGTGGGGATGCTCATAACTCTGAACTGAGCGGCCAGCTCGGGCTCTTCGTCAACGTTGATTTTGCCGACCTTGATGTCTGCTCTCTCCTCGGCGATCTCCTCCAGAGTGGGGGCGACCATACGGCAGGGGCCGCACCAGGGTGCCCAGAAATCCAGCAGTACGGGTCTGTCGCTCTTGAGTACCTCCTGCTCAAAGGTTGCTTTTGTAATATTTAACATGGTTTTTATCCTCCGTTTTTCTTTTTGTGATTTTATTATACCCGTGATCTTGTCCGTTTTCCGTGACAAAATCACATAATCCCGCCGTTTATTTTTTCGATCAGCTCGGGCAGCTCGCCGATGGCGTCGATCGCATAGGGCGAAGGCTCGAGTGCATCAAACCACAGTCCCACCGAGCGCATCCATACGGGCACCATCCCCGCGCGGCGCGCACCCTCAACGTCGTTGACCGGATTGTCGCCTACGTACAGCGCCTCCCCGGGAGCGCAGCCCATAGCCTCGCAGATGGCCTCAAACGTGCTGGCGTGAGGCTTCTGGTACTCCAAGTCGCCGCAGAGGATCACTTGATCGATGTGCCGGCGCAGACCCACATGATCCAGCTTGGCGTTCTGGAACTCGCTGGTGCCGTTGGTCAGGAGTCCGGTGGTGTATCCCATCTCACGCAGTTTGAGCAGGGTGCTTACGGCATCGGGGTACATGTCGATATACTTGGGGAAGGCGGGGAGTATGAATCCGTAATAATACTCCTCGTGGGTGGGCACATCTTTGAAGATGCCTGTGGCAACAAGGGATCTGTAGGTGCTGCCCCAAGGCATTTTTATGCTGTCCGATCTGCGTGCGGGTCGGTCGGGCGGGGCGAAGCCTGCGCGGTCGGCATTGAGCGTGGCGGCAACCACCTGCTCGAGAGTAATGTCATCTCGGAGCTTGTCTGCAAAATGGCTCATAAACTCGGGGGCCATAAGCTCAAGCGTCCTGTCGCGGTCGTAAAGAGTATGGTCAAAATCAAAAGCAACGGCTTTTATCAACGGGATCACTTCTTTCGTTCGGTTGGTTGAACTGATTATACACCATCAGGCCGGAAATGTAAAACAAAAAAGCACTCACGATGTGAGTGCTTTTATTGTTGGCGGAGAAGGAGGGATTTTCAGGTCTTCGACCCACAGTTTGCGGTGCCCGAAGCGGTCGTCGGGCTCACGCCTTTCCTCGACCGCTTTCGACCGCTGCACCAATGGCGCCTCGCTGCATCTGCCACCGGCAGCGCTCGGCTCCATTGCTCGCGACTACGCCGCTCGGGTTATGCTCGGTTTCCGCCAAGCAAAAAAGACATCCTAATGGATGTCTTTTTTGTTGGCGGAGAAGGAGGGATTTGAACCCTCGCGACGTGTTACCGCCCTACTCCCTTAGCAGGGGAGCCCCTTCACCACTTGGGTACTTCTCCAAACCTATTTACTTTTATATCAGCGTTTAATAGTCTAACATATTCTTTCCAAAAAAGCAAGAAAAATTATAGTTTTTTTCAAAAAAACTATACAGGAATATTCTCACACCCCCCTCCGTCGTCAACTTTCTCTTGAAAACCACCTTGTTTTGTGGTATTATACAACAGTATCATATATTTTTGCTGGTGTAGCACAGTCGGTAGTGCAGCTGATTCGTAATCAGCAGGTCGCGTGTTCAAGTCACGTCACCAGCTCCAAAAAGCACTTGCGTGGGCAAGTGCTTTTTTCACAAAATCCATCTTTCAAGGATGAGTCTATGTCCAATCACAAAAAAGCCTATCTGGAGATCACCAATCGCTGCAACCTCAACTGTGCATTCTGCCCGGGCACGTCCCGTGCGCCCCGCGCTCTCACCGAGAGTGAGTTTGAGCATCTGGCAGGCAAGCTGACGGGTTGGGCGGAATACCTGTATTTTCATCTTATGGGCGAGCCTTTGTCTCACCCTTTGCTGCCGCAGTTTGTCACCCGTGCCCGCGAGCTGGGATTTAAGCCCGTTATCACCACCAACGGCACTCTGCTGTCTGCCCGCGGCGGCGCGCTGATTGACGCCCGCCCCTACAAGGTCAGCATCTCCCTGCATTCCTTCGAGGCCAACGATATATCAATGCCCTTTGAGACCTATATAGACTCCTGCCTGAGCTTTGCCCGCACTGCCTCGGAGAGCGGGATAATCACCGTTTTGCGGCTGTGGAATCTGGATGGCAGGGCAGAGGGGGCAAAAAACGAGCGCAACGGGCAGATCATGGATCTGCTCCGCGCGGCTTTCCCCGACGAGTGGCAGGCCACTCGCACCGGCTTCCGTCTGCGCGAGCGGGTGTTTCTGGAGTGGGGCGACAAGTTCGACTGGCCGAGCCTCAGGGGGCAGGTGCTGCAGGAGAGCGGATTCTGCTACGGACTGCGGGATCAGGTGGGTGTGTTGTGCGACGGCACGGTGGTGCCCTGCTGTCTGGACAGCGAGGGGGATATTGCGCTGGGCAATCTGTTTGAGCAGACGCCGGAGGATATACTCTCATCGCCCCGCGCCCGTGCCATCTACGACGGCTTCTCCGCCCACAAATGCACGGAGGAGCTTTGCCGCCGCTGCATGCGCGCCGGGTATTACAGAAATGAAAAATGAAGATGTCGCCGAAGGCGACTGAGCGTAAGCGAAGCGACGCGAGTGCGTCGCAAGACGCAGGAAGGGCGGAGCCCGACCGGAGTCTATTTAATCGGGGTCCCCGCGGGACCTGTCCCGTGGGGCAATGCGCGCCGGGTACTACCGCAATAATGTCGAATAATCCGATATCAACCAACAAAAAAACTGCCGCAGAGCGTAGTCTGCGGCAGTTTTCGTATATAAGGAGTGTGTGGATTATGCAGGGTGCTTGGGGTTGTATTCTTCTCTGTTGCGGTACTTGTACAGAGGTTTGGGAGCGATGTCGCCTGCCTTGGTCAGGGCGATCTTGGTGAGGCTGGGGCCGACCAGCTCGTAGATCAGCACAGAGAACAGAGTAATGTTGCGTACCAGCTCGCCGCTTGCGCCAAGCTGCAGAGCGGTCAGAGACATACCCAGCGCAACACCTGCCTGAGGCAGCAGGGTAACGCCCAGATATTTGACGATGCTGTCGTCGCACTTGACGGCCTTTGCGCTGAAGAAAGAGCCCACGTACTTGCCCAGCGAGCGTGTGGCGATGTACACGATGCCCGTGCCCACGATAGCCAGATCGGCAAACACGTTAAACTCCAGTTCGGAGCCGCTCATAACAAAGAACAGAACAAACAGCGGCACAGTCCACTTGTCGGTCTTTTCCATCAGATCTTCCGACCAGTCGCAGAGGTTGCAGAACACGGTGCCCAGCATCATGCAGACCAGCAGAGGGGAGAAGCCGCAGTGTACGGGGCCTATGGAGAAGCTCAGCTTGCTCAGCGCAACGGTCAGCATAACAAAGGTGACCGCCAGACACAGACGCTTACTGTTGGAGTGGAAGAACTTCTCCACCCAGGTGAGCACAGCACCTGCCACAGCGCCGAGGATAAGAGACAGAGCGATCTCGGCAACGGGGGTGACGATGATGGACAGCATATCCAGAGCGCCGCTTTCCAGCGACTTGGCAATACCGAAGGATACCGAGAAAATCACCAGACCTACGGCGTCGTCCAGCGCAACGACGGGCAGCAGCATATCGGTGAGCTTGCCCTTTGCCTTGTACTGACGGACGACCATCAGAGTGGCGGCGGGGGCGGTGGCCGAAGCGATTGCACCCAGAGTGATGGCGGCGCTGAGGGGCAGCTTGTCGCCGACCACAAAGTGCAGACCGATCAGTGCGGCATCAACCAGCACGGTTGCCAGCAGTGCCTGAAACACGGCGATGACGGCGGCCTGCTTGCCGATGGCTTTGATCTGGCTGAGTCGGAACTCGTTGCCGATAGCAAAGGCGATGAATCCCAGAGTCAGGTCAGAAAGCAGGCTGAGCTCCTTGATCTGAGCCAGAGTGTTGAATCCCACACCGGGGATGCCCAGCGCACCCAGACAGAAGGGGCCGATGAGTATGCCTGCGATGAGGTAACCGGTAACGTGGGGAAGCTTGAGTTTTTTGGTAAAACGGGACACAGCCAGTCCTGCCAGTATGGCAAAGGACAAACTAAGAAGAAGTACCATTTTTTCATCTCCTGTACGATTTTATGCAAGCTTTTGATGTAGCAATATTGACCTCAACCATTCTACTACTTTGGATGCAAAAGTCAAGAGACTAAATATACGATTTGCACAAAAAGTTAGGGTTATTTTTGTGCAATATTACCAAAAAACTCCTGCCCGCAGATCTGTCATCTTTTCAGCAGGGAGTGCATATTGTCGGCTTTTCGGAGCCGTGAGAGGGTGCATCGGGCGGAGGTGACGCCCTTGCCTTTTGGCGCGATGGGCACGGGCAAAATCTGCCAGGGTTCAAGCTCGAATCTCACGTAGGGCATGGAGCTTTGACGGGGGATCTCCCGTATCTCGTATCGGGGCAGCACCCGTGCGGAAATCACTCGGGCGTAGTATCTGATGCCTGCCGCCGCGCCAAAAAATCTGCGGGACTGATATATGGCAACGTAGCCGATCCGTCTGTAGTCCCCGCCTGCGATAGCGGCGGGAATGTGATAAAAACCCTTGCTCAGGCACACGCTCAGCTGATGCTCGGAGGACAGCGAGCCGATGAGCACCACAGGGTCGTCAGCGGGCGGCGCATCACGGAGAGAGGGCGGAGGCGGCTCGTCGGGGGCCTGATGGGCGGGGGGAGTCGGAGGAGACGGCCTGCGGCGGGTTTTGATATGCAGGTCATAGGTGTCCCGAAGCAGGAATGCAATACCCAGCACAAATGGAACAAACAGCAGAACGAACCAAGCCAAAACCCTCACCACCTTTCATAGCTAAACAGCGCTGCCGCGCAGCTTATGACCATCATTATACCACATCACATCCGCATATGTACGGGTTTTTAATAATAAATAGGTATAGTATAACTTTTGCTTGTAATATCCCGTTCTTTTTGATACAATGTGTAGAATAGGGATATAATGAACGCAGAATGTCGAAAAGGCAAAAAAGCCTTTTCATGGCTGATACATCAGCCGCCAAAAAAGCATTTTGCTTTTTTGGTCTGCATTCATTGAAACAGAAATCGACAGTTTTCGAGGGAAAACTGTTGGCAAATCTAAGATTTGCCGTCGAAACTCTTAAGTTTCGACTTTCGATTGTCGTTATACTGTGCGGAGGTGCGTAATTTGTATCTTAAATCCATAGAGATCCAGGGCTTCAAGTCCTTTCCCGATAAGACTCTGCTCAACTTTGGCAGAGGTATTACATCCATAGTCGGCCCCAACGGCTCGGGCAAGAGCAACATCGTCGATGCCATTCGCTGGGTGCTCGGCGAACAGTCTGCCAAGACTCTGCGCGGCGGCAAGATGGAGGACGTCATTTTCGGCGGCACCCTCAAACGCTCGGCACAGGGTTTTTGTCAGGTTTCTCTTATTGTGGACAATCATGACCGCGGCCTCAACGTGGAGTTTGACGAGATAGAGGTCACCCGCCGTTATTACCGCAGCGGTGAGAGCGAGTTTTATATAAACCGCAAGGCCGTCCGCCTCAAGGATATCCACGAGCTGTTCATGGACACGGGTCTGGGCCGCGACGGATACTCGGTCATCGGTCAGGGCAGAATCGACGAGATACTGTCGGTCAAGAGCGTTGACCGCCGTGAGATATTTGAGGAAGCATCGGGTATATCCAAATTCCGCTACCGCAAAGAAGAGAGCGAGCGCAAACTCAATTCCTGCGAGGAGAACCTCAACCGCGTCCGCGACATCATCACCGAGCTTGAGGTTCAGGTGGAGCCTCTGCGTGTGCAGAGCGAGAAGGCCAGTGCCTTCCTCATCTACCGCGACGAGCTGCGCGTGCTTGAGGTGTCGGTGTGGCTGGACAGTCTGGACAAACTCCGCGACAGTCTGGACAAGGCCAAGCTTGATTTTGACAACGCCGAGAGAATGCTTTCTGCCAAGCAGCAGGAGGTGGAGGCCCTCTATCAGAAGAGCGACGGACTCAGCACCGAGATCGGCGCAAAACAGCGGCTTGAGGATGAGATGCGTCTTGCACTCAGCGAGGTCGAGAGCCAAAAGAGCGTACTCGACACGGCGCAGGCCAGCTCCAAAATGGCGCTGGAGGCCAACCTCAAGAACGTCCGTGACCGCACAAGCGAGCTTTATAATCACGAGGGCAGAGTCAGCGAGCTTGAAAAAAGCCGTCTTGATGCTCTCGAGAGCATCGATGCCATCGAGCAGGCCGCAGGCAAGCTGCTGCAGGAGCTTGCCGATATCCACAAGCAGGCCGAGGAACTGAAAAAACAGGGTGAGTCGGTCAGCGCGCAGGTGGACGCGCTGCAGGCTCAGCTTACCCTTGAGGAGGGCAAAAAGCAGGACACCCTCCGTGAGATCGGCGCTCTGCGCACCCTGCGGGAGGAGATCCTCAGCGGCAGGGATAATTCTCAGAGCGAGCTGGACTCCCTCTCTCAGCGCATAGCCGAGGAGGAAGCCAAAGAAGAAACCATCGACAAAGACATAGAAGATAACGAGGACAAGAAAACCGGCGCACTCAATATGCTCCGCGGCTTTGAACTCAGACTTGCCGCCCGCGAGAAAAAGGTGCAGGAGACTCAGGACACCCTGCAGGGTATGCAGCGCAAGCTGCACGCCGACACAGACCGCCTGCGTATGCTCAAAGCTCTCGAGCGTGAGTATGAGGGTATGAGCGGCGCCGTCAAGCGCATTATGCAGGCCGGCGAACGAAATGAGCTGCGCGGCATCCACGGCCCCGTGTCCTCCCTTATCGAGACGGCTGACAAATACACCGTAGCTATTGAGACGGCTATGGGTCAGAATCTGCAGAATATTGTAGTTGATACCGAGGATGTGGGCAAGAGGTGCATTGAGTTCCTCAAGCGCCAGAACGCGGGCCGAGCCACCTTCCGCCCACTGACCGCAGTCACAGACGGCGGCAGAAGCAAGCGTAATCTTGATGCTGAGCCGGGATTTTTGGGCTACGGCGACGAGCTGGTGACCACAAGTGAGCTTTACCGCGGACTTATTGCCTCCATGCTGGGCAATACCGCCGTGTGCCGCGACCTTGACTGCGCCGTTGCCATGGCAAAAAAATACCGCTACGCATTCCGCATCGTCACTCTGGACGGCCAGCTTATCAACGCAGGCGGCTCCATGACCGGCGGCAGCGTGGCCAGGAACGTGGGCATACTGTCCAGAGCCAACGAGATAACCAGACTGACTGCCGACACCGAGCAGGCAGAAAAAGACATAAGTGAGCTCAACACCAAATATCAGGAGTTCAGGCGTGAGCTCGAAGCAGGCAAATACCAGTCCAAGGTAGCGCAGGACGAGCTGGAGAGCGCCGAGAAGGAGCTTATCCGCCTCTACGCCGAAAAAACCAGTCTGGATACCCTGCTGGATACCCTGCGCGCCCGCCGCGACGAGATAGAAAAATCCCGCAGCAGCGTTGCCGCCCGTGTGGCGCAGATAGACACGCAGCTGTCGCAGCTTGACAGCCGTCTTGCCGAGCTTGATACTGCTGTTTCTGAGCTTACGGGCAGCAGAGACGCTCTGCTTTCCCGCCTCAGCGAGGCAGGCACACTCAGCGGCGGACTGAGCGAGAGAGCCGCCGCCGTACGTGAGGAGATAGCCGCCAAAGCCGCCGAAAAAGAAGCCACACAGAGCAGCATAGCCAGCTATGACGGTCTGCTTGAGCAGCTGCGCGGTGACAAGCGCTCTCAGGAGCAGAAGATCGAGGACATCAAGCGGGAGAATGAGGCTCTGGAGAGCGAGATCGCCAAGCTTGCCGCCTCCATCGAGGGACTGAAACAGACCGCCGAGCATAAAAACGAGCAGATCCGCAAATGTATCGACGAACGCCTCAGGCTGGAGGCCGCCCGCGAAAAATGCAACCGCGAGGCACGCGAGGGCGAGGAGACTTTGCGCAACCTCAGCTCGGAGCGTGACCGACTGGAGAACAAAAAGATTCAGGCCGAGAAAGAAGAAGACGCGATCCTCGACAAGATGTGGGAGAGCTACGAGCTTACCCGCGTCACCGCCGCCGACGTGCGCGTGGAGTTGGAGAGTCTGTCGAGCGCCAACCGCCGCATAGGCGAGCTGCGCGGCAGCATCAAAAAGCTGGGCAGCATCAATCTGGATGCCATCGAGGAGTACAAAAAGGTCAGCGAGAGATATATCTTCCTCAGCGAGCAGCGTGACGATCTGGAAAAAGCCAAAGTCGACCTGCTCCGCGTCATCGATGACCTGACACGGAATATGAAGACCATCTTTGCCGAGCAGTTCAAGCTGATCAACGAGACCTTCGGCAGGACTTTTGTTGAGATATTCGGCGGCGGCAGCGCACATCTGGTGCTTGAGGATGAGAGCGACATACTCAACTGCGGCATCGAGATCAGGGTCGAAATGCCCGGCAAATCCATGCGCGCCATATCCCTGCTGTCGGGCGGTGAGAAGGCATTCGTTGCCATCGCCCTGTACTTTGCCGTTATCAAGGTGCGTCCCACTCCCTTCTGCGTGCTGGACGAGATCGAGGCGGCGCTGGACGACGTCAACGTTGTCAGATATGCCGAGTATATGCGTACCCTCTGCGACCGCACACAGTTTATCGTCATCACCCACCGCCGCGGTACCATGGAGGGTTCGGATATTCTGTACGGCGTAACAATGCCCGAGCAGGGCGTTACCAAGCTGCTTGCCATCAACATCAACGATGTTGAAGAAAAGATAAACGTAAAGCTGAATTGAGGTTAGTTTATGGGACTTTATGACAAAATAAAAGCCGGACTCAAAAAGACCAAAGAAAACGCAAACAGTATGCTCAACGCGGTTTTTGCCACCTTCAGACAGGTGGACGAGGATCTGCTTGAGGAGCTTGAGGAGGCCCTCATAGCCGCCGACATCGGCGCGACTCTGGCTTTCGAGACCACCGAGGCTGTCAGACGTGAGGCCAAGCTCAACAAGATCGGCTCCCGTGAGGAGCTCAGCGTGCTGATGAGCCGTATTCTGGCAGAAAAAATGACCGAGAACCGCGGCCTGCAGCTGAACACCAAGCCCTCTGTGATACTCGTTCTGGGTGTCAACGGCGTAGGCAAGACCACCTCCATCGGCAAGATCGGCACACGTCTGGTCCGAGAGGGCAAAAAGGTGCTGTTTGCCGCAGGCGATACCTTCCGCGCCGCCGCCGCAGACCAGCTGTCCATATGGGCCCAGCGCAGCGGCTCAGACATAGTCCGCCACGCAGAGGGCGCAGACCCCTCGGCTGTAATATTCGATGCCATCTCGGCCGCCAAAGCCCGCGGTGTGGACGTGGTCATCTGCGACACCGCAGGCCGACTGCACAACAAAGCAAACCTGATGAACGAGCTGAGCAAGATGGCACGCGTCATCCGCCGCGAGCTGCCTGATGCCGACGTGGAGACCCTGCTGGTGCTGGATGCCACCACCGGACAGAACGCACTGGTGCAGGCGGAGGCCTTCAACGAGGTGGCCGAGCTGACCGGTCTGGTTATCACCAAGCTGGACGGCACCGCCAAGGGCGGTATCGCCATCAATATTTCTGCCAAGCTCAATGTCCCCGTCAAGCTTATCGGCGTGGGCGAGGGTCAGGACGATCTGATCGACTTCGATCCCGCAGATTTCACCAAAGCCTTCTTTGAATAATCGGCTCAGCCGTGGAGGAAAGCTTTATGAGTGAAGTTTTTGTAATAGCCACCAACAATCAGAAAAAACTCCGTGAGATAGACGCCATCCTCAGACAGATAGGCGCATCCGCCGTCACTATGAGGGAGGCCGGCATCAGCACAGACCCCGAGGAGACGGGCACTACGTTCGAGGAGAATGCCTTTATCAAAGCTCACGCCGCCTGCATGGCGTCAAACAAGCCTGCCATTGCCGACGACAGCGGTCTTGAGGTGGATGCTCTTGACAAAGCACCGGGCATCTATTCGGCCCGCTACTGCGAGGGCACGGACAGCGATCGGGTGGACTTCCTGCTCCGCAATATGCAGGGCAAAAGCGACCGAAGTGCGAGGTTCGTGTCGGCGGTGTGCTGCGTGTTCCCCTCGGGTGAGCGCATAACCGTGCGAGGCGAATGCGAGGGCGAGATCATAGACGCGCCCCGCGGCGAAAACGGCTTTGGCTACGACCCGGTGTTCTACGTCCCCGAATACGAGCAGACCTTTGCCGAGATATCCCCCGAGATCAAGAACAAAATATCCCACAGAGCACACGCTCTGGAAAAACTTGCAATAGAACTGAAGAAAAGAGAGAAAAACCATGCTGACAAGTAAACAGAGAGCATACCTGCGCTCCCTCGCCAACACCCTGCCCACCATCGGTCAGGTCGGAAAAGAAGGCGTCACCGACAGCGTCATCCAGTCTGCCGCCGATGCCCTCAAAGCCCGTGAGATCATCAAGCTGAGAGTGCTTGAGACCTCCCTGATGACCGCCAGAGAGGCCTGCACCGAGCTGTGCGAGGCGCTGGATGCCGAGCCCGTTCAGTGCATCGGCACACGTTTTGTCATCTACAAGCGCAACTCGGAAAAACCCACCATCGTACTGCCCAAATGAGCCGTATTGCCATGTTCGGCGGCACCTTCAACCCGCCTCACAGCGGTCACGTTGCCGCCGCCTGCGCCTGCGTCAGACAACTGGGGCTGGACAAGCTGCTGCTGGTTCCCACGGCGGTGCCGCCCCACAAGCAGCTTCCCACTCTGACCGCCACGAGCGCACAGAGACTGGAGATGGCAGAGCTTGCGGCGTCGCTGATTCCCAATGCAGAGGCCAGCGATATCGAGCTTGCCCGAGGCGGTGCCAGCTATACCAAAATCACCCTCGACGCTCTGCGCGAGAGATACCCGAGTGATGAGCTGTGGCTCATTATGGGTACCGATATGCTGGAGAGCTTTCACAACTGGCGTGAGCCGCAGGGCATCTGCGCTCTTGCGCGGCTTGCCGTCTGCGCCAGAGACGAGGGCGACAGACAGCGCATAGAGCAGGCCGCTTTGAGGCTGAGTGCCGAGTTCGGCGCGAGGGTGGATATTATAGACAACGTACCCCTGCCCATGTCCTCCACTCAGGCCAGAGAGGGGGTCGCGCGCAAGCTGCCCGACTGCATCAGCGAGTATATCCGCGAGCACTGCCTCTATATGGATATGGATGCTCTGCGTGAGCAGGTGAGGGAAGTGCTGGGCGAAAGACGGTTTGCCCACACCCTCGGCTGTGAGAAGCTTGCCGCATTGCTTGCCCGAAAATACGGGGCCGACGAGACTGTTGTCCGCGCAAGTGCCCTGCTGCACGATATAACCAAAGAACTTTCTTTGGCTCAGCAGTTGCGTTTGTGTGAAAAATGGAGTATAATACACGATTATGACGGAGATAATCTCGAGGCTGTCATTCACGCCGACACAGGCGCGGCGGCTGCGGCCTTTGAGTACGGGATGGGCAGCACGGTCTGCTCGGCGATCAGAAAGCACACCGTAGGCGATGAGAGCATGTCCCTCACGGACAGGATAATCTATATTGCCGATGCCTGTGAGGAGACACGCCGTTATCCCGGCGCCCGTGAGATGCGGGAGCTTGCTCTGCGGGATCTGGACGCAGCCGTCATATCCAATATGGAACAAACGATAAAAAGACTTGAAAACCTCGGCAAAAAGCCCTATTATAAAACCGAACGGGCTCTTGCCGCGTTAATAAAAGAAAAGGAAGGGAAGAAGATCAATGAGTGAAATGTCTGCAAAAGAACTGATGGAACAGATCGTCAAGCTTGCCGACAGCAAAAAAGCAGGAGATATCACCGTGCTGCACGTAGGCGAACAGACCACACTGACCGACTACTTCGTTATTATGACCGGTATGTCGGGCCCCCATCTTCGTGCCCTGTCGGAAGAGATCGAGGTCAAGCTGAAGGAGAAGGGCGTTATGCCCCACCACGTAGAGGGCGTCACCTCCAGCTGGGTGCTGATGGATTACACCCACGTTGTAGTCAATATCTTCCTTGAGGATGCACGAGAGATGTACGCTCTCGAGCGCCTATGGGGAGACAGCCAGAACGTCAATATCGACGCACTGATCGTCAAAGAGTGATATACCTATTAAATAATAAAATAATAACAAAATAGAGGAAGTTGCAAAAATGTTTTACGATTACAAAAACATCGAAAAAAAGTGGCAGAAGAGCTGGCTGGAAGAAAAGGTCTTCTGCGCTGAGCAGAAGAGCGACAAAGAAAAGTTCTTTGCGCTGATCGAGTTCCCCTACCCCTCCGGTGCAGGTCTGCACATCGGCCATCCCCGTCCCTACACCGCGCTGGACATCGTCTCCCGCAAAAAGCGCATGGAGGGCAAGAACGTCCTGTTCCCCATCGGCTGGGACGCATTCGGTCTGCCCACCGAGAACTACGCTATCAAGAACCACATCCATCCCCGCGAGGTCACCGAGAAGAACGTTCAGCGCTTCAAGGAGCAGCTGCAGTCCATCGGTCTGTCCTTTGACTGGGACCGTGAGATAAACACCACCGACCCCAACTACTACAAGTGGACCCAGTGGATATTCCTCAAGCTGTTTGAGAAGGGCCTGGCATACAAGACCACCATGCCCGTCAACTGGTGTACCTCCTGCAAGTGCGTGCTTGCCAACGAAGAAGTAGTCAACGGCGTCTGCGAGCGCTGCGGCAGCGAGGTCGTCCGCCGTGAAAAGAGCCAGTGGATGCTGAGAATCACCGCATACGCACAGCGTCTTATCGACGATCTGGATACCGTCGACTTTTTGCCCAGAGTCAAGACCCAGCAGATCAACTGGATCGGCCGCTCCACCGGCGCAGAGGTAGACTTCGGCACCACCGAGGGCGAGAAGCTGACCGTCTACACCACCCGTCCCGACACCCTGTTCGGCGTTACATATATGGTTATGTCCCCCGAGCATCCCTATATCGAGAAGTGGGCTGACAAGATCATCAACATCGAGGCAGTCCGCGCATACCGTCAGGAAGCAGCAAGAAAGTCCGACTTTGAGCGTACCGAGCTGCAGAAGGACAAGACCGGCGTCAAGCTGGAGGGCGTATTCGCCGTCAACCCCGTCAACGATACCCAGATCCCCATCTTTGTATCCGACTACGTTCTCATGAGCTACGGCACCGGCGCTATCATGGCTGTTCCCGGACACGATACCCGTGACTGGGAGTTCGCCAAGAAGTTCGACCTGCCCATCATCGAGGTCGTTGCAGGCGGCGACGTTACCAAGGAGGCTTTCACCGACTGTGAGACCGGCGTTATGGTCAACTCCGGCTTCCTCACCGGCCTCAGCGTAGAGGATGCCAAGGAAGCTATCAAGAAGTGGCTTGAGGAGCAGGGCAAGGGCCATCAGAAGGTCAACTACAAGCTCCGTGACTGGGTCTTCTCCCGTCAGCGTTACTGGGGCGAGCCCATTCCTCTGGTATATTGCGAAAAGTGCGGCTGGGTACCCGTACCCGAGAGCGAGCTGCCCCTGCGCCTGCCCGAGATCGACAGCTACGAGCCTACCGACAACGGCGAGTCTCCTCTGAGCAAGTGTACCGACTGGATCAACACCACCTGTCCTCGCTGCGGAGCTCCCGCAAAGCGTGAGACCGACACCATGCCTCAGTGGGCAGGCTCCAGCTGGTACTTCCTGCGCTACATCGATCCCTTCAACAACGACGCTCTGGCTTCCAAGGAAGCTATCGACTACTGGATGCCCGTCGACTGGTACAACGGCGGTATGGAGCATACCACTCTGCACCTGCTGTACAGCCGCTTCTGGCACAAGTTCCTCTATGACATCGGCGTAGTTCCCATGTCCGAGCCCTATGCAAAGCGTACCAGCCACGGTATGATCCTGGGCGAGAACGGCGAGAAGATGTCCAAGTCCCGCGGCAACGTCATCAACCCCGACGACATCATCAACGAGTACGGCGCAGATACCCTCCGTCTGTACGAGATGTTCATCGGTGACTTTGAGAAGGCCGCTCCCTGGAGCGTATCCGCCATCAAGGGCTGCAAGCGCTTCCTCGACCGTATCGCAGGCCTCATTGACAACGTCAAGCCCGGCAAGGAGTATTCGGCTGCCAACGAGACCGCTATGCACAAGACCATCAAGAAGGTCTCTCAGGATATCGAGAACATGAAGTTCAACACCGCTATCGCAGCCATGATGAGCCTCATCAACCAGTTCGACAAGAACGGCGTCAACGAAGCCGAGATGAAGACCCTGATCACCTTGCTCAATCCCTTTGCTCCTCACCTGACCGAGGAACTGAACGAGAAGCTGGGCAGCAAGGTCATGCTGGCTCAGACCGAGTGGCCCAAGTATGACGAGGCAAAGACTGTTGAGAGCACCGTTGAGATCGCAGTTCAGGTCAACGGCAAGCTCAAGGGTGTCGTAGCCGTTGCCGCCGACGCCGACGAGGATGCCATCAAGGCCGCCGCAGCCGCCGATGAGACCGTTGCAGCAGCACTCAAGGGCATGAATGTCGTAAAAGTTATCGTTATCAAGGGCAAAATCGTAAACTTTGTTGTAAAACCCCAGTAAAAATACCTTGACAAGTTGATTTTGCAGCAGTATAATAGTTTTTGTGTTGGAATATCTTCAACACTGCAAAACAGGTGTCCACAAACGGAGGGAGGGAAAATCAAATGGCAGAAATCCGCGTAAAGCAGGATGAATCTCTGGACAGCGCTCTCAGAAGATTTAAGCGTTCCTGCGCAAAGTCCGGTGTACTTTCTGATCTCCGTAAGCATGAGCACTACGAGAGCCCCAGCGTAAGACGTCGCAAGAAGAGCGAGGCCGCACGCGCAAAGAAGAAAATGTACAGATAAGACTTCATAATAAAAATAGCAACTTGCGCGAGCAAGTTGCTATTTTTTTAAGTTATGCCGGGCGGGTTTGGAAATCGCGCCTTTCGCGTTTCTGGCTCACAACCCGAGCATCGCCGTACAACAGTACTGTCAATGCTCGTGTTGCTTCCATAATCCGCGAAATCCATCGATTTCCTCTGTGACATATTAAATGGTGCAGGGGGACGAAATCTGCACAAAACCTCCGGGAGGGAGCTGTCGAGCGTTCACGCGAGACTGAGGGAGAACGCGTCAATAACTCTGTCACCGCAGGCGACACCTCCACGAGCCTTCCCCTATGAGAGGAAGGGGGACCGCTTGCGGTGGATGAGGTGGAAAAACGCATCCTCATCTGAATGCTGCCCGCTGTTTGCGTCCTTTTTCAAAAATTCCGAAAAATCTTCAAAAAGTTCTTGACATTATTTGTATTTGATGATACTATGTAATAGCGCCTGAAAAGGGCGTAGTATGTCTGCGCGCAAAAACGCCAGACAAAATTGCGATGAAGCTTGAGATTGCCGCACTCGGTGCGGGTAACTCAAGTGGAGTATGTCCGACAATCGGGCGGCAGAAAGAATAGCGCTTGAGTACCCCTTTTAAGCTGAGGAACTGTCTGTGCGTGCGCAGATAAGCCTGAGTGGGAGACCAACTTGCGCCATTATGCCGGACTGATGTGTGTATCGCCGGTTATATTTATGCCCAAAATGTGATACACACGGCTGAGTGGCTTCTTTCGACCGTACAATGTCGGTTTTAGCTGATACCTAATAAAACATTGTAAAATACAGGAGGAAAAACCCATGGCAGACATGAAGAAAATCCGCATCAGACTCAAGGCTTATGACCATCAGGTAATCGATCAGGCAGCAGCAAAGATCGTTGAAACCGTAAAGCGCACCGGCGTTGAGGTTTCCGGCCCCATCCCCCTGCCCACCGAGAAGAAGGTCGTAACCATTCTCCGCGCTGTACACAAGTACAAAGATTCCCGCGAGCAGTACGAGCGCCGCACCCACAAGCGTGTTATCGACATTCTCCAGCCCACACAGAAGACCGTTGAGGCTCTTACCAACCTCGACCTTCCCGCAGGCGTAGAGATCGAGATAAAGCTCTGAGCAAACCCCCAGCAAGACCCCGGCAACACCCCCGCGCGCGACTTTATAATTAAAGTCCAAACCCTGGTCCGCAAATAATTTTGAGGCGGACAGGTCATGTTGGAAAGTGAAGGCGAGGCTCCGTTACGGCCCGTACTGCCTTTCAACCAATGCCTGAAGGAGGAAATAAAAGTGCAAAAGGCAATCATCGGCAAGAAGATCGGTATGACCCAGATCTTCGATGAAACAGGAAAGGTCATCCCTGTGACCGTTATCGAAGCAGGCCCCTGCACCGTTGTCCAGAAGAAGACAGCGGAAAAGGACGGATATGATTCCGTACAGCTCGGTTTCTGCGATGTTAACGAAAAGAAAATGACCAAGCCCGCAAAGGGACATTTCGAAAAAGCAGGCGTCGCTCCCAAGAAGTACCTCAAGGAGTTCAGACTTGACGACTGCGCAGCTCACAACGTAGGCGACACCATCCTGGCAGACGTTTTCGTCGCAGGCGAGAAGATCGACGTTGTCGGCATCAGCAAAGGTAAGGGCTACGCCGGCGTAGTAAAGCGCTGGAACTGCCATTCCCAGGAGCACACCCACGGTGTCGGCCCTGTTCACCGCAGCATCGGTTCTATGGGCGCTAACACTGACCCCTCTCGCGTTATGCCCGGTAAGAAGATGGCCGGTCATCTCGGTGTAGAGCAGGTTACCATCCAGAACCTTGAAGTCGTCAAGGTTGACGCAGAAAGCAACATGATCGCTGTCCGCGGCGCGATCCCCGGCCCCAAGGGCGGAATCGTGTTCCTCAAGGACGCAGTCAAGAAGGCTTAAGCGAGGGGAGGAAATACAATGGCTAACATTAAAGTATTTGACATGACCGGTAAGGAGACCGGCACTCTCGAGCTGCTCGACAGCGTTTTCGGCATTGAGCCCAACACTGTTGTAATGCACGAAGCTGTTAAGGCTTATCTGGCTAACAGAAGACAGGGTACCCAGAGCACCCTCACCCGCGCCGAGGTTTCCGGCGGCGGCAAGAAGCCCTGGAGACAGAAGGGTACAGGCCGCGCTCGTCAGGGCAGCACCCGTGCTCCCCATTGGACCCACGGCGGTATCGCTCTCGGCCCCAAGCCCCGCAGCTACGCTGTATCCATGAACAAGAAGGCTCGCAAGCTGGCTATCTGCTCTGCTCTGTCCGCCAAGGTCGCTGCCGGTCAGCTGATCCTCATCGACGGTCTGAACATGGCTGAAGTCAAGACCAAGACCTTCAAGAGCTTTATCGACACCTTCGAGGCCGGCAAGGCACTGGTCATCACCCCCGAAGTGAACAAGAACGTCGTTCTTTCCGCCCGCAACATCCCCGGCGTAAAGACCACCTTCTCCGGCGTCATTTCCGTGTATGACATCCTCAAGGCTGACAAGCTGCTCGTCGACACTAAAGCCGCTCTCAAGATCCAGGAGGTGTACGCTAAATGAAAACTGCATACGATATAATCGTCAAGCCCATCATCACCGAAAAGAGCATGTCCGCTGTTGCTGACAAGAAGTACGTCTTCAAAGTTGCTCGCGATGCAGGCAAGATCGAGATCAAGAAGGCTATCGAAGAGATCTTCAAGGTAAAGGTCAAGAGCGTCAACACCATCAACGTTAAGGGCAAGGAAAAGCGCATGGGCGTCCATGTCGGTAAGACTGCCGCTTACAAGAAGGCAATCGTTACCCTGACTGCCGAGAGCAAGCCCATCGAGATCTTCGAGGGTATGGTATAAACCATAACCCCCAAGCCCTCGTAAGTATGCCGCAAACAGGCGGCGCAAAACGAAAACTAACAGGAGAGTGAAATAAGAAATGGCTATCAAGAGCTACAAGCCTACTACAGCCTCCCGTCGTCACATGACCGTGACCGACTATTCGGAGCTGAGCAAGGTCAAGCCTGAAAAGAGCCTGCTGGAAACGCTGAAGAAGAATGCGGGCCGCAACAGCTACGGCAGGATCACCGTCCGTCATCAGGGCGGCGGCAACAAGAAGAAATATCGTGTTATCGACTTCAAGAGAGATAAGATCGATATGCCCGCAACCGTTCTGACCCTCGAGTACGACCCCAACCGTACCGCTCACATCGCACTGGTACAGTATGAGGACGGCGAGAAGAGATACATCCTGGCACCCCACGGCCTCAAGGTCGGCGACGTTATCGTCTCCGGTGAGACCGCTGACATCAAGACAGGCAACTGCCTGCCCATCGCAAACATCCCCCTCGGTACCATCATCCACAACATCGAGCTCTACCCCGGCAGAGGCGGCCAGCTGGTTCGCTCCGCAGGCGGCTTTGCTCAGCTGATGGCAAAGGAAGGCGCAGCCGCTCAGGTTCGTCTGCCCTCCGGTGAAGTTCACTACATCAAGATGGGCTGCCGTGCTACTATCGGCCAGGTCAGCAACATCGACAGTGAGAACGTAAATCGCGGTAAGGCCGGTAAGACCCGCCACCTGGGCATCCGTCCCACAGTTCGCGGCTCGGTCATGAACCCCTGCGATCACCCCCACGGCGGTGGTGAGGGCAAGTCCCCCATCGGTCGTCCCGGTCCTGTTACTCCCTGGGGCAAGCCCGCTCTCGGATACAAGACCCGCAAGAAGAATCACCGTACCGACAGCCAGATCGTCAAGCGCGCTGGCAGCAAGTAAGAGAGGAGACAATAAATGGGCAGAAGCATTAAGAAGGGCCCCTTTGTGGCTCCTGAACTGCTTAAGAGAGTTATCGCTCTCAACGAAGCAGGCGAAAAGAAAGTTCTTAAAACATGGTCCAGAGCATCCACCATTTTCCCTGAGTTCGTCGGACACACCATCGCTGTTCACGACGGCAAGAAGCACGTACCTGTATACGTAACCGAGGACATGGTCGGCCACAAGCTCGGCGAATTCGCTCCTACACGTACCTTCAAGGGTCATGCAGGCGCAAAGACTAAGTAAGGGGAGGACGACAGATAATGGAAGCAAAAGCAAGTGCTAAGTATATCCGCATCGCTCCCCGTAAGGTCCAGATCGTCTGCGACCTTATCCGCGGCAAGAGCGTTGCTCAGGCCAGCGCAATCCTCCTGAACACCCCCAAGGCAGCAAGCGAGCCCCTGCTCAAGCTGCTCCGCAGCTGTGCTGCAAACGCAGAGAACAACTTCGAGATGAACCCCGAGAAGCTCTACGTTGCAAAGGTGTTCGTAGGCCCCGGCCCCATTCTCAAGAGAATCATGCCTAGAGCAAGAGGCAGCGCTGCCCGCATCAACAAGAGAACCAGCCACATCACCCTGGTTCTCGCCGAGAAAGAATAAGGCAGGAGGTAAGTTATGGGCCAGAAAATTAATCCCCACGGTCTTCGCGTGGGCGTTATCAAAGGTTGGGATTCCCGCTGGTTCGCCAAAGACGGTCTCGTCGGCGACCTCCTGGTAGAAGACTACAAGATTCGTGAGTTCCTCAAGAAGAAGCTCTATCAGGCCGGTGTTCCTACCATCGAGATAGAGAGAAAGGGTGAAAAGGTTCACCTCTTCATCCACTGCGCACGCCCCGGCATGATCGTCGGTAAGGCAGGCGCTGACATCGAAAAGCTGCAGGCTGAGACCGCTGCTTTCGTTGGCAAGCCCGTAAGCATCAGCATCGTAGAAGTCAGAAATCCTGACCTCAACGCTCAGCTGATCGCAGAGAACATCGCATCTCAGCTGGAGAAGCGTATCTCCTATCGCCGTGCTATGAAGCAGGTTATGGGCCGCGCTATGAAGCTGGGTGCAAAGGGTATCAAGACTTGCGTTTCCGGCCGTCTCGGCGGTGCAGAAATCGCTCGTTCCGAGCACTATCATGAGGGTACTATTCCTCTGCAGACTCTCCGCGCAGACATCGACTACGGCTTCGCTGAGGCTAACACCACCTACGGCCGCATCGGCGTAAAGGTTTGGCTGTACAACGGCGAGGTTCTCACCTCCGGTCCCCGTACCGGCAGCGTAGAGATGCCCAAGAGAGATCAGAGAGAGCGCCGTCGCCGTGATGATCGTCGTGACGATCGCCGTGGCGGTGAGCGTCAGGGCAGACCCCAGGGCGGCGACCGCGGCGGCCGTTTCGGCGATCGCAAGCAGTTCTCCGCAGGCCCCAGAGGTCCTCAGGGCCGTCCCTATCAGCGTCCTGCAGCTCCTGCAGCAGCTGAGGCTCCCAAAAAGGAAGGAGAGGCAGAATAATGTTATTACCTAAGAGAGTTAAATACCGCCGTCAGCACCGCGGTCGTCTGACCGGTAAGGCAATGCGCGGCAACAAGGTTACCGACGGACAGTACGGTCTCGTCGCTACCGAGCCCGCCTGGATCACCTCCAATCAGATCGAGGCAGCCCGTATCGCTATGACCCGTTACACCAAGCGTGGCGGTCAGGTATGGATCAAGATTTTCCCCCACAAGCCCGTCACCGAGAAGCCCGCTGAAACCCGAATGGGTTCCGGTAAAGGTTCTCCCGAGTATTGGGTAGCAGTCGTTAAGCCCGGCCGTGTTATGTTCGAGATGGCTGGCGTTTCCGAGGAAGTCGCAAGAGAAGCTATGCGTCTTGCCGGTTACAAGCTTCCCGTAAAGACCAAGTTCGTCAAGAGGGAAGAGATTGAGAAGGAAGGTGAGCAGGCATGATGAAGACCAAGGAACTCAGAGAACTGAGCGTTGAGCAGCTCAACGAAAAGGTACTCGAGCTGAAGAAGGACCTCTTCAATCTCAGACTGGCTCACGCCACCAACCAGCTCGATAACCCCACCAAGATCGCCGATGTCAAGAGAGACATCGCCCGCATCAAGACCGTTATCCGTGAGCGTCAGCTTGCGGCTAAGGCCTAAGCGGTAAAGGAGGATAAAACATGGAAAGAGCTTTCCGTAAAACAAGGGTAGGTATGGTCGTATCCGACAAGATGGACAAGACCATCGTAGTATCCATCGAAGACAGAGTTCAGCATCCTCTGTATAAGAAGATCGTTAAGTCAACATACAAGCTCAAAGCCCACGATGAGAACAACGAAGCCGGTGTCGGCGACAGAGTGCGCGTTATGGAAACCCGCCCCCTGTCCAAGGACAAGAGATGGCGTCTGGTTGAAATCGTGGAGAAAGCAAAGTAAGGAGGGTTTGCCGTGGTACAGCAGGAATCTCATCTTCGCGTAGCTGACAATACAGGCGCGAAAGAACTCAAATGCATCCGTGTTCTCGGCGGCTCCACCCGCAGATACGGCAACATCGGCGACGTTATCGTAGCTTCTGTCCGCAAGGCAGCTCCCGGCGGCCAGGTCAAGAAGGGCGACGTCGTACGTGCAGTTATCGTACGCAGCCGCAAGGGCATGAGAAGAGCCGACGGCTCCTATGTCCGTTTCGACGAGAATGCAGCAGTTATCATCAAGGACGACAAAACACCTAAGGGTACCCGTATCTTTGGACCGGTTGCCCGTGAGCTCCGCGAGAAGGATTACATGAAGATCCTCTCCCTGGCTCCCGAAGTTCTGTAAGGAGGGGCACTATGAACACACTCAACATCAAAACCGGAGATACTGTCATAGTCCTGTCCGGCAAGGACAAGGGCAAGCAGGGAAAGGTTATCAAGACCTTCCCCGCAAAGGGCACTGCCATCGTAGAAGGCATTGCTGTTACAGCTCATCACACCAAGCCCCGCAAGCAGGGTGAGACCGGCGGCATCGTAAGCAAGGAAGGTCCCATCCGCGTTTGCAAGCTGATGCGCGTTTGCCCCAAGTGCGGCAAGCCCACCAGAGCAGCTCACAAGATTGCCGACGGCAAGAAGACCACCGTCTGCAAGAAGTGCGGCGCAGAAATATAAGAGAAGGAGGAGACAATAAATGGCTAGCGAATACACACCTCGTCTGAAGGTAAAATACGGCCAGGAGGTCGCCCCCGCTCTTATGAAGAAGTTCGAGTACAAGAGCGTGATGCAGATCCCCAAGCTGGATAAGATCACCATCAACGTCGGCTGCGGCGAAGCAAGAGACAACGCAAAGGTTCTCGACGCTGTCGTAGCAGACATCACCAAGATAACCGGCCAGAAGCCCGTTATCACCAAGGCCAAGAAGAGCGTTGCTAACTTCAAGCTCCGTGAGGGCATGAACATCGGCGTAAAGGTCACTCTTCGCGGCGCTCGTATGTGGGAGTTCCTGGACAGACTGTTCAGCGTAGCACTGCCCCGCGTACGTGACTTCCGTGGCATCAACCCCAACGGCTTTGACGGCAGAGGCAACTATGCTATGGGCATCAAGGAGCAGCTGATATTCCCCGAGATCGAGTACGATAAGATCGACAAGATCCGCGGTATGGATATCGTGTTCACCACCACCGCCGGCACCGACGAAGAAGCTCGCGAGCTGCTCACTCTTCTGGGCGCTCCGTTCGCTAAATAAGGGGGATTACAACAATGGCTAAGAAGTCTATGATTCTCAAGCAGCAGAAGGGAAGCAAGTTCTCCACCCGTGAGTACAACCGCTGCAAGATCTGCGGCCGCCCCCACGCTTACCTGCGTGATTTCGGCGTTTGCCGTATCTGCTTCCGTGAGCTGGCTCACAAGGGCCAGATCCCCGGTGTCAAGAAGGCATCCTGGTAAAAATGTGTTAATGTGCGGCATCGCCGCACTGAGAAAAGTGGGAAGGGCTGCCGCAAGTTATGCGTGTGCACAAGACTAATCCGGCTCGCCGGACCGGTCTTGTCCACCGCAGATAAGCGGCAAATACCAGCTGCTTCCTAACTTCAAGAAGGAGGAATTAAACGTGCAGATCACAGATCCCATCGCTGATATGCTTACACGTATCAGAAACGCTTGCTCCGCTCGTCATCCCTCGGTTAGTGTCCCCGCTTCCGGCATGAAGAAGGCTATCGCAAAGATCCTTCTCGAGGAAGGCTACATCAAGGACTACACCATCGAGGATGAGAACGTTCAGGGCAGCATCAAGATCACCCTCAAGTACAATGGCAGAGAGAGCGCTATTTCCGGTCTCCGCCGCGTCAGCAAGCCCGGCCTTCGTGTTTATGCCGGCGCTGAAGAGCTCCCCAAGGTTCTCCGTGGCCTGGGTATCGCTATTGTATCCACTTCCAAGGGCATCATGACCGACAAGAAGGCTCGCGAGCTGAATGTCGGCGGCGAAGTCCTGGCTTTCGTATGGTAAGGGAGGTCTGAACTATGTCTAGAATAGGTAAGATGCCCATTACTGTTCCCGCCGGTGTCACCGTCGAGATCGCTGCAGGTAACCTGGTTACCGCAAAGGGCCCCAAGGGTGAGAACACCATGCAGCTCCACCCCGATATGATCATCGCTCAGGAAGGCGCAGTTATCACTGTTTCCCGTCCCACCGATGAAAAAGAGCATCGCTCCCTCCACGGCCTGACCCGCACCCTGATCAGCAACATGGTCATCGGTGTCAGCGAAGGCTACAAGAAAGAGCTGGAGATCCAGGGCGTCGGCTACCGCTGCGCCAAGGACGGCAAGAAGCTGACCCTCAACGTTGGCTACAGCAACCCTGTAGTTATCGAGGAGAAGAACGGCATCACCATCGAAGCTCCCGCTCCCAACAAGATCATCATCAGCGGCGTTGACAAGCAGGCTGTCGGCCAGTTTGCAGCAGAAGTCCGCGGCGTTCGTCCCCCCGAGCCTTACAAGGGCAAGGGAATCCGCTATGTCGGTGAAGTTGTCCGTCGTAAAGAGGGCAAGACCGGCGCTAAGAAGAAATAAGGGAGGTGCACTCACATGGTTAAGAAGTTTGATTCCAACGCAGCAAGACTTAAGAGACATAAGAGAGTGCGCGCCAAGATTTCCGGCACCGCCGAGTGCCCCCGTCTTTGCGTATTCCGCAGCTCTAAGAATATCTATGCACAGGTTATCGATGATGTCGCAGGCGTAACCCTCTGCGCAGCAGCTTCCAACGAGAAGGACTTTGAAGTCTACGGCGGCAACTGCGAAGCAGCAGCAAAGGTTGGCGCTGCAGTTGCAGAGCGCGCTCTGGCAAAGGGCATCGAGAACGTGGTCTTTGACCGCGGCGGCTACATCTATCACGGTCGTGTAAAGGCTCTTGCCGACGCAGCCCGTGAAGCCGGACTGAAGTTTTAAGGGAGGACACAAACATGGCTAAATTGATCAATCCCGAAGCCCTTGAGCTGAGCGAAAAGGTCGTTGCCCTGAACCGCGTTTCCAAGACCGTTAAGGGTGGTCGTATCTTCAAGTTCTCCGCTCTCGTAGTAGTAGGCGACGGTAACGGCACAGTAGGTTACGGCCTTGGCAAGTCCTCCGAAGTACCCGACGCAATCCGCAAGGGCATCGAGGATGCTAAGAAGAACCTCATCAAGGTATCCCTCAAGGGCACTTCCATCCCCCACGAAGCAACCGGCGCATTCGGCGCAGCAAGAGTTCTGCTCAAGCCCGCCGCACCCGGTACCGGTGTTATCGCCGGCGGCGCTGTCCGTGCAGTCGTTGAGATGGCAGGCATCAAGGATATCCGTACAAAGTCCCTCCGCTCCAACAACCCCCAGAACGTGGTCGCTGCCACTATGGAAGGTCTTAAGAGCATGAGAGACGCAAACCAGGTAGCAGCAGTTCGCGGCGTACCCGCCGAGTCGCTGAAGTAAGGGGGAGCACACAATGAAGACATTGAAGATCACCCTTGCAAAGAGCATCAGCGGCAGAAACAAGAAGCACATTGCTACTGCCATTTCCCTCGGACTGACCAAAATCGGTGATGTCACCGTTCAGCCCGACAACGAGCAGACCCGCGGTAAGATCGCTCAGATCAGCTATCTTATCAAGGTCGAAGAGAATAACTAAGGAGGGCTACGGAATATGAAACTCAACGAATTAAAGCCGGCTCTCGGAAGCACAACTGTCGGTAAGCGCAAGGGCCGCGGCCCCGGCACCGGCAACGGCAAGACTGCAGGTCGCGGTCACAAGGGTCAGTGGGCTCGCTCCGGCGGCGGCGTTCGCGCCGGCTTCGAAGGCGGCCAGATGCCCCTCACCCGTCGTCTCCCCAAGCGCGGCTTCAACAACAAGAAGTTCGCTAAGGTCTATGCAGAAATCAACGTTTCTGAACTCAACGTATTCGAGAACGGCGCAGTCGTGACATTTGAGACCCTGCTCGAAAAGGGCATGGTCAAGAAGACCGCAGACGGCGTACGTATCCTGGGCAAGGGTGAGCTGAAGGCTAAGCTTGACGTCAAGGCAGCCGGTATCACCGCTTCCGCAAAGGAAAAGATCGAGGCGGCTGGAGGAAAGGCCGAGGTGATCTGATGATAGAAACAGTCAGAAACGCATGGAAGATTCCCGACCTGCGCAAGAAACTGCTCTACGTCATTTTCGCTCTCATCGTTTTCCGCTTCGGATACGCAATTTACGTTCCTTACGTTGATACAGCAGCTCTGGGTGCACAGTTCATGGCCTCCAACAGCGGCAACCTGCTGGGTTACTTCAACATCCTGGCCGGCGGCGGTCTGCAGCAGGCATCTATCTTTGCACTGAGCATCTACCCCTACATTAACAGCTCCATTATTATCCAGCTGCTCCAGGTGGCTATCCCCGCTCTGGAGAAGCTCGCCAAGGAAGGCGGCGAAGAGGGCAAGAAGAAGATCACCTTCATCACCCGCTGCCTGACCCTCCTGCTTGCTGCAGTTATGGGCTTCAGCTATCAGCTGCTGCTCAAGAGCTACGGCGTTATGACAAGAACCGACCTGTGGAGCATCATTGTTGTCATCATGACATTCATCGCAGGCTCCATGTTCGTAATGTGGCTGGGTGAGCGCATCACTCAGAAGGGCATCGGCAACGGTATCTCCATGATCCTTCTTGTAGGTATTCTGAGCCGCGGTCCCGTCGCTATCCAGACCATTATCAACGGCTTCAAGACCGGCAGCATGAACATCCTCAAGCTGCTGATCATCCTTGTCGTGTTCGTTGCCATCATTGCTTTCATCATCTACATCACCAACGCTGAGCGCCGCATCCCCGTGCAGTACGCAAAGCGCGTTGTAGGCAGAAAGCAGTACGGCGGTCAGAGCACCCACCTGCCTATGAAGGTCAATATGTCCGGCGTTATGCCCGTCATCTTTGCCTCCACCATAGTCAGCGTGCCCGCAACCATCGTTGCATTCACCAACCCTGCAGAGGGTACCTTCTGGTGGAAGTTTGCCAACGAGTGGTTCGCTCAGAACGCCGCTGCATATATCATCATCTACGTGCTGCTGATATTTGCATTCGCATACTTCTACTCCGCAATCCAGTTCAACCCCATCGAGGTAGCCAACAACCTGCGTAAGAACGGCGGATTTATCCCCGGCTTCCGTCCCGGTCGTCCCACCTCCGATTTCATCACCAAGGTTCTGAACAAGGTCACCCTCATGGGCGCAATCTTCCTGGCCATCATCGCAGGTCTGCCTCTCGTCATGAGTAACATCCCCGGTCTCGCAACCCTGGGTGTAGGCGGTACCTCCGTTATGATTATGGTCGGCGTCATCCTCGAAACCACCAAGGCTATCGAGAACGAGATGCTGATGCGCCACTACAAGGGCTTTTTGGAGTAAGAAGCTATGAATCTTGTATTACTGGGAGCCCCCGGTGCCGGCAAAGGCACACAGGCTAACATCATAATGCAAAAAGAAGGGCTCTACGCCCTGTCTACGGGAAATCTGCTCAGAGAAGTCGCAAAAGAAGACTCCGAAAAGGGTAGAGAGATCAAAGCTATCCTCGAGAGCGGCGCATTCGTCTCCGACGAGGTCGTGCTTGATCTGCTCAAGAGGAAGCTTGCCTCTCCCGAGTGTTCCAAAGGCGTCATCTTTGACGGATATCCCCGTACCGTCAGACAGGCAGAAATGCTTGACCAGCTGACACGCGTCGACGGTGTTATAGTGCTGGACGTACCCGACGAGGTCATCGTCGACCGTATGTCCCAGCGCCGCACCTGCCCCAAGTGCCAGACCACCTACCACCTGACCACTCTGCCTCCCAAACAGGAGGGCGTGTGCGACAAGTGCGGCAGTGAGCTTGGCATCCGCAGTGACGATGCTCCTGAAGTAGTACTGAACAGACTCCACGTCTATCACGAAAAGACCGAGCCTATCATCAGCTACTATCGCAGCAGCGGCCGCGAGTTTGTCATCGACGGTACTCAAGCCCCCGACAAGGTAAGCTCTGATGTCTTGTCGGCGGTGGAGGGAATGAAGTAATGATCTCCCTCAAATCCCCAAAAGAAGTTGCCCTTATGCGCGAAGCAGGCGCCATTGCCGATGCGGCAAGGCGCGCCTGCGGCGCAGCGGTAGAGCCGGGCATCACCACCTATGAGCTTGACGCCATAGCACGCAAGGTGATCGAGGGATACGGCGCCAAGCCTTCCTTCCTCAACTACAACGGCTTTCCCGCTTCGATATGCTGCTCCATCAATGACGAAGTCATCCACGGCATCCCCTCCAAAAAGAGGAAGGTGCAGCAGGGCGACATAGTCAAGATCGATGTGGGCGCATATTACAGGGGCGTTCACGGTGACTGCGCCGCCACCTTCGCGGCAGGAGTCATATCACCCGTTGCCCAAAAGCTGACAGAGGCAACGAGGCAGAGCTTCTATGAAGGTATCAAGTTTGCCCGTCCCGGCTTCCGTATCTCTGATATCGCAAAAGCCATTCAGGCCCACTGCGAGGGCTGCGGATTCTCTGTAGTCAGAGAATATGTGGGACACGGAATAGGGAGAGCGCTCCACGAGGAGCCCGAGGTTCCCAACTACTGGACAGCGGGCCACGGAGCACGACTCGCCGCCGGAATGACACTGGCTATCGAGCCTATGGTCAACGCGGGCGGCTATGATGTAAAACGCCTGAGCGACGGATGGACGGTGAAGACGGCGGACGGAAGTCTGTCATCCCACTATGAGAACACCATCCTCATTACAGAAGGCGAACCGATCATCTTGACTGCACAGCTTGCTGAGGAGGTAATTTGATTTGCCAAAAGAAGATATGATCGAGGTCGAAGGTACCGTTATAGAGGCGCTGCCTAACGCTATGTTCACCGTGGAGATTGCGGGCGGCCACAAGGTGCTGGCTCACATCTCCGGAAAACTGCGTATGAACTACATTAAGATACTGCCCGGCGACAAGGTGACTCTGCAGATGTCACCCTATGACCTCACAAGGGGCAGGATCACATGGCGCTCCAAATAAGCGCCGCCTATTAACAGGAGGTAAAAACAATGAAAGTAAAACCGTCCGTAAAACCCATCTGCGAGAAATGCAAGATCATCCGCAGAAAAGGCCGTGTTATGGTCATCTGCGAGAATCCCAAGCATAAGCAGAAGCAGGGTTAAGAAAAACAGGAGGTAATTAAATGGCTCGTATTGCCGGTGTTGACCTTCCCCGCGAGAAGCGCGTGGAAATCGGTCTGACCTATATCTATGGTATAGGCCCCAAGCTTTCCAAAGACATACTCGAAAAGACCGGTATCAATCCTGATACCCGTGTTAAGGATCTGACAGAAGACGAGGCTGCCCGCCTGCGTGAAGCTATCGAGCGCGATTACGTGGTCGAAGGCGATCTGCGCCGCGATGTAGCACTCAACATCAAGCGTCTGGTTGAAATTGGCTCTTACAGAGGTCTGCGTCACCGCAAGGGTCTGCCCGTTCGCGGACAGCGCTCCAAGACCAATGCAAGAACCCGCAAGGGCCCCAAGAAGACCATCGCTAACAAGAAGAAGTAAGGAGGGAACGGATAAATGGCTAAAGCAGCACAGCCCAAAAAGGGCGCAGTTCGCACCAAGCGTCGCGAGCGTAAGAATATTGAAAAGGGCGCAGTTCATATCCGCTCTTCCTTTAACAACACTATCGTTACCATCACCGATCTGACCGGTAACGCAATTTCCTGGGCATCCGCAGGTGAGCTCGGCTTCCGCGGCAGCAGAAAGTCCACTCCCTTCGCAGCACAGACCGCTGCTGAGACAGCAGCAAAGGCTGCTATGGAGCACGGCCTCAAGACCGTTGAAGTTTACGTTCGCGGCCCCGGCCAGGGCAGAGAAGCAGCTATCCGTGCACTGCAGGCAGCAGGCCTCGAGGTTGTAATGATCAAGGACGTTACTCCCATTCCTCACAACGGCTGCCGTCCCCCCAAGAGAAGAAGAGTTTAAGCAGGAGGTACACTGAATATGGCAAGATATACAGATGCAGTATGCCGCATTTGCCGCAGAGAAGGCGATAAGCTCTTCCTTAAGGGTGACAGATGCTATACCGACAAGTGCGCTATCGCACGCCGCGGCTACGCTCCCGGCCAGCACGGTCAGGGCAGAAAGAAAGCCAGCGAATACGCAACCCAGCTCCGTGAGAAGCAGAAGGCAAAGAAGTATTACGGCCTGCTGGAGAAGCAGTTCCATCATTACTTCGAGCTGGCTGAGAAGATGCCCGGCATGCAGGGTGAAAACCTCCTCAAGCTGCTCGAGAGCCGTCTGGACAACGTTGTCTACCGCGCAGGCTTCGCAATGAGCCGTCCCGAGGCAAGACAGCTTGTTTCCCACGCTCACTTCACCGTAAACGGCAAGAAGGTCAATATCCCCTCTTACCTTGTTAAGGCCGGCGATGTTATCGCTATCCGTGAGTCTTCTATGGATTCCGATAAGGTCAAGGGTGTTCTGGAGGCTAACGCTTCCCGTCCTGCACTCAATTGGCTCAGCGTTGACCGTGCAAAGGCACAGGCAACCGTTGTTTCTCTCCCCGAGCGCAGCGAGATCGACCTGCAGGTCGCAGAGCATCTCATCGTCGAGCTGTACTCCAAGTAATAATCTGCTTGGTCTATCAGCTTAAACAGCCTACAAGGCACAAGAATATTTAGGAGGGTAATATGATAGCAATAGAAAGACCGCGTATTGAATGTGCTGAAGCTCTTGAAGACGGTTCTTATGCCAAGTTCGTCGTAGAACCGCTGGAGCGCGGTTACGGCACTACCCTCGGCAACTCCTTGCGTCGCATTCTTCTTTCCTCGCTTCCCGGCACAGCAGCAACCTCGGTCAAGGTAGCAGGCGTACAGCATGAGTTCTCCGTAATCCCCGGTGTTACCGAGGATATGACCGAGATCGTCCTGAACGTCAAGGCTATCATCGCCAAGCTGCACAGCCAGGAGCCGAAGACTGTTGTTATCGATGCAGTAGGACCCGGCGAGGTCACTGCTGGCGATATACAGTGTGACAGCGAGATCGAGATAATCAACCCCGACCTTCATATAGCAACTCTCATGGAGGATGCAAAGTTCTCCATGGAGATCACCTTCAACCACGGCAGAGGCTACGTCTCCGCCGACAAGAACAAGGCTCCCCAGCAGGTTATCGGCACTATTCCTGTCGACTCCTTCTACAGCCCTGTCTCGAAGGTTAATTACACTGTAGATAACACCCGTGTCGGCAATATGACCGACTACGACAAACTGACGATCGAAGTATTCACCAACAAGACCATCAGCGCCAAAGACGCTGTGTCTCTGTCGGCCAAGATACTCACCGATCATCTGCAGCTGTTCATTGAGCTGTCCGAGGATATCAGCGCCAGAACTATGGTAGTTGAGACCAAGCAGAGTGAGCCCGACAAGATGCTCGATATGACCATCGAAGAGCTCGACCTGTCTGTCCGTTCCTTCAACTGCCTCAAGAGAGCCGGCATCAACACAGTAGGTGACCTTGTCAAGACTACTGAAGAAGACATGAAGAAGGTGCGTAACCTCGGCGCCAAGTCCCTTGAAGAAGTTATCAACAAGCTTGCCGAAATGGGACTGGATCTCGCAAAGAGCGAAAACTAAACGAAACAATCCGTTTAAGCAGGAGCTCCGGCGGCGCTCACAGGAGCGTCGCGGAGTGGTGCCTGTAAACCGTTAAGGAGGTACATTACAATGCCCGGAACCCGTAAGCTCGGCAGACCTACCGATCATCGCCGCGCCATGCTGCGTGCAATGGTCACCTATCTGCTGGAAAACGGTAAGATCGAAACTACCGTTACAAGAGCCAAGGAAGTTCGTCCTTTGGCTGAAAAGATGATAACCCTCGGCAAGAAGGGTGACCTCAACGCAAAGCGTAAGGCCATGACCTTCATCACCAAGGAAGACGTCGTCAAGAAGACTTTTGATGAAATTGCTCCCAAGTATGCAGATCGCAACGGCGGTTATGTCCGTATCACCAAGATCGGCCCCCGTCGCGGCGACGCAGCTGAGATGGCAATCATCGAGCTTATCTGAGTTAACAGATAATTTTGAGGGATTGTTGCGGAAGGATGCCTCCGCAACAATCCCTTTTTGCATTCCTGAGGCATCCCGCGCCCCCGCAAGCGGTGGATGAGGTGGCAGATTGATAGTTTTGGAAATCCTAATCTGCGGCTTCATTGTAGGGGAGGGTCTCTGTGCCCTCCCGCAATCCCTCGTCTCTCGTTCTTTGCTCTCTATTTGGGAGAACTGCCAAGCGCAGCGAGACTGAGAGGGTATCCCCCGCAGAGCCTTCCTCTTGATGGGGAAGGTGTCAGCCTAAGGCTGACGGATGAGGTGGAACCCACCGTCCCCCGCAAAAGGCTCCCTTGTGTAAATGGGCGCGACGCGTTAAGAAAACATGCCGGTGGGGAGCGATGGGAGCGCCGCCGGTGGCGGATAAAGCGACCTGAGCGAGTGGCTGCGGTCGAAGGCAGCCGAGGAATAGCGGAACGCCCGACAGCTGCTTCGGGTACCGCAACAGGTTTTTTAGCCAAAGCGGGGAGAAATCTATGATTACGACCGCTGGATTCGTCGAAGACGAAGACTGAGGGATAGTCGTAGGGGAGGCAGCCCTCTGCCTCCCGCGGGCGATCGATGATCGCCCCTACAACGCCGCTTAATCTGCGTCACCCCTGTAGGGGGCGGCCTCCCGGACGCCCCGCAAGCCCCTGACTTTAGGCAATAGTTGTATATTCCGATTGTCGATTGGATTTAAAGCCAATCCCATCTCATAGAAAAATAAAAGCACCTGCTTTTTGCAGGTGCTTTTGCTTTATATCAACTACCCAATCAGCTTCAGTTCAATCCCCACAACGCCGTATTGCAGCTGTTTTTCCGGGGCGTAATAGGCCTCCATGTCCTTGGGCGAGGCCGTCTCCAACTCGTGAGGCAGATATCCGCATTTGTCAAGCGGCAGAGCGGCATACAGCTCGTCAAAGCTGTCAAACAGGTGCAGGGCAATCACCCTGCACTCTATGGTCGCGGACTGAACTTGGGTATCGGTAAACACCAGTTTGTCGCCCACAGATATTTTCTTGCGTTTTTCGTCCAGCAGCCGCAGTTCAATAGTCTTGAGTCCCTGAGCAATCAACTCAAACGGCTCGTGGTGAAGATTCATACAGTGTGTCATGCCGACCCTCCTCGAATTATTAGTCACAGATAACAGGCCGGACTTATTTGATCCACCATTCGGGGGTGATGTCGCCCAGTCTGACCGTGCGGCCTGTTGAGTAGTCGAGCATGATCTCGATATCGTGATACTTACCCGCCATAAGCTGCACCATCAGTTCGCGGCAAGCACCGCAGGGTGCGCCGTTTGATCCGTCGGGCATGATGCAGAGCACCTTGTCGATCTCATGCTCACCGTTGGTGATCATATTAAAAATCGCGTTCCTCTCGGCGCAAATACCCAGCGTGGAGCAGGTGTCGATGCACACGCCCGTGTAAATATTGCCCGATTTTGTGCAGATGGCGGCGGCAACCTCTCCGCAGGTGACGTAATCGGAAAGCCTGCGCTCATTCAAAACAGCCTTTGCGGCCTCATGCATTTTATCCCAAATCTTGTCCATAGTGTTCTCCTTGTGTGCTGTTTACAGAATCAATATACCACAAAGCAGCCCTGCTTTCAATATTGCCCGCCTTGCCCCGACGAAAAACAAAAAACACCCCTCTGCGTACCTGCCGCAGCGCAGGTACGCATCGATATAAATCCGCAAATGCGGATTTTCGATATACGCTAACGCGTTCGATATATTGCTGATGGCAACTATGTACCATCAGCAACTCGATATGCTCACTGCGTGAGCGCGGATTTATATCATATCGAGTTTGAGCGCAG
>JAZOWC010000040.1:0-43033 GCA_045658985.1 Oscillospiraceae bacterium
TCAAAAAGCGAGAACTGTCAAAAAGTACACATTTTGACAGCGATTTTGTGAATAACCCCACGGGGTATTCAAATAAAAACTTATTTAGGAGGCATAAAAATGTTTATGCACAAAAGCAAAAAAGGCTTTACCATTGTAGAGCTGGTTATCGTTATTGCGGTCATCGCTATTCTCGCCGCAGTACTGATTCCCTCGTTCTCCAGCCTCAACAAGAAAGCCTAAGTCTCCGCATATCTGCAGGAGCGCACCAATCAGCAGATCGCTGATCTGGCCGAGAAGGTCGAGAATCAGAACTTCCTCTCTTGGGAAGACCTTGAGGCAAAGCTTGCTGAGGAACTGGCAAAGCTCGATACCGTCAACAAAGATGGCGTAACTGACGCTATCGCAGCTGCACTTGCAAAGTTTGAAAACTCTCTCAAGACCGACGACACCGCTCTGACCGAAGCTCAGGTCAAGGCTATCGTTGAGAAGGCTCTCGAGGGTCAGCTGACAACCGCTCAGGTTGAGGGTATTGTCAAGGCTGCTGTCAAGGAAGCTTTCCCCGGCGAAAATGCTGACACCGGTTCCGATCTTACCGCAGCTGAGGTCAAGGCTATTGTTGACGCTGCTGTTGCAGGCCTCAACAAGCAGACCGGCATCACCAAGGAAGAAATGGAAGCAGCTATCGCTAAGGCTCTTACCGATGCTCTGCCCGAGCAGGAATCCACTCTTACCGAGCAGCAGATCAAAGACATCGTTAACGGTGCTCTGGCAGGCTTCGGCTACGGCAACGATCCCAGCATCGGCGATATTCAGGATATCATTGATGCCGCTATGGGCAATGCCAAGCTGAAGGCTGACGAACTGGCTGTTAAAGAAATGAACGAAGCTCTTGCAGGTAAGAATGCCGCTAACATTATTGATGTTGTTAAGATTCTGAACGATGACGGTTTTAATACCGACACCGGCTTGAAGCCTCTGTATCAGAACTATGCATTCTACTGGTACAAGACTACCAACCAGGTAGTATGCGTTGACGTTGCAAATGGTGCATTCAATCTTGTATTCCCCGAAGATATTGCAAACTTCCCCGCAGACAAGTATGACGAAAATGTACAGCCCCTCGTTACCAACGCTTCTGCAGGCGTAACTCCTCCCACTAATGTTGTTACCTCTCAGGATGTTGGTGCAACTCTCGCAGTAAAGGGACAGACAGTTCCCGAGAGTGTAAAGACTTTTGAGGATGCTATGGAGTGGGTTAACACCTTTGACGATGCAAGCGGCAGAGCTACAGTAAAATGCACCATTAATGGCGCCGAAAAGCAGGGTATCGTTCTCTCCGAAGATGTCAAGCTTACTCAGGACGTTGTTATAGACGTTAAGGCAAACGCCAGCACACTCAACATAAATATTATCGGTGACGTAACAATAGATCTTAACGGATATTCTATTATACAGAAATCTTATACCGGAGCAAGCCTTGCACTCTTCACTGTTCGTGATGGAGCAACTCTCAATATTATCGATTCCTCTGAAGCAAAAACCGGCGGCATCTATGTTGGTCTTACTGCATTCCAGATTGACGCAGGCGCAACTGTAAATATGTACGGCGGCAAAATCGGCATCTCTGATACCAGAAGTACTGCTGATATAGAAGAATGGGGCAGCCAGCTCGTATTTATTTACGGCGGTACATTTAATATGTTTGGCGGCACTCTGACTACCGAAGGCGATCCCTTGTCATGGGCACAGTGCATCGGTGGTGAGCATGCTTTAGGCGGAGCTGTTTACCTCTATGCAGGTAATATCAAAGGCACTGTAAACACTTATTACAACGAGGCTGAGTACTACAACTTTGGTGCAACTATAGACGGCGACGTATATTACGCAGAATAATCAAAGCTGTAGAAAATTGTAATACACACAACATTTTAGCATTCTCGCAGTGGAGGCAGCCCTCTGCCTCCCGCAAAACAACCCAATTTTTTCTGGAGGAAAACTATAATGAAAAAGTTCAATAAAAAAGGCTTTACCATCGTAGAGCTTGTTATCGTTATCGCAGTTATCGCAATCCTCGCCGCAGTTATGATCCCCACCTTCTCCGGTATTGTTGACAAGGCAAAGGCTTCTGCCGCTCTGCAGGAAGTAAAAGCAGCATATACTGTTTATCTGTCTGATGCGCTTGTTGATGATGATGCAAGCACTCCCGCAGCTAAAATTACTGTTGCTCATGAGGGAGTCACAGTTAACATTACAAACGGAGAAGCTAAAGTGGAAGATAATGCTCTTACCGGAAACGATGTAGTATCTCTCGTAGTTGTAGATCATACAAACGGTACGGATAAGACCCTTGGTACAGCACCCGCACAGGGCAGCTAATTCCAAACCCCTTTATACAACATAATAGAAAACGGTGCGAATTTTCGCACCGTTTTCTGCAATCGGCGTCAGGCCGGAAAGGACGTTTTGTATGAAAAACGAGCGGCTGGTTCGTCAGATAATGATGGACAACGCCATCCGCATCGTTGCCGAGGGTGGGTTTGAGAGCGCCACAACAAACGCCATCACCTACAGCGGCGAGGACGCGGGCGAAATAAAAATGAATGAGGTGTACATATACCGCCTTTTTGGGTGCAAGGAGCAGATTTTTGATCGGGCATTCGAGATGGTTGAGGACGGATTTTCGGACGCGGCGTGTAGTGCTGTGGACGGGGATTTCGTGGGATTTGTATCTGCGGTATTGCGGTTTTGGCGAGAGCACCCGCTGTGGTGCCGGTATTATGCCTGCTATTGCCATTCGCACAGACTGTATGGGTTGACAAAAGCCCATCACGAAAAGGCGTTTAATCGTATCGTCAAGCGGGTGAAAGGGTATTTCACCCCCGATGCACCGACAGAGACGGTGATGCATATCCTGCTGAATGCGATAGTTGATATGGCGTATCAAATGGCAACCGAGTCCGCTGAATGGAACGAGCAAACCGCGGTGAATGCATTGTGCGGAATAGGCAGACCGTATTTGGTGGAGTAAGCATGAGGTTGTGCCTACAACCCTCTCACCCGCTGTAAGCCTCCCCTTGTTGCAAGTGGGCGCGACGCGTTAAGAAAACATGCCGGTGGGGAGCGATGGGAGCGCCGCCGGTGGCGGATGAAGCGACCTGAGCGAGTGGCTGCGGTCGAAGGCAGCCGAGGAATAACGGAACGCCCGACGGCTGCTTCGGGCACCGCAACAGGTTTTTTAGCCAAAGCGGGGAGCAATCTATGATTGCGACCGGTGGATTCGCCGTAGGCGAAGACGGAGGGGATAAAAAGGTTAAATTATTAGGATATACCCTCAGTCACCTGCGGTGCCAGCTCCCCTTAGTATATAAGGGGAGCCTTTTTTGCGAGAGAGGCGGGTTTTGCACATAAAAAAAGACAGAGCGTGTTGCTCTGTCTTTTTTGGGTGATTTTGATTTTATACTTCTCAGATGCCCATTTCGGCTTTGACTTCGGCAAAGACTTTGAGCACTCTGTCCAGATCCTCGCGGCTGTGGCCTGCGGAGACCTGAGTACGTACGCGGGCTTTGCCCTGAGGTACGACGGGATAGCAGAAGCCTACCACATACACGCCCTTCTGCAGGCAGCGTGCGGCGAACTCCTGAGCGACTTTGGCATCAAAGAGCATTACGGGAACGATGGGATGATCGCTCTCGGGTACGGTAAAGCCAAGCTTGCCCAGCTCGGTGCGGAAGTACTTGGTGTTCTCATGGAGTTTTGCGATGACTTCGCCCGACTCTCTCAGCACGCGGAGGGTCTCCAGCGATGCGGCGCAGATTGCGGGAGCGAGGGTGTTGGAGAACAGGTAGGGACGGCTGAACTGACGGAGCAGGCCGACGATTTCTTTTCTGGCTGCGGTGTAGCCGCCGGAAGCGCCGCCCATGGCTTTGCCCAGAGTACCGGTGATGATATCGACTCTGCCCATAACGTCGCAATACTCGGGAGTACCCTTGCCGTGTGCGCCCATAAAGCCTACTGCGTGGCTGTCGTCAACCATAACCAGTGCGCCGTACTCATCGGCCAGATCACAGATGGACTTGAGGTCGGCAATAAAGCCGTCCATGGAGAATACGCCGTCGGTGGCGATCAGCTTGATGCGGCAATCTTTGGCCTCCTCAAGGCAGCGGCGGAGTTCTTCCATATTGTTGTTCTTGTAGCGGAAGCGCTTTGCCTTGCACAGACGGACGCCGTCGATGATGGATGCGTGATTAAGCTCGTCGGAGATGACTGCATCCTGCTCGGTGAGCAGGGTCTCAAACAGACCGCCGTTTGCGTCGAAGCAGGAGGAGTACAGGATGCAGTCGTCGGTGCCGAGGAAGTCGGCCAGCTCGCGCTCGAGCTGCTTGTGGATCTCCTGAGTGCCGCAGATGAAGCGGACAGAGGACAGACCGAAGCCCCATTTATCGTAGCTGGCTTTGGCGGCCTCGATAAGGCGCTTGTCGTTGCTCAGGCCGAGGTAGTTGTTGGCGCACATATTGATAACGCTGTTTGCCTCGGTGGTGTCGATGCAGCTGCGCTGAGGTGTGGTGATGATGCGCTCCTTCTTGAAGGTGCCTGCCTCACGGGTAGCGTCGATGCGCTGCTGGAATATCTCAAGACCTTTGTTCATTGATTAGTCCTCCCAACTAAGTATGACTTTGCCGCTCTTGCCGCTGTGCATAGCCTCAAAGCCTTTTTCAAACTCGGTGTAATGGAATCTGTGTGTGATAACGGGGCTGAGATCCAAGCCGCCCTGTACCATATAAGACATCTGGTGCCAGTTGTCCATCTTGCGGCCGTAGATGCCCTGCAGGGTCAGACCTTTGCCGATGATGTTGTTCATATTGACATTGATGGGGCCGTCGCCCAGACCGAGCAGGCTGATCTTGCCGCCGTTGCGCATTGCGCCGGTCATCTGATTGAATGCACTGCCGTTGCCCGACATTTCGAGACCAACGTCGAATCCCTCGATGATGCCGCCGGCTTTCATAGCCTCCTCAAGGCTCTCCTTGGCTACGTTGACGGTAGCGGTTGCGCCCATCTGCTTGGCAAGGCCGAGACGGAAGTCGTTGACGTCGGTGATGATTACGTTTCTTGCGCCTGCATACTTGCAGATGCCTGCGGCAATGATACCGATGGGGCCTGCGCCGGTAATGATGACGTCCTCACCTACCAGATTGAACATCAGCGCGGTATGGGTGGCGTTGCCTACTGCGTCAAACATAGCAACAACGTCCTCGGGCAGATTCTTGGGGATGCGGATGATATTGGTAGCGGGGATGCAGACGTACTCGGCAAAAGCGCCGTTTCTGTCTACGCCCACCGAGTTGGTGAACTTGCACCACTGGATATTGCCGCTGCGGCAGTTGCGGCATTTGCCGCAGGTGATGTGACCCTCGCCGCTGACCAGCTCACCGATCTCATAATCGGTAACGCCCTCGCCCAGCTCGGCAATCTCGCCTACGTACTCGTGGCCGATGACCATGGGAGGCTTGACGTGGGATGCAGACCACTCATTCCAGTCGTAGATGTGAACGTCAGTGCCGCAAATGGCACTTTTATGTACTTTGATAAGAACTTCACCGGGGCCGGGGGTGGGCTTATCCACCTGCATAAGCACCAGACCTTTTTCGGGTTTGAGCTTGACCAATGCGTTCATTTTCATAATAATAATCACCTCTGGTTTCATTATAGCACTTTACTGCGCAAAATCAACGGTTTTTTTGGCTCTGTTTGTCCGCGTATGAGCATCATGTGGCTCTATTCGTTCGTTATCGATGCACAAAAAGCATATTTACAGCATACTTATAGCAACGGTTGTTCACCGAAAAAACACAAAAATTTTTATTCCGAAAAGCTTTTGTGCGAATTGTACAAAGATTACATAAATCCTTTTTATTGCTTGAAATTTCAAATATATGGATGTATAATAATCTTGGTATGTTATGAACTCAAATTAGGAGGATTTTATATGAGCAATTCAAAAAAGACTCCCCGCGACATTTCCCTCTCAGGAAAGAGAGTTCTCGTTAGATGTGACTTCAACGTTCCCATGAAGGACGGTGTCATACAGGATGAACGCCGCATAGCATCGGCTCTGCCCACCATCCGCTATCTGCTGGACAACGGTGCAGCCGTTACTCTGTGCTCCCATATGGGCAGACCCAAGGGCGAAGTTAATCCCAAGTATTCTCTGGCTCCCGTTGCCGAGTGCCTCACACGGCTCCTCGGTCAGGAGGTCAAGCTGGCCTCCGACGTTATCGGTGAGAGCGCCAAAGCCGTGCGCGCAGGCTGCAAGCCCGGTCAGGCCGTGCTCATCGAGAACGTCCGCTATGACGCAAGAGAAGAAAAGAACGATCCCGAATTTGCCGCCGCGCTGGCAGAGGGTGCAGACCTGTATGTCAACGATGCATTCGGTGCCGCACACCGCGCACACGCATCCACCGAGGGTGTCAGCCGGTATCTGCCTGCATACTGCGGATTTTTGATGGAGCGCGAGGTTCAGGTTCTGGGCGATGCCCTGAGCGCCCCCAAACGTCCTTTTACCGCTGTGCTGGGCGGCTCCAAGATCGCCGACAAGCTGGCTCTCATAGAGAATCTGCTGCCCAAGTGCGACAACGTACTGATCGTGGGCGGTATGGCATATACCTTCCAGAAGGCTATGGGCGGACAGATCGGCGCATCTATCTGTGACGACAGCAAGCTGGACACCCTGCGTGAGCTTATGGCCAAGGCAGAGGGCAAGATCCATCTGCCTGCAGACAGCGTGGTTGCCGACGGCTTCAGCAATGATGCAAACTTCAAGACCGTCAAGGCCGGCTGTATCCCCGAGGGATGGGAAGGCATGGACATCGGCGCAGAGACTGCAAAGGCTTATGCCGAGATCATCAAAAACAGCGGCACAGTCGTATGGAACGGCCCTGCCGGCGTATTCGAAATGAGCAACTTCAGCTGCGGTACCCGCGCTATAGCTCAGGCTATGGCAGATACCGAGGCATTCACCATCATCGGCGGCGGCGACAGCGCATCCGCTATCGAGGTAATTGGCCTCGCAGACAAAATTGACCACATATCCACCGGCGGCGGTGCCTCCCTCGAATTTCTGGAAGGAAAGACCCTCCCCGGTGTAGCTTGCTTGGAGGATAAATAAATAATATGGACAGACGCTACCGCAAGGCCATTATTGCCGCAAACTGGAAGATGAACATCACACCTTCCGAAGCCAAAAAACTGACAAATGCGATAATGGCCTGCTCGAACGCAAAGGAGACCGCAGTGGTACTTTGTGTTCCCGCAATTGACCTCACTATTGTAAAACGCGCACTCCGCCAGAACAGGATCTCCGTAGGCGGACAGAACCTGCACTTTGAGGAAAAGGGTGCCTATACCGGCGAAGTATCCGCCGAGATGCTGGCAGACGCAGGCGCAAAGTACGTTATCATCGGCCATTCCGAGCGCCGCAATCTGTTCGGTGAAACCGACGAGATCATCCGCAAGAAGGTCTCCGCCGCCATCAAGGCAGGCCTCCGTCCCATCATCTGTGTGGGCGAGACCGAGGAGCAGCGCGACATGGGCATCACCGAAGAATACATCCGTATTCAGGTCAAGAGCGCACTCTACGGACTCAGCGACGATGACTTCCGCAAGGTCATCTTTGCATACGAGCCCATCTGGGCAATCGGCACAGGCAGAACTCCCACGCCCGAGGAGGCCAACGAGGTCTGCAAGGCTATCCGCAGCTGCCTGCGCGAAATATACGGCGCACGTCCTTCCCGCGCCACATCCATTCTTTACGGCGGCAGCATGACAGAGCAGAACGCCGCCGAGATGCTGGCTATGCCCCACATTGACGGCGGTCTCATTGGCGGCGCATCGCTCAAGCCCGAAGCCTTTGCGGCCATCGTGGAAGCTACCAAATAATGAGCAGCCGAGAAGATACAAGGCGCATATACGAAAAATTATTGAGAGATATGGGGCTTGCCAAAAACCGCTACGATTTTGGCGGCAACTGCAAGCCGTACGACTATGAGGAAGCCGCTCTCACGGCAGGCAAAGGGCTGTGGGAGGATACTCAAAATCTGATCTCGGAGGATTTGATAATGCCCGACAATCTTGTTAAGCTGGATCCCACCGACCGATATTCGGACAGACCCGAACGACGCAAAAAGCCTCTGGTGTTTATGATACTGGACGGCTGGGGCGTACTCCCCGCATCGAACGGCAACGCTATCGAGGGCGGACGCATCGACAATATGCGCTACCTGCAGAAGAACTACCCCACCGTGCTGCTGGATGCCTCAGGTGAGGCTGTTGGTCTGCCCGACGGACAGATGGGCAACAGCGAGGTCGGTCATTCCAACATCGGCGCAGGCCGTGTTGTGTATCAGGATCTGACGCGCATCAACAAAGCCATCCGCGACGGCTCGTTTTTTGAAAATCCCGTGCTCCGCGATGCCGTCACCCGAGGCAAAACGGTGCATCTGATGGGACTCTTGTCTGACGGCGGCGTGCACAGCCACATCACACATCTCTACGCACTGCTGGAGATGTGTGCAAAGCTCGGAGCACGCACCCGCGTGCATTGCTTCCTCGACGGCAGAGACGTTCAGCCGGGCAGCGCTCCCGGATATATCGAGGCGCTGCAGAACAAGATCGACTCTCTCGGCGGCGATATTGCCATCGCATCGGTCAGCGGCCGCTACTATGCCATGGACCGCGACAAACGCTGGGACAGACTGGTTGTTGCATACAACGTACTGACCGGGCAGAAGGCACGCCTCCCCGCCGACGAACCTCCCGAGCTGCGCATATGTCCCGATCCCGCAGAGGAGGTCAGAGCAAGCTGTCTCACATCCGAGACAGACGAGTTCGTCCGACCTTTTACGGTGACTCAGGACTATATCGGCAGCGACGACAGCGTGATATTCTTCAACTTCCGTCCCGACCGCGCACGCGAGATCACAAGCGCGCTGGTAGATGACAGCTTTGACGGATTCAAGCGCGACAAAGCAGTCAAGCCTCATTACGTATGCATGACCCAGTATGACGCAGCTATGCCCAACGTACATCTGGCATATCCCCCGCAGGATCTCAGCCGTGTGCTTGGCGAATATCTGTCCGAACAGGGTCTGACCCAGCTGAGGCTTGCCGAGACCGAAAAATATGCACACGTGACGTTTTTCCTCAACGGCGGCAGAGAGGAGCCCTTTGAGGGTGAGGAGCGCAAGCTCATCCCCTCACCCAAGGTCGCTACCTATGACGTTGCTCCCGCAATGAGCGCCCATTATATCAAATGGACGGCTGAGGAAGCTATCGTATCCGGTGCATTCGATATTATAATTCTCAACTTTGCAAACTGCGACATGGTCGGTCACACCGGCAACTACACTGCGGCCCGAATCGCCGCCGAGGTAGTTGACAGCCACGTGGGTGACCTTGTCAAGCTGACCAAGAAGGTGGGCGGCACGGCAGTCATCACCGCCGATCACGGCAATGCCGAAAAGATGGTGGACGAGCTTGGCGAGCCTTTTACCGCGCACACCTGTTCAAAGGTACCCTTTATCGTTACAGATCATCGTTTCAGGCTCCGCGACGGCGGCGCCCTCTGTGACATAGCACCTACCCTGCTGGAGCTTTTGGGCCTCAGCAAACCCCCTGAAATGACCGGAGTTTCACTCATTATAAACAACACCCACGACGACAAACATAAAGGAGATGCAGGCATATATGAAAAAGCACCTGAAAATCATTGACGTACGCGGCCGCGAGATCCTGGACAGCCGAGCAAACCCCACCATCGAAGTTGAAGTTTTTGTAGACGACGGTCATCAGTCATTCCGCGGCAGAGCTGCCGTACCTGCCGGCGCATCTACCGGTCTTTATGAAGCACGCGAGCTGCGTGACGGCGACAAGAGCCGTTATCGCGGCAGAGGTGTTCTCAAAGCCGTCGAGGGTATCAACACCGAGATCGCCAACGCGCTCATCGGTATGAATGCACTTAATCAGGGTGATATCGACGCGCTGCTGGTCAAGCTGGACGGCACCCCCAACAAGAGCCGTCTGGGCGCCAACGCCATCCTCGGCACCTCTCTGGCTGTTGCAAGAGCAGCTGCCAAGGCTTTGGGTGTAAGCCTGTACAACTACATCGGCGGTATCAACGCCAAGACCCTGCCCGTTCCCATGATGAACATCCTCAACGGCGGCGCACACGCTGCAAACAACGTTGATATTCAGGAGTTTATGATCATGCCCGTTTCCGCACCCAGCTGGAGCGAGGCACTGCGCCGCTGCACAGAGATCTTCCACTCCCTCCGTATGGTACTCAAAGAGAACGGCACCCCCGCTACCGGTGTTGGTGACGAGGGCGGCTACGCTCCCAACCTGAACAAGGACGAGGACGCACTCAAGGCTCTGGTTGTCGCTATCGAGAGAGCAGGCTACGTGCCCGGCGAGGACTTTATGATAGCTATAGACGCCGCAGCCAGCGAATGGTACAACGAGGAGACCGGCTGCTACGATCTGCCCAAGGCAAAGAAGACCATGACCCGTCAGCAGATGGTCAATATGTGGAAGCGTTTTGCCGAGAGATATCCCATCATCTCTCTGGAAGACGGTATGGGCGAAAACGACTGGGAAGGCTGGGGAATGCTTACCCGCGCCATCGGCAACCGTGTACAGCTGGTTGGCGACGATCTGTTTGTTACCAACGTTGACCGTCTGGCCACCGGTATTGAGAAGAAGGTTGCCAACTCCATCCTCATCAAGGTCAACCAGATCGGTACTCTCACCGAGACCGTTGCAGCTATCCAGCTGGCAAACCGCGCAGGCTACACCACCGTCATCTCCCACCGTTCGGGCGAGACCGAGGACACCACCATCGCCGATATTGCCGTTGCGGTCAACGCAGGTCAGATCAAGACCGGTGCTCCCAGCCGTACCGACCGTGTTGCCAAGTACAATCAGCTGCTTCGCATCGAAGAAGAACTGGGCGACGATGCAAAGTATCTGGGCCTGCAGGCATTCTTCAACCTGAGAAGATAAAGAAATACATAACAAAACCGCCCCGCGGAAAACACGGGGCGTGATTTTTATCACAAGGAGCTGACACCATGCAAGACGTAATCAGGAAAACCGCGCAGGCTCTCGAGCTTGCACGCAAAAACGAGCCTCTGATTTCGGGCGAGCGCATTATGCCCGACAAAGAAGCTATAATAATGGTAATCGATCTGCTGCAGTCGCTGATGTTCCCCGGCTATTTCGGCAGGATCAAGAACGAGTATTCCATCGGCCATCTGCTCTCCTCCATGACCGCTATCCTGCACACTCAGATAGTGGCCTCCTCCGCCCTCAGCGGATGCGAGCTTGATGCAGACAGCATCTGTGCGGCTTTTGTTGAGCGTCTGCCCGAGGTGCAGAGCGCACTGCTGAGAGATGCCGAGGCAGGCTATCTGGGTGACCCCGCATCTGAAAACTGCGAGGAGATCATCTACTGCTACCCCGGTCTGTACGCAATATTCGTCTACCGCGTGGCACACGAGCTGTACAAGCTGAAGGTTCCCTATATCCCCCGCATCATGACCGAGCACGCACACAGCGTTACCGGTGTTGACATCCACGCAGGCGCCACCATAGGCAAAAACTTCTTTATCGACCACGCAACCGGCATCGTTATCGGTGAGACTACCGTTATAGGCGACAATGTCAAGATCTATCAGGGCGTCACCATCGGTGCTCTCTCCACCCGCGGCGGACAGAGCCTCCGTGGCAAAAAGCGTCATCCCACCATCGGCAACGGCGTTACCATCTACGCAGGTGCTACCATTCTGGGCGGCGAGACTGTCATCGGCGACAACGTCACCGTTGGCGGTAACGCATTCGTCACCGAGTCTATCGCAGCAAAGGTAAAATAAGACATATTATACAGCAACACAAAAACGGCAGGTGTAAACCTGCCGTTTTTGTTATTTTGATTAAACTGTATGCTTGACGCGGTCTTTTTCTTCTGCCACTTTTGCATTGTTCCAGCGGCTCATATCGCCCACCAGATATCCGGTGATGCGGCGTATGCGCTGAAACTTCTGAGGCAAAAACTCATACTCAAGATCGACAAACTCACCGTCAAGCTTAATATTGAGATACTTGAGCATCTTGCCGGGGTGACCGTCATTTACGTGTGCAATGTATGCGTCAATTTCGGCCTGCTCCAGCTGTCCACCGATAACTTTTACGTCTACCATAGGTCATTCCTCCATATATAGTTTATTTATGATACTACTATACCACATATAGTTTTATTTGTCTACACTTTTTGTATAAAATATTTTTATTTTCCCTATTGATTTTTTTATTCACCTTTGGTATAATGTGTATAGACAATTGAACAGGCTTCGTTATCCAGAGATGAGGTAGAGGGTTAGCTCAATGACCTCACGCCAACCTGTTTTTTCAAGGTGGCTCCGCTAACAACGATAAGGAGTAACAATGACAATCAGACTCCTTACAAGGGAGTCTTTTCTATTGTACTACAACTACAGAAAGGTGCATAAATTATGGCACAGAGAAAACTCTTTACTTCTGAAAGCGTTACAGAAGGACATCCCGACAAAGTTTGCGATCAGGTATCCGACGGTATCCTTGACGCTATACTTGCCAACGACAAGAACGCTCACGTAGCTTGTGAGACATGCGCAACCACAGGTATGGTCATGGTATTCGGTGAGATCACCACCGACTGCTACGTTGACATCCCCGCCACCGTCAGAAACGTCATCCGCGACATCGGCTATGACGGCGCACACTCCGGCTTCGACTACAAAACCTGCGCAGTTCTCTCCTCCATCGACGGACAGAGCCCCGACATCGCTATGGGCGTCAACAACGCTCTGGAGAACCGCAAGGGCGGCAGTGACGCATTCGACCTCATCGGCGCAGGCGATCAGGGTATGATGTTCGGCTTTGCCAACGACGAGACCAAGGAGCTTATGCCCGCTCCCATCACCTACGCACACAACATCACCCGCAGACTGGCCGAGGTGAGAAAGAACAAGACCCTCCCCTTCATCCTGCCCGACGGCAAGAGCCAGGTCAGCGTTATGTACGGCGAGGACGGCAGACCCGAGAGCATCGACACCGTCGTTGTCTCCACCCAGCACACTCCCGACGTGAGCATGAAGGATCTGCACGATGCAGTTATTGAGGAGGTCATCCTCCCCTCCCTGCCCAAGAAGCTGATCACCCCCAACACCGTATTCCACATCAACCCCACCGGCAGATTCGTGGTCGGCGGCCCTCAGGGCGACAGCGGCCTCACAGGCAGAAAGATCATCGTTGACACCTACGGCGGCTTTGCACGTCACGGCGGCGGTGCATTCTCCGGCAAAGACCCCACCAAGGTCGACCGCAGCGCAGCATACATGGCAAGATACGCCGCAAAGAATCTTGTTGCCGCAGGTCTGTGCCGCAGCTGTGAGATCCAGCTGGCATACGCAATCGGCGTTGCACGTCCCGTATCCGTATCCGTTGATGCATTCGGCACCTCCAAGCTGAGCGCAGAGGAGCTGTCCGCAATCGTAAACCGTCATTTTGACCTGCGTCCCGCAGCTATGATCGAGAACCTCGGCCTGCGCGCACCCATCTATCGCCAGACCGCAGCATACGGTCATTTTGGCCGTCCCGATCTCGACCTGCCCTGGGAGCGTATTGACAAGGCTGAGGAACTCAAGCAGTACCTCAAATAATCAGGCATAAGGAGAATACTCCAATGGTCAAGACTCTTGATCTGCATTGCGATACAATAGTCAAAGCACACCGCCTCGGCGAAGCACTGCGGGATAATGATCTGCAGGTCAGCCTCAACAAGCTCAAGCAGGGCGGCTCACTGGCCCAATGCTTTGCCATGTATATTGCAAAACGATTTGAAAACGAACCCAGCGAAAGCGGCGACCCTATGATGGACAGGTACGAGGTTATACTGGGTCATTTCAAGCACGAAATGGCTCAGAACGCCGATATGATCCGTCAGGCGCGCACCGTGGATGAAATACTGGACAACGACAAAAAAGGCCTGCTGAGCGCCGTTCTGACTATGGAAGAGGGTGCGATCGTAGGCAACGACCTGCGCCGTCTGGACAGATTCCATGCCGACGGCGTGCGGATATTCGGCTTTACGTGGAACTATGAGAACACCCTCGGCTACCCCAACTCCCTCGACCCCGAGGTTATGAACAAAGGTCTCAAGCCTCTCGGCATCGAGGCTGTCGAAAAGCTCAACAAGCTGGGTATCGCCATCGACGTATCTCACCTCAGCGACGGCGGATTCTACGACGTTGCCCGCTACTCAAAGAAGCCCTTCTTTGCCACCCATTCCAACGCCCGCGCCCTGTGCAGCCGCACCCGCAATCTCACCGACGACCAGCTGCGTATCCTCGGCGAGACGGGCAGTGTGACCGGCCTCAACTTCTGTGACGTGTTCATGCGCCTCAAGGGCAAGGATGAACCCCGTATACTTCCTATCGAGGACATCCTGTGGCACGCCGAGTACATCACCGACAAAGCCGGTGTGGATGCTCTGGCATTCGGTTCGGACTTTGACGGCATAGACAACGACGTGGAGTTCAAGGACGCATCGGGTATGCAGCAGGTGGTTGATGCTCTCAGCCGCAAGTTTACAGCCTCGCAGGTAGAAAAGATCTGCTACGGCAACGCCCTGCGTGTCCTCAGAGAAGTCCAGAACGTATAAACCCCAACCTACATAAAACACCCCGAAAGCCGCGCTTTCGGGGTGTTATCTTTTTTATTCGGCTGTAATCACGATCTCGCCGTTTTCGGCGGTGACGGTGACCTTCTTGACAGGGTTTTGGTATCTCTCGATAATGATGGTGGCGGCTTTGTCCTCAACCTCTTTTTCGATAGTGCGGCGCAGGTTGCGGGCACCGTAGGTGTGGGAGAAGCCTTTTTCCGCCAGCAGGTTCTGTGCGTCCTCGCTCCATACAAGCTCCAGACCGTTCTTTTCCATCTGGTCTCTCAGCTCACCAAGCATCAGCTTGCATATGCCCAGCATATCGGTCTCGCTGAGGCTGTTGAATGCAATTATCTCATCTACGCGGTTAATAAACTCGGGACGCATGATCTTCTTCAGCGCCTTCATGGTGCGGTCCTTGTTTCGGCTGCCCGAATCGGTACCGAATCCCACCGAGCCGGAGGACTCATCCGAGCCGGCATTAGAGGTCATAACGATAACAGCGTTCTCAAAGCTGACGTATCTGCCCTGAGCATCGGTGACTCTGCCCTCGTCGAGTATCTGCAGCAGAGCGTTGAGCACGTCGTGGTGAGCCTTCTCGATCTCGTCAAAGAGCACCACGCTGTAGGGACGGCGGCGGAGTTTTTCGGTGAGCTGACCGGCCTCCTCATAGCCAACGTATCCGGGAGGGGCGCCGATCAGCTTGGACACACTGTGCTGCTCCATATATTCACTCATATCAAGTCTGATAAGGGCGTCCTCGGATGCAAAAAGCTCGCGTGCAAGCTGCTTGACAAGCTCGGTCTTGCCCACGCCGGTAGGGCCTGCAAAGATGAATGAGATAGGCTTGCGTTTGTCGCTGAGGCCCGCTCTGCGGCGGCGGATAGCCGACGCGATACTGTCGCAGGCTTCATCCTGACCGATGATCTTGGATTTGAGGCGGCTGCCCAGCTCGATGAGCCGTCTCTGCTCATCCTCGCGGATGCGGCTTGCGGGAATCTTGGTCCATATCTCGATGACCTGTGCCAGATCATCTATAGTCAGCACGGGCGCGGGCAGGCTCCTGAGACGGGTAAGCTGATCCTCAAGCTGCATCATACGGCTCTTGTTCTCGGCTATACGTGCATAGGTCTCCTCGGTCTGCTCGCCGTTTTCCATCTCCATCTGACGGTCAAACCGCTCATCCAGCTCGGCCTGAAGCACAGGTATCTGCGCAATAAAGGGCGAGCGCAGGTTGAGGGCCGAGCAGGCCTCGTCCAGCAGGTCGATGGCTTTGTCGGGCATAAAACGGTCGTTGATATATCTGTCAGCCAGATAGACGGCTTTGGCTATGATACTGTCGGGTACTGTGACGCCGTGGTAGGTCTCGTAGTAGATCTTGACACCGCGAAGGATCTCTGTGGTCTCGTCCACCGAAGGCTCTGAGATAACCACCGGCTGGAACCTGCGCTCGAGTGCGGAGTCTTTTTCGATATACTTGCGGTACTCCTTGAAGGTGGTCGCACCTATCACCTGAATCTCTCCGCGGGAGAGAGCGGGCTTGAGGATGTTGGCGGCGTTCATACCGCCCTCGGCATCACCGGTGCCTACCAGAGTATGCACCTCGTCGATGACCAGTATGACGTTGCCCAGCGCATTGACCTCGTCGATGAGCTTCTTGACTCTTGCCTCAAACTGACCTCTGAACTGGGTGCCTGCCACCAGCGCCGACATATCCAACAGCCAGACTTCTTTGTCCAGCAGTCGCTGAGGCACCTGCTTGTCGGAGATGCGCTTGGCCAGTCCCTCTGCCACGGCGGTCTTGCCCACGCCCGGCTCGCCGATGAGGCAGGGGTTATTTTTCTGACGGCGGTTAAGTATCTGTATGACCCTCTGTATCTCGGTCTCTCTGCCCACTACCCTGTCCACCTTGCCCTCACGGGCTTTTGCGGTCAGGTCGGTGGCGAATGCCGAGAGGGTCTTCTTTTTTTCGGCCTGCTTGCGGCGTTTTTTGTCCTTGGTCTCGGGGGTTTCTTCTTCCTGCTCCTGAGGATTCTCCGCACGCTTAAAAATATTGAATATGGACAGCGCAGGCGCTCTTGCAGGCTCATCGGGGGTCTCGTCGGGAGTCTCCTCCTGGGTCATGGGCGCCAGCATATTGTTGAGCATCTCGGGGCTGAGCATCTCGCCGCCCTCGCCGTTTTCCATAGCCTGACGGATGTCCTCGGCGGTGATGCCCATGCTCTTGATCATATCGGCAAAAGGCTGTATATTCAGCTCGGCAGCGCAGGCCGCGCACAGCCCCTCACGGGTCTTGTTGCCGTCCTTGTCAAGCTTGGTAATAAAAACTATTGCAGGACCTTTTTTGCATCTTGCGCAGAGTTCAAACTTCATCGTTACTCTCCTTGGGAAGTTTTTTGGCTATTTTCATACCCAGTCTCACATAAACAGTCAGGGTCGCTATAAGCAGCGCCGCACAGATGTACACAAGGGTATTTTTGATAAAGACAGGCAGCGAGGGAATAATAAACACGCAGAAAATGGTGGTATAAAACACCGTTGTGGCCGCCTTGCCCAGTATGTTCGAGGGGATCATGTCGTTGACCTTATTGTAAAAGAGGAAGCCACCCACTCCCTGCATGAGTTCTTTGGCTATATAAGCCAAAGCAAGCCACAAGGGAATGAGCTCTTCGATAACGGCGCACACAAGCGCTGAGGCAACCATCAGCTTGTCGGCAAGAGGGTCAAGTATCCTGCCCAGCACCGAGGTGCAGTTGTACTTGCGGGCAAGATACCCGTCCAGCACGTCGGTGAAGCCTGCAAGCAGGAACACCGCCATACCGAACATATACGCATTCGGCTCACCCGAAAGCACAACAAAAATAAAAACCGGAACTAAAATTATCCTGAATATTGATAAAATATTAGGTATAGTCATATCTGTCACCCAAACAATATTGCAAAGAATCTACCTATATAACTCATATACAACGTATTAACAGAGAAAAATCCCAACGATTCGGAGGGAGCAAAAAGCACGATGCCCCAGCAGACCAATGCCACCGTGAGCACTCCGGACAAGAGTCCCATCACACCGCCGCCAAGAGCGTTGATCTCGCGGATGAGCGGGATATTTGCCGACAGCAGGCGGCATATGAGAGAGACCAGGAGTTTGATGGCCGCAAACAGCAGAATAAATGCAATAACCGGCCCTACCGCCTCGGCTGCGCCGTCTGCCAGCTTCGCCGCCAGCGTGCCGTTTGACTCCATCTGAACCAGCTGGGATGCCGAAGCATTGATATAGTCCATAACTCCGCTGACCAGCTCGGCCGTCTGCTCACCCAGCCCCGATTCCTGCAGGGACTGCTGCAGACCGCTCTGCATATCGGTGATGTCAGATGACACCCTCTGCGCCAGATCGCTCAACGCCTGCTGAACCTTGGCTCCCGAAAACGCTCTGTGAAACATCGGGCGGATAAATCCCGAAAACACACCTGCCAGCCTGTCGCTGAGCATTCTTGCGCCGATAAATCCGGCTATTGTGCCCGCCACACCCGATATACACTCAAAAAGACCTTTTTTTGCGCATAGTACAATGCTCAATGCAATTATCGCTCCAAAGACGATATCCACTATCAAGCCGTAGTTAATTGTCATACACCCTTTCTATTCTGTCACTGTAAACCAACACGGGAGTACCGTCAGCCATGGAGGTTACTCCGCGGGCGCTGAGTCCGTCGATGCGTTCAGTGCCCTTTTCGTTATACCGTATCAGAGATGAATCGAGCAGAACCGCCACCGAGCCGTTACGGCAGTCGCAGTCACGGAATATGCCCGCGATCTCCTCAGAATATATTATGTCACCATTTTTGTCATATACCATTGCAATCAGGGTATTTATTTTTTCGCCGCGGGTTATCACCAGACAGTCATCCTGCTCATAGTGGCAGAAGGACACCGCCTCGCTCTCGAAAGCAGGCTCCTGTGCCCGCACAGCGCCGCTGTAGTCCATCACGGTGAACGCGCTGGAGGACAGCATTGCCAGATTACCGTCCGAGGTATGTCTCAGAGAGTACAGCTCATTGATGTCAAGTTTTTTGTCAAAGATCAGCTCGCCCGTCGAGCTGTTTCTGCCCACAAGACGGTAGGTCATATCCGCACCGTCGGAGGATATGCTGACCGTGGCAAACCTCTCTCCGTCGGGAGACAGGGACACCATCATGATATATTCGGACGGTGTGTCCCATGAACAGAGCTGCTTGTGTTTTTTGGAATAGACGGTCACAGACGAGCGGTAGCCGGGAGATTTGCAGACTATGGCGTAGTTACCGCTCTCGCTGACCGCGCCGGTAATAATGGCTCCGGCTGCCTGAGCGGTGTTGGTGACGGCGTATCCCGTTACCACACTGTAGCCGATGCTGCCGCTGTCATAGATCAGCGCCCAATCGTCCTGAGCCTTGATAACCGGGTTGCGGTACTTGAGCTGATGAGAAAACTCCACCCGCCCTGCACCGGCAACGTAGCTGTACATATCACTCTGCACCACAGCCATACCCACGCCCAGAGGGGCAAATGTGGTATTGAGGCCGCTGTCGGTATCGTATTTTTCAAATATAACGTCGCTGTAAGAAGCAGATTTCATATAGGCAATCAGCTGCTTTGCCGATGCCTCATTAAAGCTGTCACGGTATCTGAGCAGCGAAAAAACAGCCAATGCCAGCAGGCACAGCAGCGCAACGCTCCGCACTACCGCAATAACGGCAAGGCGGTGATCCCGTGTTATTCTTACAACCTTATTTTTTTCCATCAAGTTCCTCCATACCGTAGCATACCGAGGTCATATACAATCCGCAGGCAGGTGCTGTGGGGCCCGCCTGCTCTCTGTCGCAGGATGCCAGCACACGGGGCATATCGTCGGGGGTAAGCTTGCCTATGCCCACATACATGAGTGTGCCTGCGATGGTGCGAACCATATTGTACAGAAATCCGTCGGCGCGGGCACGGACACGGACAATGTCCCCCTCGCGTTCGGCAGAACACTCCATAATGGTGCGCACCGTGCTTTTTACGGGTGTGCCCTCGCTCTTGAGGGCGGCAAAATCGTGTTTGCCGATAAGATGCTTTGCAGCTTCGTTCATAGCCTGCTCGTCAAGGTGCTGAGGATAAAAGCAGGCCTGCCGCAGCAAGAACGGATTGCGTGTGCGGCTGTTGTGTATCACGTAGGTGTATTCTTTGTTGATGCAGGAAAACCGCGCGTCAAAATCATCGGGGACGGTAACGCACTTGGAAACTGCGATATCCTCGGGCAGATGTGCGTTGAGAGCCGCAGGCAGCCTCAGATCGGGGATGGTGGTATCCACCGCCACAGACGCCACGTAATACCGTGCATGGACGCCTGCATCGGTCCTGCCGCAGCCGGACACGTACACGCTCTGCCCCGTCAGGCGCTCAATGGCTTCTTCCACCGTCTGCTGGATGGTAGAGACGTTCTTCTGCCGCTGCCAGCCGTGATAGGCAGAACCCATATATGACAAAACAAGAGCTTTTTTCATAAGCCGAACACCTTGGATACCACGATTATTGCGGCGCATACCAGCACTATCACCACGCCGCCCACGGCGTCGATTTTGCCGTAACGCAGGGAGTTGAGGCGTGTGCGGCCGTTGCCGCCGTGATACAGACGGCATTCCATAGCGGTGGCAAGCTCATCGGCACGGCGGAAGGAGGACACAAACAGGGGGATAAGCACGGGTATGAGAGCTTTGGCGCGCTTGATGATGTTGCCGCTCTCAAAGTCGGCACCGCGAGCCTTCTGCGCGGACATGATCTTGTCGGTCTCCTCTATCAGCGTGGGGATAAATCTCAGGGCGATGGTCATCATCATGGCAAACTCGTGGACGGGGATATGGATCTTTTTGAGGGGGGACAGCAGATTTTCCAGTCCGTCGGTGAGTGCCATGGGAGAGGTGGTATAGGTCAGAAGTGCGCTGATAGTGACCAGCAGGATAACACGCAGACCCATACCGAAGCCGGTGAATATACCCTGTTTGGTGATGCGGATTATCCAGAAGGACACCAGCACGTCACCGGGGGTGTAGAGCATATTGAGCACGGCGGTAAACAGCACGATAAATATGATAGCTTTGAGGGATTTGAGTATCAGCTTGGGTTTGATGCCCGAAACAGCAATAGCCGCCGCCACAAATCCTGCCGACAGCGCATAGGATACCACCCCGCCTGCCAGAAACAGCGCAACGATATACACTATCATGGTGATCAGCTTGATCCTGGGGTCAAGACGGTGGATAATGCTCCTGCCCGGGAAATACTGACCGAGGGTAATGTCTTTGAGCATTATTTGTTCCCTCCTTTGAGCGCACGCAGGTACTCCAGAGCCTGAGGCACGGTATACACCGACTGGGGCACGTCTATGCCGCGGCGGCGCAGGCAGGTAAACAGATCGGTGACCTGGGGAGTATCCAGTCCCGATGCGCGCAGCTCCTCCGCACGCTCAAACACCTGCTCGGGTGTGCCCTGCATCAGCACGCTGCCTCTGTCCATAACGATCAGACGCTGTGCGTTCTGGGCTGCATCCTCCATACTGTGTGTGACGAATATTACCGTGGTATTGTGCTTGCGATGGTAGTCTTTGACGTACTGCATAACAGCAAGTCTGCCCTCGGGGTCAAGTCCTGCCATAGGCTCGTCAAGCACAAGCACCTCGGGCTCCATGGCAAGCACGCCTGCCAGAGCGGCACGGCGCTTCTGTCCGCCCGACAGTTCAAAGGGCGAGCGGTCAAGATCGGACACCTTGAGTCCGACTATTTCCGCCGATTCTATGACTCTGCGCTCGATCTCGCTGTCGCTGAGGCCCATATTCTTGGGGCCGAAGGCGATATCTGCGCGAACGGTCTCTTCAAAAAGCTGATGCTCGGGGTACTGGAACACCAGCCCCACCGCAAAACGTGCGGCGCGGGTGTTCTCCTTGGTGGCGTGGATATCCTCGCCGTGTATAAGTATCCTGCCCGAAGTAGGCTTGAGCAGGCCGTTGAGATGCTGTATCAGGGTGGATTTGCCGCTGCCCGTATGTCCGATAAGACCGATAAACTCTCCTCTGCCTACCGAAAAGGACACGTCGTTGACCGCCGTCTTCTCAAACGGCGTACCCGCGCTGTATACGTGCATCAAATGCTCAACTGTAAGAATGTCGGTCACTTGTCTTCTCCTTTGGCAAGGTATTTTTCTATCTCGGTGGCGCAGTCCTCTACAGAGAACTTTGTCAGGTCCAGTCCCGCGCCCAGCTCATACATCAGCTCTACCGTCTGGGGCACGCCCAGGGACAGCTGCTGCATCTTCTCCACCTGCGAAAAAACATTCTGAGGCAGATCGTCTGTCACTATGTTTCCACCGTGCATCACCACTACCCTGTCGGCCTGACAGGCCTCATCCATATGGTGGGTAATGAGCACTATGGTCATGCCCTTTTCGCGGTTGAGACGGGTGATGGCCTGCATAACCTCACGACGGCCTTTGGGGTCGAGCATAGCCGTGGGCTCATCGAGGATGATCACCTCGGGTTCCATGGCAAGCACGCCCGCTATAGCCACACGCTGCTTCTGTCCGCCCGACAGCAGATGGGGTGCGTGGAGCTTGAACTCACTCATGCCCACTGCCTCCAGCGCGTCGTCCACACGCCTGCGGATCTCCTTGGAGGGCAGGCCCATGTTCTCGCAGGCAAAGGCAACGTCCTCCTCCACCACGGTGGCAACTATCTGATTGTCGGGGTTCTGGAATACCATTCCGGCTTTTTTCCGTACGTCAAACAGAGTATCCTCATTGTCGGTGGATATGCCGTCCACGTACACCTGTCCGCCCGTGGGGATGAGTATGCCGTTGAGCAGCTTGGCAAAGGTCGACTTGCCCGAGCCGTTGTGACCCAGCAGAGCCACAAACTCACCCTGTTTTATCTCCAGATCGATGCCGTGAAGCACCTCTCTGGGCTCTTCGTTATCCTGTGCGGGATATGCAAATGTTACGTTTTCTGCTTTTATCATTATTTTTCCCACCTTGTTGCGGCGCCGCAGGGCAGCATAAGTCCGCTGCTTTCTACTTTGAGTCCCAGTTCGTTGGCCTCTACCCTGCCGCCAAAACGGGGCACAAGCTCTCTGCCCAGAATATATGCGGGTACAGAGGGCGACACGCCTGCCGTATAAGAGCTGATGACAAAGAACAGAGGATCGTCGCTCAGCAGCTGGGCGCACAGAGAGATAAGCTCGCCTATGCCCTCCTCAAAACGCCAGATCTCGCCCGAAGGGCCTCTGCCGTAAGAGGGCGGATCCATGATGATGCCGTCGTATTTTCTGCCGCGGTTGATCTCGCGGCGGATAAACTTGCGGCAATCGTCCACGATATATCTGATGGGAGCATTTTCAAGACCGCAGAGAGCGGCATTCTCCTTGGCCCAGGTGACCATGCCCCTCGCCGCGTCAACGTGGCATACCGATGCACCGGCTTTGGCGCAGGCCATAGTGGCGGCACCTGTATACGCGAACAGATTGAGCACCTCGGCTTTGCCGCGCTTTTTGATCTTGTCGGTGACAAAATCCCAGTTTGCCGCCTGCTCGGGGAATATACCCGTATGCTTGAAGCTCATAGGCTTGATAGCAAAGGTAAGGTCGCGGTAATTGATAGTCCAGCTTGCGGGCAGATCGCGTACCTCCCAGCTGCCGCCGCCCTCGCTGGAGCGGTGGTAAACGGCGTGAGCCTTGTTCCACAGAGGAGAGCCGCTCTCCTTCCACATAGCCTGAGGGTCGGGACGGACGAGAATGTGCCCGTTCCAGCTCTCCAGTCTCCTGCCTCCGCCGCAATCTATGAGACGGTAATCCTGCCATTTATCACTGTAATACATATTTCCACTCCGTTAAATCAGACTGATTGATGGATATACTATTCCACTTTGCATATTCCATCATCATATTTTACCATTTAATATATATAATTGCAAGTATTTCCCAAAACATCCGATCCAATATACGCAATCGGCATATTTGTCCATTGTCAGCGCACAGTCAATCACCAAAAAGTCGCGGCAGGTGCCTCCCGATCAGAGAAAGCCGTTTGTTCCGTATCGGCAAAGCTCCACGCAAATAACCCATTTTTCAGCCTTTTTCAAATTATTTTTCAATTTACTATTGATTTTCTCTCAATAAAGTGCTATTTTGTAGAGTGTCACCGCACAACAAAAGGAGAATATCTATGAAGAAGATAGCTATTGCAGGATTCGGTACAGTGGGCGGGGGTATTGCCCACCTGCTGCACGACAATCAGGCCGTTTTGGCAGCCAATGCCGGGGAAAATATTTCTCTCGGTGCCATACTGGTCCGCACCATGAAAGCAGACAGCGAGTTTGCGCATCTGATGACTACCGATTTTACCGCCATAGAGCAGGATGAGGACATCTGCCTGGTGGCCGAGGCCATCGGCGGAGTGGACGTGCCCTTTGAGATAGCATGCCGCACCCTCAAGGCCGGCAAAGGCTTTGTCACCGCCAACAAGGCGCTGGTAGCCGAAAAAGGCCACATCCTCCACGCCCTTGCCAAGGAGCACAACGTGCCCTTCCTCTTTGAGGCGGCTGTAGGCGGCGGAATGCCCATCATCCGTCCCATCCGTACCTCTCTGAGCTCTACCGGTATTAACTACGTATACGGCATACTCAACGCCACCTCTAACTTTATCCTCAGCGAGATGGACAAGGGCCGCACCTACGACGAGGCTGTCAAAGAGGCTCAGGCCCGCGGCTACGCCGAGGCTGATCCCTCCGCAGACGTTGACGGCATCGACTCGGCAAGAAAGCTCGCCATCATTCTGGCTATGATAACCGGCAAGCAGACCTCTCCCGACGATATCCGCACCGTGGGCATCACCGCCCTCAAGGACACCTGCGGCGGCAAGGTCAAGCTGCTTGCCCGCGCAGCCGTCAAGGCTGACGGCGTACACGCCGAGGTCAGCCCCGTGCTTGTGGGCGATGACAACCTGATGACCTGCGTCAAGTCCGACCGCAACGGTATCGTCGTCCGCGGCGAGGGCAGCGTGGAGACCGCATTCTTCGGCGTGGGCGCAGGCGCTATCCCCACCGCATCGGCCGTCCTCAGCGACGTTGTCGAGGCCATCCGCCGTCCCGTATACTCGGATGAGTGCGCTTGGGGAGCAGAAAAGCTTGAGATCCTCCCCTGGAGAGACAGCGAGCTTGCAGAATACAGGAGCTGAAACATTATGGAGATCACAGTAATGAAGTTTGGCGGCACCTCGGTTGCAAACAGCGACCGTATGACAGCCGCCGCACAGAAAATAGCAAAAGAAGCCCGCCGCGGCCGCGGTGTCGTGGCGGTCGTGTCCGCACAGGGCAAGCTGACCGACGAGCTTATTGCCAAGGCCAAGGAGCTGAATGCCGAACCCTCTCTGCGCGAGATGGACGCTCTGCTGTCGGCAGGCGAGCAGATATCCTCTTCCCTGCTGGCTATGGCTGTAGCCGCTCAGGGTGTGCCCTCCATTGCCATGTCCGGCTGGCAGGCAGGATTCATCACCACCGACAACTACGGCTCTGCACGCATCAAGAATCTTGAGACAGACCGCGTCACTCAGGCTCTCAGCGAGGGCAAGGCCGTCATCGTGGCAGGATTCCAGGGCATTGCCAACGGCGACGTCACCACACTGGGCAGAGGCGGCTCGGACACCAGCGCAGTAGCTCTGGCCGCCGCTCTGGGCGCCGATATCTGCCGCATATACACAGACGTTGACGGTGTTTATACCGCCGACCCCCGCGTAGTCAAGACCGCGCGCAAGCTGGACGGCATCTCCTACGACGAGATGTTTGAGATGGCATCGGTGGGCGCGGGTGTTATGCACAACCGCTCTATCAAGCTTGCAAAAAAATACAACGTACCCCTTGAGGTTCGCTCCAGCTTCAGCGACAACGAGGGCACGATTATAAAGGAGAGATACCCCTTGGAAGAAAAAATGATCCGAGGCACAGCCTGCGACGAAAAAATTGCTACAATCGCTCTTGTCGGTGTTTCCAACGTTCCCGGCATCGCATCCAAGCTTTTCAGCACACTGATGGATAATAACATCACCGCCGACACCATAACCCAGTCTCTGGGCGCCGACAATTCCTGGAATATCGCCTTTACCGTTTCTGTGGACAACGCAGACAAGGCTCTGTACATTATCAACAGCCTCCGTCAAGAATTGGGCGCAGTCCGCATAGACTGTGATAAGAATATCGCAAAGGTCTCCCTCATCGGTACCGGCATCATGGAGAATCCCGAGATTCCCGCAAAGATGTTTGCCGCTCTGACTCGCGCCGGTGTCAACATCATGATGATCTCCTCCAGCGAGATCAGACTTTCGGTTATTGTTGCCGAAGCCGACGGAAAGAAGGCCCTCTCTGCCGTACACGAAGAATTTTTTGGAGTGTGACATTATGAAAAAATACAAAATAGCCGTCGTCGGCGCTACCGGCGTTGTCGGCAGAAGCTTCCTCAAGGTTCTTGAGGAGCGCAAGCTGCCCGCCGAGAGCTACACCCTCTTTGCATCCCAGCGCAGTGCAGGCAGCACCGTACGTTTTATGGGCGAGGACTATACCGTTCAGCTGCTGACCGAAGAGTCCATCAGTGCAGGTTTTGATATCGCACTGTTCTCGGCAGGCGGCGAGACCTCCCGCAAGTTTGCTCCCATCGCTGCCAAGAGCGGCTGTCTGGTCATCGACAACTCCTCCTGCTGGCGTATGGATCCCTCGGTGCCTCTGGTAGTACCCGAGGTCAACCCTCAGGACATCCTCAAGCACAACGGCATCATCGCAAACCCCAACTGCTCCACCATTCAGGCAATGGTCGCTCTCTCCCCGCTGCAGAAGAAGTACGGTCTCAAACGCGTCATATTCTCCACCTATCAGGCTGTATCGGGCGCAGGCGCAGCAGGCATCGGTGATCTGCAGGCAGGCGTTGAAGCATATGCCGCAGGCAAAGATGCTCCCGCTCCCAAGAAGTTTGACTACCCCATCTTCAATAACTGCATCCCCCAGATCGACGTGTTTGCCGATGACGACTACACCAAAGAAGAGCTGAAGATGATCAACGAGACCCGCAAGATCCTCTCTCTCCCCGATCTAGCCGTGACCGCTACCTGCGTGCGCGTTCCCGTGTTTGCAAGCCACAGCGAGAGCATCAATATCACCACCGAGAAGCCCTTTGAGATCGAGGACGTCAAGCAGCTGTTTGCCGAGGCCGAGGGTGTTGTGCTGGTCGACAACGTACAGAACAAGCAGTATCCTCTGGCTGCAGAGGCCGCCGACAAGGACGAGGTGTTCATCGGCAGAGTTCGCGTTGACCGCTCCTTCCCCAACACACTCAATCTGTGGTGCGTAGCCGACAACATCCGCAAAGGTGCCGCAACCAATGCTGTACAGATCGCTCAGAAGTACATTGAGCTGACAAATAAATAAGCTTTATAGACACTGTGAATAAACAAAAAAATGGCAATCTGCATGAGGCAGATTGCCATTTTTGTTATCTGTGTGTATCAGCTCATTCAGCGGACTCGTCGGAGGGCTTGTCTGCGTTATCGGCAGGCTTGTCGGCGGCTTTGATCACCTTGCACTCGACCAAAAAGTCGTTGACTGTAGCGCCGGAGTCTCTCATAGCAGAGAGGATATTGTCGATCTTGGAGGCAGGCAGATTGACTCTGGTCTGCTGAGCTTCGATATTGATCTTGCCGATATCCTCACGTCTGACCTTGCCGTACTTCTGCAGAGCTTCTATCACGTGGGATGCCTGAACGTCATGCTCCGAGCCAACGTCCACGGTCAGAGTGGCGGACGGAGCCTTGTCGCGCTTGCGGTCAGAACCTCTGGGAGCGCGCTCGCCGCGCTCTGCACGGTCTCCGCGGTCGCTCTTGCGGCGTACTTCGCCCGAGCGGGCGGGCTTCTTCTCGGCGGCGGGAGCCTTCTTGTCCTCGGGCAGCTCATCGATGCCCCGGAGCTCAAACTCCTTCATCTGCACGCCTGTGGCCTGCTGAACGTTGGCCATATCAAAGAACTCACCGCTGCCTGCAACCAGTGTGTAGGATGCACCCTGCTTGCCCGCTCTGCCCGTTCTGCCGATACGGTGTACGTAGTAGTCAACGTCCTCGGGGATATCGTAGTTGATGATAATCTCAACATCGCTGGCATCGATACCGCGGGCGGCAACGTCGGTTGCAACCAACAGGTTGACCTTGCCCGACTTGAATCCGCTCATAACCTGAGTTCTGGCACCCTGACGCATATCACCGTGGATGGCGCAGGCGTTGAGTCCCTGCTCGATGAGGCGGCGGGTCAGGATGTCTACCATGATCTTGGTATTGCAGAATATCAGGCCGCGCTTTGCACCCGACTGCTTGAACAGCAGGCCTGCGCAGGAGGCTTTTTTGTTCTTGGGGACTTCGCAATAATACTGCTCAATAAGATCGAATGCGGTCTGTCCGTCATCGCCCTTGATGTGGTGAGGCTCTCTCTGAAATCTCTGGGAGATTCGCAGAATAGGCGCAGGCATTGTAGCCGAGAACAGAGCGGTCTGGCGCTCTCTGGGAGCGGCACTGAGGATATATCGGATATCGTCCAAAAATCCCATGTTGAGCATCTCGTCTGCTTCGTCCAGAACAACGTATCTGATGCTCTTGAGGCTCAGTGTATGGCGATGGAGATGGTCAATAACTCTGCCGGGTGTGCCGACTACTACGGACACACCGTTTTTGAGAGCACGGATCTGATTGTCGATATTCTGACCGCCGTAAACAGCGACTATACGGACGCCTTCTTTGTATTTGGAGAACTTTCGGAGCTCGTCGCTGACCTGCATGGCAAGCTCTCTTGTGGGGCAAAGCACCAGCATCTGGGGATCTTCGCCCGCGTCATCTCTCAGGCGCTCAATGCCGGGGATACCGAAAGCGGCAGTCTTGCCCGTACCTGTGCTGGACTGGCCTATAACGTCCTCACCGTCGAGAATGTGAGGAATGGCCTCGGCCTGAATATCGGTCATCTCCTGATATCCGGCATCCTCGACAGCACGCATCAGCTCGGCACTCAGCCCCAGCGATGCAAATGATTTTTCACTCATATCTACACTCCTGTATAAAAAAAGACTCGAATTACATTAAATTATATCATATATTTGTCGCAATTACAATAAAAACACTGACAAAAATAGCATCCCGACCAAAAGAAAAGCTGTAAAGCAAAACACCTGCACAGCATACGCCGTGCAGGTGTTTGATAAGCATTATCAGATTATTTGTCGTCCAGACTGCGTCTGAGGATATCTATAACCTTGTCTCCGTCGGAAACAACTCCGCCTGCAGCCTTGTAGCCTGCCTCGAAGCAATCACGGGCGAATTGGAAGATAGCTTCCTCAATGCGATCATACTCGCGGGAGTTGATAAACTTGTCAAAAGCTTCTTCGTAGCTGTTTGTTTTCATAGTCTGACCTCCTGTCGGGGATATGCATCAATACTCGGCTACGCCGTCATATACCAGCACGGCGTCACCGGTAAGCAATACCCTCTCGCCGTCATAATTGACCGTTACGTCGCCGCCGCGCAGCTTGACCGTGATATCCTTGTTCTTGTCTAAGTATCCGTTCTCAACCGCCGCTACTACAGCAGCGCAGGCGCCCGTTCCGCAGGCGGTGGTCTCGCCGTTGCCCCGCTCCCATACACGCATCTTGACCGTGTTGCGGTTGACAACGCGGATAAACTCGGTATTGACGCCCTCGGGGAACATACTCGAGTGCTCAAGCTCTCTGCCTACCCTCTCCACGGGTGCGCTGTCCACTCTGTCGCAGAATATTACGCAGTGGGGATTACCTACGGATACGCAGGTACCGACATATTCTCCACCGCTTGTGGGGAGTTTAATGCCGATGGCTTTGTCGCTGCTGCAGAGCACGGGCAGGTCTGCAGCACGCAGGGATACGGTACCCATATCCACCTGAACAGAGGATGTTTTACCGTTTCTGGTATACAAGGTCAGATGCTTTACACCGCTTGCAGTTTCAATGCTCATCTGCTCTTTTTTGACTATATCTCTGTCATAGAGATACTTGCCCACGCAGCGGATGCTGTTGCCTGCCATTCTGCCCTCGCTGCCGTCGCTGTTATAGATACGCATCTTGGCATCGGCGATTTCAGAGCCTTCTATGAGCACGATTCCGCAGCCGCCGGCGCCGTAATTGCGGTCGCACAGACTGATGCAGAGAGACTCGGGACAGGTAATAGCGCCGTCAAAATTCTCAATGAATATATAGTCGTTGCCCGAGCCGTGCATCTTGGCAAACCTGAGCAGGCTGCGGCTCTGACGCATATTGTTGATATCCACAAGCTCGGTGTTCTGCTCGGTATAGCCGCTGGCGATAATGTCGGCCAACGCGTTGGCGGTATCAAGACTGGTCAGGCAGGCAATGCCAAGCTGCAGAGCTCTGCGGTGCAGGGCGATATAGTGATCCACAGTAGAGTCATAGGCCGCGCCGGTGTACACTATATAGCTGATAAATCCGCTCTCAATAAGTCTGAAAGCCTGATCGCTCTCACCGATATGTGCCACACGCTCCACGTCGATACCCAGCTGCTCGATGGCATTGGCTGTGCCCTCGGTGGCGTACATCTTCATTCCCAGATCGTCGAGCTTCTTGGCAAGCTTGACTATCTCGGGATGGTCGTGCTCGTCAACGCTGATAAACACGCCCGATGCGCCGCCGCGCTTGGGCGAGCGGAGCTTGATGCCTGCCGCGGTCAGTCCCTTGAACAGAGCCTCGGTCAGGTTCTTGCCAACGCCGAGAACTTCGCCCGTAGACTTCATCTCGGGACCAAGATAGGAGTTGACGTCGTTGAGCTTCTCAAAGGAGAATACGGGCACTTTGACCGCATAATAGGGCGGGGTCTTGTACAGACTGCTGCCGTAGCCAAGGCTCTCAAGCTTCTCCCCTGTCATGACTCTAGCGGCAAGATCGACCATAGGCACGCCCGTGACCTTGCTGATATATGGAATGGTACGGGACGCACGGGGATTGACCTCAATAACGTACAGCTCGCCGTGATAGATCAGGTACTGGATGTTGACCAGACCCTTTGTGCCCAGAGCGAGAGCCAGCTCACGAGAGCAGTCGACGACAGTCTGTGTCATCTTGTCGGTGATGCTGTAGGGCGGATATACGGCGATAGAGTCGCCGCTGTGTACGCCTGCGCGCTCGATATGTTCCATGATACCGGGGATAAGCACGGTCTCTCCGTCGGAGATAACGTCTACCTCCAGTTCGGTGCCCATCATATATTTGTCCACCAGTACGGGATTCTCGATCTTCTGTGCCAGAATACGTTCCATATAGGTGCGCACGTCGGCATCCGAATGTGCGATGGTCATATTCTGACCGCCGATAACGTAGCTGGGGCGAAGCAGAACAGGATATTCAAGCGTATTTGCGGCGCTGAGTGCCTGCTCGAGAGTCTTGACGCCCATACCCTTGGGACGGCGGATGCCCACGCTCTCCAGCAGACCGTCAAACCGCTCTCTGTCCTCGGCAAGGTCAATACCCTCGGCCGAAGTACCGAGAATGGTAATACCCTGCTTGTCGAGGAACTGGGTCAGCTTGATAGCCGTCTGACCGCCGAATGCCACAACAACTCCCTCGGGCTGCTCTACCCTGATAACGTCCATAACGTCCTCGGGGCACAGCGGCTCAAAATACAGTCTGTCGGCTGTATCATAGTCGGTAGACACGGTCTCGGGGTTATTATTGATAATGGCTACATCATAGCCGAGCTTCTGCAGAGTCCATACACAGTGTACGGAGGAATAGTCGAACTCGATACCCTGACCGATACGGATGGGGCCCGAGCCGAGCACGAGGATACGCTTGCGGTCCTGTCTGACCGATGCTTCGGCCTCGCACTTGTCTCCCCTGCGGGCATAGAAATAGGGGGTCTCCACGTTGAACTCCTCGAGGCAGGTGTCCACCGTCTTGTAGACGCAGGGCACGTGGGTGCATTTGTCACCCGAGATGCGCTCCAGAGCGGCATCGGTATAACCCAGCTCCTTACCACGCTCGTAGTTATCGCCAAGGCCGTTTTTGGCGATCTCTGTCTCAAAATCCACCAGACCCTTGATCCGCTCGATGAACCAGGGGGTGATCTTGGTGATGTCGTGGATCTGCTCCACGCTCACACCACTCTTGAGCGCCTCATAGACGGTAAACACACGTCTGTCATCACAGTCGCCCAGGCGCTCTATGACACTTCTGCCGTCTATAGGCTTGGCATCCAGTGTATCGAGTCCGATCTCGGCGCCGCGGACAGCCTTCATCAGAGCCATCTCAAATGTAGGCGCAATGCTCATGACCTCGCCGGTAGCCTTCATCTGTGTGCCCAGCTTGCGGCTTGCGCCCACAAACTTGTCAAAGGGCCATTTGGGGAACTTGCAGACTATATAATTGACCTGAGGCTCAAAGCCTGCACAGCTTTTGCCGGTTTTGTCATTCTTGATCTCGGCGAGAGTGTAGCCGAGGGCCAGCTTGGTGGTGACCTTGGCTATAGGATAGCCGGTAGCCTTGCTTGCCAGCGCCGAAGAACGGGACACGCGGGGATTGACCTCGATTACCGCATACTGGGAGGAGTGGGGATCGAGGGCAAACTGACAGTTGCAGCCGCCGATGATGCCGAGGGCCGACACGATCTTGAGGGATGCCTGTCTGAGCATCTCATAATCCTGCTCGGACAGAGTCAGCGCAGGCGCTACCACTATGCTGTCGCCGGTATGAACGCCCACGGGGTCAAAGTTCTCCATACTGCACACGGCAACGGCATCACCGGTGGCGTCGCGCATGGTCTCGAACTCGATTTCTTTCCAGCCGTAGATATATTTTTCGATAAGCACCTGGCTGATGGGTGACATATCGATGCCTGTAGCGGCAATTATCTCAAGCTCGGAGGACGTATATGCCACACCGCCGCCGCTGCCGCCCAGAGTGAATGCGGGACGAACTATTACGGGGTAGCCGATTCTGTCGGCAATGGCGAGGCAATCCTCCACCGTGTTGGCAACGTCGGAGGGAATGCAGGGCTGACCGATGGATTCCATGGTCTCCTTGAACAGCTTGCGATCCTCCGCAAGATCTATGGCTTCGGCATTGGTGCCCAGCAGCTTGACACCCATTTTGTCAAGGAAGCCTTCTTTTGACAGCTGCATAGCCATCGTAAGTCCCGTCTGACCGCCGAGAGACCCGAGGATTCCGTCGGGTCTCTCTTTTTCGATAATTCTCTTGATGCTTGTAAGCGTAAGAGGCTCCAGATAAATCTCCGAAGCCAGAGCTTTGTCGGTCATGATGGTGGCAGGGTTGGAGTTGACCAGCACAACGTCAATGCCTGCATCCTTGAGGACGCGGCATGCCTGTGCGCCTGCATAGTCAAACTCCGCAGCCTGACCTATTACGATGGGCCCCGAGCCGATAACAAGAACTTTTTTAATTTCTGTACTCAGGGGCATAAAATCACCTTAACCCATGCACTTGACAAGGACTGCCTTCTGTGCGTGCAGACGGTTTTCAGCCTCGTCAAAGATCTCGTTTGCGTGTGCTTCAAGAACTTCTTCTGTGATCTCCTCACCTCTGTGAGCGGGCAGGCAATGGAGCACCATAGCGTCGCTCTTGGCAACCTTCATCAGATCAGCATTGATCTGATAGCCCGCAAAGACCTTCTTGCGCTCCTCGGCCTCACCTTCCTGACCCATGGATGCCCATACGTCGGTGTAGAGGACGTCAGCATCCTTTGCTGCCTCAAAGATGTCGGAGGTGCAGACAAAGTCGCCGTTTTCGGCGGCCCACTTCATGATCTCGGGGTCGGGCTTGTAGCTGTCGGGGCAGCCGATGGCTACGGACATACCCATCTTGATGCCGCCGACGATGAGGGAGTTTGCCATATTGTTGCCGTCGCCGATGTAGCACAGCTTCTTGCCCTTGATCATGCCCTTGTGCTCACGGATGGTCATAAGATCAGCCAGCACCTGGCAGGGATGTGTAAAGTCGGTCAGGCCGTTGATTATGGGGATGGAGCCGTACTCAGCCAGCATCTCGACTTCCTTCTGCTCAAAGGTACGGATCATAATGCCGTCAAGATATCTGCTCAGCACGCGTGCGGTGTCCTGAACAGGCTCGCCGCGGCCGATCTGCAGGTCTCTGGAGGACAAAAACAGAGCATGTCCGCCCAAATCGCTCATACCGACCTCAAAGGACACTCTGGTTCTTGTGGAGGATTTCTGGAATATCATACCGAGGGTCTTGCCCTTGAGAATGTGATGCTCGATGCCGTTTTTCTTCTCGTACTTGAGCTGATCGGCCAGATTGAGCACGTCAGCTATCTCTGCGGGAGACCAGTCCAGCAGCTTAAGTAAATGTTTCATTTGATTGCCTCCTTGATGATTTCGACAGCCTTCTTAAGCTGATCCATGGGGATGTTGAGAGGGGGAAGCAGACGAACCTTGGTCTTGGCGGTCAGTACCAGCACGCCCTTTTCGCGGCAGGCTGCAACAACCTCTGCGGCAGGCTTGACTGTGTCAATACCCAGCATCAGGCCCATACCTGTTACGCTGTTGACGCCCTCTGCGCCGGTCAGCTCGTCTATAATATACTTGCTGCGCTCTCTGACGCCTGCAAGCAGCTCATCGTCAATACGCTCGACAACGTTGCATGCACCTGCAGCGCAGGCAGGGTTACCGCCGAAAGTCGAGCCGTGGGTGCCCGATACCAGCGCGGTCTCGGTCTTCTCATTGAACAGAGTAGCACCGATAGGCAGGCCGCCGCCCAGACCCTTTGCTGTGGAGATAATGTCGGGCTCGAGGCCGACGTTCATATATGCGTACATAGCGCCGGTACGGCCGTTGCCGGTCTGAACCTCGTCAACCAGCAGAAGCAGGTCTTTTGCCTTGACTACCTCGCGGACTTCGCTCAGGAACTCCTCGCTGAGGGTGTTGACGCCGCCCTCGCCCTGCACGACCTCGATCATAACTGCACAGCAGTTGTTCTCCTCGGCAAGCTTTTTGACAGAGCCGGGCTCATTAGGATCGGCATAAACAAATCCATCGACAAAAGGCATAAAGTCGGTATGCAGCTTGTCCTGACCGGTTGCGGACAGAGTTGCAATGGTTCTGCCGTGGAAGCTGTTTTTGAGGGTGATGGTGGTGTATCTGCCGTCACCGTACTTCTCGTGAGACCAGCGGCGTGCGGCTTTGATCATGCACTCGTTTGCCTCAGCACCCGAGTTGCCGAAAAAGACCTTCTTCATCCCGGTCTTGTCGCACAGCAGCTTTGCCAGTTTGGCGCAGGGTGCGGTGTAGTAGAGGTTGGAGGTGTGCTGAACAGCCATCAGCTGATCGGCAACCGCCTTGGCCCAGCTCTCGTCGGCCGCACCGAAGATATTAACAGCGATGCCGCTGCCCATATCTATGTATTCTTTGCCCTCGTCATCGTACAGAAGCGAGCCTTTGCCCGATACGATAGCCAGAGGGAAACGGCCGTATGTGGCCATTACGTATTGATTGTCAAGTTCTTTTATATTCATGCGTCTGCACCTACAAACATTGTACCGATACCTTCGTCGGTAAGAGTTTCAATAATGATGGAATGGGGCACTCTGCCGTCAATGATGAACACCTTGTGTACGCCGCGGCGGATAGCCTCGATGCAGCACTCGACTTTGGGGATCATGCCGCCGGAGATGATGCCCTCACGCATAAGCTGAGGAGCTTCACTGACCAGGATCTTGGGGATCAGGGTGGTGACGTCGTCCTTGTCGCGGAGGATACCTGCGATGTCGGTCATAGAGATGAGGCTCTCTGCCTTCAGCTCGCCTGCGATGCGTGCTGCGGCTGTGTCTGCGTTGATGTTGTATACGTGACCCTCGCTGTCGCAGCCAACGGTGGAAACAACGGGGATGTAGCCCTTTTCAAGCAGGTCGGTGATGGGGGTGGTGTCAACCTTGGTGATCTCACCCACGTAGCCAAGCTGAGGATCAAGCTGCTTGGCCTCGATCAGGTGACCGTCAGCGCCGCACAGACCGATGGCTTTGCCTCCGGTGTTCTGCAGCAGGTTGACAAGGCTCTTGTTGACCTTGCCTGCCAGAACCATCTGCACGATGTCCACAGTCTCCTCATCGGTAACACGCAGACCGTTGACGAACTCACTCTTCTTGCCAACACGCTTGAGCATATCGCTGATCTCGGGGCCGCCGCCGTGAACCAGAACGACCTTGATGCCTATGAGAGAAAGCAGTACCAGATCGCCCATAACGGCTTTTTTGAGATCTTCGTTTATCATTGCGTTGCCGCCGTATTTGACGACGATGATTTTGTTGCTGTATTTCTGAATATAAGGCAGAGCCCTGATAAGAACTTCGGCTCTCTCTGCATTGCTCAGTACCATTTTGTGTGTCTCCTCTCAGCTTCTGTAGTCGCCGTTAATTTTGACGTATTCGTAGGTCAGATCACAGCCCCATGCTGTTGCGGAGCATTCGCCCTGATGCAGACCGATGTTGATCTTGATTTCTTTTTCAAGCAGGATCTCTTTTGCCTTTTCCTCGCTAAAGTCAATGCCTGCGCCGTTTTCGCACACCGAAATCTCGCCCTTGCAGCTTGCAAAGCTGACAGATACCTTGGTGACGTCCAGCTGTGCGCCGCTGTATCCGATAGCGCAAAGCACTCTGCCCCAGTTGGCGTCTGCGCCGAACATAGCGGCTTTGAGCAGACTGGAGGAGATGACAGCTTTGGCAACAGTGCGTGCGCACTCCTTGGTCTCGGCGCCTGTGACTGTGCACTCAAGCATCTTGGTCGCACCCTCGCCGTCGCCTGCAATCTTGCGGCTGAGAGCGTGGGTGACAGCGGCCAGAGCTGCCTTAAAGGTCTCATAATCCTCGCCCTCGCTGTCTATCAGCTTGTTGCCGGCAAGACCGTTGCACATAACAGACAGCATATCGTTGGTGGAGGTGTCGCCGTCAACGCTGATCATATTGAAGCTGTCCTTGACGTCCTCGCTGAGAGCCTTCTGCAGCAGCGCGGGGGTGATCGCAACGTCGCTTGTGACGTAGATGAGCATGGTAGCCATATTGGGGTTGATCATACCCGAGCCCTTGCCGATGCCGCCGATGTGGCACTCGGTGCCGCCCAGCTCAAAGCTGAACGCAACTTCTTTCTGCACGGTGTCGGTGGTCATAATAGCCTGAGCGGCCTGCTCACTGCCCTCGTAGCTGAGGCCGTCGGTAAGCGCCTGCATACCGTTGGCGATAGGAGTGATATCCAGCACCTGACCGATAACACCGGTGGATGCTACGATAACGTCCTCAGCCTTGACACCGGTATACTGAGCGGTCAGCTCACACATCTGTGTGGCGATCTCGATACCGTTGGCGTTGCAGGTGTTGGCGTTGCCGCTGTTGCAGATAACAGCCTGAGCGATGCCGTCGCTGATGTTCTGCTTGGTGACTGTGATGGGAGCGCCCTTGACGAGATTGGTGGTATATACGGCGGCTGCCGATGCGGGCACGTCACTGACTATGAGTGCAAGGTCTTTTTTGACCTTGCCTGCACGGATGCCGCAATGGACTCCGTTTGCTCTGAAACCTTTTGCGGCACAAACGCCGCCGCTAATTGCTTTCATACTTATACCTCAAGTCCCGTTGTGGGATCCTTTCCGAGAGAAATATTCATACACTCGACGGCTGCGCCCGATGCGCCCTTGCCGAGGTTATCGAATCTGGCAACAAGCAGGATCCTCTCCTCGTTGCCCTGAACTGTGACTTCCAGAGTGTCTTTGCCGGAGAAAATGTTGGATGCCATCAGGCCGTTTTCGCCTGCGGACTCAACGTATTTTGCGATGGGGCCGCGGTAGAGGTTCCTGTAGACCTCCTTGATGGCCTCGGCGCCGCCCTTGACGTCCTTGGCAAACAGAGGCACAGTGACCTCCATACCGCTGTAGTAATCGGCAACGATGGGGCAGAAGATAGGTGCCACCTTCAGTCCGGGGATGGCCTGCATCTCGGGCAGGTGCTTATGCTTCTGGCTGACGCCGTACTGTCTGGGAGAGGACAGCAGAACGTCGCGGTTTTCGTCCTCGTACTCGGCGATCATCTTTTTGCCGCCGCCCGAATAACCGGTGATGGAGAAGCAGGTCAGTGCCAGCTCATCGCTGATGACGCCTGCATCAACCAGAGGCTTGACCAGCGCCACAAATCCGCCTGCGTGGCAGCCGGGCACGGCAATACGCTTGGCACTGGCGATTTTGTCGAACTGCTCGCTTGACAGCTCGGGCAGACCGTACACAAATCCGGGGTCGGTGCGGTGGGCGGTGGATGCGTCGATGATGGTTACGTTGGGGTTATCAACCAGAGATACCGACTCTCTCGCTGCCGCGTCGGGCAGGCAGAGGAATGCGATATCACAGCTGTTGAGAGCCTTGCGGCGAGCCTCAACGTCCTTGCGCTCCTCATCGCTGAGCAGGATAAGCTCCAGATCAGGGCGATTTGCGATGCGCTCGTATATTCTCAGGCCGGTTGTGCCTTCTTTTCCGTCGATAAAAATCTTTGTCATTTCAAAAACTCCGTTACGTATGCGATTTGTTTTTTGACTGAGGCTTCGGTGGGGCCGCCCTCGGAGATACGCTTGTTGACACAGGTCTCCAGCGAGATAGCCTCATAAACGTCCTGCTCAAACAGCTCAGAATGCTGCTTGAACTCCTCTATGGTCAGATCCTCGAGCACCTTGTGCTCGCTGATGCACTGACCGACCATCTGTCCCACCACCTTGTATGCGGCGCGGAAGGGCATACCCTGCTTGACCAGATAGTCTGCCAGGTCGGTAGCATTGATAAATCCGCGCTGTGCGGCGGCTTTCATATTGTCGGGCAGAGAGCGCATGGTCTTGACCATGGGAGCCAGAACTTTGAGGCACATTTCGGCTGTGTCGAATGCATCAAAGATAGCCTCCTTGTCCTCCTGCATATCCTTGTTGTATGCAAGGGGCAGACCCTTCAGCGCGGTGAGCAGAGCCATCAGGTCGCCGTATACTCTGCCCGTCTTGCCGCGGATAAGCTCGGCCATGTCGGGGTTCTTCTTCTGAGGCATGATGCTGGAGCCGGTGGTATAGCTGTCGTCCAGCTCGATGAACTTGAACTCCCAGCTTGCCCACAGGATTATCTCCTCGGACATACGGGACAGGTGCATCATAAGTGTTGCCAGAGCCGAGGTGATCTCCACGCAGAAGTCGCGGTCGGACACGCCGTCGAGGCTGTTGAGGCAGAAGGAGTCAAATCCCAGCTTGTCGGCGGTCATGGCTCTGTCCAGATCAAAGGTAGTTCCTGCCAGTGCGCAGGAGCCGAGAGGACAGACGTTCATACGCTTGGCGGCATCGCTGAGTCTGCCTGCGTCGCGGATGAGCATCATGGCATATGCCATGAGATAGTGGCCGAAGGTGACCGGCTGTGCTCTCTGCAGATGTGTATAACCGGGCATAATGCTGCCGGTATTGCGCTCTGCCTGATATACCAGAGCCTCAAGCACGTCCCTGATGCCCTGCTGAACCTTTTCGCACTCGTCGCGCACCCAAAGGCGCAGATCGGTGGCTACCTGATCGTTGCGGGAGCGGGCGGTGTGCAGGCGCTTGCCCACCTCGCCAAGGCGCTCTGTGAGCACCTGCTCCACGAACATATGTATGTCTTCGCAGCTCTGATCTATCTCCAGCTTGCCGCTCTCCAGCTCCTCCAAAATAACACCAAGCTCCGCCGTGATAGCGGCGGAGTCGGTAGCAGATATTATACCTTTGGAACCAAGCATGGTAGCGTGGGCAATGGAGCCACGGATGTCCTGACGGAACATCCTCTGGTCAAAGCTGATGGATGAATTAAAATCGTCGGCGGTTCCGTCAAGCTCCTTGGAGAACCTGCCTGCCCACATTTTTCCCATTGTTTGTTCTCCTTATTTGCCGAGCTTCTTGTTCAGAGCTGCCTTGACGGTGATGGGCAGACCGTAGAGGTTGATGAAGCCTTCTGCATCTCTCTGATCGTAGTCGCTCTCGCCGAAGGATGCCAGATCCTCGTCATACAGAGAGTAGGGGCTGGTTACGCCTGCGTTGATCATGTTGCCCTTGTACAGCTTCAGCTTGACAGAGCCGGTAACAGTCTCCTGAGTCTTGTCAACAAATGCATCAAGAGCCTCACGCAGGGGGGTGTACCACTGGCCGTTGTATACCAGATCAGCATAGGTCAGAGCCAGCTCGGCCTTCTTGTGAGCGGTCAGCTTGTCCAGGCAGATGGTCTCGAGGACAGCGTGAGCCTTGTAGAGGATGCTTCCGCCGGGAGTCTCGTAGATGCCGCGGCTCTTCATGCCGACCAGACGGTTCTCAACGATGTCGAGGATACCGATACCGTTCTTGCCGCCGATCTCGTTGAGGGCGAGGATGATCTCCTTGGCGGACATCTTCTTGCCGTCCAGAGCGACAGGTGCGCCCTTTTCAAAGTCGATGGTTACGTAGGTGGGTACGTCGGGAGCCTGCATGGGAGATACGCTCATCTCAAGGAAGCCGGGCTTCTCGTACTGGGGCTCGTTTGCGGGGTTCTCCAGATCCATACCCTCGTGGGACAGATGCCACAGGTTCTTGTCCTTGGAGTAGTTGGTCTCACGGTTTATCTTGAGGGGGATGTTGTGTGCCTCTGCGTAGTCGATCTCCTCGTCACGGGACTTGATATCCCACTCTCTCCAGGGAGCGATAACCTTCATGCCGGGGGCAAAGTGCTTGATGGTCAGCTCAAAACGAACCTGGTCGTTGCCCTTGCCGGTGCAGCCGTGGCAGATAGCGTCTGCGCCCTCTTTGAGAGCGATCTCAACAAGACGCTTTGCGATAACGGGACGGGCAAAGCTGGTGCCCAGCAGATACTCCTCGTAAACGGCACCGGCCTTGAGAGAAGGAACGATGAAATCGTCAACGAACTCATCGGTGATATCCTCGATGTAGATCTTGGATGCGCCGGTCTTGATTGCCTTTTCCTCAAGACCCTCAAGCTCGTCAGCCTGACCTACGTTGCCGGATACGCAGATGACTTCGGGATTATTGTAGTTTTCCTTGAGCCAAGGAATAATGATAGATGTGTCCAGACCGCCGGAATATGCGAGTACTACTTTTTTGATGTCTTTCTTTTCCATGATGATGACTCCTCTTGAATATATTTTCAATGTTGTGGTTAATTATACAGCCGTGACATAAGTTTGTCAATAGCTTTTTCTCAGTTATTTTACCAAATTTCCCTTAATTTTTCAAGTGTTTTTGTGATATTTCCCGCAATTATTCACGTCGCCTGTGTTTTTATGCATAATTGTGAATGAAAATAAAATATTGGGTTTAATTTATTACGATTATTGACACATTCCGAAGGCTGTGGCATAATTAAATCACAACTGACTGAAAGGAATGACACCATGACCCCAAAGAACATAGATATCCGTCCCACAACCCCCGCCGACTACCCGTTCATACTGAACGTCAACGAGATCAACGTCGAAGTCCTCTCCCCTATGGACGAAGATAAACTCAAGTATTTCAACGAGTGCGCCGAGCTGCTTTATACGGCATTTGTTGACGGTGTTCCCGCCGCTTTCATCATCTGTCTGCGTGAGGGCGTAGAGTCCTACAAGAGCGAGAACTACATCTACTTCAGCAAGAACTACGACAAGTTCCTCTATATCGACCGCATCGTCATCGATGAGCCTTTCCGCCGTATGGGCGTGGGCAGAAAGCTCTATGAGTTCATCTTTGACCACGCAAAAAAGACCGACGTGGGCTACGTCACCGCCGAGATCGACACCGAGCCCTACAACGAAGTCAGCCTCGGCTTCCACAAGGCTCTGGGATTCCGCGAAGTGGGCATACAGACCATCCGCGGCGGCACCGTCAAAGTCTCCCTGCAGGAAGCCAAAATCAAGTGACATATCAATAAACACAAAAAAGCACCCCACGGGGTGCTTTTTTTGCTTCTGTTTGATTTTATTATGCCTTCAACAGTGATTCATACAGAGCTGCGGCCATTCGTTTCATTATATCTTCGGCCTTGGCGTTGTCCTTGGTGGCGGTCAGCACGGTAATGGTAGCTTTTTTGCCATCGGGAAGAATGATCGCCGCCGTATCGTGGGCTACCTTGTTAAGCAGCGAGCCGGTCTTGTTGCACATGATCACACCGCCTTCGGCAGGCACCTCCGGCAGAGGCTCGCGGGTATTGGCATAGCGTCTGACGGGCATTGCTGTGCTGAACCGTCCAAGCTGCTGGGCCGCCATGATCTGCATCATTTTGCGGCTGACAGATGGGCTGACCAGAGTACCCTCAAGCATCCGCTCCATCATATTTCCCAGATCGGCAGCGGATACCAGAGCAATATCCTCGGTGCCGTCCGGCAGGATGGGCTTGGGAAAATACAGTTTGCCCGCAACATGGGTATTATTCCATCCCTGCTCGGCAAAGAACTTATTGGCGCGCTCCACACCAACGGCATCAATGACCATATCGGTTGCCGAGTTGTCGCTGATAATAGTCATAAGCACCGCGTAATCCCAAAGAGACATGGTCACATCACCAAGGCTCTTGAGCACACCCGAGCCGGGTACGCGGTTTTTGAGATCCATGGGAAGGGGCGCATCAAGATCCAGTCTGCCATCCTCGCCGTCTTTGAGCAGCAAAGCAAGCAAAGGCACCTTGATCGTACTGGCCGCATTGATAGGCAGATGCTCATTGATGCCGAGCACCTCACCTGCCTCGGGCACCGAAATATACAGTCCGCAGGTTCCGTCCACCTCGGCGTGCAGAGCTCGAAGAGCCTGTTCGGGGATATAACGCATTGCTGATTCCTCCAAAGATAGTATTTGAGCAAATTATAGCACCGCAAACAAGGTCAGTCAAGAACAGGTGGATTTAGGGCTTTCACCCAAACACAAAAACCACCCGATTGGGTGGTTTTTGTGTTTGGCGCGCTTGAAGGGTACCGATACGCTTCGCGTATCCGCGCTTGCCCACCCAAATGCTTACGCATTTCGGTACCGGGCTGCACGCCAAAAGCCTAAAAAACCTGCCCCCGGCAGGTTTTTTCACGGCTTTTGCCCTCTCAGGGTTCGAGTCCCTTCAGGCTTTTTCACTCAAACACAAAAACCACCCGATTGGGTGGTTTTTGTGTTTGGCGCGCTTGAAGGGTACCGATACGCTTCGCGTATCCGCG
>JAZOWC010000041.1:0-37879 GCA_045658985.1 Oscillospiraceae bacterium
ATAAAAAAACAGTTTAGGAGGCATAAAAATGTTTATGCACAAAAGCAAAAAAGGCTTTACCATTGTAGAGCTGGTTATCGTTATTGCGGTCATCGCTATCCTCGCCGCAGTTCTGATCCCCACCTTCTCCAATCTGGTAAAAAAGGCTAATATTGCCAACGACACAGCACTGGCAAAGAACCTTAACACCGCTCTTGTCGCTGCAGAAGCCACCGATGGCAAGCCCACAGATTTCTCCAAGGTTCTGTCTGCTCTCAGAGCTGACGGCTACATTGTTGAGAACCTCAACCCCACTACTGCAGGCCATTTCTTCGTTTGGGAATCTGCTTCCAACCAGATCCTTCTTGTTGACGAGAACTACAAGGTTGTATACTCCTCCAAGGACCTTGCCGATGCAAATGACACCATCAACCCCTCTTGGTTCTTTGCTGTAAAGAGCGAAGCTCTCATCGCTGATATCACCGCCAACTCCGGTAGCGTTATCCCCGCTGTTGACACCGCATGGGTCGGCACAGATGGTCAGAAGATAAAAGATATTTTGGCTGACGGCGGTGTTGTCACACTTAACGAGTCCATTACCCTTGCAACAGCTCCGGTCCATCCTGATTACAGCGACAGAGCCGACGGCATCCGTATTAGGGATGGCAAGGAAACGACTCTTAATCTTGCTGGACAGACCCTTACCGGTGATTTTGAAACATACAACTATAGAATGTTCCAGGTATATGACGGAACACTTAACTTGACCGAAGGCAATATTGTTGCTACAGCAAAGCTTAAAGATAATGGCGGACTTTCCCTTTATGGTGTTGTTATGATCGGCGGTAACGACTCTACATCTAAGCCTGTTGCTAATATTAGTGATGTAACACTCACTTTTACCGGTGCAGAAACTCTGGATGCTGATGATGGCGGCTCCGTTATTATGATAAACGATAAAAATGGTGTCCTTACTCTGGAAGACAGCACTATTGTTGCGACAACCGCAGTTGGTGTGTACTGCGACAAGGGAAAAGCTACACTGAATAACGTTACAGTAAAAAGCACCGGTGAGTTTGCACACATTACTACATGTCTCGCTGTTGGACACGGCGGAACTATGGATATTAAGAGCGGAACCTACTCCGCGCAGGACGCTGTCATTTACGTTTACCCCTCTGGCGGTACTGTAAATATTTCTGGCGGCGTATTTTCTGGCAAGCTTAAAACAGGCACCCAGCCTAATGCAGTTGCTGATTCTGTTATAAATATCACCGGTGGTACATTTACTACTGTTAACGGAGAAACAAAGGCATTCTCTAGCCTCACCGAAAAAGAATGGAAAGATCTCTGCGGCAATGTAGATGGTCTTTCCGTTACCGGCGAAGGCACCAACACTGTAACTCTCAAGGTCGCAAAGTAAGTTTAACCCACAAAATCAACCTACAAGCAAACCTTGTAGGTTGATTTTAAAAAAGGAGAACAAATATTATGAAAAAGATGAATCGTAAAGGCTTTACTATCGTAGAGCTTGTTATCGTCATTGCAGTTATTGCAATACTTGCTGCAGTACTTATCCCCACTTTCTCCGGCATCGTAGACAAGGCTAACAATTCCTCCGTTATTCAGGAGACTCGTGCCGCTCTCACCGTTCTGCTCGTAGAGGAAAACGGTCAGGTCGACACCACCGCAAAGTACTACTTCATCCATGCAACAGACAAGGGCGTAAAATACTTTGAGTATGTTGGTGGAGAGATCGTGGAAAAGATAGCTACCGAAGTTGACGGCATGACCGAGGGTAAACTTACCCCCTCTGCAAAGGATGTCGTATGGTGCGGCAATGTTGCAATCTTTACAAAGGCTGGCATTGTTGATACAAATCTGACCGATAAGACCGAGGCTGCTGTTGCGGATGCACCTGCACAGAATCTGTTTGAACTGGCAGATCTCAAGAATGTAGTTATCGTCAAGGATATGCCTGATGCTGCGCAGGGCGGCTAAGAAAGCAAGCTCTAACTTCAAATTGCATTTAATAAGCAAAAACCACGGTGCGAAAGCACCGTGGTTTTGTGTTTTACGCAGGACGGGAATGCGGGGCGTCGGGGACGCCGCCCCCTACAGGGGTGACGCAGAATATGCTTTACCACGAATATTGCGGGCGGGGCAACCCCGCCCCTACAGTAATGCTCGATCATAGAATGTAGGGGAGGCGTCCCGCCTCCCGAAAAGGCTCCCCTGCAAGGGGAGCTGTCACGAAGTGACTGAGAGGTTGTGATTGTAGGATGGTTTTCCAACCCCTCAGTCTTTTGCTACGCAAAATCCAGCTCCCTCGTCAGAGGGAGCCTTTACGGGGCGGCAGGAGCAAGCCCCCGCCCTACAATGGCGGCGCAGATTGGGACAAGATGCAAATAATAGGCTTCCACCTCATCCGTCAGCTTCGCTGACACCTTCCCCATCAAGGGGAAGGCTTTACGGGGGAACGGGGGATTGCGGCGGGAGCAAGCCCCCGCCCTACATTTATGCCGCAGATCGAGAGGAGTGCAAAACGCAGGCTTCCACCTCATCCGTCAGCTTCGCTGACCCCTTCTCCTCATAGGAGAAGGCTTTACGGGGGACGGGAGGGCTTTACGGGAGGATATCACCTCAGTCAGCTGCGCTGACAGCTCCCCTTAGTATATAAGGGGACCCTTTTGCGGAGGGGTGAGTGGCCGCGGCAATAAAAAACAGACGGCGGGAGCCGTCTGTTTTTTATTTCACATTATTCTTTCTGCTGTATCAGCCGTAGAAGCGGTGGCCGCCGATGGTAGTGAGCAGCTTTTTGTTCAGCGTAGCAAAGCATTCAACAACCTTTTCGCTGATGAAATAGGTGGCGCCGCAGCTGTAGTCTGCGCCTTCGAGGCACAGCTTGGCGGCCAGCACCGAGATTTCTCTGGGTTCGGCGTAGACTTCGCCGGTTCCGGCAGGGGTAAACTGCACGCCGTTGACCCGATCAAAAATAACACCGTAGACGGTCTCGGGGAATTCTTCGTCAGCTACGCGGTTGAACACCACGTTGCCCACGGCGATCTGACCGATGAGAGGCTCGCCTCTTGCTTCGGCGCTGATGATGCGGGACAGCCAGTAGAGGGTGTCGGGGTCATAGTAGCTTTCGCCGCTTTCAAGCAGGCCGTTGCCGCTGAGATATACGCGCATCTGCTCGCCGTTCCACGCCACACTCATATCAAATATGGTGGCAAGGGTGCGGATGGGCAGCATAATTCGGTCGCTGATGATCCGTGCGGGGGTGCTGAGGTAGAGGGCGCGGCCGTTGGCGGTCATATAGATCTCGCCGGGGGTGACGGTGGCAGAAAGCTCGCTTCCGCGTGTGACCGTGGCATAACCGTCGTGCCAGAGCACCTGACAGCCCATAAGGGTGCAGAAATCATATACCGATACAAAAGTCGTACCCTCAATGAGCACGGTGGGGATGGTCAGCGCCATAGGCTCGTTATTCCACCAGACGGACACGGGCCAGCCCTGCTGGGGATCGGGTGCGGCAGGCTGCACCTTGTCGGCAGGCGGGGCAGACGTTATGGGTGCTATGGGCGCGGCGGGTGCTATGGGCGCGGCGGGCGCAACCTCCTGCACATCATGTGCCGCAACAGCCGTGCTCATAGGTGACAGAACGCATATTCCGCACAAGAGCATGGCCGCAATTCTCAATGCGATAGACAATGGGATCCACTCCTGAAAAACGTTATATTGTAACTATATTGTAACCTTTGCTCCCAATATGATACCATATTTCGCCGAAATGTCAACATGGCAAAAGTAACAAAAATACGAACAAAACCCAAATTTTGGCGGCAAAAACATAAAAAACCCCAACTTTTGCACCCAAACCTCCCCGAAACAGTAAATATTTGGCAAAACCCGCCGACGTACAAAATGGGATTTTTCGGCGCAAAAATTAACCTGATGAGTCAAAAACTCTTCCGCTCATAAACCCCTCCCACACCGCATATTATGGACAAGAGGTGACTGTATGAGCATAAACAAAAGTTCTGCCCCGATGGGGCTCACAGACGGAGAGGTGGAGCGCTCCCGCAGAGAGAACGGCACCAACGCATTGGGAAAACGGCGCCGCAGAGGGTTCGTGAGGCAGTTTTTGTCGGCCTTTTCCGATCCCATAATCAAGATCCTGTGTGCCGCGCTGGCTATCAATATACTTTTTTCTCTGCGCTCTCAGGGGTGGTTTGAGACGGCGGGTATCGCGCTGTCTATTTTTATGGCGTCGCTGGTGTCCACCCTCAGCGAATACGGAAGCGAAAGCGCCTTTATCCGCCTGCAGGAGGAGGCGTCCCGCTCGAGCGCGCGGCTGATGCGCAGCGGCAGGCTGACAGAATGCCCCTCCGACGATATCGTGGTGGGGGACATAGTTCTGCTTCAGGCGGGGGACAGGATCCCTGCCGACGGAGTGCTGCTGAGCGGCGAGCTGAGGGTGGATCAGTCCAGCATCAACGGCGAGAGCCGCGAATGCAAAAAACTCCCCGGCGGCGAGACTTCTGACAGCGGCATGATGGGGCGAAGCAGTCTGTTTCGCGGCACGGTGGTGGCTTCGGGCGAGGGGACTATGCAGGTGCAGGCGGTGGGGGACAGTACGGTGTTCGGCAAGCTGGCGGCAACCCTGACCGAGGTCCCCCGTGAGAGCCCTCTCAAAGCCCGTCTGGGCAGGCTGGCCAAGACACTCAGCCGCATTGGCTATGCCGCGGCGGCGCTGGTGGCGGCGGCCGATCTGTTCTTCCGTCTGCGTGGGGTGTGCGGCGGGGATTGGGCTCTGCTCTCCGGCGAGCTGCGCAACCTGCCCCATATGACGGGGCATCTGCTCCACGCGCTGACTCTGGCGGTGAGCATAGTCATTATGGCCGTGCCCGAGGGCCTGCCCATGATGATCACGGTGGTGCTGAGCAAGAATATGTTCAAGATGCTTTCTGACAAGGTCATGGTGCGCAAGCTTGCGGGCATCGAGACGGCGGGGAGCATGAATATTCTGTTCACCGACAAAACCGGCACCCTCACCCGAGGCAGACCCGAGGTGGAGAATCTGATACGGCAGGGCGGCGAGGGGATGGGCGACAAGCTGCCGATGCCGCTCCGCGAGACTCTGTACATATCGGGGTTTGTCAACACATCGTCCTCCCTCGCAAAAAACAAGCCCAGCGGCGGAAACGCTACCGATCGGGTGCTTATGGAGCTGGCGCAGGGGCTTGGTGTGGATGCGCCCCTGCCTCAGCGGCTTGAGTATATGCCCTTTGACTCGGAGCGGAAATTTTCTGCGGCCGCGGCAGGGGGCAGGGTGTATATCAAGGGCGCGCCCGAAAAGCTTCTGCCGCGGTGTACCTCCTTCCGCGCCGACAGCGGGGCAGCGGAGCCTCTGCACTCGCCCGAAAGCCTGCTCCGCCGCGCAGAGCGGGAGGCCAGCATGGGCAAGCGTGTACTGTGCATCTGCACGGCAGGCAGTATGCCCGGTGAGGATATAGGCAGCAAAAATCTGCCGCCGATGTGCTTTGAGTGTCTGGCGGTCATAGCCGACCCGCCACGCAAGGAGGCGAGAGAGTCGGTTGCCGCCCTCAAAAAAGCCGGTGTGCAGGTGGTGATGGTCACCGGCGACAGCAAGCCGACCGCCGTCAATATTGCCAAAGCCTGCGGCATCCTCTCCTCGGACACTCAGACGGTGCTGACGGGCGAACAGCTCCAAAAACTCACCGACAGTCAGCTGTCTCGCCTGTTGCCCACCCTTGCGGTGGTGTCCCGCGCCCTGCCGGGAGACAAAAGCCGCCTCTGCCGCGTCTCCCAGACCGCGGGGTACGTGTGCGGAATGACAGGTGACGGCATCAACGACGCCCCCGCCCTGCGCATAGCAGACGTGGGATTTGCCATGGGCAGCGGCACCGAGGTAGCCAAAGAAGCAGGGGATATAATCATCACCGACGATAATATCTCATCCATCTGCCGCGCCGTCCTCTACGGACGAACCATACTGCGGAGCATACAGAGGTTTATTGTGTTTCAGCTGACAGTCAATCTGTGCGCCGTGGGAATATCGGTGATAGGGCCCTTTATCGGTATCGAGACCCCCATCACGGTGGCGCAGATTCTGTGGATCAATATGATCATGGACACGTTAGGCGGACTGGCGTTTGCAGGCGAGCCGCCTCTGAGTGAATATATGCTCACCGCCCCCGACTCTCGCACAAGTCCTCTGCTGACACGGGGGATGAAGGGGCAGATAGCCTTTGTCACCCTGTACACGGTGGCGCTGTACGTGTTCTTCCTCTGCTCAAAGTTCATATCCTACACCTTCTGCGGCGAGAGCCTGCTGACAGGGTTCTTTGCGCTGTTTATCTTCTGCGGCATAGCCTCGGCCATCTGCGCGAGAACAGTGCGCGCCAATATTTTCCACGCACTTGGGCGAAACCGCTCGTTCGTTGCCATAATGGCGTCGGTGACGGCGGTTCAGCTTGGACTCATATACATGGGCGGAAGAATGTTCCGCACCTCGGGTCTGAGTTTGCCTCAGCTGGCAATGGTCACCCTGCTGTCGCTGACCGTGATCCCGCTGGATTCTATGCGAAAGCTGTTGATAAACAGACGAAAAGGTGGTACAATCTAAACAGATTTACCTCAATCAAAATCCAAGGGAGCGAAGAATATGAAATATTTTATTGTAGAAGCTTTCACCGACCGTCTGTACTCGGGCAACCCCGCAGGCGTGTGCCTGCTTGACAGTTGGCTCGAGCCCGAGCTGATGCAGCGCATCGCGGGCGAAAATAACCTGCCCGAAACGGCATTCATCGTCAAAGAACCCGAGGGTTGGCGCATCAGATGGTTCACCCCCGCCTTTGAGATCGATCTGTGCGGTCACGCAACCCTTGCATCAGGATTTGTGGTGCTGACCCAGCTGGAAAAAGACGCCGACAGGGTGTATTTCAACTCCCAGAGCGGTCAGCTGTGCGTCATCCGCGAGGGTGATCGGTTCCTGCTGGACTTCCCCTCCCGCGCCCCCACCCCCGTGCCCGTCGACCCCCGACTCAGCGAGTGTCTGGGCGTGCCCGTGCTTGAGACCCATCTCAGCCGCGATCTGATCATCGTTGTACCCGACGAGCAGAGCGTCAAGAATATGACCCCCGACTTTGACAAGATGCGTGAGATCAAAGGCTGCCTGGGCTTTGTTCCCACCGCAAAGGGCGACAACTGCGACTTTGTCTCCCGCTACTTTGACCCCAACGACGCCATTATCGAAGACCCCGTCACCGGCTCTGCCCACTGCACCCTGATCCCCTTCTGGAAAGAGCGGCTTGGCAAAAGCGAGCTCCACGCCCGTCAGCTGAGTAAGAGAGAAGGCGACCTCTACTGCCGCGACGAAGGAGAGCGCGTCAAAATCGCCGGAAAAGCTATACTATACCTCTCCGGCGAACTCCATGTTTGATTTTGCACATCTTTCGCCCATCTGCTGCATAACCCTCGGGTCGCCGTACAAATAGTACTGCCAACCCTCGCGTTATTTGCATATGAACGAAATCTGCACAAAATCCTATTGCATAACTATCCGGACGCGGTTTTGGCCGTACACACGGTACTGTCTGCGCTCGAGTTAGTTGTACTGACGAAAATCTGCTCAAAAATCTCTGATTTTGCACATCTTTCGCCCATCTGGCTTGCCGTACACACGGTACTGTCAATGGGTGTGGAGCGATCATAAAGCGCGAAATCATCTCAAAATGCTCTCACTCAAACAGCCGGACGCGGTTTTCGCCGTACAAATAGTACTGCCAACCCTCGCGTTGTTTGCACATGAACGAAATCTGCACAAAATCCCTACTTCCGTATGGCTCCCCTTGTTGCAAGGGGAGCCGGGTTTTTGCAATAGGCAAAAAGACTGAGGGGATAAATACATCTCCCGTATAAGCCTTCCCCTATGAGGGGAAGGTGTCAGCGTAGCTGACGGATGAGGTGGAAACTCAACGGACAGTCGAGGACGCCTGTCCCTACATACCCTCCCCTACAATCCTTCGACTTGACGCACCCCCATCGCAGGGGCGGCGATCTGCCGCCCGCACACATATTTTTTCACCGTTCCCCGAAAAACCGGGAACTTTTTGGCAATTTTCCGGTTTAAAGATACAAACCGGTATCCTAATCTTGCTTATTTGTGCAATATTTGCCCAAAAACATTGTTTATTTCAATAATTTTACAAAACAGTGTCCAAAATCGCATCTTTCAAACGTATATATAATATAGGGGTAATTATAAAAGTCCTCTATGGGTTTAGGGGTATCACTTGCAATGAGAAAAGAAAAACTAAAGCGGGAAAAAGTGCATAGGTTTTTTGAGCAGTACGGGAATACGATGTTCGGAGCAGCTTTGGAGGTAACCCATGATTATCACGATGCCGAGGATGCTTTGCAGCAATGCTGTATAGCGTTGTTCAATGTCATAGACGGAATTGATATGGACAACCCTTCAAACTGTGCCGCATACGCCGCCATTATGGCAGAGCGGAAAGCCCTCGATATACTCCGCAGGCGAAAACAGCAGAATGAAATCAGCTACGAAGATGCAGAGGAGGCCGGATTCGCTATTGAATACACCGGCGACGACCCTCTGTCGGGGGTTATGGCTGAACTGCCTCCTCAGTACAGAGAGGTTTTGCTTCTCCGTTACGGTATTGGCAATGATATAGCCGAAACAGCCCGCACGCTGAACATATCTGTAGCCGCCTGCTACAAGCTCATCTCCCGCGCAAAAGCAAGACTTCGCAAGGTCGTTGAACAAAGAAAGGAGCTTGAAAAAAATGGGCATTGAAAAAAAACAGCTTGAAAAAGCTGCTCGTGAGCTGGTACAACACATAAGCGCCGCCCATCCGCACTATGACTTGCCATCACGCGCCACCGCAGAAACACCCAACACGCCATCATCCGACATCTCCGACGATACAGGCAAAAAATGTCGTGAGCTCATAGACTCGATGCCATTGTTTTCTCAAAAGAAACCTTTACACGTGGGACTCGTATCCGCTGTGTTGATAATTCTTATGACGACCGGTATTTTTGCTTTGCCGAAGATTATATCATATATCCGCAAAAGTGAAGATTACGGCGAATATACCGAGATCCGATTCCGAGGCACGGGAACCGAAAGCAAAGATATTACACTGTATTTCAGCCTTACGTACATTCCTGACGGATACAGTATTCTAGAAACTACTGATTCGAGCGTATGGTATTACGATAACGAAGGAACGAGCGGTTTTGAGGTTTTTACAAGCAAAATTCCATCGACAACAAGCGGAGTATCAACCTTACATATTGACACCGAGAATGCAGAGCGGGAGGACATAACCGTCAACGGCAACAAGGGCATCATCCTCAGAAAAAGAGTTGAATGTGACCAAACCGACCGACTGCAGATATATTGGGAAGACCCCCAAGTTGGAGCATATTTCCTGCTGAGCTTTTTCGAAATGGATGAGACTGAAGCTTTTAAAATTCTGGACGGCTTTGAATACAAAGGAGAAGAATAACGATGTTAAGAAGAATAATAGCGCTTGTAATCGTGTTTTGTGCACTCGCATCAGCTGTCTTTGCTTACAGTGCGACTCCGCGGCTTAATGCGCTTGTTCGCACAAATCTAACTTTGGAAATTTCGGAAGAAGGCGTTGCGGAGTGCTCGGCTGATGCTGCAACGTGGAACAGAGATTTAACCGTATATGTGTCTATGAGGCTGTATCAGGATGACAACGATTATGCTGTTTGGGAATATTCGGAGTCGAAATCGGTATCCGAAACAGAAACTGTATCGGTCACTCGGGGACATGAATATTATGCGGGGGCATATATTTTGGTCACCGATGCTGACGGCAATATTATTGACCGGGTCATAATCTATACCGAAACTATTGAATATTGATCATATAAATCTTGACAGCCGGGAGGTGGTTCCGATGAACAGCGAAAGTTTTACAGAAAGTGAAATCAAACCCGTAAAACACGAAAGGAGTAATACTATGAAAAAAGTTATAAGCATTATTTTGTCTATCGCTATGCTGTTCTCTGTCTCAATTCCTGCGTTTGCAACCTCAAGCAGTTTACCCACTACCCCTACTCCAGATAAAGAACATACATACTGTGCCGATAATTATACGCATTACACTATAGATTTTACACAGACAAGAAGCGGCGAGTTTTCATATGCTTCGGATGCAAATACTGTGGATACAGCAATAGCATTTGTTGAATCACTGGAGTTAAAGGACATGGGATACGCTCATATCGAGGAAGCTTGTTTGAACGAGTTAAACACCTACAAAGAAAATGACATAGTTTTAGAAGAATATACTGTGCTCGTTCCAAAAACCAGAGAAATGTATTTTTATGGTACATACTTGGGATATGATTATTACTATGAATATACATCCGTATCGAAATTCGACCATTTGACCGAAGGAGCGACAAAAGGGGCAAAAGAAGAACAATGGAATGATTGGGTTCTTGGTTTAATGACATTAATTTTGGGCTTTGCTGTACCTACTGAGTGGAGCGTACCTTATTCTATAGTCAGTTCGGTTACAGGGCTATATGATGTTTCCTCCATTCACTATGGAGATTACAACGTATACACGGAGGATTACACGGATGTTTATACACGAACGATCTATAAACAAAGATCTGCTAACATTTTGGATCCTTGCTACCAGGATCAAAGTTGCTGGTTGGTAGTCGAAATGTATTATCGTACTATACACTCTGGAATCGGAAACCGGTTCATTCCTGTAAATACACTATACAGGGGCTACTATAGAGCAAATCATTTAACTCAAGAGCAGATCCTTCACGCAGCAAACGTCCACTCTAACCATGACAGTATGGTGATTTACAGCGTAAGTTCAAACAGAGTCAGAGAGAATTGGGGAGACTAGTATTATATTTGAATCTCTGCGATTTAAACGATACAATACTAAGTGGATGAGATTTATAATTACGGAAAGTCTCGTATGTCTGAATTGCAAAAGGAGGCATACTCTATGAAAAATTGCAAGAAACGGCGGTTGCTGCTAATAGCTGCCGTTGTTGCATTGGCGGTGGTTGGTGTGGTGATTTTTGATTTTTGCCGCATAAACGGCAGGGAGATCAAATATATCGATAAGCTTGACGAGGGACCGATATACGTGCAAAAGCTAAAAATGTTTGGGGCCAGCGCGCAAGAGTCAAAAGAAAACAACAATGCCCCGGTAATACAGTTGAGCACAGATCAGGTAAAACAGCTGCAGACCCTGCTGAAAGAAAATACCTACAAGCGGCGGTTTACCAACGTTATCTATGGTGGGATAGGATACGACTATTTGATATTTTCTGACTGGGATAATGACGGGCATCGAACTTTGTACGCGCATCTGGTCGATGCTGGTTATATAACCTTTGAAAAACACATAGCCTTTGGCCGCGGTAATGTCTTTCACGAGATAAAAAACCCCGAATTTATGACTGATTTTACTGCAATAATCGAATGACAAAAACTGCCCGTAATGGAAGAAATAATCGTTCTTATGCCGCCACGCTATTGACCAAATACCGTATCACAAAAAGCTATATTCTTTTATTCCTTGGTTTTCTTCAGCTGCAGCTCGCTGATTATCATACATCCGAGCACCAGCACGGCGCCCACGGCGGTCTGCCAGGTCATAGGCTCTTTGAGGAATACAGCCGACAGCACCACAGCAAACACGGGGTCTATGTAGCTGAGTATACTTGAGGTCTGTGCGCTCAGATCCTTGATGGACAAAAAATACAAAGCGTAGCATATTCCCGTGTGGAGTATACCCACCACAAGCAGAGGCGCGATGCTTCCGCGTGTCAGGGTCAGCGAGCCGAGCTTTTCGGTCAGCAGCACGTAGGGCAGCAGGGAGACGCTTGCTGAGGCAAGCTGAACCAGCGTGCGGTCAAAGCCGCTGATTTCGCCCATTTTTTTGTTCATCAGCACGGCGGTGGCGTAGAGGGTAGCCGCGCCCACGCCGAATGCCACACCGATCAGCTCGCGGCTGCTTTCCAGCCCCGCGGCGCCCGATACAAGCACCATTCCCATAAGCGCACCCGCCACGCACAAAAGCCGCTTGGCGCCCAGTTTTTCTTTGAGCACAAAGGGAGAGCAGAGGATGATGAACACGGGTGCCAGATAGTAGCACAGAGTTGCCGTTGCCACGGTGGTAAATCTATATGCCTCAAACAGCAGTATCCAGTTGAAGCCTATGCACACGCCCGACAGAATGAGCAGCAGCAGATTGGCGCGGATGGCCGATCTGTCCACCTTTGTCTTGCGCAGGGTGCTGAAGATCAGCAAAAACCCCGTGCCGATAACACCGCGCACAAGGGCGATCACCGAGGAGGGCAGGGAGATATACCGCACGAATATGCCAACCGTGCCGAACACCATCATGGAGAATATCATACACAGTCGGGCGGAGGATTGAGTTTTCATAGCATCAAACGTCCTTTTTTGTCAGATAATTGGCTTTGGCGGTCTGTTTTGCCGCAAAACGCGGGGGCGTTATACCGTCTCGTGGCCGCAGTAGAGGATGGCGGCGCGGGCCAGAGCATAGGTGGGGTCGGCAAAGAGATAGGGGAGCTTGAGCTCGTCTGCGGCAATGGGCAGCTCGGTGCAGCCGAGGACAAAATAATCGGCGCCCCTCTCCAGTCCCTCGGCAATAACAGCCTCAAAATCCCCGCGGCATTCCTCCACCGGTCTGCCGGCTTTGACGCAGTCGTAGATGATGCGCATCAGGGTCTGCTTGCCCTCCTCGGAGGGGGTGACAAACTTGACGCCCTTGGCGCTCAGTGCGTTGTCGTAGAGCTTCATATCCAGAGTTGCCGCCGTGCCCAGTATGCAGGCGGTCTTGCCGGGGAAAAACTCCCTGCAGTAGTCGGCGGTGGCCTCGAGTATGCTGATAAAGGGCACAGATGCATCCTTCTTCAGCTCGGGGAGGAAATAATGTGCCGTGTTGCAGGGCATAATGATGCAGTCGGCGCCGCAGGCCTGCAGCTTGCTCAGTGAGTCGCGCATCTGAGGCAGGGGATTTTCGCCGCCGCGGAGGATAGCCCCCGTGCGGTCGGGGATAAAACAGTTGTCATCTATATAAATACGTATATGGTCGCTGTCGCACTCGGCCTTGGTCATCAGCACGATCTTGCGGAACAGATCGGCTGTGGCCAGAGGGCCCATACCGCCCAGTATACCGATGGATTTTTTTGTCATAAGATCATCTCCAAACATAAATACTGAGCCGCTTCGGGGCAACCCGAAACGGCTCATAAGTATTATTTCCCGGAATTAGCCTTTAATAGCGTCAACGGGGCACTGAGCTGCGCAGGAACCGCAGTCGATGCAAGCACCTTCGTCGATAACATAAACGCCGCCATCTTCCTTGATAGCGTCAACGGGGCACTGAGCTGCGCAGGAACCGCAACCGATGCACTCTCCACCGATTTTGTAAGCCATTAGGGCACCTCCTTGTCTAAAATATTTATACACTCTTATTCTAACACAAAAAAATAAAATTGCAATCCTTTTCTAAATAATGTCTCGGCCTTTGCAGACAATATTTATAAAAAAGGAGGAATATATATGAAAGAAAAACCCGAAAACCCACTGCTTCAGCAGGGCAACCGCCAGAGCGCAAGCATGATGCACCAAAACCGCTTCCTGCGCAAAAAGACCGAAAAATAGCTCCCATATACTGTATGCGGGGGCAAAGCGGGATAGAACGGCGCCAAAAATCCCGCCATTAACAGTTTGTTTACGCCAAAAATATTGATTTTTCATATTTTTGATGCATAATATAATCAAACAAAACCCCAAACGGAGGTATTTTTATGAACGGTAAAGAAAATATTATCATAGTCAAGAGCGATCCCGGCTTTGAGTGGGAGCGCAAAGCTGCCAAACGCGCGGGCAAGGGCAAAAAGGTCCTCAAAAAGACCCTCTCCTGCCTGCTTGTAACTGCGCTGGCATTCTCGGGCGCCGTGGGAGGTATGTTCGTCTATGATGAGTTCATCGCCGAGGACGTCCCCGCAGGCGGTGTGGTCATCCAGCAGCAGATGCCCTCACCCAGTCAGACGGGCAGTCAGGTCACGCCGGACAAGCCCGACACCCTCGACACCCCCGACCCAGCACAGCCTCAGAGCACCAAGACCACCGCATCGGCTGTGTATGAGCGCGTGTCAAAGAGCGCGGTGCTCTTCACCTGCGAAACGGTCAGCCAGCCCACTGCAGGCTCGCTGGGCGATCTGTTCGGTGAGCAGTTCGGCGGCAATTTCGGTGTTAACCCCTTCCAGCCTCAGGATCCCACACTGCAGGATCCCTCTCAGCAGCCCTCCACCGCCATTTCTTACGGCAGCGGCGTCATTATGTCCCCCGACGGATATATTATGACCAATGCCCACGTGGTTGACGGCGTTACCAAGATCACCGTCAGACTCTATGACGGCTCGGTGTATGAGGCCAAGCTTGTAGGCTCCGACCCCAACACCGACGTTGCCGTGGTCAAGATAGACGCACAGAATCTGCCTGCCGCTACCTTTGCCGACAGCTCGGGCGCTCTTATCGGTGACGATATCTACGTGGTGGGTAATCCTCTGGGTGCCGAGCTGGCATTCTCCCTGACCTGCGGACATATTTCCTCGGTCAACCGCGAGATAGCCATTGAGGACACTCTTATGTCCCTGATGCAGGTGGATGCCGCCGTCAACCCCGGCAATTCGGGCGGCCCCATGGCCAACTCTCAGGGACTTATCGTGGGCATCGTCAATGCCAAGATAGTCGAAGAAGAGGTTGAGGGCATCGGCTTTGCCATCCCCTCCAACATCGCGCTGAGCATAGCAGGCGAGCTTATTCAGCACGGCAAAGTCGCCTCCCGCCCCATGCTGGGAATTATGGTTGAGAGCATCCAGTACGAATACGCCATCCTCTACAAGGATCAGGCGGGCATCACCGTCACTCAGGTCAACCCCGGCAGCTGCGCCGAACAGGCAGGTGTGCAGGTGGGCGACAAGATCACCCATTTTAACGGCGTGGAAGTATGGTGCAACGCACAGCTGAACTTCCAGAAGGAAAAATACAAGATCGGTGACACGGTTACCATAACTGTGGAACGCAACGGCGAAACCGTAGAACTCACCGTCACTCTCACCGGCGCGAACTGATTTTTGGCATATTTCCGCCATTACTGCGGCATAACCCAAATACAATAACCACGGCAGGCTCACACTTGAGCCTGCCGTTTTCTGTCGTTTTTATCTTGTCATTTCCTTGGAGCATTCCTCGGTCAGTATCCGTATAAAGCTCTCGGTACTGCTGAGCAGAATCTTGTTTTTGCGGCGGTAGACGAATGTATCCCGCTTCTGTCCGTTGAGCCTGCGCAGTACGGTGTCGGAGGAGAACTGTCCGCGCCAGGACATTTCGGGAACTACCGCCACGCCCAGACCCATCTCCACGCACTTGCGGATGTAGAATGGGTCGTCGCTCTGTATGGCTATGTGGGGAGTAAAGCCCATGTCGGCGCAGATGTCCTTGGTGATGGTGTACAGGGGAGCGCCAGCGCTCATGGAAATAAAAGCCTGGGGCTCCAGATCCTCGGCGCTGAGATGGGGGAGAGAGGCGATGGGGTTGTCCCGTCTCACCGCCAGACACAGCTCCTCGCTGAGGATGCGTGTGCGCTCAAACTCTTTGGCGTCTATATGCTCGGCGGTGACGATCAGGTCAAAATCCTCGCTGAGCGCGGTGGAGGTGTGCTGTGCCACAATGTCCACGCTGGGGTATTCGCTGCGGAACCGCTCCACAGCCTGCATGGTGATGCGTCGGTTGGAGCCGATCAGTATCCTCAGCTGTCCGCCCACGCCCGTGGTGGTAATATCCTGCACGGCGGTGTCCAGCAGCTGCAGCACCCGGTTGATCTTGACGTAGAACTCCCGTCCGCGGTCAGAAAGCCGCACACGGTTGGCACTGCGCTCAAACAGCGGAATGTCCAGCTCGTTTTCCAGCCGCTTGATGCTCTGGGAAATATCCGAGGGCGGTACGCGGTAGCGGTTGGCCGTGGCGGAGAAGTTCTCGGTCTCTGCCGCCGAACAAAAATATCTCAGCTGAAGTATCTCCATATCTGCAGCCCCTCCCATTATATATAGGTATGCATATATTATACACCTTGCTGCCGTAACTTTCAAGTTATGGTGGTTATATTTTGTTTGATTATTTACAATATGCTCGGCGGGTGATATGCTGTTAAATGGTAATTTGTATACTTATTAAAGTAAAAAGGAGATAAAAAGGTATGGATTTCTTTGCAAGCTTCATCAAAGATCCCCTTGTGATCATGTTCCTCATTGCCGTACTTGGCTACGCACTGGGCAGCATCTCCATCAAGGGTCTCTCTCTCGGCACTTCGGGCGTTCTGCTCGTTGCGCTGGTATTCGGTCACTTCAATCTTGAGGTGCCCTCTGTCATCCGCAACGTCGGTCTGGTGGCATTCGTCACCGCCGTCGGCTTTATTGCGGGCCCCAAGTTCTTCCGCAACTTCAAGAAGAAGGCTACAGCCTTCATTATCCTCGGCATTATCATCATCTGCACAGGTGCGCTGACCTGCATCGCAGTAGTCAAGCTGGGCGGCATTTCCACCGATCTGGCTGTGGGTATGATGTCCGGCGCGCTGACCTCCACCCCCGGTCTGGCTGCCGCCATTGAGGCAACAGGCAGCGATATGGCATCCATCGGCTACGGTATCGCCTATCCCTTCGGCGTCGTTGGTGTTGTTCTGTTCGTTCAGCTGATCCCCAAGTTCCTCAAGATCGACATCGAGGCCGAAAAAGAGCGCCTCGCCGCAGCCGCTGTTCAGGAGGAGAGCGCATCCCCCCTCAAGCAGCGCAAGGAAGCCCGCAATCTTGACGAGTTCGGCATCCTGCCCTTTGCTATCGCTGTTGTTATCGGTCTGCTTGTGGCCAAGATCAACATCCCCCTCCCCGGCGGCGCAAGCTTCTCTCTGGGCACCTCGGGCGGTCCTCTGCTGGCGGGTCTGGTTATGGGTCATTTCGGCAGAGTGGGCAACATCTCCATCTCGGTCAAAAAATCCACCCTCGAAGTTATGCGTGAGCTGGGTCTGGCACTCTTCCTTATGGGCGCAGGCACTCAGGCAGGCAAAGGCTTTGTGGAAGTTCTCAAAGAAAACGGCGTTGCACTCTTCCTGTGGGGCGCTGTTATGACCATCGTTCCCATGATCATCGGCTACATCCTCGCCCGCAAGATCTTCAAGATCGACGTGCTCAACTCTCTGGGCTCCATCTGCGGCGGTATGACCTCTACCCCCGCACTGGGCACTCTGATGACCATGACCAAGGCCGAAGCCGTGGCTATCTCCTATGCCGCTACATACCCCGTGGCCCTGATCTTTGTGGTTCTGGCCTGCCAGTTCCTGCCTCTCATCCTCGGCCTGTAATTGTATAATATATAGGTAAAACAAAAGACCTGCTTCGGTTTGCGAAGCAGGTCTTGTTTTTTTATCCGTGCCGCAGGGTGATTCAAATACTCTTTTTTTCTGCCAGACGGTCGATCTTTTCTTCCAGATACATAAAAGATCCTTCGTCTATCTTGTAGTGGCAGGGGATCAGCTTGCCCGAGCGGGCAAACTTCTGCAGGCGGCGCACGGCGTCAGCCGAGCAGTAGCGCTCGTAGCCGTCGGGGAGCAGCAGCGCAGTCTTGTCCTCCAAAAACTCGTCCAGACGCTCAACGTCCGAGAATACCTCGGGCTGGGAGAGGGTGACGTTCTCTGTGAAGGACAGGCAGGCCTGACGTATCATATTGCCGAACCTTGCGCTGGCGCAGAGTATGCCTGCGTTTTCGCCCGGCTCAAGCTTGACTATCTGCTTGACCGTTTTGCTGGACATACGCAGAGCGATCTTGGCCAGCTTGTGCTTGTCCTGAATCAGTCCCTCCACCGTCTCGGCGTGGGCCTGAGTGGTGATTATGATGTCCATATCCTCGCTGATGGAGTAGGGGTATGCCTCCATGTCCGACAGCAGGGAGGTGTACAGGTCGATCCTGTCCAGCTTGTGCAGCTGCTGCTGAAGCTGATCCAGCACCTCGCGGTTGCAGTCGATGAAGGCGACTTTCACGTTGTCCTGATGCTCGGCAAGCTCGCGGAGCTTGAGGTTGAGAAAAATATTGATCTCGCTGAGGGAGAATCCCATATCCTCCATCTCGCCCAGCGCTCTGTCGATGGCGGCCAGAGCCTTGTCCTTGCGGCTGTCGGGAGGTGCGGGGGAGTAGCAGACAAAGGTGCCGCGGCCCTGAGCCTTTTTGATCAGGCCCTCCTGCTCAAGCTCGTCATAGGTGCGCTTGACGGTACCCTGAGCCACCTGAAGCATATCCGAAAGCTCGCGCACCGTAGGCAGACGGGTGCCCTCGGGCATTTTGCCGCTCTTGATGCTCTGACGGATAGAGTCCACAAGCTGCTGATATATAGGTATGCGGATATTGGGCTCGATGTGATACAAGTCCTTCAAAATGAGCCACCTCCCGTGATTGATATATAACAATATATATTAATTGTATTATATTTGTCAAGAGTTTTCGGTTTTTGAGGGGACTTTTGTGCAATTTACCACTTGACTAATGTTATAGTTCATTGTACTATATAGATACATAACAATTACCTTTGATAAAAGGGTAATAGACTTTATTTTTGAGGTGTTACAAAAAATGGAGGAAAACCGCAAGAAAATCGTCATCGGCGTTATCGGTGCCGATGTACACGCTGTAGGCAACACAATCCTGTACCATTCCTTTACAGAAGCCGGCTTTGAGGTAGTTAACCTCGGCGTTATGGTTTCTCAGGAGGAGTACATTGCTGCAGCAATCGAGTCCAACGCAGACGCAATCGTTATCTCCTCTCTGTACGGTCAGGGCGAGCTTGACTGCCAGGGTATGAGAGAAAAGTGCAACGAAGCCGGCCTCAAGGACATCCCCCTGCTGGTAGGCGGCAACATCGTTATCGGCAAGCAGGACTGGAGCGAAGTCGAGAAGCGCTTCAAGGCTATGGGCTTTGACAGAGCATTCGGCCCCGGCACAGATCCCGCTGTTACCATCGCCGCTCTTCACGAACTGCTTGACTAAGAGGAGCCTGAGGGTATGAAGCCTGTTCTTCTGATAGATTTCGGAAGCACATATACCAAGCTTACCGCTGTCGATCTTGACAGCGAGGAGCTGCTGGGCACGGCAGCATCCTACACTACGGTACAGACCGATATCAACGACGGCCTCAGCCGCGGCCTTGCTCTGCTTGAGGAGAAGGTCGGCAAGCTGGAATACACCGAGACATTTGCCTGCTCCTCCGCCGCAGGCGGACTGAGAATGGTGACTTCCGGACTGGTTCCCGAGCTTACCAGCGAGGCAGCGAGACTGGCATCATTAGGTGCCGGCGCCAAGGTAGTGGGAGTTTATTCCTTCCAGCTGACCGAGGATGACATCGAGGATATCGAAAGCCTCAAACCGGACATACTCCTGCTTGTAGGCGGTACCGACGGCGGCAACAGCGAATGCATCCTGCACAACGCAAAGATGCTGGCTGAGATGAAGCCCGCCTTCCCCATAGTGATCGCAGGCAACCGCAGTGTTGCCAGACAGTGCAAGAGACTGCTCGAGGGTTGTGAGGTCTACGTTTGTGAGAACGTAATGCCCAAGTTCGGTGCGCTCAACATCGCACCCACCCAGAAGCAGATCAGAGACATTTTCCTCAATCGCATCGTACTTGCCAAGGGCCTTTCAAAGGTCAACTCGCTGCTCAGCGATATTATGATGCCCACCCCTTCTGCAGTGCTTCAGGCCATGAACCTGCTGGCACAGGGCACCGAGGGCGAAGTTGGCATCGGCGATCTGATCGCCGTAGACGTTGGCGGTGCGACCACGGACATCTATTCTATAGCAGACGGTATGCCCAAGGCGGCCAACACGGTCTACAAGGGTCTGCCCGAGCCTTATTCCAAGCGCACCGTTGAGGGCGATATCGGTATGCGTTACAGCATCCACGGTATTGTAGAGGCCGCGGGAATAAGCAGAGTTGCCGCTCTGTCGGGACTCACACCACAGAGAGCCGAGCAGCTGGTTGACTATCTCGGCGAAAACACCGAGACCCTCCCCGGCGACAATGACGAGCTGAGACGTCTCGACTACGCGCTGGCATCTCTGGCTGTGGAGACCGCAGTCATGCGCCACGCAGGCACTATGGAGGAGACCTACACCATGATGGGTCAGACCTACGTCCAGTCGGGCAAGGATCTCTCCGGCGTCAAGCAGGTCATCATGACCGGCGGCAGCATCATCCACAACCCCGATGCCGCAAAGATCGCCACCCACGCACTCTACAGCCCCATGCATCCCATGTCTCTGCGTCCCAAGGAGGCAGACGTCTGGGTAGACAGAAAGTACATTTTGGCCGCAATGGGTCTTCTGTCTGTTCACTATCCCGCAGCGGCTTTACGAATTATGAAGAAGGAGCTTGAGAAGAATGGATTTACAGAATAAACGTATTCCCGAAGCCGAGTTTGCCCGTCAGCGTCAGGAAGTCCTGGCACAGTGGCCCACCGGTAAGGATGTTAACCTCGAAGAGGCAGTAGCTTATCAGAAGGCTATCCCCCAGGAGCGTCGCTTTGGCGAAAAGCTCATCAAGGCCAAGAACGAAGGCCGCACCCTGATTCAGCCCCGTGCAGGTGTTCCCGTTGTTGAGGAGCACATCAAGCTGATGAAGTTCCTCGAGGAGAAGGGCGAGGCAGATCTGCTCCCCTCCACCATCGACTCTTATACCCGCCAGAACCGCTATGCCGAAGCTGAGAACGGCATTCAGGAGTCCATCCGTCTGGGCAGAGCAATGCTCAACGGCTTCCCCGCAGTAAACCACGGTGTTGCAAAGTGCCGTCAGGTTGTTGAGAGTGTCAACACTCCTCTGCAGGTTCGTCACGGTACTCCCGACGCTCGTCTGCTGACCGAGATCACCTACGCAGGCGGATTCACCTCCTACGAAGGCGGCGGTATCTCCTACAACCTGCCCTACTGCAAGAACGTTCCCATGGAGCGCACCATCCGCGACTGGCAGTACGTTGACCGTCTGACCGGTCTGTACGAGGAAATGGGCGTATCCATCAACCGTGAGCCCTACGGCCCCCTCACCGGCACTCTGGTACCTCCCTGTATCTCCCACGCAGCAGCTATCATCGAGGCTCTGCTGGCAGCTGAGCAGGGTGTTAAGAACATCACCGTCGGCTACGGCATGTGCGGCAACCTTGTTCAGGACATCGCAGCTATCCGCGCTCTGCAGTCTCTGACCGATGAGTACATGGCAAAGTACGGCTACGGCGACGTAGTCATCACCACCGTCTTCCATCAGTGGATGGGCGGCTTCCCCGCAGACGAAGCAAAGGCATTCGGCGTTATCTCCTCCGCAAGCCTTATCGCTGCTCTGTCCAAGGCAACCAAGGTCATCGTCAAGAGCCCCCACGAAGCAGTTGGTATCCCCACCATGGAAGCTAACGCAGAGGGTATGCGCTGCACCAAGCAGGTTGTCAACATGATGGCCGATCAGGAGTTCAAAGACAGCCGTCTCGACGCTGAGATCGCTATCATCAGTGAAGAGACCCGTGCAATCGTTGACAAGTGCTTTGAGCTGGGCAACGGTGACATCGCTGTCGGTGTATGCCGCGGCGTAGAAGCTGGCGTTCTGGACGTTCCCTTCGCACCCTGCCGTGCAAACGCAGGTCTCATGCTGCCCTGCCGTGACAACGACGGTGCTGTCCGTATCCTCAACACCGGTAACCTGCCCTTCAGCAAGGAGCTCAAGGACTTCCACGCAAGCAAGATCGCAGAGCGTGCAAAGGCCGAGAAGAGAGACGCATCCTTCCAGATGGTCATTGACGACGTTTACGCAATCGGCAAGGGCAGACTGGTAGGCCGTCCCAAGAACATCTGAGTCAATTACGTTAACAACTAATAAAAATAAAGGAGTCTTTCAAGATGAAAATAGCTAATATTGTTTGCTCCGGCGGACGTACCGGCTTCTATTTTGACGATCAGCGCGCTATCAAGAAGGGCGCAGGCCACGACGGCGTTTTCTACATCGGCGCTCCCGTAACCGACGGCTTTACCTCTGTCCGTCAGGCAGGTGAATCCATCTCCGTAATGATCATCCTCGAGGACGGTCAGGTTGCATACGGCGACTGCGCAGCAGTTCAGTACTCCGGTGCAGGCGGACGTGATCCCCTGTTCCTGGCAAAGGACTTTATCCCCGTTATCGAGAAGGAAATCGCTCCCAAGCTCATCGGCAAGGAAGCTGACAATTTCCGCGAGCTGGCAGCTTTTATGGAAGCTATCACTGTTGACGGCAAGCGCCTGCACACCGCTATCCGCTACGGCCTGAGCCAGGCTCTGCTGGATGCAGTTGCAAAGGCAACCGGCAGACTGATGTGCGAAGTCGTTGCAGACGAGTACGGCTGCACCGTTTCCGACAAGCCCATCGACATCTTCACCCAGTCCGGTGACGACCGTTACCACAACTCCGACAAGATGATCATCAAGGGCGCACAGGTTCTGCCCCACGCTCTGATCAACAACGTAGCCGACAAGCTGGGCACCAAGGGTGAGAAGCTGGCTGAGTACGTTGCATGGCTCCGTGACCGTATCCTCTCCAAGAGAATCGACGAGAGCTACAACCCCGTTCTGCACATTGACGTTTACGGCACCATCGGCGCTGCATTCGGCAACAACAACTACAAGGTAATGGCTGACTACATCGAAGAGCTGGGCAAGATCGCAAAGCCCTTCCACCTCCGCATCGAAGGCCCCATGGACTGCGACAGCACCCGTGAGGCTCAGATCGAGGCTCTGTCCGCTCTGACAAAGGAGCTGGACGATCGCGGCTGCGACGTTGAGCTGGTTGCTGACGAGTGGTGCAACACCCTCGAGGACATCAAGCTGTTTGCTGACGCAAAGGCAGGCCACATGGTTCAGATCAAGACCCCCGACCTGCGCGGTGTCAACAACACCATCGAAGCTGTTCTCTACTGCAAGGAGAAGGGCATCGGCGCATACCAGGGCGGTACCTGCAACGAGACCGACAGAAGTGCTCAGGTCTGCGTAAACTGCGCTATGGCTACCCAGCCCGTACAGATCCTGGCAAAGCCCGGTATGGGTGTTGACGAAGGCTTCATGATCGTTTACAACGAGATGCAGCGCATCCTGGCTATCCGTGCAGCCAAGGCAGCTAAGTAAGCTAACACACACCTCAATATAAAAAGTGCCGTGAGTCGAACGAAAAGTTTGGCTCACGGCGCTTTTTTATGTATTTGGAAATTGCGTCTTTCGTGTTTCTACTGCGTAACCCGCCCATCGCCGTACAAACAGTACTGTCAATGGGCGGGTTGCTTCCATAAAGCGCGAAATCCATCAATTTCTCCGAGGATCTTCTGTGGCACATAGTAGGGCGGGGGCTTGCTCCCGCCGTCAGAGAGAGGCATTTTTGTAGGGGAGGGTCTCTGTGCCCTCTCGCAATCTCCCGTCCCTCGTCCCTTTAGTATAAATCCTCGCGCGGAGGGTAAACGGTGTCTTTGAGGTTTTACAACGAGCGGAAGTCTTGCGGCAAGTTTGTGCAGGATTTATCTGTGCGGTAAGCTTGCTGAAACTCCGTTCTGCCGCAAGGATGAGCGAAGTGTGGGCGAAAAGACAAACTATATATCTGTGGCACTTGATGTACCAAAACATAAAGCCTGCCGCGCAGAGGATTTATTGTGCCATCTCAATCTGCGGTGATATTTCTGTGCGATCCGCAGATCGCGTGGTATGTCACAAGAATAACTCTGCCGCCATTCTTCGTTTGGGGCAAGCGTACAGGGGGTGTGGGGGACCTTGAGCCTCTTAGCCATACCGGGTCCCCCACTGGTTTTGGTGACTTTTGCCACCAAAAGTCACGTGTGGGTTCGGGCATGCAATAGCCCGGGGATGAATGGTAACACCATACCGTATTCTTGGCGGGAGGCAGAGGGCTGCCTCCCATACAAATGTGCCGCGGAATATGCAGATCCCGCGCAAGCGCGCCCTGCGGGTTCGACTCCGCCAGCGCTCCGCTCAGGATGACCAAAGAGTTCCACCTCATCCGTCAAAACCTACGGTTTTGCCACCTGTCTCGCTGCGGCTCGGTCACACTCGCGTTCTAACAGTCCTCTCTCCACAAAGCATACGCTTTGCGGGGACCCCGATTGATTTGTGCTCACGGGCGGAATAAACCCTCCCTACACCTTGCGCGGTACTCACCGCGCTTCGCTTACGCTCGGTCAGCCGATGGCTGACTACCCAGCCATCGCCGTACAAAAAGTACTGTCAACCCTCGCGTTAGTTGTATATGGACGAAAGAAGCACAAAACCACCAAGCAAATTAAGCGGCACAAAAAAGGCTCCCCGGTTGCAAGGGAAGCTGTCATTTTGTCTTGCAAAATGACCGAGGGGATATTCTGATCAATCCGTCGGCGTAGCCGTTTATATCACGCGCCGCAGGCGTATATCACGTCACCAACGGTGTCACATTTGTTCTTTTCCTTTTCAAATGGTTACAAGCTGTAACCGAATTGTTACTATATTGTTCCTTGCTTTTTGCCAAAACCCGATGATATAATTTAGATACAAGGATAAAAATACCGAAAACAGAAAGGGATGACAGGATGAGCAGACGTTTTATGAGGTTGATTTCGGTTCTTTTGTGCATTGTATTGGCTATGTGCCTTGCTGCCTGCAAAGAGCTGCCCGATAACACCGACGGTACAGAGCAGGACGATAAGCAAACTGGAAACGAACAGCAAAATGAAAACGAACAGTTGGTCACCGCAGAGAAGATACCCATGCTGTCACACGGCAAGGATACGGTCTATTCCAGATGGTACGACCTGAATGGGGCGGCCTCTATGCCGGGCAGTCTGTTTTTTGAGGACGCAGAGGTCAGTCTTGACAGCAGCAAATTTGCTTATACGGTCAGCGTAAATACCGACACCGAGGCAAAGGTGCAGATAGGCGACAAGTACACCTTTGCGGCAGAAAAACGCGGTGAGCTGTATTTTGCCGTCCTGACCGATGCAAACGGCAACGAGGAATACTACTATGCCCTGCCTTACGGCTATGACCGCAGCTGGAAGGAATACGTCTATCCCAGAGCCGTAAGCTACGCAGAAAAGTGCCTTGAGGCGATGGCAAACGGCGAGAACCCCACCTATTACTGCGAGCTGGACGAGCGTCCCTCTATGCCCGAGGGCAACGACGCGCTGAAGAGACTGTATGAAGCCTTTGAGTTTTTGGGCGACTACCGCGACAGTGCCGAGTATCTGGCAAGATTTACCGTGCTTGAGGACGTGTACGTAGGTGCCCGCAGTTACAGCGAGTATCAGACCGGCAATATTGCCGGTAAGCAATATATTTCGGTAAGCAAGGGAGTCGACTACTATCCCGACGGGAGCCTGAGGACCGTTCTGGGAGATCCCCTTGGCGATAAGTTGTACGGCGGAGACGGATATGACCCTCTGCGCTATATATACGACGAAAACGGCAGAATTGCAAAGGTGCAGACCATCGGTGATGCCCGGCGCCGCGTTGATAACGGCAACAGCGAAATCTCTGAGTGGGAAATATTGTACTATGCCGATAATGTCACCGAGGAGCTTACTTTGGTCTATGACGAAAACGGCGTGCTTTTAAGCGGCAGGTACGGAGACGGACGTGAGATAATCTACCGGTGTGACGATCAGGGCAGGGTAGTGGGAAACAACACCTATTTCATCGAAGGCGTCGGTCAATACTCCTACACCTACGATGAAAACGGCAGGCTCGTGCAGACAGTCAAAGATTCCAAAAGCTGGCTTCACGAATATACCGAGAGCCGAACTACCATCACTTATGAGTATGACGAAAACGGACACCTCACGAAAACGAGGACCGTGCTGGAGTATCCCGATAACGGTGAAATGGTCTTGGGGTTGGAGCGTGTATATGAGTGTGAAACCGACGGGCAGGGAAGAAGAACCAAGAGTACGCTGATCTACAGTACCGAATGGGACGTACTGCCCATAATGTATACCGAGTATATCTACTCAGACCGCTACTTCTTTGAATGAGCATAACAAAAAGGGCTGAACCCTGTTTGGGGTTCAGCCCTTTTTTATCATTTTCTGTTACATATTTCCTGCAGAAATGTTGTTATATATCGCGGTCTCGGGTCTGCGGAGGCGGAGCAAAGAGCACGATTACAGTTCGTTTATTCATACCTTGCATTATAATACACCCGTTTTATGTGGATAACTCTGTGGATAATGTGCAAAAGTGTTGATAACACTGGCTTTAACTTTTCCGTAATATCCGGTTTTGTCGAATAATCGCCGATAATGTATAAAAACCGCGTAAAGCTGCAATAACTTTCCGTTGACATAGTATATAACTATTAGATGTTATATATGATCCCACCCGCGCATATAATATGAGGTATACGGAGGTGGGAGAGCGTGAAAAAGTCCGATATCCTCCCCGAGCAAAAATACCTGCTCTGGGGAATCCCCTTTATTTTTGCCGCAGGGGCGGCACTGCATTACCTCTACGAGCTGACGGGAGAGCGCCCTCTCATAGGGGCATTAGCTCCCGTCAACGAGAGCGTGTGGGAGCACACCAAGATGGTCTATCTGCCCACGCTGGCTTGGTGGGGCGGCGGTTACCGCAGGCGCAAAGACACCGTAGACGCCGACAGATGGTTTTCGGGGGCTATGTGGAGCATCCTGTCATCAATAGCCTCCATGCCCGCACTCTACTATCTGTACACGGGTATTATAGGCAGGCATCTGCTGGCTGTGGATATTTCCCTGCTTGCCGTCTGCGCCGTAATCGGTCAGACATTAGGCGCGCACCTCTACCGTCGGGGCAAAGGATACCTCGGCCGCAGCGGCGCGCTGGGCATAATCGCCGCGGTGGGCGCGGTGTTTGCGATTTTTACCTTCCGCACGCCCCGTCTGCCCATATTCCGCGACGGCCTGACGGGAAGATTTGGCCTGCGATAACACAAAAACCCGCTCTTTTGCGCGGCGGCAATTGACAACACCTCCCCGAATAAGGTACAATTAATTATTATTAATTGTATCTTCGGAGGAGTATTTGTTATGGATATGCAGCGTTTTGTGGATTTTCGCAACAAGATCGTGGGCAACTGCGCTCAGGTCATTGTGGGCAAGGACGAGGTTATAGAGCAGGTGCTGGTATGCTTTTTGTGCTCGGGCCACGTGCTTTTGGAGGACATTCCCGGTACGGGCAAAACTATGCTCCTTCGCGCCTTTGCCAAGAGCGTGGGCGGCGATTTCAAGCGTGTGCAGTTCACCCCCGACCTGCTGCCCTCCGATCTGACGGGCATTAACTTCTACAACCAGAAGACCGGCGAGTTCCAGTTCAAAAAAGGCCCTCTCTTCTCGGGCATTATTCTTGCCGACGAGATCAACCGCGCCACACCCCGTACCCAGTCCTCTCTGCTTGAGGCTATGGAGGAGCATCAGGTGTCGGTGGACGGCGTTACATATCCCATGGCCGAGCCTTTTATGGTTATGGCAACCCAGAACCCCATCGAGTCCTACGGTACATTTCCCCTGCCCGAGGCACAGACCGACCGATTCTTTATGCGCCTGCAGCTGGGCTATATGACCCGCGAGCAGGAGATGCAGGTCATCGCCCGTGAGTCGGCGCCCGATATTATTGCCCGCTTGGAGCAGGTGGTTACAAGCGACGAGATCGCCGAGATCAAGCGCGCATGGCAGCAGGTGCAGGTGGCTCAGGACGTCCGCTCCTATATGATGGACATCATCGAAAAAACCCGCACCGACAACCGCTTTGTCACAGGCGTCAGCACCCGAGGCGGCATCGCACTGTACAGAGCCTGCCAGGTGCTTGCCGCACTCAGCGGACGCGATTACGTTGTGCCCGAGGACGTCAAAAAGCTGGCAATCCCCGTACTTGCCCACCGCGTGTCCACCGGCTCCTCCGCACGTACCGGAGACAGCGTGGAGTATATGCGCAAGCTGGTTGAGTCCGTCCCCGTGCCTCTGGAGCGCCTGAGCTGAGTCTATGCTGATTTTTTTGTTCATTCTGCTTGCAATAGGCGGGATAGCCGAGTGGTGGACACTCAAGCACGGACTTGACGAGGTCACCTACTCCCTCACCCCCGACAAAGATGTGGTAGACCCCGACGAGGTGTTCTCCATCACCACTACCATCCAAAACCGCAAGCGTATGCCCATATCATTTTTGCGCGTCAAGGAGCTTATGCCCCCCTCTTTGCGTTTTGTCGGCGAGCAGGAGCTGAATATAACCCGCGATCTTGAGCATACCATGCTCACCTCCTCGCTCTATCTCGGCTCGCGCAAAGCCTCCTCCCGCTCTCTTGAGGTCAGCCTTGGGGGCAGAGGCACATATTTCTTTACCGGCTGTACCTTCTACGGCGGCGACTTTCTGGGCGTAAGTCAGGACGTGCGCTACCTGAGCCAGAACGCCGAAGTCGTGGTCTGCCCACGCCCCTCGGAGAGCCTTGAGCTTCAGGAGGTGCTCGGCTCATTCTTGGGTGACATCTCGGTACGCAGATTTATACTCGAAGACCCCGTGCTCACCGTGGGATTCCGTGAATACACGGGCAGAGAGCCCTTCCGCTCCATCAGCTGGACGCAGAGCGCAAGAGGCAGAGGCCTTATGGTCAAGCAATATGACTATACCGCCGAGCCCTCGGTGACCGTTATGCTCAACGTGGAATACCGCGGCGACCTCACCCGTGAGATGGCCGCAAGGGTCGAAGAATGCTACTCCATCACCCGCACCGTATGCGAAACGCTGGAACAAAATGGCGTCAGGTTTGATTTTATCACCAACGCCACCACCGCAGGCGCCGCAGGACGGTGGACCTACGTGGAGGAGGGCATGGGCGCCCGTCACCTCGGCACCATAATCGAGGGACTGGGCAGGGCAGGCTACGGCAGAATTATGACCTTTGACCGTCTGGTTGCCCGCGCAATGCGCCGCACCGACACGGGCAGAGGCAGAATACTTATTACCCCCGCACTGCTTGACGGATACCAGAAATCCATCGACCGCATGACCGCCCGCTGCGGCGGCTGTCTGCGCATCGTCACTCCCGACGAGCTGCAGGGGACAGAGGAGGCGGCACAATGACGGTACTGTATTTTGTCAAGCTTATGAGCGATCTTGGCTACTACTTTGTGTTTGCCAACTATATCGGCGGCTACGTGGGCGTCAACTACTCCTTCGTGCTGTCGCTGGCGGTTATGTGCGCCGCAGGCGCGCTGTCCGGCCTGCTTGAAAAACGCGGCATCCTCCGCCTGCTGCCGCCTGTGGCGGCTTTGGCACTGCTTGTGCAGTGCAGAGGGCTGATGGATATCGTGGTGCTTGTCCCGCCTCTTGTGTATCTGCTCATCGTCTGTATCAAAAAAATCTACCTCCCCGACGGCAACGAGTATCAGGAGCTGTTCTCACTGCAGCTCAAGACCCTGCTTGTGCTGCCCCTGATATTTGCCTTCAAGGCCGATTTCTACGTGCTCAAGACCTATTGCCTGCCAGCGCTGGCTCTGTTTCTGGCCTCGGCGGTGCTGAGTATGCGTATGCTCCGCCACAGCACAAAGGTGCTGCAGAGCACCCGTTTTCAGGTGCAGAACGGCCTCACCGTGGGCGCGGTGCTGCTTGCGGCGTGGGCATTCAGCTCGGGAGCCTTCCTGCGTGCCGCAGGCAAGGTGCTTTCCCTTTTCAGATGGGTGATTTTGCCCGTGGTCGAGGGCCTCGGCCGATTGATCAGCTGGATATTCTCGCTGTTTATGGGTCTGGTGATGGCGTTTTTTGCCTTCCTCGGCCGCACCTTCGGCAACGATAACTTCGAAAAACCCAACATCGAGGTGCAGGAGGGCGTCAAAGAAGAAATGAACCTGCTGGAGGGCTACACACCCCCCGACAGCAAGACATTTTCCACCATAGTGATGGTCATCGTCATTATCGTGGGACTTATAGGCGCCGTGTATATCTTCAAACGGATGCTCCAGCGCCGCCGCAGACAGGACTCCACGGGATTTTCGGAGAGCGTTCTGCAGACCGATGCGGCCAAAACGGTGCGCGACCGTATGATGGCGCCCAAAGACCCCCGCGAGGCGGTCAGGTGGTACTACCGCCGTTTTCTGCGTCATTGCAGGAGCAGGAATATGCCCGTCACCCCCAATCTTGACAGCCGACGGATCAACGATATGGCGCAGGATATGAATATCGCCCCCCTCGAGGAGACCGATCCTCTGCGCGAGGTCTATCTTGACGCCCGCTATTCCACAAAGCCCGTCACAGATGAGGATGTACAGCAGGCCAAAGAACGGCTCAAGCGCATCAAAGAGGGCAAATAACGGCCAAAAAGCTCCCGCGGTTGACATTCGCGGGAGTTTATTGTAAACTAAAACTGACCCCAAACGGGGCATTAAGAAGGAAAAAGGAGAGTTTTTTATGTTTTGTCCCAAATGCGGAGCAAAGCTGGAAGACGGCGCAGCAGTCTGCTCCTATTGCAAAGAAGAACTGAAAAAGCCCGAAGAACTCAATGCAGAAGAAATAGCCGAGGAAGTCAAGGCCGAGGCAGCCGAAGAAGCAGCCGAAAAAGCCGAGACCGCCGAGGGCGAGGCGCCTGCCGCAGAGCAGACCGAAAAGCCCGCCAAGCCCGAAAAGGCCAAAAAAGAAAAGAAAAAACTCAACCTCAAAAACCCCAAGAATATGATCACCGTTATCGCCGCTGTGGTTGCCGTGGTGATATTCGTGGCAGCTATATTCGGCATTGCCTCTCTGGCCAAAAAAGTCAGAGGCCCCGAAAAGACCGCCGAGGAATACGTTGAGGCTATGACCGACGGCAATATCCGCAAGGCTCTGCGCAATACCGCGCCCTGGGTGCTCCGCAATATGGCCGAGCAGCTTGATCTCAATGAGAATGCATCGGTCGGCAGGATCGCAAGCGAGTACGAGGATCAGATGGGTGATTTCGGACTTGGCGGCAAGATCACCATCGAGGAGGTCAGACTGACAGGCTACACCGATGCCAATATGGGCGAGGTGCTCTCTGAGCTGGATATTTTTGACGACTACTCCATCACCTACAAAGAAGTCAAGTCCATCAGCGAGATCGCTGTGATCGAGGTCGAAGCATCTCTCAAGGTTCTGGGCGAAAAAGAATACGCCACCTTTGGCGTATACTGCGCACGTCTGGACGGCGAGTGGACTGTCATCGACTTTGACAGCAATTATTAAGCAGTACGTAATAAAACCACCGTGTGCTCTCTGCACACGGTGGTTTTTGTTGTGCTTATATTAGGGAACGGACTGATTTCGCCCACCTACAATTCCCCACGAAGCAGGCTTCGTGGGGGCCCCGATTGATTAGATATTGCCGAAGTCAATTCGGCAATATCTTGCGACGCACTCGCGTCGCCTCACTCACGTTCGGCCAGCCAATGGCTGACAAAACCCTGCATTGCCGTACAAATAGTACTGTCAACCCTCGCGTTAGTTGTATATGGACGAAATCCCCGTTCCTCTCCCCACGAGACCTTGTCTCGCGGGGGCCCCTATCAATTTGTGCTCACGGGCGGAATGAATCCGCCCTCCGCCTTGCGACGCACTCGCGTCGCCGGAGCGAAACAGCGCTGTTCTCTCGTAAGCCTTCCCCTTGATGGGGAAGGTGGATTTTTGCCGTAGGCAAAAAGACGGATGAGGTGAAAAAAGCTTCAGCAAATGGGGATTTCATCAGAGAGTATCGTCCTCCGGGGGGATAGGCATATCGTCGGTGTCTTCGAAGGTATCCATCCACTCGATCTCGCGGAAGAAAGGCTTGTGCCGCAGGAATATGGAGGTTATCAGAGGGTAGAGCACGATAGCGATAACGCCGCCGGCAAAGCCGTTGTTATACAGGTTTGCGCCTTGTGCCTGCATACCCGAGCGCATGACCACCGCCAGATGCAAAAATCCCGCCGCGCCGCCGAAGGCCGAGCCGAACACGCCCGCAAAGGGGGCCAGCGTGGTGGAAAACAGCAGAGCAAGCTGTGCCGCAGGCTGGATGAAGGAGCAGCTCATAAGCATTTCGGCAATAATAACGCCCATCATCACGGGGAATATATTCAGCGCGTGACAGCCGTAGGCAGAGAATGCCATAATGCCCAGTATTCCGCCTATGGTGGGGCCGTTGAGATCGCCGCCCACCATCAGCAGCAGGGATGCGGCAATAATGCCATCCACGCCGATGTTGATCATCATGGGCGCGGGGCCGAACATACGCAGGTAGTCTTCGGGGGCGCGGCCGCTGGTGCTGAGCAGCAGCATATAGTCGTGGAGGCCCCGCTTTTTGCCGATGACGATGCCCGCGATTATCAGAGCGGTGCAGAGCAGATAGAGGGGGATGCCCAGCTTGAGATTGTAGCCGGTTGCCCATTGGGTGACCGGGTGAGGCTCGTGGCGCAGGGCAATAAGCAGGGGGATGAGGATCATTCCCAGCAGACCTGCGGCAAAGCCCATATTGTACAGACTCATGCCGTTGAGGATCTTGTAGGTGTATTCTGCGATAGCGGGGAGCAGAAAGCCTATCAGCACGCCCACCACGCAGGCCATCACCAGATTCTGCCAGTTAAATCCGTCCTGCAGAGCGATGTAGCTGACCGTGGGGCTGAGTGTGGTGGCAAGCAGACCCATTGCCGAATATGCACCGTAGTGGCTCTTGCGTACCAGCGAGTAGAGCAGAGAGCCGATCAGAATAGGCCAGATATTAAAAATATTCTTGCCGAACAGCGCAAACCCCGACATCAGGCATACGGTGGGGATGGTAAAGCCGTTGATGGGGTCGTGGCTGAAATACAGCACACCGATAGAAATAAAGGTGACCAGTCCCGAGTTGAACAGCGCCGCACCCAAGCCGCCGATGGCGATATAGTCGGATATGAGCAGATCGGAGCACAGCGCGATGGCTTTGAGGCCCTGATATAGCTCACGTCCGCCCACAGCGGCGCCGCTGACCGTCAGCACGGCGGCAAAGATCAGTAAATATCGGTAGAGTTTTATAAAACGGGTAGGGGATTCGTGCATACGTTCACCGTCCTTTGCTCCATTATACACCAAAACCCTCGCGGAAAAAAGAAAAAATAATCCCGCTCTATAGAAAAATATTATTTGCTGTGCTATAATATAATAGATTAAGTGTAAATTGCGATAGTATACGGTTTTTTAAGTTACGGAGGTTATTGAGAGTGCCTGTTTGGATTGCATTGGTTTTGGGAATAGTTCAGGGTCTTACCGAGTTTTTGCCCGTTTCTTCGTCGGGGCATCTTGCCTTGATGCAGAATATACTGGACGTGCACAAATATCTCGACGATATGCTGGCATTCGACGTGGTGCTTCATCTGGGCACGCTGACGGCTGTGGCGGTGGCTTTTTGGAGCGACATCCGCGAGCTGTTTGTTGAGTTTTTCGGCTTTGCCCGTGACGGCTTCAAGGTCAAAGACCGCCCCTACCGCCGCATGATAGTGCTGCTGCTTATCTCCACCGCGCTGATGGTGCCCGCCGCGTTGCTTGACGGGGTGGTATCGTCAATAATGGGCTCGACTCTGTTTATCGGCTGTGCTCTGTGCGTCACGGCGGTGATGCTTACCTTTGCAGACAAGACCGGAGGCGGAGACAAGACCGCAAAAGACGCCCCCTACCGCTCGGCGCTGGTGGTGGGTATTATGCAGCTGTTTGCCGTCATCCCCGGCATCTCCCGTTCGGGCTCGACTCTGTGCGGCGGACTGTTCTGCGGCTATGACCGCTCCTATGCCGTCAAGTTTGCATTCATTCTGTCCATCCCCGCCGTGCTGGGCGCCGCCGTACTGCAGCTGCCCGATATGTTCGCGGGTGGATTTGACAGAGCCCTTTTGCTGCCCTGCCTGATCGGCTTTGTTACCTCGGCAGTCTTTGGCTATCTGGCCATCAAGACCGTGCAGTGGCTCACCCAAAAGCGCAGTCTCAGATTCTTCGGCATCTACTGCGCCGCAGTCGGAATCATCAGTATCCTTTTATCTATAGTGTGAGGTGAAAAATATGGCGGAAACCAAGAAAAAATCTACCCGTTCCGGCTCCCGTGTAGCCGACAAAAAATCCACCAAAAAACCTGCCAAAAAACCCGCCAAAACCCCCAAGGCGGACACTCCCGAGCGCGCAGAGCAGACTCAGCTGCCCGAAAGCGCCCCCAAAAAGCCCTTCCGCATCAGGCGTGAGATATGGGCGGCGGCAAGTCTGTTTGTGGCATTCGTTGCCTGCCTGTCGGTCTGCGGCCTCAAAGGCTGGTTCATATCTGCATACGAGTGGCTGTCGGGCACTCTGATAGGTTACGGCGCCAACGTGCTGCCCCTGGTGTTTATGAGCGCGGGTATAATTCTGTTTGTCAAGCGTCACGGCAAGGCCAGACTCAAGGTCACCTCCGTTATGCTGACCCCTCTGTTTGCATCGGCCATATTCCACGTCACCAAGACCGCCCCCGGCTGGAAACACCTGGGCGCAAGCGGCAGAGGACTGATTTCGGGCGGTATTCTGGGCGGCACGCTGGGCAATCTTTTGCGCGCCGGCCTGTCCCGTACAGGCGCACTTATACTTCTGTACATCCTGCTGGTGGTCTGCGTGGCGCTGGCATTCGGTGAGTTTATTATCCGCGGAATTTCCCTGATCCGCGCATGGCGCCCCGAACCCGAGCCCGAGGAAGAAGAAAAGACCGACACCTACATACCTCCCCGCAAGCCCAATAATTCGGCAAAATCCATCGACGTGTTTGAGGAGGACGAGCATACCGCCGCCCGCCGCAAAGCGCCTCCCACTCCCGAGCGCAAGGTGCGCACCCCTGCCGAGGTTATGCAGGGTATGATGGAGAGCGACAGCAAGCCGTCCTATAAGCCTGCTCCCGCCGTGGAGAGCGTTGAGCCTGACGAGCCGCCCTTTGATACAGAGGAGAGCGAACCCGCCATTATGCCCATGCGCGACCCCACAAGACCCATCACGCCCAGATTTGTCACCAATCAGGCAGAGATAGAGCTGCCCGATACAATCGCAGATACTGAGCTGCCCACAGAGCGCCCCGAGGACGAGGAAGCACCCGCCGACGAGCTGCCTCTGGATGTGCAGCTTGACAGCGCGCTGACCGAGGAGCGCCACTATATGTATCCCCCTCTCAGTATGCTCAATCCCGGCAGCGGCAGACCTGCCGCCGCCACCCAGATGATCGAGGAGTGCGGCGAGAGACTGATCGACACCCTGCGCTCCTTCGGCGTCGAGGCCACCCTCATAAACGTCACCTCGGGCCCCACCGTCACACGGTTTGAGGTGCTTCTGCAGAGAGGCATCAAGGTGTCCAAGGTCGAGGGCCTCAGCCCCGACATCGCCCTTGCTCTGGGCGCGGCTCACGTGCGTATTTCGGCCATCCCCGCCAACAACTCGGTGGGTATCGAGATCCCCAATACCGCCCGTGAGACGGTCACCGTCCGCGATATTATCGGCACGTCCAATTTCCGTGATGCTTCTTCCCGTCTGAGCTTTGCCGTAGGCAAGGACATCGGCGGTGAATGCGTCATCGGCGATATTTCCAAGATGCCCCATATGCTCATAGCGGGTACCACCGGCTCGGGCAAATCGGTGTGCATCAACACCATCCTCATCAGCCTGCTCTACAAATCCACCCCCGAAGAGGTCCGCCTCATAATGGTCGACCCCAAGATGGTCGAGCTCAAGGTCTACAACGGCATCCCCCATCTGCTTATCCCCGTTGTTACCGATCCCAGCAAGGCGGCAGGTGCGCTCAACTGGGCGGTCAACGAGATGATGCGCCGCTACAAGATGTTTGCCGACATCGACGTCCGCGATATCAATTCTTATAACAAGAAGATCGTTACCATGGAAAACGGCGAGACCATCCCCCGTATCGTGGTGGTCATCGACGAGCTCAGTGACCTGATGGTGGTTGCAAAGCACGAGGTAGAAGAAGCCATTATCCGTCTCGGTCAGATGGCCCGTGCCGCAGGTATGCACCTTATTATCGCTACCCAGCGTCCTTCCGCAGACGTTATTACCGGCCTGATGAAGGCCAACGTCCCCTCCCGCATCGCCTTTGCCGTGTCCAGCTCGCTGGAATCCCGCATTATCCTCGATCAGATGGGCGCCGAAAAACTCATCGGCTACGGCGATATGCTCTACAGTCCTCTCGGCGGCGGCAAGCCCAGACGTATTCAGGGCTGTCTGGTCACCGATACAGAGGTCGAGCAGGTGGTTGAGTTCATCAAGCAGAACAGCGGCGAGGTACAGTACAACGAGCAGGTGCTCGAGCATATCGAGAACCACGGCAAAGACCCTAGCGATGCAGGCGGCGCAGGTGGCGCAGGCGGCGGACTTGACGCCGACGACGATATGCTTGAGGCGGCCATCGACGTTGTCATTGAGGTCGGACAGGCCTCCACCTCCATGCTTCAGCGCAGACTCAAGCTTGGCTACGCCCGTGCCGCACGCATCATAGACATTATGGAGGAGCGGGGCATAGTCAGCGGCTTCGAAGGAAGCAAGCCCCGCCAGATCCTGATCTCCCGCGATCAGTGGAACGAAATGAAACTGAGGATGAAACAGTAATGGAAAAAACACCCCTCAGCCGTGACCTGTATCTGCCCGTCAACAGGCAGGATATGGAGGCTCGCGGCTGGTACTACTGCGATTTTTTGCTCATATCGGGTGATGCGTATATAGATCACCCCTCTTTCGGTGCGGCGGTCATCGCCCGCACGCTGGAAAAAGACGGCTTCCGCGTTGCCGTCTGCGCCCAGCCCGACTGGAACAACGTAAACAGTCTGCTATCTTTCGGCAGACCCCGCTACGCCGTGCTCATATCCCCCGGCAACGTGGACTCCATGGTTGCCAATTACACGGTTGCACGCCGCCGCCGCACCGAGGATGCCTACGCACCCGGCGGCAAAACAGGACACCGCCCCGACCGCTCGGTCAACGTCTACTGCAATCTTGCCAGACGGGCATTCCCCGACATTCCGCTGGTCATCGGCGGCATCGAAAGCTCGCTGCGGCGATTCGCCCACTATGACTACTGGGATGACAGTGTGCGCAGGAGCATACTTGAGGACTGCGGCGCCGACCTGCTGATCTACGGAATGGGCGAAAAATCCATCAGCGAAATGGCAAAACGGCTGAAAAAAGGCGAAAAAATCTCAGACCTCCGCAATATCCGCGGCACCTGCTATATGTCCAAGACCCCCGACTGCGATTTTGCAGGCGCTGTTATGCTGCCCTCATTCGAGGAGGTAGCCGAGGACAAAAAAGAATACGCCCGCGCCGCCTACCTGGAGCAGAACGAGCAGGACCCCATCCGCGGCAGAGCGCTGGTGCAAAAGAGCGGCAGCAGATACCTCATCCAGGCTCCGCCCCAGATGCCCCTCAACACCGAGGAGTTTGACGCGGTCTACGAGCTGCCCTATACCTATGACATCCACCCCGACTATATCCCTCAGGGCGGCGTGCCCGCTATCGAGGAGGTCAGATTCTCGGTCACACACAACCGCGGCTGCTTCGGCAGCTGTACCTTCTGCGCGCTGGCTCTCCATCAGGGCAGAATGGTCACCTGCCGCAGTCACGAAAGCGTGCTGCGCGAGGCCGAGCGGATGACGGCATTCCCCGACTTCAAGGGTTACATCCACGACGTAGGCGGCCCTACGGCAAACTTCCGTCAGCCCGCCTGCA
>JAZOWC010000042.1:0-16671 GCA_045658985.1 Oscillospiraceae bacterium
CCGCTTGGCCTCCGACTTATATTGCCGAGCTGACGGTTCACACCCTGGAGCTTGTAGGTATCTCGATAATCATCTTCGGATCTATCAAGGCGCTGATCCTCGCACTGAGAAAGCAGATCAAGAAGGATGAATGCAGGAACAACACCATCGTGGATCTCGGCCGTGCTTTGGCGCTCGCCCTTGAGTTTAAGATGGGCGCGGAGATCGTAAACACGGTTATTATCCGTGAGCTGCGCGAGCTTGGAATTTTAGCAATCGTCATCGCCCTCAGAGCTCTTCTGGCAGTGCTGATCCATTGGGAGATCAAGAACGAGAAAAAGGAAGAGCATTGACCTTGGGCGCTGCGCCTCAAGGACAGTGAAAACCGATACGGATCTGTAGCCGTATCGGTTTTTCTTTTGATTTTTCGCTTTTAATGATATGCCGTCTTCGGTAGCGGGGCGTCAGCGCGGAGCTTGTGCCAAAGACCGCCCCCCGTGTTAAATTTCCGCGAGCCTTTTTCCCGCCCTTTACATCCCGAAGCACCGAGGGCGCAGAAGATAGAAAAGATGGGCGAAATTTCAAAAAACACTTGACTTTAAATGCTAAAAAAGCTACAATAAAGTTACGTAAAACCCCGAAATTCGGGACGTGTGGAGGATAGAAAAATGGAAAAGATCAAGATCGCGGTCGTCGGCACCGGAAACATCTGTAAGAGTGCCCATATGCCCGCTTATATGAAGAGAGATGACGTAGAGGTCATCGCTTGTGCAGACATCGATTTCGAGAAAGCAAAGGCTTTTGCCGAGCATTTCGGCATTCCCGCGGCTTACAGCTCTGTTGAGGAGCTTCTTGCTAACTGCAAGCCCGACTACGTTGACGTTTGCACCTGGCCTGCGGCTCACGCTCCCGTTGCTATCGCTGCGGCAAACGCAGGCTGCCACGTTATGTGTGAGAAGCCCATCTGCCACAACTTCGAGGATGCGCTCAAGCTCAAAGAGGCTATTGACAGAAACGGTGTTAAGTTCATGCTCGCTGTCCCCCTTCGTTACGGCAGAACCGCTGTACACGCAAGAAAGCTTGTGGACGAGGGCGTTCTCGGTGAGGTTTACTACGGAAAGACCGCATACGTGCGCCAAAGAGGTATCCCCGGCGGTTGGTTCTCCTGCACCAAGTATGCAGGCGGCGGCCCCATCATCGACATCGGCGTACACAGAATCGACCTTGCTTGGTATATGATGGGTTGTCCCAAGCCCGTTTCCGTCCTTGCAGCCGCTTCCTACAAGATCGGCGACTATCGCAGCAAGCCCAAGGCTGACCCCGTTACCGGTGAGGTTTCCGCCACCAACGATTGGGCAGGCGCAACCGTTGCTGATTACAAGTTCGACGTAGAGGATTCCGCAAGCGGCGTGTTCCGCTTCGAGAACGGCGCTCAGCTTATCTTTGAAACCGCTTGGTCCTTCAACGGCCCCGTTAACAATTCCACTCAGGTGGCAGGCGAGAAGGCGGGAATTACCCTTGAGCCCTTCAAGCTTTACAAGGCAGACGGCGAGAAGCTTATCGAGGAAAACATTGAGGGCAATTTCGCAGGAAATTACTTCGAGGACGAGATCGATCATTTCATCGATTGCGTAAGAAACGACAAGACTCCCTCCTCCAACATCGATCAGGCAGTTCAGCTTCAGGCTATGCTCATGGGTATCTATGAGTCCTCCAAGGCAGGCTGCGAGATCAAGTTGAATTGTTGATCATTTCTTCAAAAGACAGGCGCTCTCTTCCTATCGTGCTTCGGCATAGGGCAGGGAGTGCCTTTTTTGTCGGGGGCTTGCCCGAGATAAAAGCAAAAAGAGGACACCCCGGCGCACCTGCGATAAAGCAGGTACGCATCGATATAAATCCGCATATGCGGATTTTCGATATACGCTAACGCGTTTGATATATTGCTGATGGCAACTATGTACCATCAGCAACTCGATATGCTCACTGCGTGAGCGCGGATTTATGTCATATCGAGTTTGAGCGAAGCGAAAACATATCGAATTTGTTGTTTTGCGAATATATTTCGCAAAACAGCGAATATATCGAGCCGAGCGAAGCGACGGCATATCGACAAAAATAAAAATAGCTTTTGTGCCCGCAAAAGCAGTGCCTATAAAGAAAAAAGGACGAAGAATCTTAACAATTCTTCGTCCTTTTTCTGTCGGTAGGAATTGTTCCATTGTATACTGCTCTATCACATGCACCATCCGTGCGATCCTTTTTTTTGTACCCGATGCCTTTCGGCAGCTACATTACCCGCGACAGATCCTTGCGCAGGCGGTTGATTATCTTCTTTTCCAGCCGCGATATGTAGGATTGGGATATGCCGAGGGCGTCGGCGACCTCCTTTTGGGTCATTTCGTCACGCCCGTAGAGTCCAAACCTCATAGCGATAATGGTCTGCTCCCGCTCGGGGAGCCTGCTCAGCAGCTCAAGCAGAATACTCCTCTCGGCATCGTCCTCCACGGGGCGCATAACGCAGTCGGGCTCGGTGCCCAGTATGTCCGACAGAAGCAGCTCGTTGCCGTCCCAGTCGGTATTCAGCGGCTCGTCAATGGATACCTCACTCCGCTGGTTTGCCGTCTTTCGCAGATGCATCAGTATCTCGTTCTCGATGCATCTCGATGCGTAGGTGGCCAGCTTGGTATTCTTGTCGAGTCTGTAGGTATTCACCGCTTTGATGAGACCGATAGTGCCGATGCTCACCAGATCCTCGGTGCCTACTCCGGTGTTGTCAAACTTGCGCGCAATATAAACAACCAGCCGCAGATTATGCTCAATGAGCTTTGAGCGGATATCCTGCTCCTGCCCCGTATAGCGTGAAAGCAGCTCCAGCTCCTCCTCGCTGTTCAGCGGCGGGGGCAGGGAATCACTGCCGCCTATGTAGTGTATCTGATTATCGCGCAAAAACCCCAGTCTCTGCAGAAGTTTCCGCAGTTTTTCAAGCAGTTTTACAGCCAATACTCTCATTTTTCACACTCCTATAATAGCGCTGCATCCGTTGATCGTTATTTCGCGGTGGCTTATGCCGACTATCCTGTGGTCTTTTTTGCCGTCTATGAGTATGCAGTCGGGTTTTATGCACACCATCAGTCCGCCGTCTGACGCTGTAGAATAGGGGATGAGCGAAAACATCCCGGGATACATCCTGCCCAGTGTCTCAAAACATTCGGGCGGCGCGGCGGATTTTTTCAGAACCTCTGCGGCATCGTCGGGCAAAAGCCGCAGGCACTCGCATCGGCTGAGCACCAGCACGGGTTTTCCCGTAAAAGGCTCGAACAGGGCGTTGCCGCTGTCACGGTAGGCGCTGACGGTCAGACTTTTGCCCAACAGGGTTATCTCGGCCTTTGACTGCCTTCCGCCACGGGCAGCTTCGCCGCAGGAGAACACAAGCCGCATTACGCAATAGGCCAGCAGGGATGCACATATGAGCATGGGCAGCGACAGATTGGCATACAGAGCGCCGCCGCGCACGCTGACTCCGTCCAGCAGTCCGAGCCAGCACACGGCGCTGACTCCTCCCGCAAAAGCAAATGACATAGCGCAAAACAGGGTGCATGTGTTGGCAAGTCTGTGCCTGCCGAATGTTATCAGGCACACCAGCGCACACACGAGCGCCTTGGCGCACAGGGACAGATAGGTGCTCATAGGCAGCAGATACAGAGGCAGAGCGCAGACAGCGGCAAAAGCCGCACCCAAAGCTAACCGCCACCACCTGACGTATCGGCCCAGCAGGGTTGCCGTAATACGAAGCAGAAGATAGTCGGGGATCAGATTGGTGACAAACAGCAGGTCGATATAAACAACTTTCATACTTTGATTGTACTATGCCGCGCAGTCGAAAACTGTCCCTAAACAGGCTCGGGCATATTACCCGTGATTTTTATTGCGGCGTACTGCATATTGCCCGAATCGAATACCCGCATACAAAAGAAGAATGGCGCCATAGAGCAGGGCTGATTGGCGTACAGCGGGAAATATACGTACCGCTCCTCTCTGTACACAGCCGTTTTTACACGGGGCGTGGCCTGCAGACAACTTTTCAGCAGCTCGTCGGAGCAAAAATCCCACCCACCCCCATCTTCCCCGTGTGACAGAGCAAAGGGCAGGGGCGGACAGATATTTTCACCGGGCAGAGAGCGAAGCACCTCACAGCCTGACCAGCTGCCGTGAGGGATGTTGCTTCGGGTGAGCACAAACTCATCCCCACGCGGCACCATTACCCCAAGCGCAAGTCGGCCGGCGCCTTTTAGCTCAAGCCTGTATATGTATTTTTTGTCGGCGGGGCAGGCGGCGGTAATAGTGTTGCCGCTCAGGCTTGCCCGACCTACGGTATGTCCGTTAAGCGTGATGGAAAGCAAAAAAATACACCTCGGCAAATACTATGCCGAGGCGGTGATTTTTATGAGGGTATCATTCTCTTTTTTTACTGCACATTCCAAGCAGCAGCCAGTGATAGGGCGCGGTGATACAGATGCTGAACAGAAACAGCGACTGCACCATATACCCAACAAGTCCGTATACACAGGGTGAGGGACGCTTTTTGCCAAACAGCGCCGAAAGCTGCGCCGCTGCAAACGAAACAAGTCCAAAAAGGCCGATATTGACCAGCAGATTGAGGTACTCGTTGTGGGCGTTGTCCACCGAGGTGTACACGTATTCGCCCTTGAGGGGAGAATATCGGCTGAATGTTATATCAAGCCGCTGATATATGGTGTTGGGCCCGCCGCCAAAGAGCGGATTCTGTGCAAACAGATCTATTGACTTTGACCATATCAGTATACGGCTTGAGCCGAACTCCTCACTGACGTTGCCCTGCATCACCTCGCGCAGCTCAAATACAAATCCCTCCGTGGCTCTGCTGCCGAGCACAAACAGCAGAGCGATCAGCAGAGCGGTCACACCCAGCAAAAACAGCACCCCTCTTGCCCTGCCAAAGTTGATACGGAATGGGCAGATATAACAGAGCAGAGACAGCGCGGCAAGCACCACGGCGGCAAGCAGAATAAACACAAGCATAATATCTGCCCGCAGCGCAAACTTCAGTTCGGGATAGGTGTAGCTTGGAACGAGGAGGTATTTTGCCGCAGCAGACACCGCGAGACAGCCGAGGGCAAGCAGTATTCTGCTCAGTCTGCGGGATGACTTGAACAGCGTCACACACGCCAAAGCCAATGCCGCGCAGCAGCCCAGCATACCGCCCAGCACACCGGTGTACAGCAGGACAAAGAAGGTCACCGTCATTACGGGCAGAACGAGGGCCGAGCGTTTGGTCTTGCCGGTTACAAAGAATGCAAACATAAATGGCACAGCGACGCACATGAACGCGCAGGCGATGCCTTCGTTGCCCAGCGTGCTCAAAAATCTCGCCGTGTACACATCCTGAGCGGCGTAGTAGTAATATTCGGCGGGGTAGAGGTGCAGGGGATTTTTGTCCATAAACTGCACTAATCCCACGCACGAGAACACCGCAGAGGACAGACACAGGGGCAGGGCATAAGCACGCCTGAATCGGATACCCGACGCACACACAAACACCAGCAGATACAGCAGCAGGGTAGGCACACCCTCGTCTCTGCCAATGCCCATGAGGGTTCTGACAGGATAGTCGGACAAAATTGCCGACAGTATCACCGCGGCAGCAAAGGCAGCCACCGCCCAATGTGCGGGGGTCATTTTTATCCTCCGCCGTCCGCAATTAAGCCACAGGATCAGTCTGCACAGGGCATATGCCACCGTCACCGATGCAAAAAACCAATACTTGGTCATGGTGATATTGGTGTATCCTCCGGGCAGTACAAACAGCGGAAACACGCCCAGCATCAGCCAGACGTATAGGTCATTCAGTATCCGTTCAGCCTTTGTCATTGGCTATCAGTATGCGTATGGCACGTACAGCCGCTTCGATAGCGTCGGCGGTGTTGTGCTTCTGCTCTTCGATTATACCTGCGTCTCTGCGCTCCTGATTCCATATGGTGTGGAACACCGCGCCTGCCCTCGCGCCGAGGATGGATGCTATCACAAACAGCGCGCCCGACTCCATCTCGCTGGCAAGTACGCCGGCTTTTTTCCAGGCATCCCATTTGTAGAGCAGCTCTTGTGCTGCGGGCATACGGGCGGGAGAATGCTGTCCGTAAAAAGAATCTTTAGCCTGCACGATGCCCAGATGATGGGGTTTGTCCATATCGCGGGCGGCCTGACGCAGAGCGATGGCAACGTCAGGGTCGGCTACAGCGGGGTATTCCATGGGCACGTACTGGGGGGTGGTGCCGTCCTGTCTCACGGCGCCCGTGGCAATGACCAGATCGCCGGGGCAGACCTTGAGATTGATACCGCCGCAGGTGCCTACGCGGATGAATGTGCGCACTCCGCACTCAAACAGCTCCTCTATGGCAATAGCCGCGCTGGGTGCGCCGATGCCCGTGGAACATACGGATACTTTGACCCCGTCCAGCGTGCCTGTGTAGGTGACAAACTCGCGGTTGTGTCCCACAAGCTTGGGAGAGTCAAAAAGCGCGGCTATCTTCTCGCATCTTCCGGGATCGCCGGGGAGTATGCAGTACTCGCCAACGTCGCCGGAGTTGATGCCTATATGCATTTGTTTTCCGTTGACTAACATATTTTCAGCTCCTTTTTTGTAGTATACCACGAAGCAAAAAGACTTTGCAAGTCAACTTGCGCGCCTGGGATGCATATATATACCAACAGCCAACAAAATTGAGGAGGTAAACTGATGAAACAGGGGAAATATCTTCCCGAAGGCAGACTGGGTGTCTCGGTCAGCACGAGGGAGGCTCTCGAGCGTGCAATAAGAGAGGGAACCGTGCTTGAGGGCAAAGCAATAAGATGTACCGACCGCCATGAGCTGGTCGTGGATATAAACGGCATCAGGGGAATAATCCCACGAGAGGAGACTGCCATCGGCATCGATACGGGCAAAACCCGTGAGATCGCCATACTGTCCCGCGTGGGCAAAAACGTATGCTTCAAGGTACTGTCGCGCAGCGGCGACAGCTACATACTCTCGCGCAAAGCCGCCCAGACCGAGGCACTTGAGCATTATATGAACAATGTGCAGATCGGAGAGATAGTCGGGTGCAGAGTGACCCATCTTGAGAACTTCGGGGCATTCGTGGACATCGGCTGCGGAGTGATCTCCATGATCGGCATCGAGAATATTTCGGTGTCCCGCATAGCCCATCCCTCCGAGCGGTTTGCTCTGCGTCAGGATATCTATGCGGTAGTAACGGGCAAAGACCGCAAAAACAACCGTATCTCTCTGTCGCACAAAGAGCTGCTTGGCACCTGGCAGCAATGCGCCGCCGCTCTGCATCCGGGTGAAACGGTAAGCGGCATCGTGCGCGGTGTGGAGGACTACGGAATATTCGTGGAGCTCGGCCCAAATATCTCGGGACTTGCCGAATACAAGGCAGGGATAAAGGTGGGCACCAACGTGTCGGTATACATCAAGTCCATCACCCCCGAGAGGATGAAGATCAAGCTGATCATAATCGACTCGGAGGAAAAATGCGACCGCAGACCTATATCCTGTCAGGATTACTTCCTCACCGAGGGAGTGCTGCACACATGGCGCTACAGTCCCATAGAGTGCGAGGACAGAATCATCCAGACGGTGTTCTGATGTTTGGCCGCAACACCCAAAAAAGCTCTGTTTTGCAAGCAAAACAGAGCTTTTGACTGTATAGATATTATGCTTTACACCTAACTGTGCAGCAGGTGTCTCGCGGGGTTTACATAGTTTTATTCTGTCAGAGTGAACTTCCACTTGCAGCAGCAGCTCTCGTCTGTGATCTCGGGGTAGCAGCTGAGGCACTCGCAGGTGATTCGGTCGTCTATAGTCTTGCCGAATCCCGAATACTCCACGATGCCCACCGACTTGCAGGGGTGAAAAGCCATGCCCTTCTGGGCTCTTGCGTGCTGTACACGGCACTCAACGGTGGTATATGTGAGGGTGTTGCCCTCAATCTCGATCTTGTCCTTGTTGATGTTGGCATACAGACGCAGGCGCAGAGCCTTGGCAAGTCCCTCCAGACCGGGTTTTTCACCGAGACCCAAAAACGCCTTGATCTTCTTAGCCTCAATAACGGTAAAACGGCGCCACGCCTCTATATCATAGTACATGGCATCGTCCATACCCGCCTTCTGCTCGATAGCCTGAAACCACACTCCGTCGTGTGCCAGCCAGTTTTTGGAGTAGAGGGCGATCAGCTCGATCAGTTCGTCTTTGGAGTATTTGGACAGAGTCTCGTAGTTATTGTTCATCGTTATTGCTCCTTTGCATTGATTTCAATATCTTCTTAAACTGCACGGCAAACAGCACTGCAGTAAAACTCACGGCGAGAAAATCCGCCACAGGCTCGGCGGCGTATACGGCACGGGTCTTGTTGTCGTCAAACAGGGCAGGCATCAGGTATATGAGGGGCAGAAGCAGCACGAACTTGCGCATTACCGCCACGGTAACCGAGCACAGCGCCTTGCCGAGGGAGACGAAGGTCATCTGGCAGGCGATCTGCACGCCGAATATCAGCAGTACGGCGCAGTATATACGCAGTGCCGAGGCGGCAAAATCGGCCAGTACGGCGTTGGATGCAAACATCCCCGCAAATGCGCGGGGGAATGCCATTACACATCCCCACAGCAGGGTGGAGTAGCACAGCGATACACCCAGCAGGATGAAAAAGGTCTTCTTTACCCTGCTTGTGTTGCCTGCGCCGTAGTTGTAGCTTATGATGGGCTGAGAGCCTTGAGCCAGTCCCTGCAGAGGCATCAGGGCAAACTGCATAACACTGGTCAGTATGGTCATGGCGCCTACGGCCACGTCGCCGCCGTAGCGGAGCAGGGAAGCATTGAAGCACACCGAGATCACGCTTTCGCTTGCCTGCATCACAAATGGCGCAAGCCCCAGCGCGATGCAGGGGAGCAGGTACTGTCTGCTCAGGCGGATATTCTGCCGCTTGAGCCGGAGCAGGGTCTTTTTGCCCAGCAAAAAGCTCAGCACCCAAATGCAGGACACAGCCTGAGATATCACGGTTGCCAGCGCCGCACCCCGCACGCCCATATCAAATACGTATATAAACAGCGGGTCGAGTATTATGTTGCACACCGCGCCGATGGTGACGGTGAGCATACCGGTCTTGGCAAATCCCTGAGCGGTGATGAATCCGTTGAGTCCCAGCGTCAGCTGCACGAACACCGTACCCACGGCGTAGACGGCCATATAATCGGCGGCGTAGCCGATGGTGTTTTCGCTTGCGCCGAATGCCAGCAGCAGAGGCTCGCTCCATACAAGCAGTACAGCCGTCAGCACCGCCGACACGATCAGCTGCATCAAAAAACAGGTTCCCAGAGTTTTTTCTGCACGGTCATTGTCGCCCTGACCCATATATATGGATGCTCTCGGCGCACCGCCCGAGCCTATGAGCGCCGAGAATGCCGACACGATGAGTATAACGGGCAGACACACTCCCACACCCGTCAGTGCAAGATCGCCCGAGTGGGGCATATGCCCGATGTAGATACGGTCGACCACGTTGTATAGCATATTGATTATCTGAGCCGCAATAGTGGGTACGGCCAGCTTAAACAGCAACGGCCCTATGGGTGCTGTGCCGAGATATTTGTTGTCCTTTGCCATTTTTTGATTCACTCCCGAATATTCAAACAATGCTATTGTATAGTAAACCCCCAAATATATCAAGAAGCTATTGACAAAAATTATGAATGGTGATATTATTTTGATATCACAAAGAAATCGGAGGAAGAAACGATGACAGAAAAAGTTCTTCAGAACAAAAACAACGGAATGATCGTCCTGCTTGCCGATCTTGCACTGCTGCTTGCGGCAATTGCGGGTGTGGTGCTGGGCGGCATTATGCTTGACAGCGGCAAAACCATCGGACTTTTGGCATTTATACCCTCTTTGATACTTCTGCTGCTCGGCTGGATACCCCTGCTGGGTCTGCGTGTTCTCAAGCCTCAGGAGGCTTTGGTAGTCACCCTTTTCGGCAAATACGTAGGCACCCTCAAAGGCGACGGATTTTTCTGGATAAATCCCTTCTCGGGCAGCTTTAACCCCGCCGCCAAGACCAAGCTCAGCCAGAGCGGAGACGTTTCCACCCCCGCATCATCCATTGCCGCACTTGCGGCGGGTGCAGCGGCAGGCGCAGCAGTGAACATGGACGCCGCCGGCAACAAGATCTCCCTCAAGATCATGACCCTCAACAACAGCCGTCAGAAGATCAACGACTGCCTCGGCAATCCCGTGGAGATCGGTATCGCAGTAATGTGGCGTGTCACCGATACAGCCAAAGCCGTGTTCAACGTGGACAACTACAAGGAGTTTTTGTCCCTGCAGTGCGACAGCGCCCTGCGCAACGTAGTACGTATCTACCCCTATGTCGTAGCACCCAATGTGGACACCACCGGCGACGGCGTGGCCGACGAGGGCAGCCTCCGCGGCTCCAGCGAGGTAGTTGCCGAACGCATCCGCAACGAGATACAGAGCCGCGTGGATGAGGCGGGCATCGAGATACTGGAAGCACGCATCACCTATCTTGCATACGCACCCGAGATCGCCGCCGTAATGCTTCAGCGTCAGCAGGCATCGGCCATCATCGACGCACGCAAAATGATCGTTGACGGCGCCGTTGGTATGGTGGAGATGGCACTTGCCCGACTCAGCGAGAACAATACCGTTCAGCTTGACGAGGAGCGTAAGGCCGCTATGGTATCCAACCTGCTCGTAGTGCTCTGCGGCAACCGTGACGCACAGCCTATAGTCAACTCGGGCAGCCTCTATTGAGCCTATGAACGACAGTCAGAAAAAACAGATCCCCCTGCGCCTGTCTCCAAAACTCTATGCCGCCATTGCGGCATGGGCGGAGGATGACTTCCGCTCGGTCAACGGACAGATAGAATATCTGCTTACCGAGTGCGTAAAACAGCGCAAAAAGAATGGCGCCCCCGCTCCAAAAGAGCTGGACGTGCCCATTGAGCTTGATATCTGAACCACCCAAAAGCGCACAAGTGTACTTGTGCGCTTTTTCCTTTTGTGATACAATAGATTAAAATCAATTAAAAAAGAAGGCGGAACAATGGACAGAACCGAAGCCCACTACAGAAAAATGACCCAAACCCCGGTCATGAAGCTTGTCATAATGCTGGGCATACCCACTACTATATCTATGCTCATTACCAACGTGTACAACCTGGTGGATACCTACTTTGTAGGCACGCTGGGCGAGAGTCAGCAGGGCGCCGTCGGCGTTCTGTTTACCCTCCAGTGCATCATTCAGGCATTCTCCTTTATGCTCGGTCACGGTTCGGGAGCGTTTGTTGCCAAAGCCCTCGCCGACAAGGACGTCAGGCAGGCCACAAAGTACGCCTCCACCGCATTTTTCAGCGGCGCGGGTGTGGGACTGCTTCTGTGCGTGCTGGGTCTTGTGTTTTTGAAACCCTTTGCCATTCTGCTGGGCAGTACCGACACCATTCTGCCCTATGCTCTTGACTACGGTATGTGGGTCTGTCTGTCCTGCCCCTTTGTCGTCTGCTCCTTTATCCTCAACAATATCCTGCGCTACGAGGGCAAAGCCTCCTCTGCCATGATCGGTCTTGTGTCGGGCGGCATCATCAATATTTTCGGTGACTGGCTGCTTATCCGCAAGTTCGAAATGGGCGTTTTTGGCGCAGGTCTTGCCACCGCCGTTTCCCAGCTTATCAGCTTTACCATTCTTGTTATAGTACATATCAGGAGCGCACAGAGCAAGCTGTCGCTGCCCTCGGTCAGCAAAAAAGTCCGCGACTATCTGGATATATGCAAGGTCGGCCTGCCCTCTATGCTCAGACAGGGCCTGACCTCTGTCTCCAACGGTCTGCTCAATAACCTGGCCCGCCCCTTCGGAGACGCCGCCATTGCCGCCATCAGCGTCATCAACCGCTACTCCTCGCTGGTGCTGTGCGTGGGCTTAGGCATCGGTCAGGGCTTCCAGCCGGTGGCCTCCTTCAACCATCAGGCCAAAGAATACACCCGCGTCAAAAAAGCCATGCTCGGCACTATGGCAATAGGCATAGCCTTTATGGGATGTATGGCGCTGTTCGGATTTTTCTTCCCCGGTCAGATCGTCTCCGTGTTCCAAAAGAGCGAGGAGGTCATCCGCATAGGCACCTTCGGACTCCGCGCCGCATCCATAGGCTCTATGGTTATGCCCATATCGGTATGCGCAAATATGCTATATCAGAGCATCCGTCAGGCGGGCAAAGCATCCTTCCTGTCCATGCTCCGCTCGGGTCTGGCTATGATCCCCGCGCTGATCGTACTGTCCAACGCCTTCGGGCTCAAAGGCATACTCTCCGCCCAGCCGGTTGCCGACGTTATCAGCTCGCTGATCTGTGTGCCTTTTATACTCCATTTTATTTTCAAGACCCCCAATACCGAAAAGAAAGCATAAAAACCAAAATATCCGTCAGCTTCGTACTGACGGATATTTTTATCAATAACCTTGCTCAATAAAATCTCTGACCTGATCGTCAAGCTCCAGCAGGAAGCTGCGCCACTCGTCAGGATCAATAAACGGATTTGTTTGGGGATTTTCTATCATCTGCTGACGTTTATCAAGTGTCTTGTTCTGAAACGGATGGTTGCCCAGCACAATATCGGCTTTTTCATCCATTACCTTTTGGATAGACTGACGCATGATCTCTGCCATATTTTCGGGCAGACCGTCGCGGCGGCAGTAGTCTTTGTACATTGTAAGCAGACCCACACCGCCCATATTTGCCACACGCAAAGTGCGCTGCCCGTCGCTCACGTCAAAAAAGAAGCTCATCGTGCCTATAGTATGTCCGGGAGTCAGCACACAGCGGATGTTGGTGTTGCCCAGAGTGATAACCTGACCGTCGTCTATGACCTCGTCGGGCATACATATGACCGCGAGAGGGCAGGGGCAGATCTCCATCAGCGCGCGCTGAGGGTGGGTCTGCAGACTTTCGGTATCGGCGCGGCTCATGTATATCTTGCTGCCGTAAACAGCGCGCATAAAATCTCCCGCACCAAAATGGTCAAAATGTCCGTGGGAGTGTATGATTATCTTGATATCTCTGGGGTCAAATCCCAGAGAATAGATAGATTCTATCAGCAGATGCTGGGAGTGCTGATAGCCCGTGTCTATAAGTATCAGTCCGTCACCCGTGTCAATGAGATGGCAGCAGACCTTTTTGTCGCCTACGTAGTAGAGATTGCCGAATATCTTAAATGGCTTGACAACGTATTTTTCGGGGTGGTTATAAAAATCCATGCTCCTCTGCTGATGCCCGCCAAAGGATTCTTTATAGGACATAAAGGTTCTTTTTTCCATAGCTGCCTCCCGGAGTGTTTTATGTATGCAGATTATACTCTCATGGGCAGCAGATTGCAACAGCATCTTGATTATGCTTGAAGATCGACTGATATTATAGTATAATATTATGATAAAATAACATTACCGAAAGGAGCGCGCTATGAAAAAGACCGCCGTCAGATCCATATCCCTTGTAGCGCTCCTTACAGTGGTCTCAAAAGCTCTCGGTATGCTCCGCGATATCCTGCAGGCACGTGCATTCGGCACGGGAGCGCAGATGGATGCCTATACCTCCGCAAGCAACTTTACCGTGTATATATTCTCCGTCTGCGCCTATGCGCTGTGCATAGCCGCCGTAGCGGTGGTGGGCAGCAAGCTGCCCCTCGGCAGAGATCGGGCCGAGCAGGCTGCAAACTCCCTCTCATCCCTCTGCCTGACCGTGTCCTGCGCGATAGCGGCTATAGCTGCTCTGTCGGGCGGGCTGGGTGTGTTCGGCAGTGAGCTGTCTTGGTATATTGCAGTTTTGTCCCTGTCTCTGCCCGTTATTGTGGCTACCTATATGTTTATGGCGTATTTTCAGGTGCTGGGGCATTATTCGGTGCAGGGGAGCCTGAGCCTGCTGTACAATATCGTACTGTGTATCCTGCTGTTTGTGTGGGGCAGGAGTATGACGGTGCCGCTGTTTGCCGCCTGCATGAGCGGCGCGTGGCTGCTTCAGCTTGCCACACTTCTGCCCTGCTTTTTCCGTGAGAAATACCGCTTCCGATTCTCGCTGAGTTGCGACCGCTCGGAGCTTGGAGTGTTTGCAAAAACCGCCGCCGCCACCCTTCTGACCACCTCGGCATTTCTGCTCTGCTATCTCTGCGACAGCGCCCGGAGCGCTCATATGGGCGAGGGTGTGGTGTCGGCCTTCTCTTATGCCGACAAGCTGTTCACGCCCCTTGTCACCACCATCATATACAGTATCAGCGCCGTGATGTTCCCCCGCTGGAGCGAAAAAAGCCGCACCCTTCAGCCCGAGCAATACTGCAGGTTCGTCCTGCGGGCGGTGAGCAATACCGTGATGTTTATGTTGCCCGTGTCGGCTCTCGTGTCGGCCTTCGGAGTGCCCGTTGTGAGAGTGCTTTTTGAGGGCGGAAGCTTCGGTTTTCAGGCGGCGTTTTTGACCGGCAAGGTGTTCTCCTGCTATGCTCTCGGCATGGTGGGATTTGCCATGCTTGACCTTGTCTCTAAAGCTTTTTATGCCCGCGGCAGGATCAAAACGCCCCTGCTCGTCAATCTCGGCGCGGTGGCGGCAAACCTGCTTGTTAATCTGGCGGCAACCGATCTCTCTGCGCCTGCCGTGGCGGCGGGTACGGCATTGATGCTTACTGTTTCAGGAGGTGTAATGGTGTATGCCTTTGCACGCGGATACGGCGTCAAGCTGACCTTGTCTCCCATTGTCAAGAGTGCGGCATTGAGCTGCATCATGTTTTTTGTTATGCATTGGCTGTCGGGAGCCATCACCACGGCCTCCGACGGCAAGCTGATGCTTGTGGTCAAATGTGCCGCAGCAGGAGTGGCCGCTTTGGCGGTTTATGCCCTGATAATGAAGAAAAATATCACGAAAATCATGAAAGAAGGAGGAAAATAAATGGGTGTTTTTTGGAAAAAACTGAAGAAAGAACCCCTGCTGTTTTTCTTTGCACTGGTGGGTCTTGCGGCAAGCCTGTTCCTCCTCAGCGTCCGCATCAATGCCGAATCCCGTTCCGATAATGCCGCCTGCGCCATCACATATGACTCGGTTCTTGCGCTGAGTGAGCAGTCGGGACAGTCGCCCGAGCGGTGGCTCGAGCAGCTCTATGACGCGGGCATCCGATACCTGATAGTCACCGACAGTAATGAGCATCTCTGCGCCGATACCGCCCGCGCCCTCGGCTACAAAATCGGCAGGGCGGGGGACAGCCCCAAAGCAGGGGATGCTTTCTTGACCCCCAAGCTTGCCCCCGATTCGGTTACCGCGCCAAAGGAGTTTTTGACCGAGGACACCCCCGTTGCGGTCATTGAGAACCCCTTCCGCACAGGCGTGATCATGCCCGAAGGCTTTGATCCCGACAACACCGATATCCCCATGATCAAGGCTATGTATATGTACAATGCCTACAGCTACCATTATGCCCCCGCAGAGCCTGCCACCAAGAACGAGAACATCCTCTACGGCGGCGTGTTCGAGCGTGGACTGCGGCTGGTGATATTCACCCCCCTCTATGACGAGAGCCGTAATATGGTCACAGAGGTCTCCGCCTACGCCGATATTATCTCGGGTCTGCGCGAGCGACTGGCTGCCCGCGGCATCGTTCTGGGAGACGAGCTGTCCGTGGTGGATGCCCCCCAATACAGCCCCCTGCTGTTCTGGCTCAGCTCCCTGCTGCTGCCCGTATGCGCCGTTTTGGCTCTTGAGCATATTGTGCCCAAAGCAAAAAAAATCCGCGACCTGCTCCTCGGCGCCGCCGCGCTGGTATCGGCGGTGGGCGCGTTCTCATTGCCCGTGCTTACCCAAAAGGTCTGGGCGCTGGGCACCGCTCTGGTTTGCGGCTGCGGCGGAGCGCTGGTGCTTGCCGAGTTTGCCAAGCATCCCCGAGGCAAAAATCTGCTCTCCCAGTCTGTGTCGCTGTTTGCCTGCCTGCTTCTGCTGGGCACCTTGTCGGGCGCCTACATAGGCGCTCTGCTGACCTGCCGCAGCTATATGCTTGGCTTTGATATTTTCTCGGGTGTCAAGCTGTCTCAGTTTGCCCCCATCGCATTTGCCGTATGCTGGCTGATCTGCAGTCTGTATGCGCCCTCTTGCCGCCGCGGACTGCCACCCGGCAAAAAGATTCCCATCCCCCTTGCAATAGCCGCAGGAGGGGTGGTAGTGCTCGCCGTAGCGGTGCTCCTGCTGCGCTCGGGAGACAATATGCTGCCCGTGTCACAGCTTGAGATACGCTTCCGCAACGCTCTGGAATACAGCCTCTACGTTCGTCCCCGCACCAAAGAGATGTTTGCGGCTTTCCCCGCCATCGCACTGTTTGCCGCCGCAGCATACAAGCGGTGCTACGTATTGCTTGTGCCGCTGGGCGCATTTGCCGTCATCTCGGTGTCCTCGGTCATCAATACCTTCTGTCACATATTTACCCCCGTGCTCGTGTCGCTGGTGCGAACTCTGTCGGGTGCTCTCATCGGCGCGGTGATAGGCGTCGTTGGTATGTACATCCTCTCCGCACTCTTAGGCAAAGAAAAACAAAACTGAAAAAACAAAAAAGAAACAGCGACGCCCTTT
>JAZOWC010000043.1:0-3512 GCA_045658985.1 Oscillospiraceae bacterium
AACATCGGCTTTGCTGCCGTTAAAGCACAAAAAATCACCTCCTTTCTCATACACTAATACGACAAAAGGAGGTGATTTTGGACACCCTATAAAAAATTTTTTGAAAAATTTGAAGAATTTTATTTTTCTATGGCTTCTATGCTTTCAGCTATAGAAATAAGCTCTTCTTCCGTAAAAAATCCTGACAAACTTATAGCTGTATGCTCCTCCGTTTCCCACATAATCACAATTGCATCGTTCGGGTCTAACGGTATGATCAAGTCTGCCGCTAATCCATTTATATATATTTTTTCTACTGTCATATTTTCGACGCCAATAAACCAGAAAGTTTCATCAGGTTTACTACTGTAATTAAACTTGAGCATTTCTCCGGCTTCATTGGCATAAACCGTGAATACAGTACCTTCGGAATCACCTGAATAAAACTCGGTATATCCGTCAGGCAGCATAGTGATCTGATAATCCAAAGGTTCTGTACCATCATTCAAACCGCCCTCAAAACGATAAACGACGTAGGTTTCATATACTTCCTTAATCCACCCAAAGAATGCGGCGCGGGCAGACGTATCAAAAGCGAGCCATACACCGCTGCCTATAAGCACAGCAAGGATAATTGATGCTGCACGATATGCAACTTTGTAAAACAGAGGATGATCGGCTCTGCGTGTGAGTTTGGCAATTTTGCGTTCGAACTTTTTTGAAAACTGATGGGGTGGAAGGTTTTCGAACTCTTTTTCCAGTTTGGCGATATGAGATTCCATATACTCGCCTGCTGCCTGTGCGATCATTTGGTCAGTCAGCATTGTTATCCTCTCCTTCCGTGTACATTTGTTTGAGTTTGTCCTTTGCTCGTTTGTGGGCTTTGTGTGCCCAGTCAAGAGAGATACCCAGTATGCGGGATATTTCGTGCATATCATATCCCTCAAAATATTTGAGATATATTATATGCCGCTGGATCTCGGGCAAGCTTTCGATACATTCTCTGAGCAGAACGTTAGTCTCGGGCGGCTCTGCCGCAGCACAAATCTCGTCCAAATAAGTCACCTCCGGATGCCGTGATTGAACCTTGTGCATATCTTTTATGCGGTTCTCAACCATTAATACGACAAGACCCTTGGTTTTTGGACTAACCGGATCAATATTTTTTATTTTTTCTGCAATTTTTACAAATACGTGATGGACAACGTCCTCTGCATCCTGCTCATTATGCAGATGTTTGTAGGCTATATAATACATAAGATTGCGGTATGCATTATATATTTCTGCGAACTTGGATTGGTCCCGGGGCGTTTCGATCATTTGCAGATAGACGAGCATGGGACACCTCCTTTTGCAGGGTAATTTTTGTCAGACTTCCGTGATGATTCCGGCCGCGCTCTCCCTCAGTCAAATCCTGAGGTTTTGACTGCTCCCTCCGGGAGGGAGCCAAATACAAGGTACGGTGATGCCATAGACAGCATCACCGTTGTTGCAATTTGATATTTCAGATCTTGGCAAGCTTGACGGAGGGGTTGGGGATGGGGAAACCGTTGTAGCACTTTTTGAGGAACTTGTTGTCAAACTCGGTAACTTTGAAATCGCTGTCGAGTTTATCGGCGCGGGAGAGGTCGACTTTGATGGCATAATCGTAATATGCTCCGTCAGAGGCTTTCATGGAGTCGAAGGCTTCGGGTCGCTTGACCGAGTCGAAGTATTCTTTGACACCGGTCTCGGTGTTCCACATAGTAGCCAGACAGACGGTGTCGTCCAGAGCGGCGTCTATCTCGGCACGCTGCTGCCAGGAGAGAGAGGCAATACCGCTGCCGCACACCTCGAGAACTTTGTCTGCGAATCTGCCGTCTGCGATAGTGTCGCGGAGGGCTTTTGCAACGCTTGCGGCGCTGCCCTCACCTATCTCACCCTCAAGCAGGATGATGACAAGCTCGGGGGCTTTGAGGTCATAGGTCTGAACTCTCAGCTGCTTGTCGAACTCGGCGGGAGTGCCTTTGAAGCAGACGCATCCCAGCGAGCCGCACCACTGTCTGCCGCCCTGTGCAAGGATCATATTGCCGCAGGTGGCAAGACGGCTGCAGACATAGTCGTTGAGCTCATCGCCGCTGAGAGGAGCATACACGCCGCCAAAATGCTTGGCAGCGGAGAGTGCGAATGCGTTCTCCTGCTCACTCTCGGCGCCCAGCACGTAGGGCACGGGGAAATACTCCAGATTGTCGGCATCGGCACGCTTGACGATACCGATGCTCTCCTCGCCCGCAGACACAAGGGTATCAAAGCGGAAATGCATATTGCTCAGATCCTTGTCTCTCACGCTGTGAGCGCGAAGCACACGGTAGCTGAGGGATTTTTCTTTTGCATCCGAGGGGATCTCGGCATTCTCGACATCGCCCTTGAGCAGAAGCTTGCCGAGGGAATAGTACACGCCTTTTTCTATAAGTTCTATCATAATAAACCTCCAAAGTTATTTTTTTGTATATGGTGCAGGGTCAGATCAACGCTCAGAAAGCATCTGTGGTTTGTGCGCAAACGTGAGAGGATATGTTGGACACGGTCAACGGGCAAGTCTATGACAAAATACCCCTCACAGCCGGTGTCATAATAAAACTGTTTGAGATAAAAAACACTGCCGGCAAAAGCCTCGCGGATCTCAACGCAAACGGTATCAAACAGCTCTCTGTCATCCTCAAAAACCGTGATCAGCGGCAGAGCAAAGCCGTCAAGGAGCCTGCCGGTATAATCCTCACGCTCGGCCAAAGCGGCCTGCATAGCGGCATTATTCTCCGTCATTGCTGTCCTGCATGGGAGCGTCGGAGACTTTGACAGCCTCGAGACGGTGGATCTTGAAGCCTTTGGCAGAGAAGTTCTCCTCATACTCGGTCATGATATTGGGGATATCCTCGGCGTGCAGATCGTGGGTAAACCATCTGATCTCATATCCGCACTGGGGCAGCTCCTCCATGGTAAAATTGAAAAGGTCCTCGTTGTCGGTCTTGAAGAACAGCTCTCCACCGAGCTTGAGCACTCCGTCGTACAGCTTGAGCATCCTGCGATGGGTCAGGCGGCGTTTCCAGTACTTTTTGGGAGGCCACGGATCGGAGAAATTGAGGTATATTCTGTCAACCTCCGAGGGGGCAAAAATCTCACTGAGCTTGGCGGCATCTACAGACAAAAAGCTGAGATTGCTGAGGCCTGCGGCTTTGGCCTTCTCAGCGGCCATGACGACAACGTTCTGCTCGCGCTCTACGGCAACGTAGCGGCACTCGGGCATCTGACGGGCGCTCTCAACGCAGAAGCGACCCTTTCCGCAGCCGATTTCAAGATACAGAGGGGTACTGTCTCCCCTGTCTCCGCGCCACTGTCCGGGCTGTGCGGCAGCAAAATACTCACCGCAGGCATCGCGGCGCGCATCGATATTTTTCTTTTTTCTCATTCTCATAAAAATCACCTATTATATTATACCTGTTTTGTGACCTGAGGTCAAAAGTCGGAGGCCAAGCGGGCTTAGGAAGACAATGACT
>JAZOWC010000044.1:0-2865 GCA_045658985.1 Oscillospiraceae bacterium
GGCCCGTCCGGCACGGGCAGTCCACCCCCCCCCCCCAACACACCAAAAAAGCCCATCAACGTTGATCTGGGACTCGGCAAGCTCAAAAAGTTCATCCCCGTCATTGTCGTGCTTATACTGATCGCCGCATGCGGCATGACCTGCTGGTACACGGTAGACGACAAGCAGCAGGCTGTGGTCACCACCTTCGGCAAGGTCACAGACATCACCGAGGCAGGTATGCATTTTAAGCTGCCCTTTGGCATCCAGCAGATCGAAAAGGTCGACGTCAACGTCTTCCAGAAGCTTGAGCTTGGCTACCGCTCTGACGAGAACAACTCAAACGGCTATAGGCTGGTTGCAGACGAGAGCAAGATGATCACCGGCGACTACAACATAGTCAACATCGAGTTCTTTATTGAGTACAAGATCTCCGATCCCGTCAAGTATCTGTATTCTTCTTATTCCCCCGAGGAGATCCTCCGCAATCTGGTGCAGAGTCAGGTCCGCAACGTGGTCGGTTCTACCAACGTTGATGCAGTCCTCACCGACGGTAAGGAGCAGATCCAGCGTCAGGTCAAGGAGTTTATCACCGAGATTCTGGCCGATTACGATATCGGTCTGATGCTGATGGACGTCAAGATTCAGGACAGTGAGCCCCCCACCAACGAGGTCATTGAGGCATTCAAGAGCGTTGAGACCGCCAAGCAGCAGGCAGAAACGGTCATCAATCAGGCTCAGGCATACAAAAACTCCGAGCTTCCCTCGGCTCAGGCTCAGGCCGACAAGCTAATCCAGAACGCCGAATACCTCAAGCAGAGCCGTATCAACGAGGCTACCAAGCGTGTTGCCATGTTTGAGGCTATGTACGAAGAATACGTCAACGATCCCAAGATGACAAGGGCAAGAATGTACTATGAGACTATCTCTCAGGTACTGCCCGGTGTCAAGCTGTTTATCAACACCGATGAGAGCGGCATAAACACCCTGCTCCCTCTGGACAATCTGGTAAAGTAAGGAGGATTATGCTATGAAAAAGAAAATATTCGGCACCGTCCTCGTTATTGCGGTCATTGCCCTCGTCATTGTCGGCTCTTCGGGCGTATACACCGTGCGTGAGAACGAATACGCCTGCACCGTGCGTTTTTCCAAGATCATCAACACCACCGGCGAAGCAGGACTGCACTTCAAGGTGCCCTTTATCGACTCGGTCAAGGTATTCCCCAAAGCCACCATGCTCTACGACATCAGCCCCTCCGAGGTCACCACTCTGGACAAGCAGAATATGACCGTGGACAGCTACGTTATGTGGAAGATCAATGACCCCCTCAAGTTCTATCAGACCCTTGGCACCGTTTCGGTTGCCGAGCAGCGACTGGACGCCATCACCTACAACGCCTTTAAGAACCTGATGAGTACCCTTGCACAGAGCGACATCATCAACGAGGAGGATGCTTCCGAAAGAAACGACATCTACTCCAACATCACCGCAAACGTGGCCGAAGCCACCGAAAGCTACGGCATAACCGTGGTGGACGTAAAGATCAAGCGCTTTGACCTGCCCGTATCCAACGAGAACGCCGTATACTCCCGTATGATCTCCGAGCGTAATCAGATGGCCAAGAAGTACACCGCAGACGGCGAGTACGAAGCCGCGCTGATAGTCAACGACGTTGACAAGCAGGTCAAGATCATCGTCTCCAACGCCGAAGCTCAGGCAGCCCTGCTGGAGGCAGAAGGCGAAGCCACCTACATGCAGATGCTCAACGACGCCTACAACACCGACGACAAGAAGGATTTTTATGAGTTCACCCTTGCCCTCGATGCACTGAAAGCATCCCTCAAAGACGGCGAAAGCACCATCATCCTCTCCTCCGACTCCCCCCTGGCAAAGATCCTGCTGGGCTCTCTGGAGAAGTAAGAAACTTCTGCAAACGAATCTATAACAACAAAAAAGACCGACGTAATTGTCGGTCTTTTTCAGTTATGAAATGATCGCTCGGAGACTGTACAACAACATAATAATATGATACAATAAAATAGAACACAAAAAGACAGGGGGGACAGTTATGGAAAATACCGAATATGTTTTTCAAATCAGCCGATATGACCGTGACCGTATACTGCCTCAGTTGAGCACGGCACTCAAAACGAGAACCGAGCTTATATCACGGGAGCAATACCCCCGACTGTGGAAACAGACCGACAAGCTCAACGCTATCGGGCAAAAGCGTGAACCAAGCAGGCTCCGCACAAGATTATTGAGCGTTCTGTGTCTGGCAGTGGGTATTTTTCTCTTTGTCCCAGGGGTAATGAAGCCCCTCGAACTGCCCGTTCCTCTGCTGGTTGGTGCGCTTGCTGTCGGCGGCGGTATAGGCGGACTGTGGCGCAGCCGAAAGCACAAAAAAGATCCTTTTGTGCAGGCGGCACAGAAGCTTATGGACGGTCTCGGCTCAAACTCCGAATGTCAAAAAACCGCCGTAACCCTGTCAGCGCAGGGTATTACCCTCCCCGACGGAGAGCTCCTGCCCTACAAAAACTTTGAGTGCGCCGTTGAGATGCCCGATGCTCTGCTTTTTGTCTGCGGCGAGCGCGTTATCCTGCTGCAAAAATCAGACCTGATCTCAGGCACTGTCGACGAGGTCTGCGAAATGCTTGCACGCGGGATCCCACGGTACACCCGCACCTACTGACCGGGCGATAACTTACACATACAAAAAAGCCTTTTCGGGCATGCCCGAAAAAGCTTTTGTTATTTCCGTTTTACTCCTCGGTTTTGCTGAGCAGGAACACCGATGCCAGTATGAGCACGATGCCGGTGATGGAGGCGAGAGACAGTTTTTCGCCGAATATGGTCACGCTGAATATGGTTGCCGCCATAGGCTC
>JAZOWC010000045.1:0-1849 GCA_045658985.1 Oscillospiraceae bacterium
TCCCCTATGCAGGGGAAGGTGGCATTTTCGAAGAAAATGTCGGATGAGGTGGTATAATGAATAATGAAAAACAGATCGTGACCTTTTCGCAGGAGCTGCGCAAAAATATGACCAAAGAAGAACGGCATCTTTGGTATGATTGTCTCAAAGGTTTGCCTGTAACCGTGCATCGGCAAAAGGTCATCGGCAAATATATAGCTGATTTTTATATCGCATCAGCCAAAATAGTGATGGAGCTTGACGGTTCTCAGCATTATGAGGAAGATGTTCAAAAATATGATGCCGAAAGAGATGAATACTTCAGGCAGAACAAAATCAAAGTGCTGAGATACTCCAACTATGACATCAACACGGCTTTTGACTCGGTTTGTTCTGATATACTCAGTGCGCTTTCGTCAACTTTGCACGGGGAGTGAGTCTTGCTGACCACCTCATCCGTCTCGCTTCGCTCGACACCTTCTCCTGCATAGGAGAAGGCTTTTCGGGATGACACCTCAATTCTGCATTTCCAAACGGAGGCACATATGCCACACACTCGTCGGTATGCAAAAATCATATTTATCCTCTACTGCATTATTCTTGTGTGGATAGTGCTGTTTAAGCTGAGTTTTTCTTTTGGTGACATCAAGGCGCTGTTCGGCATGGGCAGAAGCATCAATCTGATCCCATTTTATTACCCCGCGGAGACTGATTTTCACGCACGCGAGGTGATGCTCAACGGCATTATTTTTGCGCCCTTTGGTCTGCTGCTTTGTATGCTGGGCGCAGGCTTCAAAAAGGCGGCTCTCATCGCCCTCGGCACCTCGGCCGCGCTGGAGGTGTGCCAGTTTGCGCTGGCCTTCGGCGCATGCGATGTGACCGATCTGATCACCAACACCCTTGGCGCTCTTGTGGGCGCGGCGGTGTATCTACTGATGGCAAAGCTCGTCAAAAACCGTCGAAAACTGGACAAAACCCTGCTTATTCTGGGCACCTGCGCCGCGGCTTTGTTTGCCATTCTCGCAATTGTTCTGATTATATCAAACTGAAGGGGGCATGTTTATGACTCAGATTTGCGGTACTGTTACCGCTGTCAAAAAGCAGTGGTGGCTCAAGATCAACACCAAGGCTTTTCGGACAAACACCTGGGACGGCGCGATCTTTCCCCACGTTATCACGGTGAGATATTCCTTCCGCGGCGGCGAATACACAACCCGCAAGTGGGTAAAAGCCGCCCTGACCCCGCCCTGCGTAGGCGACACCCTTCGGGTGCTTGTGGACGAGAGTAAACCCGCAAAAGGCAAAGTGGAACTGTAACTTCAAAGGAGGATACAAATATGTCAAAGGACAAGCGATTTGAAAAAATATATTCTCAGGGCGGGCTTGCCTGCATGGAGATATGGGTGGACAAGGAGACGGGCGTCAATTATCTGTATCACCAGAGCGGATATTCCGGCGGCCTGACACCGCTGCTGGACAAGGATGGCAACGTAGTAGTAACTCCTGTGTACAGTAAATAAGAATGGCGTAGGGAACGGACTGATTTCGCGTTTCTACTGCGTAACTCTCGGGTCGCCGTACAAATAGTACTGTCAACCCTCGCGTTACTTGTATAATGCGCGAAATCCCCGTTCCCCGAGGCTTCTCACCTATTCACTATTAATTATTAGCTATTCGCTGTTCCCCGAGCACTCGCGTCGCTCTCAGCGAAATAGCGCTGTTCTCTCAAAAGCCTTCCCCTATGCAGGGGAAGGTGGCATTTTCGAAGAAAATGTCGGATGAGGTGGTATAATGAATAATGAAAAACAGATCGTGACCTTTTCGCAGGAGCTGCGCAAAAATATGACCAAAGAAGAACGGCATCTTTGGT
>JAZOWC010000046.1:0-13447 GCA_045658985.1 Oscillospiraceae bacterium
AATATCGTATTTTCTTGCCAATCCACCAAAGCATTCTTCGAGTAAAGATGTTGCATATCCAATGACGAACCTGGATTAGTAGAAGAAATTACAGAATATATAAAAAAGTCAAGACAGGAGCGCAAATAAACTATGAAGACATGGATTATAAAACTTATAGTAGGTGCATGTTTTCTTCTTGCTCTTGTCGTAGCGGTTACAAGCTTTTTCTGTAATGATGACTTTTGGAGGGTAAATGCAGCACAAGCACTTACATTAATTTTGACGATTTGTATAGCTTTTTGGGCTACACAGTTAAAGAATGATGTAAGAAAAAAGAAAGAGCATGCAGAGCAAATTCTCAAAAAAATTCAGGGAATAGTTAACAACAATAGTTTCTATTATGTTTCTGCCGAAAGCGATTCTAAAGAAACTCAGAAAAGAATGACGATGACTTGCCGATCTTTGAATAATTCAATTGATTTATTGAAAAAATATGGACATGAACTGGGCTTTAAGGGAGAGGCAGAATACATAGAAAAAGAATTCAAGGATTATAGGGAGTTTGTTTCTGAACACATGGCCGATGTTGATTATTTAAATAAATCGGAAAGCACGCTGCGCAAGCATGCAGAGAATATCGACAATAAATGCGATATTATTATTTGGGGATTATATTGATTACATTGATACGCAGTAATCAAAAAAAGGCGGTAATCGCAAGCTGCGATTACCCCCTTAAGCATACCCTCAAAACACTCAAAGTTACCCCAAAAATCAGTATGTATGGTTTAACATATCATCGTTGCAAAGAAAATGTGAGGCTTAGCAACGTTTTGCGAGAGAAGATTGGACAAAAACCATAAAAAGGCTAATTCTTATGTTCGCAAAAGCCAATGTATTCGGTATAATAACCGTATAAACTGGTTTCCAAATTGGTTTCTTTTATCTTTTGAGAAAACACAAGAGCGCAAAAACCCTTATATATCAAGGCTTTTCGCGCTATAGCCAAGTGGTAAGGCAGAGGTCTGCAAAACCTCGATTCCCCAGTTCAAATCTGGGTGGCGCCTCCAAAAACAAAAAGCACTGCATATGCAGTGCTTTTTTGTTTTTTATCCAAGCCGCAGGCTTGGCATATCACCACCGTGCGAAGTGCGGTGCATATTATCAGCCCCTTTGGGGCTGTATATCATCACGCATCAGCGTGCATCTTCTGCGGCTTGATGATATGCAATGCTGCCGCATTGATGATATGCCGCAACAGGTTGCGGATGATATACAACACTGCGTGTTGATGCAGGGCAGAATCCGGTAGATTTTTGCCGCCACGCCTGCTGAGTTTGCGGGTTTTACTTGATGAGTGTGTAAATAATCACTTGCAAGTGTCACAAAAATCCCTCTTTGAGGGATTTTTCTTTTCTTTGGGGGATTTTGGTGATATAATCTATACAACATTATATCAGGGAGGTATTTACTATGCTTCTTATCAAGAACGGACACATCAAGACTATGGCAGGCGCGGATATTCCCTGCGGCTGCGTGCTTATAGGCGACGACGGCAAGATTGCCGCTGTGGGCGCCGATATTCAGGCTCCCGAGGGCGCAGAGGTCATCGACGCCGAGGGCAGACTGGTTACACCCGGCTGCGTTGAGGCTCATTGCCATCTGGGTCTGCATTCGGCCGCAGTTCGCTGGGAGGGTGCCGACTACAACGAAAGCTCCAACCCCATCACCCCTCATATGCGCGCCATTGACGGCATCGATCCCTTTGACGAGTACCTGCAGACCGCCGTTGAGCACGGCGTTACCACCGCCTGCACCGGCCCGGGCAGCGCCAACGTGGTAGGCGGCACCTTTGCGGCCATCAAGCTGGTTGGCAAGCGTGTTGACAAGATGATCGTCAAAGAGTCTGTGGGCATGAAGTGCGCTTTTGGCGAGAATCCCAAGGGCGCTTATGGCCAGAACGGCAAAAAAATGCCCGTCACCCGTATGGGTGTGGCCGCTCTGCTTCGCGAGCTGCTGCAGAAGACCAAGATCTATTCGGATGCCAAGGACGCAGGCAAGAACCCCACCTATGACATCAAGCTTGAGGCTATGATCCCCGTCATCAAAAAGGAGATCCCCCTCAAAGCTCACGCCCATCAGGCTGACGATATTTTTACCGCCATCCGTATCGCCAAGGAGTTTGACGTTAATCTCACCCTTGACCACTGCACCGACGCTTCCCGCATTGCCGAGGAGCTGGGCGAGGAGAATTATCCCGCTCTGGTTGGCCCCGGCTTTGGAAGCAAGTCCAAGGTGGAGCTGAAAAACAAGACCTTTACCACCCCTGCCGATCTCTACAATGCAGGCGTGTCGGTATCCATCATCACCGACGCACCCGTGACCCCGCTGGAAAACCTGCCTATGTTTGCAGGTCTGGCTTGCGACGCAGGTCTGCCTTATGACGAGGCATGGCGCGCCATCACCATCAACCCCGCCACCCATATGGGCATAGCCGACCGCGTAGGCTCGCTGGAGGCAGGCAAAGACGGCGATCTGGTCATCTGGAACACCGATCCTCTCAAATCCATCTCGGTCAACAACGCCGCAGTCACCGTTGTCGACGGCAAAATCGTATACAGAGCATAAAGGCAAAAAGATATTTTCCCCGGCGGGCTGCCTTACGGCAGACCGCCGATCGCATAACAAGAAACAAACCTCCCGCCGATGTGGCGGGAGGTTTTGTGCCGGTATGATATTATTCTATTGTGCCGACTACGGCGGATTTGTGTTTGCCGTTGACGGCGAAAATATACCGATCGCCCTCGACTGCCAGCCGGCAGCTGTCGGGGAAAGTATACCCCATATCCTCAGGCTCAAGCAGGGTGCGCAGCTCGCTGCCGTCATAGAGCGCAACCCCCGTCAGCACGATGTAATCGGTCCGGAGCAGTCCGATATCCTCGCGGAGTGTGTGTTTTGGCTCAAGCTTGCCGATTATGCAGAGGATGCCCTTGGCGCAGGGGGTAACTTTGATGATATTCTGTGCGGGGAGTTCTTCCCGCACGTCGCTGAAGTCTGTGAGATCGATACTCTTGAGCTTGCCGCCGAAAGCCTCTGCGCAGGTATAATACAGCCTGCCGCCATAGACAGAGGCGGAGGTCACCTGATCTTCTGCCGTGCCGCTGAGCAGCTTCCGTACCCCGCTTGAGAGGTCAAGGAGGAACAGCCCTTTTGAGCCTTCGCGGCATATTATTCTGCTGCTGTCGGCGTAGTAAATATCCCTCAGAGGAATGTCAAGCTTGAACGCTCTGCCATCCTCGGTGCAGAGGTAGACGTCTCCCTCCGCCGTCTCATAGCACGCCGCCCCCTGATGAAAGAACACCTCCACGATACTTCCCCGTATTGGCTGACCGGGTACGGCAAGGTCTTGGGCGGGAGCTCCTTTATCCCCACGCAGGGTGAGCATCAGCACCACGGCAACAGCCGCGCAGATACACAGGGCCGCGGCAATGCCGTTTTTCAGGGTTTTGTTCATTATATCAGCTCCTTCCAATGATCATCTGCTATTCTACTCGCAAAAAATCCCGATCGGTCGCGTCTGCCGATCGCATTTTGTGCCGCTATTGACAAAAGGGCGCGGATGTGTTGTAATAATTATACCACAGCGGACAGTTCGAAACCATCCTGTCCCTAAACAAAACTATGGGCAAAGCTATAGCATTATTGCGCCCATTTTTGGGCGCAATTTTTGTTTTGTGCTTTGCAGAAAAGAGGAAAAATTATGAAAAACGAGCTTCTTCTCATTCTTTCGGTGGTGCTTATTTACGGCGCGGTGCTGGTCTGCTACAGACTGTTCGGCAAAAGCGGCCTGTACGCCATGACGGCTATCGGCACCATATTGGCCAACATCGAGGTGCTGATGCTTATTGACGGCTTCGGTATGGAGCAGACTCTGGGCAACGTGATGTTCGCCTCCACCTATCTCATCACCGACATCCTCAGCGAGAACGAGGGAAAAAACGCCGCCAAAAAAGCCGTGTGGATCGGTATTTTTACCTCCTGCGCCATGCTGGCGTTTACACAGTTCTGGCTGCTGTACACCCCCTCCTCCGCCGACTGGGCGAGAGAGCATATTGCGGCCATATTCTCCACCACCCCGCGCCTGCTGCTGGCAAGTTTCCTCGGCTACGCCGTGTCCCAGCGCATCGATGTGTGGCTCTATCACAAGTGGTGGGACATGACGAGCAAAAAGGGCGACCGCGAGAGATTCCTCTGGCTGCGGAACAATTTTTCCACCCTGCTTTCCCAGATAATCAACACGGTGATATTCACATCCATCGCCTTTGGCGGCTGGTACAGCGGCAGTATGCTTGTCGAGGTGATGATTTCCAGCTACGTCATCTATATTTTTACAAGCCTGCTTGACACCCCCGCGGTGTACATAGCGCGAAAAATGAAAAAACGGGGCAGCATCCCCGCCGAGCAATAAAAGGGAGAAAATATTATGGACTATGAGTACAAAGACCGACCCGAGCAGATCGGAAAGCGCCAATACCTGCCCGATGGCGCAAACTGCCCTACAGAGGTGACGATTTTTCGCTGTTTTTGCGGCGGGGGCAGTGTCGAGCATCACAGAGTACCCGGATTCGGTGACGATTGGTTTGAGATATGCTGTAATGAGTGCGGCAAGAAGTACAGCGAAATCCGTGCTGAGGGCAACCGCTGGAAAGTTTTTACCCGATAAGACGAGGAGTGCAAAATGATACAGATCACCGATATGCGTGTTCATCCGGGCGACAGTGCCTTTTTGGTGGACGACGGCAAGACGGCCATCCTCTACGACTCGGGCTTCGGGTTCACGGGGGAGCGGCTTGCCCAAAAACTCCGCCGCCATCTCGGCGAGCGGCGGCTTGACTATATTTTTCTCACCCATTCCCACTACGATCACGTTTACGGCGCGGCCTACGTGCTTGAAAAATACCCCGATGCCCGTGTGGTGGCAGGGGAGTATGCCGCCAAGATCTTCCAAAAACCGGGTGCAAAAGCCACCATGCGGGATCTGGACACCAAAATGGCAAAAAGCTGCGGCATAAGCACCTATCCCGACCTGCTCGACCGTTTGCGTGTGGACATCCCCGTCACCGACGAACAGGAGATCGAGGCGGGGGATATGCGCTTTTTATGCCTGCATCTGCCCGGGCATACCAAATGCTCCTTTGGATTTTATGAGATGAACACCGGCCTGCTTCTTGCCTGCGAGACTCTCGGCTCATACAACGGCGAAGGTGACGTTGTACCCGCCTGCCTTGTGGGATGCGAAATGTCCGTTGAGGCCATCAAGCGCATATGGAATATGTGCGTGATCCGCATACTGTCGCCACATTACGGAGTGATCGAGGGCGACAAGGTGGGGATGTTCCTTCGCCGCGCGGGAGAATGTCTGTACGAGACCATCGATACCACCGCCCGAATCCTCCGCAGAGGTGGGACAAAGGAGGAGGCGGCGCAGGCGTTCAAAGACCGCTACTACCACGGCTATATCCCAACGGTGTATCCTCCCGACGCCATGAATCTGAACACCGGCATTATGATCGATCTCATAGAGAGAGAATATCTCAGCGAATAACAAAACGCCCTGACGGACAAAAGTCCGAAAGGGCGTTATTTTTATGCGGCGAGGGGGAGCCTCCACTGTGTAAGGGGAGGTGGGCAAAATCTTTGATTTTGCCCGGAGAGGTTGTACTTATGATGTCAAGGGTTGTACCTGCGGCAGCAATCCCTCGGTCGGCCTGTTCGGCTGACAGCTGCCTTTGCACAAGGGAGCCTGCAGGCCCTCGATTCGGCGGGGTCAGCGGATTTTTACCGTGCCGCATTCGTCCAGCCATATTACCTCGCAGGCGCAAAGCTCTCTGAGATAGTCTGTGTCGCACTCCTCGGCGGTGACAAACACCACCGACGGGGTGGCCTGAGCGCACAGATGGCGCAGAGCGGTGGGGGCTGACATGAACTCGCCGTCTATTATCAGCAGGTCGCAGGAGAGGTTGTCGGGCAGCTGGTCAAAGGGTGATATTGCCGTCACGTCCAGCAGGGTGCAGCGGCGGGTGATCAGCCTGAGTGCTGCCGAGGTGCCGTTGTGGATCAGCTCTGCGCGGCTGCCGCAGCCTTCCAGCACACCGCTCTGGGAGTAGACAAGTGCGTCAATGTCTCCGTCGGGCGCGGGGGAGTAGACGGCTTTGGCGTCGATATCGCCATATGCGCCCGAAGCGCGGTAGTCGGTGTCGGTGAGGATGAGCATTTCGGCCTGCCGCCCGTTGAGGACGGTATCGGTAAACTGTCTTCCGCCGTAGCTGACGGGCGCGTTGACGGCAAGACAGCGGTTTTTGTCGGTTACGATTATGCTGACCGTGCCGCTTTCGCCGTACAGACAGACCCTGCCCATGGGGAAAACCGCCGACAGCACCAGACAGAGGACACAGAGCAGCAGACCGAAGCAGGCGCAGGCTTTGCCCGATATTTTGCCGCGGTAATACAAAAGTCCGAAAAGCACAAGCCCCAGCGACGTAAGGATCAGAAAAATATTGTCAGACCGTGCGGTGAGGGGCAGGGTTTGGCCCGTGAGATTGGCCACCGAGATTATGTGCCGCAGAGGGAGCGCGGTGACAAAACAGAAAAACTCTGTTGCAAATGGCAAAATCGCGCACAGGGGGATCAGGAATATTCCCATAAACATTGCCCACGGCACCGCCCACACGGCAAGCAGATTGGACAAAAGAGAGCTGAGCGGAACTTCGCTGAAGAACATCAGCTGCAGGGGCAGAGTGAAGATATACGCCGCCACCGACACCGAAAATGCCGAAAACAGCCGCGAGAGCGTGTGCTTGAGTATGGCTCGGGCGGGTACCCGCGTCTGCAGAAAATAGCTTAGCCGCACGCCCACCGCCACAATGCCGAAGGTGGAGAAAAACGACAGCAAAAATGATGGGGAGAACACAACGAACGGGTTGAGCCCCGCCAGAACTGCCGCCGCGGACAAAAGCGATGTCAGCGGATCGTACTGGCTTCGGGACACGAATGCCAGCATAGCCAGTCCGCTCATTATGACCGCCCGTATAACCGAGGGGGAAAAGCCGGTCATAGCCGCAAACACGGGCAGCAGGGGCAGGGAGAGGAGCACACCCGGCTTTTTGCCCAGCAGGGAGCACAAAAGCGCGGTGATGACCGACACGTGCATTCCCGACACGGCGGCTATATGTGCCAGACCGGATTTTTTGAGCGCGCGGTCCAGCTCCGTGTCAAAATGCCCCCTGTCTCCCGTCAGCAGAGCGCAGAGCAGAGCACCCTCCCGATCGGGCAGAAGCTCTCTCAGGTGCGCACCCAGCGAACTTGAAAACCGCGTTGCCCGACACAGCATATTGTCGGCGCCCCGCGGGATATGTGTCAGCGTACCCGTCTGGGACAGATTGAGGGTGTTGTTCTTTGACAGTCGGTTGAGGCTCTCTGACAGGGTGATCTTGCCCGTGACGGTTATTCTGTCGCCTGCTTGGTACTCGGGTGGGGTGGAATCGGAGAGAAACAGACGGACTTTGATGGGTTTTGTCTCCCTGCCGTCGGCATAGAGCAGGGTGCAGTCTACGGCAGGCGAGCCGTACTCAAGATCGGCGCCGCTGTCTGCGCGCAGGACAAATACGCCCTCGCGCTGATCCAGCTTTTGGGCGGGGATAACCTGAAAAAATGCAAACCTCACCGCCAGCACAACACCGAGGAGCAGAGCTATGGCATAGGCGGGGCGGCGCAGACAGAAAAGCACAGCCGCCGATACCGTGCCCGCGCCGATGCATATCCACACAGCGGCGGGGATTCGCCCCGTCAGCGCAAACACCGCTCCAAACAGAAACAGCGCGGAGCACATCAGCGCCGCGCATATTGCCAGAGTCCTCCTGCCGCCCGAGGCGGAGGAGGCAGAGATCATTCTGTCTGCCATACCTGCTTGAGCCGCCGCGCGGCCTGAGTCAGTTCCTCGGTGCTGACCCCCGCAAAGCCGATTATGGCTATGCCCTCGGGGCAGCCCTCGCCGCGGTAACAGCGGCTGAGTCCTGTGATGCCAACGCCTGCTTCTTCTGCGCGGCTGCACAGCTCGCGCTCGCTGAGGCGGTCGCTTTTGACGATAAAATGCAGTCCCGCTTCGTCACCCTGCACGCTCAGGCCTTCGATCTCGCCAAGCAGCGAGCGCAGCAGAGCCTGCTTCTGACGGTAGAGGTTGCCCGCTCTGCGCAGATGACGCGAATACAGCCCGTCGGCAATGAATCGGCACAGGGTATGCTGTTCAAACCGAGAGACCGTGCTGGACATATATCGGGAGGCGCTTGAGTAGGCGCCAAGGAGATTTTCGGGCAGAACCATATATGCGATACGGATGGAGGGTGCCAGCGAGCGGGAAAATGTGCCGATGTAGATGACTTTGCCCTGCTCGTCCATACCCTGCATGGCGCGTACCGGGCGGAATGCATATCGAAACTCGCTGTCGTAGTCGTCCTCGATGATGTAGCGGTGGGGTTTTTCGCCCGCCCACTGCAAAAGCTCCATCCTGCGCGATACGGGCATGGTCAGTCCCATGGGGAACTGGTGTGATGGGGTCACGTACGCCACGTCGGCGTTGCTGAGGCGCAGAGAATCAAGGCTCATTCCCCGCTCGTCCAGCTCAACGGGCACAGTCCTGCGCCCCGCGCTCTCCAAAACGGCATAGGTAGCCTGATAGCCGGGGTTCTCGATGCCGAAAAGGGTGTTTTTTGGCAGCAGGCGCAGAATGACATCCAGCAGGTAGTCCATTCCCGCGCCGACCACGATCTGCTCGGGTGAGCAGACCACGCCGCGGTAGTTGTGCAAAAAGTCGCAGAGGGCTCGCCGCAGCTCGATGTCTCCCGCGCTCTCGCCACGCTGAAGCAGCTGGGGGTTGTTGTAGACCACCTCTTTGGTGATCTTGGCCCAGGAGGAGTAGGGGAACACCGACGTGTCGGCGCCGTTTGTGCTCAGGCGGCAGAGGAGTTTTTTGGGTGCGGGGGAGTTGTCTGTTTCGGATTTTTTGGCGGCGGGGCGGCTCTCGATAGCGGGCAGAGAGGGCAGGGAGGAGGCAAAATACCCCCGCTTTGGCAGGGAGTAGATATACCCCTCGGCGGCGAGAATGCCGTATGCCGTCTCGGCGGTGCTCTGACTTACACCCCAAAGTGCGCAAAGCTCCCGCTTGCTGGGCAGGCGGGAGTGGGGAGGCAGCCTGCCCGACAGAATATCGGCGCTGATGCTGTCATAGATTTTCATATACAGATGTTTGCCGTCCGACACAGGCTCACCCCCAAGGTTAAGTAATAAGTAAGAGGTAACAGGTAACAGGTAATAGGTAATAGGTTACATTTTGCCCAGCTCGACGGCGCGGCGGGTGCAGGCGTCGGCGGCGGAAGCGATGCTCTCGGCAACTTTGAGCTCCTCAAGCACGTTCATTGCGGCGATGGTAGTGCCGCCGGGGGAACATACGCGGCGGATAAGCTCGTCGGGGGGAGTGTCGCCCTCGAGGATCATTCTGGCGCTGCCCTCAAAGGTCTTGGCGCACAGTCTGAGGCAGTCGGGGTAGCTCAGTCCCACGCTCTCGCCCCAGCGGGCAATAGACTCGATGAAATAGTACACAAAGGCAGGCGACGAGCCGTTGACGGCGATGATCTCGTTCATTTTGTCCTCGCTTATGACGTAGGTCTCGCCCAGCGCGGCAAAGATCTTCTCCACCTGCTCGAGCTCAAGCCTGCTTGTGCCCTCGCAGGCGCACAGAGCGGTGGCGCCGCAGCCGAGGAGCAGAGGGGTGTTGGGCATAACTCTGACCACGTGCACGCCATCCAGCACGGCGCGGATCTTGTGTGAGGGGTAGCCTGCCACGATGCTGACAACGGTGGGGTAGGGGCAAGAAGCGTCCTTGAGCTCGGCAAGCAGAGCCTCCATGCCCTGCGGCTTGACGGCAAAAAGCACCTGATCGCAGCTTTCAAACACCTCTCGGGCGTTTTTGAGCAGGGCGTAGCCTGCCTGCGCACATTCCTGCTGCTTGCTCTCGCTGAGATCGAACACGGCGATCTCGTGCGGTGCGTAGATGCCGTTTCGCACCGCGCCTGCGGCGATGGCGCTGCCCATATTGCCGAATCCTATTGCTCCGAACCTGTATTTCATAACGGTATTCCTTTCGTTGGCTGATTATACACATATTATATACCACAGTTTTGCAATTTGCAAAATATATATTGCAAAACCGCCCCGCCGAATCTCTGCGGCAGGGCGGCAGGTTGTTGTTGCGCGGGGAGGGAGCTTGTGATACACTTAACTCAACCGAAATCACTCATTTTTGAGGAGGCTTGGCTATGATACATTCCATACTTCTTATAGGACAGTCCAACGCAGGCGGCAGAGGATTTGTTTCTGAGGCGCCTGCGCTTGACAGTGAGAATATTCTTGTGCTCCGCAACGGCCGCTGGCGTCAGGCCTACCGCCCCCTGAACCCCGATCGCGTCACCTCGGGCGTGTGTTTTGCCGAGAGCTTTGCGGCCTGCTACCGCGACGCCCATCCGGGTGTGCAGGTGGGCGTCATTCCCTGCGCCGACGGCGGCACACAGCTCATGCAGTGGCAGAAGGGCAGCCTGCTCTACGATCACGCCGTCAACTGCGCGCGGCTGGCACAGCGCACCTCGCATATCGTTGCCGTGCTGTGGCATCAGGGGGAGAGCGACTGCTACGATGACCGCTGTCCTCTGCACAACGAGAGGCTCAGCGCAATAATCGACGGTTTTCGCGCCGATCTGGGGCTTGAGGACGTGCCCTTTTTGGTGGGCGGACTGGGCGACTATCTGCAGGAGTTCAAGGGCGGCAATACCGTGTGGAGCAACAACTACCGCGCCATCAACGCCTCCCTCAGACAGATAGCCGAGAGCAAGCCCCATATGGGCTTCGTGTCCGCCGAGGGGCTTGTTTCCAACCCCGATTTTATGCATTTTACCGCGGAGTCTCTGCTTGAGTTTGGCAGACGGTACTACAGTGTGTTTGACACGCTGGAGGACAAGACCCGCACCTTTGCCGAAAAAACCACCATGGATGCCGCGATCCGCGGCGAGCTTGAGAGTCTGTGATGAAAAAACAGAGGATTTGGAGAATAATTTTTGCCCTGTATCTGGCTGTGATGGTCTACCTGATGTTTTTGCAGAGGATAGGCACCGAGCACGCCCATACAGTGCCCCACTACAACCTCATTCCGTTTGAGGGCATACGGATATTTGCCGAAAACCTGCTGGGCGACGATCCCTACTGGTCGCGTCACGCGGTGGTTAATCTTGTGGGCAACGTGGTTATGTTTGTGCCTGCGGGATTTTTGGTGCCGCGCATAAGCGGCAGACTGAGCACTCTTGTGCGTGTGCTGGCCGTGTGTTTTGGGGCGCTCATTTGTGCCGAGGTGCTGCAGCTGATCTCCCTGCTGGGCAGCTTTGACGTGGACGATATTATCCTCAATATGGCAGGTGTGCTGATTGGCTTCGGCCTGCACAAAGCCTGCACCAAAACAAAAAAGGACGAAGTGTAATGAAAACCAAAGGTCTGTCACAAGACTCCCGCCGTATGGCGGTGATAATACTCTCGCTGGCGTGGCCCACCATGCTGGAACAGCTGCTGCAGACCGCCGTGCAGTATATCGATACGGCCATGGTCGGCTCGCTGGGCACTCAGGCCACCGCCGCCGTGGGCTCGACCACAACTGTGGGCTGGGTAATACAGTTTACCGTGTCGGCCCTTGGTGTGGGATTTCTTGCCCTGATATCCCAAAAACGCGGTGCAGGCGACTTTGACGGAGCGCGGGAGGTTGCCGCACAGGCCGTACTGGCTGTGCTGGCGGTGGGAAGTATATTTACTGCCGCGCCTCTGCTGCTGCATAAGCAGATACCCGTATGGATGCAGGTGGACGAGAGCATCAGGCAGCTTGCGGGGCAGTATTTCTTTATACTGTACGTGCCCATGCTGCTGCGTACCGCCAGCCTGATATTCGGCACCGTGCTGCGCGCCGCAGGCGACACCAAAACACCCATGAAGGTCGGTCTGACCGTCAATATAGTCAACGTTGTGCTCAACTTTTTGCTCATCTATCCCACACGCAGAGTTACGGTGCTCGGGCTGAGTATTCTTCTGCCCGGTGCAGGCTGGGGTGTGCTGGGTGCGGCTACGGCAAGCGCCGCGGCGTTTGCGCTGGGCGGCGTGTACACTACCGTCAAGCTGCTGCGCCACCGCGACATATCTCCGCTGGGATACTCGCTGCGCCCCAATAAAAAGATCCTGCTCCCATGCATAAAGATCGCACTGCCCAATATGCTGCAAAAGTTCGGCACGTCTATGGGCTATGCTACCTTCTCGTCCATGATAAACGCGCTTGGCGAGGCGGCAACGGCGGCGCATACCATCGCAAATACGGTCGAGTCGGCGTTCTACATACCCGGCTACGGAATGCAGACCGCGGCGGCAACTCTGGCTGGCAACGCCATCGGCGCTCGGGACAAAGCCGCGCTGAAAAAACTGGCTCGGGTGTTTATCCCCATCGAGGTGGGGCTGATGGCAATATCGGGACTGATCTTGTTTGTGTCTGCGCCCGCTCTGGTCGGTCTGTTCTCTGCAAGCGCCACGGTCATCGCGCTGGGCAGCACCGTACTGCGGATAGTGGCGGTCAGCGAGCCTTTCTACGGATTTTCCATAATCATCGACGGAATGATGCACGGCGGCGGACTTACCACCAAGCCCTTTGTCTACAATATCTGCGGAATGTGGGGCATCAGGATAGTGGGAACGTTTATCTGCACCACTGTGCTGAACTTCGGATTTGTGTCCTGCTGGGTGTGTATGGTCGCCAACAATATGGCCATATTCAGCCTGTATCTCTGTGATTACATAAGAGGCAAATGGTATCCCAAAAGCCTCGACACTCAGGAGTGAAATAAGCATATACGCAAAAAAGGCTCGCGGCAATTGCCGTGAGCCTTTTGTATTGGTTATTTGCTTAGCCGATGTCAGAGGGGGATGCGGAGGTCTTGATGTCGCCGCAGACGGTGCAGATGCCCTGAGCATTCCACTTGTGATCTCCGGTAGGTCTGACTGTGCTGGTGACCTTCTCGCCGCAGGAGCAGGACAGAGTGACTTCACCCTCTGCGCCGCAGGTAGGCTCTTTGGTGGTCTTGGGCTCCCATGTATGCTCGTGTACGCCCTCGATCTTCTCGGTCTTTTTCTCACCGCAGACGGTGCAGGTGATGGTCTTGGTTGCACCTTCGATCACGCCGTTGTCCCAAGTGTGTTCGGTCTTTTTGGGGATGCTCTCCAGCTTCTTCTCGCCGCAGGCGCAGCTGTACAGCTTGGCACCCTCTGCGCCGCAGGTAGCTTCTTTGGAGACTACGCCGTTATCCCAGCTGTGGTTGTGGGGAGGTGCGGGGGG
>JAZOWC010000047.1:0-25490 GCA_045658985.1 Oscillospiraceae bacterium
GTAATAATCAAGCGGAAAACATTATACAAAGACTAAAATGGTTAGGCGTTGTAACTGTTCAACAACTAGCTGATATGTGTGTTAAATATGCTGATAGCGCTATACGTATTGCTCAAGAAAAACTTAAAGATTATAGAGAAAAAGAAGATCTTAGTACCATAAGTGACAGTATTGCATTCTTCTACTTGTGCTATGCGCTGTTGCTAAAAGAACATTGTAACGAAGATCAAATTCGCAAGTATTTTGAAGATACCAATATTGGACTTTCGTCTACTAGAGAAGCGTCAGCAAGAGAATTATATAATTTAGGTTTAAGATTAGATGGATAATATACACGAAAAACCTCTGGAATTAAGCGATTCCAGAGGTTTTTTGGTCCGAGTGACAGGGTTCGAACCTGCGGCCTGATGGTCCCAAACCACCCGCGCTACCAACTGCGCCACACCCGGATTTGATATGATATTATATTTTTGCGCTCCTTGATCGGCAATGCGTACGGGTAACACCCGCGCTTCCTGTTGCAACTAAGGCTCTGTCGGCGCTCGCGCAGCTCGCTTGACAATCGCCAAGTTGCTGCCACTCCTTATCCCTCGCTGTATCCGCCACCGGCGGCGCTCGGGAACGTCCCCAACTGCGCCACACCCGGATAGATAAAATTGTATTTGGATGAGGCGTTAGCTTCGCCACACCCGGATAGATGTTATGCGTCAAAGAACACAATTTTGCTTAACTATTGTATTATACAATAGTTTTTTTGTTTTTACAAGAGGATTGTTTTTGCAATATCCGACATCTTCCGTGAGGGCAAAAGAGCGGGATTTTGGCGACCTGTTTTATGCCAGCCCGCCGTTTGGGGTGTTTTGTTGACTTGGGGGACGGGGTAGGGTATAATAATATATCAAAATAGGTATAGTATACACAAATACGGGCAGGGGAGGCAGAGAATGTACCAAACATACATAAAACGCGGGTTTGATATACTTTTGGCGGTTTTGGGAATTTGCCTTTTTGCTCTGCCCATGGCTCTCATTGCCCTTCTGATCAAGCTTGACGATGGCGGCCCGGTATTTTTCACCCAGAGGCGGGTGGGCAAGGACAAGCGCCTGTTTGATATGTACAAGTTCCGCACCATGAAGACTTCGGCGCCCAAAGACTGCCCCACCCATCTGCTGTCTGACCCCAAAAGCCATATCACCCGGCTCGGCGGGTTTTTGCGCAGGAGCAGTCTTGACGAGCTGCCACAGCTGTTCAACATCCTTGCGGGGCATATGTCGGTGGTGGGGCCGAGACCTGCTTTGTGGAATCAGGAGGATCTGATCGATGAGCGTGACAGAGTGGGCGCCTGCGCTCTGCGCCCCGGGCTGACCGGCTGGGCGCAGATCAACGGCCGCGATGAGCTGCCCATAGCACGCAAAGCCGAACTTGACGGCGAGTACGCCCGCAAAATCAGCTTCGGCTTTGACTGTCGGTGCTTTTTCGGCACTTTTTGGGCGGTGGTGTCGGCTCGCGGCGTGTCGGAGGGCAAAAAATCTGACAGCAAGGAAGACCGCCGATGAAAAAGGTACTGTTTGTTGCCACCGTGGTGCAAAAACATATAAAAGTCTTTCACTCCCCCTATCTTGAGATGTTCAGGCAGGCGGGGTATGAGACATTCGTTGCCGCCGCCAACGACACGGGGGGAGAGGTGTGCCTGCCTTGCTGTGACCGATACGTGGAGATAGCTTTCAGGCGCAATCCCTTTCACCCTGCCAACATTGGCGCCTTTTTCAGACTGAGGCGGCTGATAAACAGCGAGCAGTTTGACCTGATACACTGCCACACTCCCGTTGGGGGCGTGCTGGGCAGGCTTGCCGCAGCAAAGGCACGCAGGCGTGGCACAAAGGTGCTGTACACCGCCCACGGCTTTCATTTTTACAAAGGCGCGCCGCTCATAAATTGGCTGCTCTACTATCCCGTGGAGAGGCTGTGTGCCCGCCTGACCGATCTGCTGATAACCATCAATCGGGAGGACTACGCGCTTGCCCGCACCAGGTTCAGGGCCAAGCGTGTGGAGTACGTGCCCGGGGTTGGTGTGGATATGAGCAGATTCACCCCGTCAAAAGAGGGCAGAGGGCAGATTCGTGAGGCGCTGGGTGTGCCCGAGAGCGCCACGGTGATTTTGTCGGTGGGGGAGCTCAATGCCAACAAGAATCACGAGACGGTCATCCGCGCCATAGCGGACACCGATGTGTATTATATAATCGCAGGCGCGGGAGACAGACAAAACCGCCTGCAGCAGCTGATCGATGAGACGGGGTTGGGCGGCAGGGTCAGGCTCCTCGGCTACCGCTCGGATATTGCCGAGCTGTGCCGCGCCGCCGATTTGTACGTGCTGCCCTCCTTGCGCGAGGGGCTCAATCTGTCGCTGATGGAGGCTATGGCGAGCGGTTTGCCCGTTGTGTGCAGCCGCATCAGGGGCAACGTTGACCTCATAGACCCCGAGGGGGGAGTTATGTTTGATCCTCGCAGCGCAAGGGAGTGCCGACAGGCTATACAAGCCGTGCTGAGCGGGGATATGCCCCGAATGGGCAGGCATAATCTGGACAAAGTAAGAGAGTTTTCCGCAGAGCGGGTGGGCGGCATTATGAGAGACCTGTACGGTCTCTGAAAAAAGGAGGGTGGAGCAGATGAAACAAAGCAACCGAAAAACCAAAGTATGCATAATCCGCTCCAACCCCGTAAACCCCGACTCCCGTGTGGAAAAGGAGGCTTTGGCGCTGACAAGGGCGGGATATGACGTGCATATTCTGGCGTGGGACAGAGACGCAGAGGCGCGCGAGAGTACAAGCACCCTGCTCCTTGCGGGGGAGAGCATCCCCATCACGCGGCTGGGCCACAGAGCGGGCTACGGCGAGGGTCTCAGGAGCCTGCGGGCGTATCTCGGCTTTCAGCTTCATATGCGGCGATGGCTGGGCAGACACAGCTTTGATGTTGTTCACGCCTGCGATTTTGACACCGCATTTTTCTCCTGCGGTGTGGCCAAGCGGCACAAAAGCAGATTCGTGTTTGATATATTCGATTTTTTGTATGACAGACCGCGGGGGCTTTTGCAGAAGGTTGTCAGACGGGCGCAGTTTTGGCTGATAAACAGAGCCGACGCCACAATCGTCTGCACCGAGGAACGCAGAGAGCAGATAGCGGGCAGCCGCCCCAAGCGGCTTGCCGTGGTGCAAAACACACCCGATGCCCGTCAGCTTGAGGGTCTTGGCGAGAGAGCGGTGGATACGGGCAGGATCAGGCTTGTCTACGTGGGCATACTTCAGCCGCACAGACTGCTCCGAGAGGTTGTTGAGGCGGTGAGCGTCCGCGACGATATAGAACTGCATATCGGCGGCTTCGGCAGGCTGGAGGGATATATCAAAGAGATGGCTGATATCTGCGGCAATATATTTTTTTACGGCAGGATCCCCTATGCCCGCACGCTGGCGCTGGAACAGAGCTGTCATATTATGCTTGCGCTGTACGACCCCGCGGTGCCTAACCATCTCTATGCCGCGCCCAACAAGTTCTACGAGAGCCTGATGCTGGGCAAGCCGGTGATGATGGTCAAAAACACGGGAATGTCCCGAATAGTTGAGGACTTTGATCTGGGCGAGCTCATCGGGTACTCCAAGGAGGAGTTTGCAGAGGGTATAGACAGGCTTCTTTCACGCAGAGCGGAGTGGGAGAGCATAAGCGAGAGGATGAAAAAGCTCTATCGCGACTGCTACAGCTGGGAAAAATCGGAAAAAATACTGCTCAAACTGTATTCGGAACTGAATGATGGAAAAAATACTGATAGTCAATAACAATATGGACATAGGCGGCATACAGAAGTCGCTACTCAATCTGCTCAAGGAGACGTCGGGGGAGTATGACATAACCCTGCTGCTGATGAGCAAAAGCGGCCGACTGCTCAAGGATGTGCCCGCAGGCGTCAAGGTCATCACCCCTGCTCGGCGGTACAGAATGCTGGGGCTGTCACGCGACGAACTGCGCAAATATCCTCTGCTGATGGCGCTCAAGTTTTTGCTGAAAAAATACGCCGCGCTGTTTTCGAGAAGAAGCGCTATGCGCCTGCTGGGAGTGTTCCAAAAGAAACTCACCGGCTACGATCGTGTGATATCCTACTCCCATCTCACCTCTGCAAAAGGCTTTGACAACGGCTGCGCCGACTTTGTGCTGGACAAAACCGACAGCCCGCGCAAGATCTGCTTTGTACATTGCGATTACTCGGCGCCCGGTTACAGCTCTCCGCAGAACAACGCGCAGTACGGGGAGTTTGACCGTATCGCCTGCTGTTCGGACTCGGTCAGAGCTCGGTTTGCGGAGCTTTCGGGCGTGAGCGGAGACAAGGTGCGTACGGTGCGCAATTTTTGGGACAGAGGTGTTCTTGAGGCGGCGCAGACCGATACCTATGAGTATGACGAGAGTCGGCTGAACATCCTCACCGTTGCCAGACTTTCCCCCGAAAAGGGCGTCTCTCTCGCCCTCGATGCCCTGCACTCATGCGGCAGAGAGGATATATGCTACTGCCTCGTGGGCGGCGGCCCCGAAAAATCCCGTCTTGAGGCAAAAGTCAGGGCTCTGGGTATGGAAGGCAGGGTGGTTTTTGCATCCGAGCAGGCCAATCCCTACAGATATATGCCGGGTGCGGACTATCTGCTCCTGCCCTCTCTGCACGAGGCGGCGCCGCTGGTGTTTGACGAGGCTCACGCGCTGGGCCTGCCCGTCATATCATCCGAGACCCTGTCAGCCCGCGAGATGCTCTCGCCCGAGGACATCATATACAGCGGTGATACAGAGCTGACAGACATCCTGCGCTCGCTGCAAAAATGCGGCAGGCGTCAGCGCAAACCTATAGACAACAGTATGCAGAGAAGCCAATTTGCGGCATTGTAAAATACACGAGACAAGGAGGAGAGGGCATATGCAAGAGCACAGACAACAGGCCGCGTTCAGCATCCCTATGCCGCTGCATTGCCTGATCCTGTTTGCGGGAATGTGCGGCGGCGTGTGGATCAGCAAGTATTTCTTTGTGCTGACGGCAGGCTTCACCCTGCTTACAAGCCTGATGGGAAATATCGACGCGGTATTCTGGCACCTGCTGTTTTCGGTGTCTTTTTCGGTAATATACAAGCTCGACCCCACCGCGACCTCTCTTTTTGCCTACGTTATGATAGTGACGGGCGCGGTTTTGATATTCAGAACGGGCAAAATCCGCTCAAGCCGACTTGTAGCCGTTCTGCTCATGACGTTATATCTCGCGGTGGGTATGGGCGGAAGCTACACCACCGTGGTCAAGATGACCGTGGGCGCACTGCTTCTGTACATATTTGTCACCAACGTGCGGCCCGACAGCTTCAAAAATCACATTCTTGCATATTCGCTGGGAATGCTGGGCAGCTCGGTAATCGGCACATTCCGCACCTCGCTGCCTCAGCTGAGCGAGTATTTTGAGACGGTACATACCATCTACAACGGCAGTCAGCTTGCCTACAGATTCACGGGACTCAATTATGACCCCAACTACTACGCGGTGTCGGCGGTCTTTGCCATACTGCTCTGCTTTGTGCTGGTGATCAACAGGCAGGGGAACAGACTTTTTGGCATGGCGCTGTTTTTGTCTCTGCTGGTGTTCGGCTTTCAGTCCTACAGCAAGACCTTTTTGCTGGCGGCGGTGGTCACGGGCGTGATTTTTGCGGTATATATGCTGACCACGGTCAGGATGATTATCGTGCTGGCGCTGTCGGGTGCGGCGGTGGGAGGCGTGGCTTTGTGGCTTCAAAACAAAGGCTACATGGGGCTCATGCTCAGCCGACTGTCGGCAGGCGATATCTCTACGGGCAGGTTTGAGATATGGCGGACATATCTCGCGCATCTGGACGGCAGCTGGCCCACTCTGCTGTTCGGCGACGGCCTGCAGGCAGGGTATCTGTCGGTGGGCGGCCCTCACAACACCTATATAGAGAGCGTGTATTTTGTGGGAATAGTGGGCAGTCTGCTGTTTTTGGGGATGCTGATACTTGTGTTTTCCACACGGGTATACAACCGCCAGAGATGCATCATCAACTATCTCGCCGTGCTGATATTCATGGTTATGATGGGTGTGCTCAGCTGTTTTACCATCAACGAGTTCTTCTTTTATTGCATGCTGATGTGGATGGGACTCAATATCCCCATAAGCGGCAGGAAAAAGCCAAAAGGAGCGGACGCGAGTGTTCAGCATAATAGTTCCGGTATACAACGCGGAAAAATACCTGCGTGAGTGCATAGACAGCATACTGGCGCAGACCTGCGGTGAGTTTGAGCTGATACTCACAGACGACGGCTCACCCGACAGCTGTCCCCAAATATGCGACGAGTACGCACTCCGCGACAACAGAATCAAAGTCATCCACAAGCCAAACGGCGGCTCGGTCAGCGCACGCAAAGCGGGTCTGCAGGCGGCAAAGGGCGAGTATCTGTGCTTTGTGGACGGGGATGACTTTGTGCTGCCCGATATGCTGGAGCGGTACAAGACTGCCCTTGAGCACAGTGATGCCGATATGCTCTGCGCCGGATATCTGGAATACAGCGGCGAGAGCGCCGCGAGAGCAGCCCCAAATCTGCCCTCGGGCATCTATGACAAAGTCGGGCTGACAGAGCGGGTATACCCCCGTATGCTCTCTATGGGGAGGTTTTTCACCTTTGGGATAGCGCCGTCGCTGTGCTGTAAGTGTTTTCGCGCCGAGCTGTGCCGCAGAGTTATGGAGAGCGTGCCCGAGGCGCTTTCGCTGGGTGACGATGCGGCCGTGACCTATGCCTGCCTGCTTGAAGCAGAGCGGGTGCAGGTGATGGATTATTGCGGTTACTGCTACAGACAGAACCCCGAGTCCATGACCCACAGCTACGACGGCAGACTGTATGGCAGATTGCGCGAGCTTGCCCTGTATATGCAGGCTTTGGCGCAAAAATACGGTGGAAATCTCGGTAAACAGACCGACGAGTATACAGCATATCTGCTGATACTGGCCAAAAACAACGAGCTGAGATACCGAAAGGACGGCTCGTTTCTGCAAAGACGCAGAGCGCTGACAGAGTACCTGCGGGATGAGGCGCTGCTCTCGCCGCTGAGACGGGTGAAAATAAGACCGGGCGGCAAGCTCCTCACCCTGCTTTGTATGCGCCTGCGCCTGCTGCTGCCCGTATACGTATACGAAAAACTCAAAAAAACCGACAGAGGATAACAACCAATGGGTCACAGCCGCACAAAAAACGCAATACTCAACACGGCTTTTTCGCTGATACTGCAGTTGACGGTATTTGCAAAAGGTCTTGTTTTACTGCGGCTTATCGTGCCTGCCTACGGCTCGGACACCAACGGACTGATAGCCTCTGTACTGCAGTTTTTGGGATATATATCCCTGCTTGAGGCAGGCGCGGGTGCGGTGTTCAGGGGCGCTCTGTACACACCCCTGTCGCGGGGTGACACAGAGGGCGCGTGGGCAATGGTCAACGCCCAAAAGCGGTTTTACAGACGCATCGGCCTGATTTTTGCGGGATACGTGGCACTGCTGTGCTTTGTGTATCCCCTTGTTGCCAGGACCGAGGCGGGGCGTGGGTATATTCTTTCTCTGATACTCATACTCAGCATCAGCACCTTCTGCGAGTATTTTGTCTCTTTGCCATATATCTCGCTGATCGCCGCCGACCAAAAGATCCGCATCACCTATATGGTCGGCATAGTTTATACCCTCGCCAACATCGGTGCGGCTGTCGTGTGCGTAAGCCTGCGGCTCGATATCCGCCTGCTCTACGGCGCTATGTGCCTGCTTGGACTGGGCAAGCCTGTGTTCTATGCTCTGTACGTGCGCAAGCACTACGGCAGCGGCAAAAGCATCCCGCCCGACCAAAGCTGTCTCGAGCAGCGGCGGGACGGAATGGTTCACCATCTGGCATATTGCCTGCATACGGGCACGGACGGCGCTCTGCTGACCGTTGCCGCGGGCACGGCGCTGGTGTCGGTGTACAACGTGTACGGCGCCGTGGTATTCGGGATGGAAAAGCTGATAACCTCGGTATCCGCAGGTGCGGCGGCAGGATTGGGCAATCTGATCGCCTCGGGGCAAAAAACCAAGCTGCACCGGACCGTAGACCGATTTGAGCTGATTCAGGGGGCGCTGACCACCCTGCTCTACACCGTGACGGGACTGATGCTGATGCCATTTATCAGGCTGTACACCGCCGATATGACCGATATCAGCTATATCAGGCCGGCCTTTGGCTATATGCTGATTGCCGCCGAGGGGATATTCTGTTTTCGCAGTATATACAGTACCGTGTCGGCAAGCGCCAACAGATTCAGACAAACCCGCGCGGGCGCGGTGGCGGAATGCGCGGTCAATCTGGGAGTGTCGCTGATGTTGCTCCTGATGCTTGACCGTCCTCTGCTTGCCGTGGCTATGGGTACTGTTGCAGGTATGGCGGCGAGATATATATGGGAGATTTGGTATCTGTCCCGACATCTGCTGCACAGACCTGTAAAAAAAGCCTGCAAAATGGCGGCGGTGAGCATCCTCGGCGCGCTCTGCTCGGTTGCGGTGTGCAGATGGCTCATCGACTACCCGCTGATCGGAAGTACCCGGGCGTGGATAGCCTGCGGCGCAGTGACTGCGGCGGTGACGTGCGCGGTGCTGACGGCCATATATTTGATATTCTACAGACAGACCATAAGAGAGCTGACCGCGCACTTGCGCGGCAGAGGATAAAAAAGAAAGGCGGCATAGCAGTCAATGCCAAGTGTCAATGAGCAGCCCGTCAAGGCGGACAGAGAGGTATTCTTCGGTCTGCTGCGGTGCGCCCTTGGGGATGCACGTGAGATTGAGTCGGAGCGATGGGAAATATCGCCCCGACTTACCTGCGCGCTCATGGAGCTTGGAGGGAGGCACGATCTTGCCCATCTGACGGCGGCCGCCATACAAAAAATCGCCCCCGAACTGTCGGGGCAGGTGGAGCAGGCAATATACACCGCCGTGTACCGCGACGGACAGCGCGAGTATGCCCTGAGCGAGCTGGATGGCATACTCAGCCGAGCGGGGATAGACTATATCCCCCTCAAAGGCGCGGTGATACGGGAGCTTTATCCCGAGAGCTGGATGCGTACAAGCTGCGATATAGATATTCTGGTGCATGAGGATGATGCCCTTTCTGCCGTGGCCGCGCTCGAGGCGGCGGGATACATACGCCTCGCCGACACCTCCACCCACGATTACAGCCTGAGCGCTCCATCGGGGGTGCATATTGAGGTGCATTATACTCTGTCTCAGGACGGAGCGCTGAAGAGTGCCGACCCCGTGCTGGGCAGGGTGTGGGACACGTCCCGCGCTGCAAAAGGCAGACGGTGGGAACTCAGCGGCGAGACGGTGATATTCTATCATCTGGCTCATATGGCAAAGCACCTGATCCGCGGCGGCTGCGGAGTGCGGCCATTTGTGGATCTGTGGCTGATGGAGAACAAGCTGACCTTTGACCGAGGCAGGCTGGAGGAGATGCTCGGCGAGGGTGAACTCGGGGAGTTCTATGCCGAAGCGCTGAGGCTGAGCCGTGTGTGGATGGAAAACCTCCCCCACACCCGCACTAGCAGTATGCTGGAGGAGTACGTCCTCTGCGGCGGTGCTTACGGCACTGCCTCCAACGCCGCAATGACTCAGGCGGCAGGGGGAGTGAGCAGGGCGGGGCATTTTTGGCGGCTGATGTTTCTGCCCCGCGAGAGCCTGCAGGTAATATACCCCTCACTCAAAAATCACCCTGCTCTCGCCCCGCTCTATCAGGTGAGACGGTGGCTGAGGGTGCTGAGGCGGGACAAACGGCGAAAACTCCGCTCCCTCACAAGCGCGAGAAATTCGGTCACCCCTCAGCAGAGCCAAACTGCCGCCGAGCTGATGAATGCGCTGGGACTGCAAAGTAAGTAAAAAACAAAAAACGCAGAGGAAAATCCTCTGCGTTTTGGTTTTTGTACTTCGGTTATCTTCTGCTGGAACGGCGCCAGATCTTCATTCTCTCGGCGTCGCGGATGAGTCCTTCGCGGAAATCGGGGTGGGCGATGGAGATTATTCGCTCGGCGCGCTCCCATGTAGTTGCGCCCTTGAGATTGATAACGCCGTATTCGGTGACCAGAAAATGCACGTTGGTGCGCGTGTCGGTGACGATACTGCCCGTGTGCAGGGTGGGCAGGATGCGGCTGTGCTTGACTCCGTGGCGGTCGGTGACCGTGGACGAGCAGCAGATAAAGCTCTTGCCGCCATTGGACAGATATGCACCCAGCGCAAAATCCAGCTGTCCGCCCGCGCCGCTGATGTGGCGCAGACCTACGCTTTCGGCGTTGACCTGACCGAACAGATCGACGTTGACCGCGTTGTTGATGGATATAAAATTGTCTATCCGGGATATGATTCGTGCATCGTTGGTGTAGTCCACCGACTGAGCCATACAGTCGGGATTCTCGTGGAGGTAGTCGTAGAGCTTCTGCCCGCCTGCGGCGAATGCATACACCTGCTTGCCTGTGTCGATGTTCTTCTTACTGCCGGTGATCTTGCCTGCCATCGCCATATCCACAAATGCGTCAACGTACATCTCCGAATGTACGCCAAGATCGTGCAGATCGGATTTGGCGATCAGTGTGCCTACGGCGTTAGGCATACCGCCGATGCCCAGCTGCAGGCAGGAGCCGTTGCGGATGCGGGGCACGATGAGATTGGCAACAGCCTCGTCCACCTCGTCGGGCTTGGCTTCGGGCAGACGGCTCAGGGGAGGATCGCCGCCCTCAACCACCATATCCACGCGGCTGATGTGGATGCGTGTGTTGTCTCCGCCGCAGCAGCGGGGGTAGTTGCGGTTGACCTCAAGTATAATGGTCTCGGTGCGCTCAAAAAGCGCCTCAAGGTGTGATGCGTTGAGTCCGTAGCTGAAATATCCGTCCTCGTCCATAGGCGCCACCTGAATCATGGCCACGTTGACAGGCTCCATATGCTCACGGTAGTAGCGGGGCAGCTCGGAATAGCGCAGGGGGATATAATATGCGATGCCCTCGTCCACCAGCATACGCTCAAGGCCGCCCATATGCCATGAGTTCCATATAAAATGGTCTGCCGTATCGGGTACGGAAAGTATGGCGGGCAGCTTCATCAGTACGGCGCCGCGCACTTTGACGTCGTGAAGCTCGAGGTAGCGCGCCGCAAGGGCTTTGTCAAGGGCGTGGGGAGCGCAGGCGTTCCAGCCGTAGTCCACCCAGTCGCCGCTGCGTACGGCCTTGACGGCCTCCTCGGGGGTACGCAGTTTTTTTAGGTATTCTTCTCTCACGTCCATGTATATCACCTGAATCAAGAATTGTTCAACAGTATTAAACATTATTATATCACATTTTTTGCCCGAATGGAAGAATATTTGGAGCAATAACCCCGCCCTGCGGAAAAAGAAAACAAAAAACAGAGAGCATTCTCTCTGTTTTTTCGGGGAATATTCAGCCTTTTTTGAAGAATGCCACGGCAATTGCGCCGGGGCCTGCGTGGGTGCCGATGACCGAGCCGATGGGGGTCTGCTCCAGTGAGGAGGTGCTGCCGCGCCACAGATGTGCGCTGTCCTCAATATACCGCTCAAGCAGCTCGTTGCTCTCTCCCGTGTAGCCGAGGAGCAGGGGTTTGCGGAAATCCACGCCGCCGGCCTTTTCGATCTCCTGCACCAGCAGGTTGTTGCCCATTTTTGAGCCGCGGGCTTTGCCCAGCAGCTTGATCTCGCCGTCCTCTATGCAGGCTACGGGCTTGATGTTGAGCAGCGAGCCTGCGAATGCCGCCGTTTTGGATATTCTGCCGCCCCGCTTGAGGTACTCGAGCGTGTCAAGGAGCGCTATCACCCGCACACGCGCGCGTTCTTCTTCCAGCCTTGTGGCGATATCGGCGGCGCTCATTCCGCAGTCGCAGAGGTGCAGAGCCAGCTGGGCAAGGATGCCCGTGCCGATGGCAACGCTCCGGCTGTCCACCACGAATACTTGCCCCTCATAGTCCTGAGCGGCGATAACGGCGCTCTGGTATGTGCCCGACAGTTTGCCCGACACGCACAGAACCACCGCCTGAGAGCCGTCTGCGGTGCTTTCGCGGTACACCTGCTCAAAATCGGCAGGGGAGGCCTGAGAGGTAGTGGGCATCTCCTGACCTGTGGTAAGCATTCTGTAAAACTCGCGGTGGTCGATATCCACGCCGTCGCGGTATTCACGCTCGCCGAACCTGACGGTCAGGGGCACTACGGAGAAACGCGCCTTGGTCTCGGGCAGCAGGTCGCAGGTGGAGTCGATGATGATCTTTACGCTCATAGTGCCTGCTCCTCGGGGAGACCTTCTTCGCTGAATCGGCGCATATTCTGGGCGATGGTGGTCAGCGCATCGTAGAATATCCTGCGGTTTTCCTCCGGGATGCCTCCGCCCACGGCATTCACCGCCAGCTCGGCGCGGCGGCATACGTGAAGAGCCACCTCACGGCCTTTTTTGGTCAGGTGCAGAGGCGCGCGGTAACCGTTGCCGCGGACAAGCTCTCGGGATACCAGTCCCCGCTCTATCATCTCGGAGACGGCGCGGGAGACGGCGGCCTTGTCCTTGTCACAGCTGCGTCCCAGCTCCACGGCGGTAACTCCGTCGGGATGACGGCTCATTATCACAAGATAGGGCGCAAAATATGCGTTATACCCCAGTTTTTCCATCTCGTCACGCTCTATCTGGAGCAGATAGCGGTGTATCTCGGAAACACTGAAAGAAAATTGCTGAAATCTGTCGAGCATATGCTTAAATCTCCTTTTGGCAGCAAAGTTGTTTTGTCAACAAGTGGCATTATACACTATAAATGTTGTTTTGTCAACATTTTGACCGAAAAGGATCGCCGCTGAGCCGACTGTGCAAAAAAATGCCCTTTTTTTCAGATGACAAACCGCCCGCGCTGTGGTATTATGGTGCATATAACAAGGGTAGGAACAGGGAGTGAAAATACAGGTGGCAAAAGTTCGCACAGGCAGGGTACTGAATATGACCGAGGGCAAGCCGCTGCCCATGATTCTGGCCTTTGCTCTGCCTTTTTTGATAGGTAATATTTTTCAGCAGATATACAGTATGGTGGACACCGTTGTGGTGGGTTATCATCTGGGTGACAGCGCCATTGCCGCCATCGGCGCATCCGACTCGCTGTACAATCTGATAATCAATACGGCCATCGGTCTAAACAGCGGCTACGGCATCGTGGTGACACGGTATTTCGGTGCGCGGGACTATGGCAGTATGCGTAAGTCGCTGAGCGGAATGATCGCCCTCAACCTGAGCATCGCCGCCCTGCTGACCGTGCTTTCGCTGATATTCCTCAGGCCCATACTCGCCTTTATGAACACCCCCGAGGCTATATTTGAGTCTGCATACAGCTATATTGCGGTCATCTGCGGCGGAATGATCGCCACCGTATGCTACAATATGTTTGCCGCCATTATGCGCGCGGTGGGCAACAGCCGCGCACCGCTGGTGTTTTTGGTGATCGCGTCTCTGCTCAACGTGGTGCTGGATCTGTTTTTTGTTGTGGTGCTTGACACGGGCGTGGCAGGCGCGGCTGTAGCAACGGTCATCGCTCAGGGACTTTCGGCGGTGATAAGCGGACTCTACGTGTGGAAGTGCTACCGCGAATATCTGCCCCGCAAGTCCGATCTCAAGCTGCCCCGCGGCATGCTGGGCGAGCTGTTCTCCACCGGTCTGGCAATGGCGCTGATGGCCGCCGTGGTCGATCTGGGCTCGGTCATACTCAACCGATCCAACAACCTGCTGGGCGAGGGTATGATCGCCGCAAATACCGCAGGCCGCCGCATCTGGAAGCTGATGCTCATGCCTCAGAACGCCGTTGCTACCGCAAGCTCCACCTTTATGGCGCAGAACTGGGGCGCGAGGAAGGTGCGGCGCATCCGCAGCGCATTGAAGCAGGTGCTTGCAACCGTGAGTGCATGGTCGGTGTTTGCCTGCCTGCTGTTCTTTGTGATCGGTGAGGCGCTGATACGCTACACCACAGGCACCTCCGACCCCGAGATAATCAAAGGCGCTCTGCTGCTGACCCGCAGCGCCATGGTCTGCTCACCTGCGCTGGGCATACTGGTCTGCCTGCGCAACACCCTGCAGGCACTGGGAAGCAAGGTAGTTCCCGTGCTGTCCAGCTGTATCGAGCTGGTGATGAAAATAATCTCGGCCAAATGGGCCATACCCGCCTTCGGATTTACCGCCATGGCCCTCACCGAGCCTGTGACGTGGGTGATGATGATGGCATTCCTGCTCTGCGGCTACGGAGCCAAATGCAGGCAGATGTCGGCTTTGGACGAGCCGCGGGACGAGCAGTCCTGAGCCAAAAAAACCGCATAACAACAATAAACGCAGATACGGAAACCTCCGTATCGCCGTTTTTGCTGATGTGTATATATTATATAGGTATGCTCAGCGGATAAGCTCGGGGTTGGCGGCGCATTCGCTCAACAGCCAACGTGCGCGCTCTATGGCGGTCTCGGTGCAGTGCCTGATGATCAGCGCCGCATCGGCATCGTTGTAGCTTGATGCGGCATCGGAATCCTCTACGATCTCCGCATCGGCAAAATATCCGTCGCAGAACTGATCTGCGCCCTGAAGGAGTATGTTATCCATGTTGTTGCGGACAAACTGCGCCGTGATGGATACGTTGGTGTCGGGGGTGTAGCCGTCGCAGGTGAGGGCGGCATAGGTTTTGGCCGCTATGGTGTATTCGGGGATCACGAACACCGCGTTGCCCGAGATCTGCAGACGGTAGTCGGATACGGCGCCCTCGGGGAAATTCAGCTTGTCCATCAGGTACACCGCCCAGTCAATGGCATCTCCGTCGGGCGCTTCGATCATTATCACGCGGGGCAGACGGTAGATGGCGGCGTTGACGGCTTCGGCTACGTATTTGGGGGAGCGCTTTTCGATATTTATCACAGAGCGCCAGCCGATTTGGGACAGCTCCTCACGGGCGGAGGGGGCGGACAGATCACAGTCCAGAAATTCGCCCAGCAGAGCGCCGTCGGCGGCTCTTCTGTGCACCAGTCTGTGGGCCAGAGTGGAGGTTGTATCTTTGAGGTTTGCGCCCAGCGCGGCATAGCTGACCACCGCCATATCGGCGCGGAGAAACTCACGGGTGTTGACGCCTGCAGGCATTATTCCCGTAGTATGGGCCAGAGCGTAGGGATTGTCCCACGCAAAATCTCCGCCCTCGCCGCTCTCATAGCCCAGAGCGCGGAGCACGAACGTCAGATATTCTGCGGCGGTGACGGGGGAGTGTGGGTCAAACCTGCTCTCGCTGACGCCTTTTGTGATGCCGTGATAGTATGCATAGCCCACGTAGGGGGATGCCCAACGGGGCACGTCCTCAAAGGGATGGGGGAGATAGGACAGCAGAGCCTCCTCTTCGTGACCCAGCAGACGGATGAGCATGGTGAGAGCTTCGGCACGGGTGGGGGCGCGGAGCAGATCAAAGCCGTCGCCCGTTCCTTTCATCAGTCCCAGCTGACCCAGTCGGGAGGAGCTGAGACCTGCCTGAGCGTAGTCGTGATAGGGCTCTTTGAGCATACCCGAGCCGTTGAGCACGTTGTACAGCGTGGCAAAATCGCTCAGGTTATCACGGGTGGTCAGAAGCCGTGTGTCCGCATTGTATATGAATGCGGCGGGAAAACGGAAGGTGGCGGGGGAGATATATTTCTCCCAGCCCTCAAAGGAGGTCTTGGTGTTAAAATACCCGTATTCCCGTGTGTAGCGGTTGTACTGGTCGATGCCGTAGATCATCACGCGGTTGCTGTCCGCCCATTGTTTGATCTGAGGCAGCATATAGCGGCTGGTCTCGTCGTAGCGGCTGTAAAAAATCAGAATAAAGCTCTCCGAGGATATCTCCTCGGCACCCTTGAGCATAGCGCTGGCCGAGTCGAAGCCGCGGTCTTTGAAATACTCGCTGTCGGTGCAGAGGGCGCCCGGATCTTCGGGGAAGGAGGCAAAAGCCTGCGGCGCAATAAATATGAACAGGGCAACAACAAGCAGGGCCATAGCGGCAAACAGCTTTTTGTGCACAGGCAAACCTCCTTTCTCAAAAATAGGTATACTTCCACATATATAGTAATTATAGCATGCAGGTGCAAATAAATCAAATATAAATAAAACTGCGCGGCACATCAATAAAACCTCTGCCGCAGGGATATTTTTTTGTGATATTTTCACAAAAAGGCTTTACTTTTTTGGTTTAGTGTGCTATACTGCATTATAATGGGGTAGGATTTTTAGTTCGTGTTATATTATGATATGATATAACCAAACGCGTGGTCGTTTGTAACACGATTTCTCACGGGAATTGTTATATCGTATCAAAATATACCACAAAACAACAAAAACACCCCCCAAAAAAGGGAAAATGATATTCTACATCGTTCTAAGGAGTGATATACCGTGAAATTGAACATCACCGAGACCATGCTGCGTGACGCACAGCAGTCGCTGATAGCTACCAGAATGACCTTTGAGCAGTTCAAGGAGTCCCTCGAGCTGCTGGACAAGGCCGGTTACTACTCGCTGGAGTGCTGGGGCGGAGCTACTTTTGACAGCTGCCTGCGTTTTCTCAACGAAGATCCCTGGGAGCGCCTGCGCAAGATCCGAGCCACAGTCAAGAACACCAAGCTGCAGATGCTTCTGCGCGGTCAGAACCTGCTGGGCTACAAGCACTATCCCGACGACGTTGTCCGCGCCTTTGTACGCAAGAGCGTAGAGAACGGCATTGATATAATCCGCGTATTCGACGCGCTCAACGACCTGCGCAACATTGAGGTTGCCGTGGACGAGGGCATCAAAGCCGGCGCTCACGTGTCCGGCGCTCTGTGCTACACCACCAGCCCCATCCATACTCTGGATATGTTTGTGGATCTGGGCAAGCAGCTCGAGAAAATGGGCTGTCACTCGGTCTGCATCAAGGATATGGCAGGCATCATGACCCCCAAGGCCGCCTATGATCTGGTCTCCGCCCTCAAGCAGAACATCTCCCTGCCCGTAGTGGTGCACACCCATTCCACCACCGGTCTGGCTTCCATGACCCTGCTCAAGGCCGTTGAGGCAGGCGCCGACGTCATCGACTGCGCCGTGTCCTGCTTCTCGGGCGGCACAAGCCAGCCTCCCACCGAGAGTATGTTCTACACCCTCAGGGAAATGGGCTACGACACCGGCCTCAACCCCGACGTGCTCAAGGAGCTCAACGATTTCTTCAAGCCTCTGCAGGCCGAAGCCATCAAGAGCGGTCTGCTCAATCCCATTGTTATGAGTACCGATACCGACGCGCTGACCTATCAGGTTCCCGGCGGAATGCTGTCCAATCTGGTTTCTCAGCTTACCATGCAGAAGGCTCTCCACCGCCTGCCCGAGGTTCTCAGTGAGGTGCCCCGTGTCCGCGAGGATCTGGGTTATCCTCCTCTGGTCACCCCCTCCAGTCAGATGGTTGGCGTGCAGGCCGCACAGAACGTGCTGCTGGGCGAGCGCTACAAGAACGTCTCCAAGGAGATCAAAGCCTACCTCCGCGGCGAGTACGGCACCGCTCCCGGCAAAATAGACGAGACTCTGCTCAAAAAAGTCATGGGCGACGAAAAACCCATCACCTGCCGCTATGCCGACCTGCTTGAGCCCGGTCTTGAGAGCGCCAAAGCCGAGATCGGCGACAAGGCCAAGAATATAGAGGATCTGCTCTCCTACGTGGCATTCCCTCAGGTTGCGGAGAAGTTCTTTGACTGGCGCGAAGAAAAGGCCCGCAACACCGTCAAGTACACCATCACCGCTATAGACTGAGGGAGGCAGGAACAATGATGACAACATTACTTTCGGCCGCTCCCGTGACAACCATCGGAGCATCCTCTCAGGGCATCAATCTTGAGGCCGCCAACATGGGCATCGGCGGCGCAGGCATCACCGCCCTGCTGGGCTATGCGGTAGTATTCTTCGGACTGGTTCTGCTTATGGGCGTTATTGCCGTTTTCGGCAAGATCATGGCGCAGAAGAAGAAGCCCGCCCCCGCCGCTGCCGCAGCCGCACCTGCAGCACCTGCCGCTCCCGCCGCCGCACCCGGCAGCACCAAGGGCGTATGCATGGGCAACCGCGTATGCGAGCTTTATAACGTCGATGACAAAACCGCCGCTATGGTCATGGCGATCGTTGCCGACGAGACAAAGATCCCCCTCAATGAACTGAGATTCATATCCATCAAAGAACTGTGAGGTAAACTGCTATGAAATACAAAGTAACTCTCAACGGAAAATGCTACGAAGTCGTTGTCGAAAAGGGCGAGGCTGTCTGTGAGGCCGTCTACGATGCCCCCACCGCCGCAGCCACCGCTCCCGCCGCAGCAGCACCTGCTGCAGCACCTGCCGCCGCTCCCGCACCCGCAGCAGGCGCAGGCGAGGCTGTCACCGCTCCCATGCCCGGCACCGTGCTTAACGTCAAGGTCACTCAGGGCCAGAGCGTCAAGAAGGGCGATATCCTCATAATCCTCGAGGCCATGAAGATGGAGAACGAGATCACCGCACCCCGTGACGGCGTGGTATCTCAGATCGTCGCAGCCAAGGGCGCAGCCGTTGATACGGACGCCCCGCTGGTAATTCTGGCATAAGGGGGCGCGTTTATGGACGTTTTAGCCACCCTGCAGAAGCTGGCTCTTGAGTCCGGCTTCGCCGCATTCTTTGCAGACGGCGGCTGGAAGTTTCTGATAATGATCCTTATCAGCTTCGTGCTGCTCTATCTGGGCATCGGACGCAAGTTTGAGCCCCTGCTGATGGTCGGTATCGCATTCGGCTGTCTGCTGAGTAACTTCCCCGGCGGAAATATGTTCCATCAGGAGATGTGGGATGCCTACATTGCAGGCACACAGTACATAGTTCCCGCCACCGGCGAGATCATCGAGCATATCTCCTTTACCGACATTATCCACCACGGTGGCCTGCTTGATATATTTTATATAGGTGTCAAGGCAGGTATCTACCCCTCCATCATCTTCCTCGGCGTCGGCGCTATGACCGACTTCGGCCCCATGCTTGCCCGTCCCTCCAGTATGCTGATGGGCGCGGCCGCACAGATGGGTGTGTTTGCCGCATTCTTCGGCGCCGTTCTGCTGGGCTTTGCGGGCAACGTAGCCGCCGCTATCGGTATCATCGGCGGCGCTGACGGCCCCACCGCAATCTATCTGACCACCAAGCTGGCCCCTGCATATCTGGGCCCCATCGCTATCGCCGCATACTCCTATATGGCGCTGATTCCTCTGATTCAGCCCCCCATCATGAAGCTGCTCACCACCGAGAAAGAGCGCCGTGTCAAGATGGAGCAGGCCCGCCCCGTCAGCAAGAAGGAGAAGATCATATTCCCAATCCTTGTTGCAACCGTATGCATCCTGCTTCTGCCCTCCACCGCTCCTCTCATCGGCTGTCTGATGCTTGGTAACCTGTTCCGCGAGTGCGGAGTTACCGACCGTCTCTCCGATACCGCACAGAACGCCCTAATGAACATCGTCACCATTATGCTGGGTCTGGCTGTCGGTGCTACCATGACCGCAGAAAGATTCCTCAGCTTCGAGACCATCAAGATCATCGTCCTCGGCCTGACCGCATTTGCTCTGTCCACCGTGGGCGGCCTGCTGATGGGCAAGCTTATGTATAAGCTGTCCGGCGGCAAGATCAACCCCCTCATCGGCTCGGCAGGCGTATCCGCCGTACCTATGGCGGCACGCGTCTCCCAGATCGAAGGTCAGAAGGCCAACCCCTCCAACTACCTGCTCATGCATGCTATGGGCCCCAACGTGGCAGGTGTTATCGGCTCGGCCATCGCCGCAGGCTTCCTGCTGGCCGTATTCGGTTAACAAATCTTAAATTTAACCCCAATCGGCTTGATACGCTCCAAAAAATCATATATAATAAGACGGTACAGTGTACCGTCTTATTTAATTTTGCGGCCCGATAGCCTGCGGGGCTCATATAGCCGCTTGCCGATCACAATCATCAAAGGGGAGGATACTATGCTCAACAGACCTTTGCTCAAAGCCGTTGCCAAATCGCGTATGGCAAACACCGGCCTCAAGATCTATTTTTATACCCTGTTTGTTATGGTGATTTCCGCCATACCCAACGTCATCATCCAGCTCAAACTTCCTGCCGCCCCGCTGGCGATGGCCTATGCGGGAGACAGCCTGCAGGAGATGATGGAGTATTTTGAGCGCGCGGCTCAGGATATGCGCCTCCCGCTGATAGCAGGCGTGGTGCTGATGGTGTACAATATATTCGTGTCCATCATCAATATCGGCTACTGCCGTGTCTGCCTGATGACCGCGAGAGAGGAGCAGATCGCCTTCCGCGATATATTCGAGGCCTTCGGCTTCTGGGTCAAAGCCATCCTGCTGACGCTGGTGCAGGGCATTCTCATCATGCTGGGCACTCTGTGCTTTGTTATCCCCGGCATCATCCTCAGCTTCAGCTACAGCCAGACCACCTTTGTGCTCATAGACGACCCCGATGCGGGTATCTTTGAGATACTGCGCACCAGCCGCGAAATGATGGACGGGCACAAGATCGAGTTCTTTGTGTTTGAACTCAGCTATATCCTCTGGAATATGCTCACCGCCGTCATCGGCGTGGCATCTGTGTTCGTGCTGCCCTATATGAACGTGGGCCGCGCCCTCTATTATGAGCATCTGTGCGGCTATCAGCGGTTTGGTTTCAGACAGCAGAACACTCCCGACGCAGGCAGCGATACCGATACGAACGAATGAAGAAAAAGACCCTGATCATCATCTCCGCCGTCCTGCTCGCGCTGGCAGCCGCGGCGGTGGGAATATATTTGGCTCTCTCGCCCGCCGCTCCCGTACTCCGTGACAACTACAGGCCAAAAACCGACATAATCTGCATCGATCCCGGTCACGGCGGCGATGACCCCGGCGCAATCAACGGCGACAGATGCGAAAAAGACGATAACCTCGCCCTCGCTCTGCTTGTTGCCAAATACGTGGAGGAGCTCGGCTGCACACCCCTGCTCACCCGCGGCGGGGACAGCTACCTGACGCTGGGCGACCGCTGTGAGATCGCCAACGACAGTGACGCGGCGTATTTTGTATCCCTGCACCGCAATTCGGCGGCAGAAAGCGCCAAGGGCGTGGAAGTATGGATCAGCAGCCAAAAAACCGCTCCCGAACGCAAGCTGGCGCAGAATATACTGGCCGCGCTGGAAAAAATCGAGATCCAGCAAAACCGCGGTGTCAAAGCGGGCACTCAGGCAGGGGAGGACAGCGACTACGCCGTCAACAAAAATACCGCCATGCCCTCCTGCATAGTGGAGCTGGGCTTCATCACCAACCAGGAGGACAACCGCCTCTACGACAAGAATCTGGACAGCTATGCCCGGGCCATAGCCACCGCCGTGGTTGATTTAATTAAAAAATAAGCATGTGCAGAAACACACCTTTCGCCCATCTGCTGCCTAACTCTCGGATTGCCGTACTCTCCCCACGAGACTTGTCTCGTGGGGTCCCCTTTTTATTAAAGCTCACGGGCGGAGTGAATCCGCCCTCCGCCTTGCGCGGTACTCACCGCGCCTCGCTCACGCTCGGTCAGCCGATGGCTGACTTTGGTACTGTCAACCCTCGAGTTAGTTGCATATGAACGAAATCTGTGTTTCTTTTTTGTCTTTGTAATGCGCAAAATCCATCGGTTTTGGTTAGAAGGGAAACACACCTTTCGCCCATCTGCTGCCTCCCCTACGATGTTGCTTGATCGGAGAATGTAGGGGAGGGGTTCCCCCTCCCGAAATCCCCCGTCCCTCGCAAGCCTCCCGTGTCCCCCCCTCTCAAAGCCTTCTCCTATGAGGTAGCGAAGCGGCGACACGGTGTTGAATGACACCCAAGCGCGGTGAGTACCGCGCAAGGTGTAGGGAGGGCTTTGCCCGACCGTAAACACAAATCTGACGGGGACCCCGCAAAGCGTATGCTTTGTGGGGAGAGGACTGTCAGACCCGCGGCGTGACCGAGCCGCAGCGAGACAAGGGGGACCGCTTGCGGTGGATGAGGTGAAAACCTGCTCCTTCGGTCATCCTGAGCGGAGCGCCGCTGAGATACCACCATCGCTTCGCTCGGTGCTGCTGCGCAGTTCGACAAGCTCAGTATGACACAGCGGCGCGCAGTCGAACCCGTAGGGCGCGCTTTGCGCGGGATCTACTCAATCTGTGGCACATAGTAGGGGAGGCGTTCCGCCTCCCGAAATTCTTCGTCCCCCGCAAGCCCCCGTCCTGCATATTTTTGCGGAGCAAAAATATATCATTCCTCATTCATCATTAGCGCAGCGACATCATTTACCCCCGTCCCCCGTAAGGCTCCCCGTCCAGCCTCCCTTGCCTAAATAGGGCGCGACGCGTTAAGAAAATATGCCGGTGGCATATTTTTAGCCAAAGCGGGGAGCAATCTGTGATTGCGACCGGGGGACCAACCGTAGGTTGGCGGAGGGATTCAAAGGGAGCTGTCACCGCAGGTGACTGAGGGGATATCCTCGCAATTTTTCCTTTTATCCCCTCCGCTTCACTTCGTTCAGCAGCTCCCCTTGCAACAAGGGGAGCCTTTTTCATTCCGTCGGCTCCGTCGACACCTTAACTGTTAACTCTTTACTATCAACTCCCTGCGTATCTTAACAACATCTTAACACCTCGGGTTACCTGCCGACAAAACCCACGTATTTTTGTGCAATTTGCACAAATTACATATAGCCGGTTCGTGCATTGTGCCAATTGACGGACTCAATTGGATGATGTACAATTAAATCGAACTTTGCCAAGGTTCAAAAAATACAAGGAGGAAGACACCATGAAAAAATATTTGGCACTTGTTCTGGCTGTGCTGATGCTTGTTGCTGCTTTCGCAGGCTGCGGCAAGAAGGATGATCCCGAAGCAAATCAGCCCAGCAATCCCTCTAACCCCAGCAACCCCTCTAACCCCAGCAACCCCGTTAACCCCGATCCCAGCACCCCCACTGTTGACCCCAACGCACCCGTAGACGGAGGCACATACTACAATTACTTCACCTCCTCTGCACCTACCGTTAACCCCCTGACCACTCAGGCAACCAACCCCTGGGTTCTGATCGACCTGATCAGCTCCTGCCTGTACACCACCTGCCCCAAGGACGACAAGTCCGGCTGGGAGTACAAGCCCACTATGGCTGCTGAGATGCCCAAGAAGGTTGACGCAGACGGCTTCGTTTGGGAATACAAGATCAACGAAGGCATGAAGTGGGAGAATGGTGATCCTATCACTGTTGACGACTTCGAGTTCTCCTTCAAGATGCATGCAGATCCTCTGCAGCAGAACCTGTCCGCTTCTTCCATGACCCTGTGCTCCTACGGTGTTCTCGTTAACATCTACGAGTATCAGATGGGCGAAGTTAAGGTTTGGGCAGACGTCGGCTACAAGAAGACCCACGACTACACCTTCCAGGCTACTTTCACCACCCCCAGAACCGAGTACGATGCTATCAATGCATGTAACCGTTCCATCGTCAACCCCAAGCTCTACACCGAGCTGATGACCGCTGACAAGACTGCTACCACCTACGGTACCAGCGTTGACACCACCGTTTCCTGCGGCGCTTACATCCTCACCGAGTGGATCCCCGATGCAAAGTTCGTTCTGAAGAAGAACCCCGACTTCGTACACGCTGATTGGTACCACCTCGACGAGATCGTATTCACCGTTGTTCCCGATACTTCCACAGCTGTTCAGCTGTTCGAGAATGGCGAACTGTCCTACTCCGGTCTGTCCTACTCCATGTGGGAGACCTACGAAGATGACCCCCGTATGTACGAGTACTACAATGACTCCCTCATGTACATGTTCGTCAACTGGGGCAACACCAACTACAACGGCCTGCTGGGCAACCTGAACTTCCGTGAGGCTCTCTACTACGGCGCAAACCGTAACGAGATCGCTGATACCCTCGGCGTTTATCCCGCAGCACGTATTATGCGTAAGGCTGTTATGTGCAGCCCCTCCTCCAGCACCGCTTTTGTTGATGTTCCTGCTTCCTATGTACCCGATGCATACGATCTCTACAAGCCCGAGCTGGCAAACCAGAAGATCGATAAGGCATACGAGCAGGTCGGCATCACCTCTTCTGTCCTCCGCATCCTGACCGGTGATACTGCTAACCCCGCTACTTCCCACGTTCGCGCAGCTTGCGAAATGCTGATGAAGCAGTACAACGAAGTATTTGCCGGCAAGATGACCGTTGAGTTCCAGGTCGTTCCCTCCAGCCAGACCACTCAGCTTCGCCGCTACAACCCCGATGATCCTACCGCTTTTGATACCGCTGTCGGTTCTCTGCTGCCCTCCGCAAAGGATCCTCGTGCAACCTTCAACTACTATCGTTCCGACTATTCTCCCCCCAGATTCTGCTACGGCGATCCCGTCTTTGATGCTTGGTATGCCGAAGCTATGAGCTACGACCTCCAGAAGGATACCGACAAGATCGTAGAGCTCTGCCAGAAGATGGAAGAGAAGCTGCTCACCGAGCTGGCTGTTGTTCCCTTCTATGAGACTGCAACCAAGGTTCTGTTTGCAGAAGATTTCGTGCTCCCCGCTGGCGGCTACGTCAACGGCCTCGGCTGGGATCAGTACAAGGGCTGGTTCGCAGCTAAGTAAGTCATAACGGTTACATAACCTTATAACTTGAATCAAAAGCCGCAGGCGCACCGCCTGCGTCTTTTTTCTGCCGTAACGCAGCCTTCGCGTTTCTGCTTTCCACCGCAAGGCTCCCCGTCCCCCGCAAGCCTTCTCCTATGAGGAGAAGGTGTCAGCGAAGGCTGACGGATGAGGTGGAAACCCATGTTTCCGCCCCTCCCAATCTGCGGCACATTTGTAGGGCGAGAACTTGCTCCCGCCGCAAAAGGCTCCCTCTGACGAGGGAGCTGTCAAAAATCTGTGATTTTTGACTGAGGGAGAGAGAACACATATCTCTCCCTCCAAGAATACGGTGTGGTGCTATCATCCATCCCCGAGCCATTGCATGCTCGGACTCACGCGCTACTTTTGGCGGCAAAAGTAGCCAAAACCGGTGGGGGACATGGTATGGCTGAGAGGCTCAAAGTCCCCCACACCCCCTGTACGCTTGCCCCAACCGAAGAATGGCAGCAATGTTATTCTTGTGATGCACTACGCGATCTGCGGATCGCGTATAGATGTTACGACAGATCAAGACTGCACAATAAATCCTCTGCGCGGCAGGCTCGGCACCTAACCCGAGCGAGTGCCGCAGATATATAGTTTGTCTTTTCGCCCACACTTCGCTCATCCTTGCGGCAGAACGGCAATCAAGCAAGCTTACCGCACAGATTAAGCCTGCACAAACTTGCCGCAAGACTTCCGCTCGTTGTA
>JAZOWC010000048.1:0-35620 GCA_045658985.1 Oscillospiraceae bacterium
CTATATAAGAGTCCTAAGATTATGACTGAATACTGCAAAAGTCTAGTTTTGGAGGGAAAGTCATATAATACGATTTACAATTACATAGGATATGTATTACAGTTTACAAATTTTTTGTTTTGGGGGTATTGTCCCGAAGATTTTTATCTTAGAATAAATTCAGACGACATTGAAGAATATATTGATTCATTGGATAGAAAGTTCATAGGCGGAAAATGGACAAAAACATCTGATAGCATAAAGGCGGTACACTGGACAGCGTTGAACTCTTTTTTTCAGTTTTTAATCCCAGAATACTTGGATGAAAATCCTATGGAAGTGATAAATAGAACACAAATTGAGGATGACACACAAATTGTGTATTTATCACAGGAGGAGATTCGTGAGTTTCTAAAAAATGTGGAGAAAAGAGCGGCAAATAAAACAAAGAATCGTGATTTATGCATAATGAAACTGGGCTTTACCACAGGATTGAGATCATCAACTATATTGGATATTGATTTGGGGGATATAGATTTTGAGCGCAATAGGATAAATCTAAAAAATAAGGATTATATAGAATTTGGGGGAAATTTAAGAAGTCAGTTGCTGCTATGGATCTCTGATAGACAAAAATACTTTGGGGGAATTGAAACAGATGCACTTTTTGTATCCAAAACTGGAAAACGTTTATCTCCAGACAGACTCTCTGCTATTTTCAATCAATACGCAGAAGGTGTTGCAGAAAAGCATATTACCCCAAGTGTAATGAGACATTCCTGCGCGATGCATCTGTTAAAGCAGACGGGAGATGTTTATTTGTGTTCAAAACAGTTAAAACACAAAAGCATTTACTCGTCACAGAAATACGCAGAACAACTTGCAAAGGAACAAAACATAGCAATTGATATTCTGGACGATATGATTTTTGATGATACAGCGGAGTGGGAAGATGAAGAGTATGAACTGGACTTTGAAAACTATACAGGAATAGACTAATAATTATAGACTAGCGCAAGTTTGTTTTGTGGAGAATTTAAGAGCTAAAACAGACGATTTGCGTGGTTTACTTAGCAAAATTTCTGCCATTTACGATTTTTTGGGAACTTTTCCCGCTTTTTTCGGTCTAAACATACAAACCCACACCCCAAAGGAGAGATTTTGTATGAAAAGATGGACTGGCATGTTAATACTGATCGTTATTTCTGCCGCACTTATCGCGGGAATTGGGTTGAGTATGGACGATACTCCGCTTCCACCCGAGATAGATGATACCACCGCGCAGACCCCTGTAGAAAATGATACCGCCGAGTCGCTTCCTGTGACAACAGTGCTCACTGATACGACGGGTACTCTCAAGACAGAGCTCATAGAAGTGACCCCCACATCCATTACCTATACGATGGCGAATATTTCCAATGGGTATGTGTACGATTATGGTTCTACTTTTTCGGTGCAGCGGAAGATAGACGGAGAATGGTACAGAGTCCCTGAACTTCCGCTGCCAGAGGGAGTACACAGAGGATGGACAACGGAAGCCTATATACTGTTTGCGGGAAAAATGAGTGAGAGAACCGAACGCTGGGGAGGTTTGTACGGAAGTTTGCCAAAAGGTCAATATCGACTTATCAAGGGTTTGGATGTGTATTATTCGGAATCGGTATTCAACTCCCCGCTGCCCCTGTATACTCTCGTTGACGAGCGATATACCATAGCCATTGAGTTCGAGATCAAATAACCCACACCACACCCGAAAGGAGAGATACTATGCCCGAGTGCCTTAATACCGTATCCGAGCTTGAGTTTGAGCAGATGACGGACGCCATCGACAAGCGCGCCTTCAAACGCAAAATGGTGGTCGGAAAGATTGCCAAAGCCGCCGTAATTCTTGTGCTGGCTGTGGTTGCGCTGTATTTGATCACCTATATCCCCAACTGCGTCATAGCTCAGCGCACCTATGACGAGATATTTGGAGTCTGGGCGACGGGCGGCATTGTGATCGACGGAGTGTATTATGAGGATTTGCCCGCAATTGCCAGAATAGCCGGCGTGTACTTGGGTCGCTGGGATAACAAAGTCGTGGTCTATATGTCAAGGATCGACGAGCAGGCGATAGCCGAGTTCAGAGAGATATTTCCCAATGCCAGACGGGTGGTTTTCAAATACGGCGTGAGCTATCCTGCAATGCCTGCATAATGTTGACCAGGTCAACTATATAAGCTGAAAAACGGACAGATCCCGCCCTCGGGCGGTCTGTCCGTTGACTTTTATTTGTACGGCGAAAGCTTCAGCTGCATCCAAGTCCGCCGCAGCGAAACGCCTCCACTGCAAGGGGAGGTGGGCAAAATCTTTGATTTTGTCCGGAGGGGCTGCATTTTATTCGCCTTTGCAGAGATAGCAGTCACGGTCGTGGGAGTATATCACGCCGATGGACTGCAGATAAGAGTAGATTATAGTTGAGCCCACAAACTTCATGCCACGCTTTTTCAGATCCTTGGATATGGCGTCCGACAGAGGGTTTGTGGTGTTGCCGCATTCGTACAGGGTCTCGCCCTTTGTAAAGCTTTTAAGATAGCTGCCAAAGCTGCCGAACTCCCGCGCGATGTCCAAAAACACCCGACTGTTATTAACCGCGGCCTCTATCTTGCGGCGGTTTCTGATAATGCCGGGGTTGCTCATAAGCTCGGCTGTCTTGCGCTCATCGTAGCAGGCTATCTTGTGGGGGTCAAAGCCGTCAAAAGCCTGACGGAAGCTCTCCCGCTTGTTGAGCACGCACTCCCACGACAGCCCGGCCTGAAAAGACTCAAGCAAAAGCATCTCAAACAGATACCTCTCATCAAAGTTAAAAACACCCCACTCGCGGTCGTGATATTCTACATAAAGCCGATTGTTTGAATTGCACCATCGGCATCTGGTCTTTTCCACAGGCTCGCCCCCTTTGCTTGTCTATGCAGCCATTATAGCATATTATTTGCCGTCTGTCTGCCCCAGCAAAAACTTTCCCTAATACCACTTGACATACGATGCTATGCGTTGTATAGTATTATGCAGAGGGAGGTATATTATGGATGCACAAATAAGAAGAGGCCTGTTGGAGGTCTGCGTTCTTGCGGCCATCAAGAACCGGGAATCCTACGGCTATCAGATAATCAAGGACGTCAGTCCCTACGTTATTATGTCCGAGTCCACCCTGTATCCCATTCTGCGCAGGCTGGAGAGCTCGAGATTGCTTACCGTGCGCTCCAGTGAGCACAACGGACGGCTTCGCAAATACTACCGCATTACCGAGGACGGTCTGCAGCGCCTTCGGGTGTTTGAAGCCGAGTGGGCGGAGATCATGCGTATTTATGAGTTTGTCAAAAAGGAGGATGGCGAGCATGAATAAAACCGAGTTTCTGTCGCGGCTCAGGGTCAATCTTTGCGGCGCGAGCGAGCAGGATGTCAAGACCGCCGAGGATTTTTATTGTGAGATGATAGACGACCGCGTGGAGAGCGGTATGAGCGAGCAGGAGGCGGTGGACTCTCTGGGCAGCCCCGAGGATGCCGCCAAAACCATCCTGCTTGAGATGCCGCTGGGCAAGCTCATCAAGGTCAAGGCCAAGCGCTCGAGACGGCTGTCGGCTATGGAAATAATCCTGCTTGTTTTGGGCTTTCCCGTGTGGGGAGCGCTGGTCATATCGGCCTTTGCCGTGTTCCTGTCGGTCTATCTGTCGCTGTGGTCTGTGGTGATCGCACTTTACGCCGCAGTGGCTGCCATCGCCGTGTCGGCATTGGCGGCTGTTTTGGTCAGCGTGATTATGTTCACAAGCGGCCGCGCTGCCACAGGCGTATTTATGATAGGCGGCGCAATAGCCTGCATGGGTCTGACAGTGCTGATGTTTTTGGGCTCGGGATATGTGGCAAAGGGCCTCATCTTCCTCACCAAGCTCAGCGTAAAGGGCATTAAAAAGCTGTTTGTAAAAGGAGGCGACAAAGAATGAAAAAGCTCATTATAGCCGCCGCAGCCTTTGCCGCCGTGCTGGCAGGCTGCATCGTGATGGGTGTGGGATTTATGATGACGGGAGGCAACTGGCACGAGCTGAGCACCGAGAGCACGGTCACGTACACCGAGTACTTTGACGGATATTTTGACTCCCTCAACGTCCGTCTGTCAACCTTCGACCTGCGGATTGAGCTGTCCCGGGACGGCAAAAACCGCGCCGAGATCAGCCGCAGCGAGAAGATCGACGTGACGCTAAAGATCGCAAACGGCGAGCTGACAATAGGCGAGACCGACAACCGCCGCTGGGTGGATCATATATCGTTCTTCTCTTTTGGCGAGAGCCGCGTGACCTTATATCTCACAGAGAGCGCCTATGAGAGTGCCTATCTGCACCTGAGCACTGGCGACGTTTTTGTGGCGGAGGACTTCACCTTTGGCGATCTCAGCATCCGCGTCAGCACGGGTGACGTGATCTCCCGTGCCCGAGTGAGCGGTTCGCTGACCGTAAAAGGCACCACCGGCTCAAAGACTCTGTCGGGCGTAGGCAGCTGTGAGAGCATCAGGGTTGACGGCTCTACGGGCGACGTCAGCATCCGTGATGCAGAGTGCACAACTATGCAGATCGGCGGCAACACCTCGGACGTTGAGCTCAGCAATATTGCCGCAGGAGATATCACAATTGACGTGACCAGCGGTGACATAGAGATGAAAAACGTGGTGGCAAAAGGCACTCTTGAGGCAAAGGCCACCACCGGAGATATTGAGTTTGATCTCTGCGACGGCGCAGAAGTAGTGTTCAAGACCACCACGGGCGATATTGAGGGCAGCCTGCTGAGCGGCAAGATGTTTGATGCAGCTGCCACCACGGGCGACGTGAGAGTGCCTGCAAGTGACCGCAACGGCGGCGAGTGCAAGGCTCACACCACCAGCGGCGACATTGATATCACCGTAAAATAAAGCAAAAAACAAAAAGGACGAAGAATCACGGATTCTTCGTCCTTTTTTCAGTAGGTTAGGTATTCTGTACGCGGGGTTAGGCTTACTCGGTGCGCAGAGCGACTACGGGCTCTTTCTTGGCGGCCGAGCGGGAGGGGATGATACCTGCTACAACGGTGAGCAGCATGCTGATCACGATCAGCAGCAGAGCCACGGGTACGGGCAGATATGCACTCAGGTTGGGGATATTGGTCAGGTGGTGGAGCAGGGCGTTGATGGGGATGCACAGCAGATAGGTGATACCTACGCCGATAGCGCCTGCAAATCCGCCTATAAGCACAGTCTCTGCATTGAATACACCGGATACGTTGCGCTTGGATGCGCCCAGTGCGCGGAGGATACCGATCTCTTTGGTGCGCTCCTGAACCGATATCAGGGTGATGACGCCGATCATGATGGAGGATACTATCAAAGATACGGCAACAAAGGAGATAAGCACGTAGGTGATTGCGTTGATGATGGTGGTGATAGAGGACATCATCAGTCCCACGTAGTCGGTGTATGCGATCTGGGACAGCTCGGGAACATCCTTGTTGTAGTCCTCGATAGCGGCCTCAATGGTGTCTTTTTCTTCAAAAGATGCGGCATAGATATTGATGGATGCAGGCTCGTCGATATCAACAACGCCCAGCTCACGCATATTGCTCTCATAGGTGCTGTCGGAGAACTCAAGCACCTCATCGTGGTATTTGACAAACTGCTCGGTGGTGTAGGTCTGCATGGAGCCCTCGAGCATCATGGACAGCTGAGCGGGATCATACTGGCTGAGCTGCTGCTTTACAGCCTGAGCCATCTGCATCTTGACCTGCTCGGCAACGATCATTGCGTAGGTCTCGGAGATTTCCTCGTCGGCCATGGGAGCAAGATAGCCTGCGATGTCTTCTTCACCCATACCGGTCTGGGAGGCGATGACCTGAGCCACCACTACCTCCATATCGGCGCGGGTCTTGCCCATCATAGCGCCTGCCACAGCCTTCTGCAGGTCTTCGTCAGAGGGGATGCTCATAATGGCGATATAGGCGTTGGCTTTGCCCTTCTGGTCAAGAGAGCCTATATAGGACTTGAATGCGTCGATCTTTTCCTGATCGGTCATCTTGCCGGTATTCTCTCTGAAAGGCAGACCGGTAAAAATATCCACGCTCTGGTCGCTCAGCTGTTTTGCAACGGCGGCGGAGTCTTTGGAGTGCTCGATGACGTATTCGGTGAGCAGGTGGGTGTAGCCTATGCTGCCGGTGAGCATGGAGGATACAGCATCCTCGCTGGGACGGATGATACCTGTAACGCGCAGGTCAAGGCCGTTGTCATAGAGGTATTTGAGGCCGGTCTGTGTCTGACGCAGGTCGGTAAAAATACCCGTGGTCTTGTCCTCGGTATAGCAATCGGAGCCAAACACCACGCGGAAGGTCATATCGCAGATCTCCTCATAGGTCCAGCGCTGTGCTTTGGTGCTCATTTCTTCTTTGTTGAATGCGGCGTAGGACAGCTCGTCGATCTCCTCTTTGGTCTTGAGACCCAGAGCGTAGAGGGTCATATCGTCGATCTCGTTGTTCTGGTCAACTACCAGCACAACCTCGTTGTAGCTGTTGGGCCAGCTGCCGTAGACCAGATCGTACTGCTTGTGGAGCAGAGGGCTGATGGGCGAGCCGTCCTTGTCGGACAGCATTTCCTGCCATGTGGAGATGGTCATACCGCCTGCCATGGGCATACCGTAGCTCTCGCTCATACTCATCATACCCGACAGATCCATGCCAAAGTACTCGATCAGCATATCCTGCAGCAGTGCGGAAGAATCGGAGCGGATTATCGAGCCGTCGGGGCCCTGAGTGTATACCTGAAGATCCATATCGTAGGTATACTGCACGCCGTTGACAGCGCTTGCAAACTCACTCTCGTTTGCGGCTATCTCTTTGTCCAGAAACTCCTTGAAAGAACGCAGATCGTTCTCCTGAGCCTCGGTGGTGTTGAGGGCGTTGATGAGGTTGTAGACCATGGTCTTCTGGTACACGGCGTCAAGCTCGTGCTTCTCTGCCGACTCGGCAGTTCCCATAAAAGTAGTCAGAAGCGATCCCATATCCATATGCTGGGACTCCAGCGTGATGGGATAGGAGGACAGAGTATCCTCCTGCACGGTGTTGATATAGGTGGTCATACCCTGAGATACCGCGTAGATCAGGGCGATACCGATTATGCCTATGGAACCTGCAAAAGAGGTGAGTGCGGTACGTCCTTTTTTGGTGAACAGATTCTTCAGCGACAGACCAAAGGACATAGCGAACGACATGGAGGGTTTTTTGAGATTCTTTTCGCGGGCGGATTTTTCTTCGCCTGCTTTGAGCTCACGTGTGCGCTCTTCATCGGTGAGGGGAGCGCTGTCGGAGGTGATGACGCCGTCCAGCATACGGATGATGCGGGTGGAGTAGCGCTCGGCAAGATCGGGGTTGTGTGTGACCATAACAACCAGATGATCGCGGGAGATCTCCTTGAGGATGTTCATTACCTGCACGCTGGTCTCGGTGTCCAGAGCGCCGGTGGGCTCGTCGGCAAGAATGATATCGGGGTTGTTGACCAGTGCGCGGGCAATGGCCACACGCTGCATCTGACCGCCCGACATCTGACCGGGACGCTTGTTGATCTGCTCCTCCAGACCTACGCGGATGAGAGCCTCACGGGCTCTTTTGCGGCGTTCTTTTTTGCTGACGCCCGACAGGGTCAGTGCCAGCTCAACGTTCTGCAATACCGACTGATGGGGGATGAGGTTGTAACTCTGAAACACAAATCCGACCGAATGGTTGCGGTATGTATCCCAGTCACGGTCTTTGAAGTTGTAGGTGTGTATGCCGTTGATGACGAGGTCGCCCTCTGTGTATCTGTCCAGACCGCCGATGATGTTGAGCATGGTGGTCTTGCCGCAGCCGGAGGGGCCGAGGATAGACACAAACTCCGAGGTTCGGAACTCAAGGTCAATACCCTTGAGGGCGTGAACGACACCGCCGCCTGCGGGGTAGTCTTTTTTGATGCCTTTTAATTGGAGCATCTTTTACCTTCCTTTCATAGCTTTCGTACAAAGCGCAAATTTTTTCCATTTATATTATACAACCAAATTGTTAAAATAGTGCAAACAAAATTGAGAAAAATCATTTTTTTTTGAGATTTTTTTGTTACAACAAGATGATTCATATTCTGCCGCCCGATGCCATATATATTCTGCAGGCTATATACAAAGAGGTGGCATAATTGAGGTGGAATGTAGACGAGCGGAGCGTGCGGCTGGCGATGTATATCTGCGACACGGGTGCGACCGTTCGCGCGGCGGCAAAAAAGTTCGGGATATCCAAATCCACGGTGCACAAGGACGTGACGACCCGTCTGCGTGAGGTGGACAAAAATCTGTATGAAAAAACCGCGGGCATACTCAAAAAGAACAAAGACGAGCGCCACCTGCGGGGCGGAGCGGCGACCAGAGCCAAGTACAAAAACGGAGAATAAGCGGGAAGAAACCCAAGAAATATTTTTTCAAAAAACCTATTGACAGACAAAAATCACGGTGCTATAATCTGTCCAAACTTGATTCGGAGCGACAATATGAACACATTCCGTTTTGCAGCTGAATACTTTTATAGCTTTACCTGCTTTTATTTTGGTAAGGCTTGTTTGCGTTCGGCTGGAACAGGTGAGTGAGTGTTCGGGATATAATACACAGATACCGACAATCCTCCGCAGCCTGACGCTGCGGGGGATTTTTTTATTGTCACAAATTAACGGATATACAAAGGAGAGAACAACAATGGTAGTCATCCTCAAAAACAATCACGATCAGCAGCAGCTGAGCAATCTGGTGTCCTGGCTGTCGGCCAAAGGCATCTCGGTACACACCACCGTGGGCGCAACACAGACCATTCTGGGACTTGTGGGCGATACATCACATCTGGATATTGATCTTATTTCTGCCCTTGATATAGTCGAGGCGGTGCGCCGCGTGCAGGAGCCCTATAAGAACGCCAACCGCAAGTTCCATCCTCAGAACACGGTCATAGAGGTGGGCAATACCCGAATCGGCGACGGCAGCCTGACCCTCATCGCAGGCCCCTGCTCGGTAGAGAGCGAGGAGCAGATCTGTGAGATCGCACAGAAGGTCAAAGCCTCGGGCGCCAACCTGCTCCGCGGCGGAGCCTTCAAGCCCCGTACCTCCCCCTATTCATTTCAGGGTATGCGGCAGGAGGGCCTGCGCCTGCTGTCGCTGGCCAAGAAGCTGACAGGTCTGCCCGTTGTTACCGAGATAATGGATCTGTCACAGCTGGAGCTGTTTGACGACGTGGATATTATTCAGGTGGGTGCCCGCAATATGCAGAACTTCGAGCTGCTCCGCGCCCTCGGCGCTACCCGAAAGCCCATCCTCCTCAAACGCGGTCTCAGCTCCACCTACGAGGAGCTGCTCATGAGCGCCGAGTACATTATGGCAGGGGGCAACGAGCAGGTGATCCTCTGCGAGCGCGGCATACGCACCTTTGAGAGCTACACCCGCAATACGCTGGATATTTCGGCAGTGCCCGTGCTCAAGCAGCTGTCACATCTGCCCGTGGTCATCGACCCCAGCCATTCGGCTGGCAAAAACGAGCTTGTGGATCCTCTGTCCTGCGCCGCCGTAGCAGCGGGCGCCGACGGACTGATTATCGAGGTGCACAACGATCCTCCCCATGCCCTCTGCGACGGCCCCCAGTCCATCCGTCCCGAAGCCTTCGACAAGCTGGCTCATAAGCTGAGACGGGTCAAAGAAATCTGCAATCTGTGAGGTAAGCATTATGACAATAGGAATAATCGGACTGGGTCTCATCGGCGGCTCAATGGCAAAAGCCATCAAGCTCCACACGGGCCATACCGTGCTGGGCATCGACACAGACCCCGAGACCATGACTCTGGCAGGCTTGTCGGGCAGTATAGACGGCGAGCTGAGCGACGATGAGCTGAAAAACTGCGATCTTGTTATGGCGGCGCTGACACCCCGAACCCTGCTGCGGGTAATGGAGCAAAAAGCACCCCATATGGGCGGCACGCTGTTTGTCGATCTGTGCGGAATCAAGCGGTACGTCAGCGAGCCGCTGAGCAGGCTGGCCCAAAAGCACGGCTTTGACTACGTGGGCGGCCATCCCATGGCGGGCAAGGAGGTCAGCGGCTTTCACAATGCCTCAGCCGCGCTGTTTGAGGGCGCGTCCATGATCCTCACCCCTAACCACGACAGCCGCGCCGACACTCTGGAGTGGCTCAAGAACTTCTACCTGTCCGTCGGCTTCGGTACGGTCACCTTTTCCAACATAGACGAGCACGACCGCATCATAGCCTACACCTCCCAGCTTGCCCACATCACCTCCAACGCCTACATCAAGTCCCCCACGGCGCAGATGCATATGGGTTTTTCGGCAGGCAGTTACCGCGACCTGACCCGCGTTGCACGGCTGGACGAATGCATGTGGACAGAGCTTTTTATGGGAAACCGTGATTATCTGCTTGACGAACTGCGGGTATTGGTGGATAATTTAAGTGACTACCTCAAAGTTCTGGAAGAGGGCGATGAGGAAAATATGATACGGCTTCTGCGCCGCGGCAGGGAGCTGAAGGAAACTGCGGGAGGAAACTGATATGAGCTCTTGTGTCACCGTAAGAACGGGCAAAGAGTACAACGTATATATAGGTTCGGGACTGATTGAAGAATCGGGAGCGCGTATCAAGGCGCTGCTGCCCTCTGCCCGTGCTGCCCTTATCACCGACTCCAACGTAGCACCTCTGTACGCTCAGCGTGTGCAAAACAGTCTGGAGGCTGCGGGGATCGACTCGCGTGTGTTTGTCCTGCCCGCAGGTGAGCAGAACAAGCGGCTGAGCACGGTTGAGAACATACTCGAGTGGCTGGCACAGCAGGGTTTTTCGCGTTCCGATTGCATCGTTGCTCTCGGCGGCGGAGTGGTAGGGGATATGGCAGGCTTTGCCGCCGCCGTGTACCTCAGAGGGATCAGCTACGTGCAGATGCCCACGACCTTGCTTGCCGCTGTGGATTCCTCGGTGGGCGGCAAAACCGGTGTGGACCTCAGCGCAGGCAAGAACCTTGCAGGCGCATTCAAACAGCCCGAGCTGGTGCTCTGCGACACCGACACACTCAAAACTCTGCCCGCTCACGAGACAGCCGACGGTATGGCCGAGGTCATCAAATACGGCGTGCTTTTTGACGGAGACTTGTTTGAGACTCTGGAACGGGGCGAAATTTCCGATCTGCCCCATATTATTACCGAGTGCGTCTCGCTGAAAGCCCACATAGTGGAAGCAGACGAGCTGGAGCAGAATGAGCGCAAGCTGCTCAATCTGGGCCATACTCTGGGCCACGCGGTTGAAAAATGCAGTAACTTTGAGATAACCCACGGTCACGCCGTAGCTATCGGCATGGCGTATATCGCCCGTGCGGGAGAAAAACTCGGCATCACAGACACGGGGGTTGCATCACGGATAGAAAACTGCCTGCGCAGACACTCTCTGCCCACTGCCTGCGATTTTGATGCCGACAGGCTGGCAGCTGCCGCCATGTCGGACAAAAAACGCTCGGGGGACACCATCACGCCGGTGCTGGTCAAAAACATCGGTGAATGCCTCCTCAAAAAAATCCCCCTGACCGAGCTGCGCTCCTACGCAGAGCAGGGGAGGGGATAATTATGGATATCCGTATCCGTCCCGCCTGCCTCAGCGGCAGCGTTGCCGCAATAGCATCCAAATCGGATGTACACAGACTTATGATATGCGCGCTGCTGTCGGGCAGCCCCGTTACCGTACAGGGTGTGTCACGCAGCGATGATATAGACGCCACCGCAAGATGCATCACGGCGCTGGGCGCGCGAGTGGAGTTTGAGGGCAGAGACTGCACGGTCACTCCGCCCGCAAGCTTTCCCCGGCACGCCCTGCTGGATTGCGGCGAGAGCGGCTCCACCCTGAGATTTCTGCTGCCCGTGGCCGCCGCAATCTGCGGCAGCGCCGATTTTTCGGGAGCGGGCAGACTGCCCCTGCGCCCAATAGGCGAGCTCAAGGAGACTATGAGCGACAACGGCGTTGAGTTCTCTGCATCAAAGCTGCCGTTTTCTGTTAATGGCAGGCTGAGAGCGGGAGTATATACCCTGCCGGGCGACGTCAGCTCCCAGTACGTATCGGGATTGCTGATGGCTCTGTCGGTGGTCTCGGGCGAGAGCCATGTGGTTCTCTCCTCACCTCTGCAGTCGGAGTCTTACGTCAATATGACACTCTCCACCTTACGGCTGTTCGGCGCGGATGTGACAAAATCCGACAACAGGTATATAATAAACGGCAAGGACAAACTTTGCGCCCCCTGCGCTGTCAAAGCCGACGGCGACTGGTCCAATGCCGCATTCTTCCTCGCCGCGGGGGCGCTGGGCGGCACAGTCAGGGTCACGGGACTGGATATCAATTCCAATCAGGGTGACAAAAAGGTGCTGGACGCGCTCACTCGCTTCGGCGCTCGGGTACACACCGATGCAGAGGGAATCACCGTCAGCGGCGGTCAATTGCGCGGCTGCACCGTAGACCTCAAAGATACCCCCGATCTGCTGCCCGTGCTGGCGGTAGTGGCGGCCTTTGCCGAAGGTGAGACAGTATTCACGGGCGGCGCACGACTCAGGCTCAAAGAGAGCGACCGTCTGGAGACTACCCGCGCTATGATCGAATCTCTCGGCGGCAAAGCCGAGGTTCTGCCCGACGGCATCACGGTATACGGAACGGGGCTTCGGGGCGGCATAGCCGATGGCGCGGGCGACCACAGAATAGTAATGGCAGCCGCTATAGGCGGCAGCTTTGGCAAGACCGATACCACCGTGACGGGCGTGCAGGCGGTCAACAAATCTTATCCCGATTTCTTTTCCGATCTCAGGGACTTGGGAGGCAAAATATATGGCATCTGAACTGGGCAAAAAACTCAAGATCTCGGTATTCGGTCAGTCTCACGGCAAAGGCATTGGCGTTGTCGTGCAGGGTCTGCCTGCAGGCGAGAGGGTGGATATGGACGAGCTTATGGCTTTTATGTCCCGACGCGCGCCGGGTCAGAACTCTATGACCACCGCCAGACGTGAAAAAGACGAGCCAAAGTTCCTCTCAGGTCTGGAAAGCGGCGTCACCTGCGGCTTTCCCCTTTGCGCCGTTATCGAGAATACCGATACACGCTCGGGCGACTATGCAGGATTCACCCTCACGCCCCGCCCGGGTCACGCCGATTATACCGCTCGTGTCCGCTACGGCGACAGTGTGGATATGCGCGGCGGTGGCCATTTTTCGGGCAGGCTGACAGCGCCTTTGTGCGTAGCCGGCGGCATCGCCAAGCAGATTCTTGCCCGCCGCGGTATATATATAGGTGCACACCTCAAAGCCGCAGGGGGCGTGACCGATGACAGCTTCCCCCTGCATCCCACCGCAGAACTGTTTGACGCAATAGCCAAAAAATCACCCGCCGTCATAAACGACACGGCAGGGGAGAAAATGCGCCGGAAGATCGAGCAGGCGAGAGAAGAGCTTGATTCGGTGGGCGGCGTTGTTGAGTGCGCCGTTATCGGTATGCCTGCAGGCGTAGGCGATCCTATGTTTGACGGAGTGGAGAACAGACTGGCTCAGGCGCTGTTCGGCATCCCTGCCGTCAAGGGCGTGGAGTTCGGCGCGGGATTTGCCGCCGCCGATATGCGCGGCAGCGAGTGCAACGACGCCTTTTCAGTCGAGGATGGGCGTGTGGTCACCCTGACCAACAACTGCGGCGGCATTCTGGGCGGCATTACGGATGGTATGCCGCTGGTGTTCCGCGCGGCTTTCAAACCTACCCCCTCTATAGGCAAAAAACAGCAGACGGTCAACATCCATACTCTTGAGCCTGCCGAACTTGAGATCGGCGGCAGACACGACCCCTGCGTTGCCGTCCGCGCCGTGCCCGTAGTAGAGGCGGTTGCCGCTATTGTAATACTGGATATGCTTTTGGAGGATGAGACAGATGGATCTCTCTGACATCAGAAAAAAGATCGACGATATAGACCAAAGGCTCCTGCCGCTGTTTTTGGAGCGGATGCAGGTGTCCGCCGAGGTGGCTGCGTACAAAAAAGCCAATAACCTCCCCGTGCTCAACAAACAGCGTGAGCGCGATATTCTCAAATGGGTGCGCTCCGAGAGCGGCGATATGGAGTTGTACGCCGACAGACTGTACAATACTATTTTTGAACTGAGCCGCGCGTATCAGGACGAGCTGCTCGCAGGAGCATCGCCCCTGACTCAGGAGATAGAAGCAGGTCTGCGCTACCGTGATGAGCCATTCCCCACCTCGGGCAGGATAGCCTGCCAGGGTGTGGAGGGCGCTTATGGGCAGATGGCGGCGGACAGAATGTTCCCCAGAGGGGATCTGACCTTTATGCGTACCTTTGAGGGCGTGTTTGACGCCATTGAGTCGGGACTGTGCGATTTTGGCGTGTTGCCTATCGAAAACAGCTCCAACGGCTCGGTCAGGATGACCTATGACCTGCTCCGCACCAAAAACGTCCGAATAATCCGCTCCGAGCGTCTGTGCATCCGTCATCAGCTGCTGGCAAAACCCGGCACCAAGCTGTCCGATATCACCGAGATACATTCTCACGAGCAGGCGCTGGGTCAGTGCAGCAGATTCATCAAAAGTCTGGGCGCAGGTGTCAAAGCCGTGCCCTGCCTCAATACAGCCATTGCGGCAGAATATGTGGCAAAGAGCGGACAGGCCATTGCCTGCATAGCATCTGCAGGCGCAGGCGAACTTAACGGACTGGTGCCTATTGCTGACAGTATTCAGGACAGCGACAACAACTACACCCGATTCATATGCATCGCCCGTGACACCCGTATCTATGCAGGTGCCGACCGTATCAGCCTTATTCTCACCTGCCGGCACAAGCCGGGCGCCCTCTATGAGATTCTTGCCAAGCTTGCCGCCGTGGGCATCAACCTCATCAAGCTGGAAAGCTGCCCTCTGGCAGGCAGCGACTTTGAGTTCGTGTTCTTCTTTGACCTTCAGGCCAGCGTGATGGACGAGCGCACCATTGCCGTGCTGCAGTCTATCGAGCGCAGCTGCGAGAGCTTTATCTTCCTGGGCAACTATCGGGAGGCCTGAATGAAAAAATACGGACTTCTTGGCAAAAAACTCGGTCACAGCTACTCTGTGCCCATCCATCACGCGCTGGGCAACGGCGAGTACAAGCTCTATGAGCGTCAGCCTCAGGAGATAGAGCAGCTGCTCTGTGACCCCGACCTCGGCGGGCTCAACGTGACCATCCCCTACAAGCAGGAGGTTATGCAGTATCTTGACTGTATCGACCCTGCAGCGCGGGAGATCGGCGCAGTCAACACGGTTGTGCGCCGAGGGGGCAGCCTCATAGGCTATAATACCGATCACATCGGCTTTTGCCGTATGCTTGAGCACAGCGGCATCTGCGTTGCTGGCAAAAAAGTCCTGGTGCTCGGCTCGGGCGGCGCGTCCAAAACCGCCGTTGTCTGCCTGCGCAGGCTGGGCGCAAGCTCGGTGACCGTCATCTCCCGAGAGGGCGAAAATAACTACCTGAATCTGAGCCGTCACAGTGATGCGCAACTGATCGTCAACTGCACCCCCGTGGGTATGTACCCCGACACCCTCGTATCCCCCGTAGATCTTACCGAATTCCCCCTCTGCGAAGGCGTGGCCGATATGATATACAACCCCCTGCGTACCGCTCTGCTCATGCAGGCGGAAAGGCTGGGGATCAAAACCGCAGGCGGCCTGCTGATGCTGACGAGTCAGGCGGTGGCGGCGCACGAGCTGTTTTTTGACACCAAAGTTGAAGCAGGCACAGACCTGAGCCTTGCCTCTGCTCTGCGCCGCGACAGCGAAAATATCGTGCTTGTGGGTATGCCCGGAAGCGGCAAGAGCACGGTTGGCGCGGCTTTGGCGCGCCTTTCGGGCAGGAAAGCCGTGGAGATCGACGCACTCATCGCCCAAAAAGCAGGCAAAACCATCCCCGAGATATTTGCCTGCGATGGGGAAGATGCTTTCAGACGCCTTGAGAGCGACGTGCTTCGGGAAGAATGTAAAGAAAAAGGCAGAATTATAATAACCGGCGGCGGCGCGGTAACCAAAGCAGAAAATTACCCCGCACTGCACCAGAACGGCAAAATCTACGAGATAACCCGCGATATAAATGCTCTTGACACCGCGGGCAGACCGCTCTCAAAGGACGTTGACACACTCAGGCGTATGTACGAGGTGCGCCGCCCTATGTATGAGGCCTTCCGCGACGCGAGGGTTGCCAATGACGCCGCCCCCGAGCAGACCGCACAGGAGATTTGGAGGGATTTTTGTGAAAATACTGGTTATTAACGGCCCCAATCTGAATATGCTTGGCATCCGCGAGCCGGAAATCTACGGCAGACATACCTACGGCGATCTTGTGGAGCTGATAGGCGACGAGGCGGCAAAACTCGGCGTTGAGGCGGAGTTTTGCCAGTCCAATCACGAAGGCGCCCTTGTAGACGCCATCCAGAGCGCCTACGGCCGCTGTGACGGCATTATAATCAATCCCGCGGCCTACACCCATACCAGCATAGCTCTGCTGGACGCGGTCAAAAGCGTGGGTGTCCCCACCGTCGAGGTGCACATAAGTGACCCCGACACGCGGGAAGATTTCCGCAAAATCTCCTATATCCGCCAAGGCTGCATAGCCACCGTAAAAGGCAAAGGTTTTCAGGGCTATTTAGAGGCGCTGCATATACTGTGCGATAAGTGAGGAATAAATAATGTCAAGATATAGTGAAGAGACATATACTTTAGAGTATGCCTTGCAAAATATAGGACGTGGTTTCTGGAATAAGTACAAGGACGATTTAGATGAGTTCGTCAGAGACCCAAGCAGAATTGATATTGCCAACAAGATCCATCGAGAGTGGGATAAATTGGGAAACAGTCCAGTCGGTACAAATATCAGAATAGAATGGGCTGTTGCCATATATAAGCATGGAGATTGGGAAAAAGCAGTTGGCAAGAAAGATACTGTAATTGAGAATAAAGAACTTTGTGATTATTCTTTTGGGGAATTATTTAAAGCGATCTGGATCAAAATTAAGAGAAGTTTTTCGTAACATAATGAATAAAAAAAGACTGTTCACTCGAACAGTCTTTTTTGTATGCATATTTTCTCAATACACGTATTCAAACTGCAGGCCAAATACGTCAACCGTGTCTTTTTCCTGAATACCGTCGCGCTCCAGCATATCAAACACGCCTGCTTTGCGCAGTACGCGGTCAAAGTACATACGGGACTCGTAGTCGTCAAAGTTGATGCTCGACACGATCTTTTCCACCCACGCACCGGTGATGTACCATACGCCGTCCTCGTGCTCAATGATGATCTCGCGCTCCTTGGGCACTTCGGTCATGATGCTCAGGTCGACCTCAGGCTCATAGACGGTCACGGGGGGAAGAGTCTCGAGCATCTGCCATACCTTGTAGATCAGTTCGCGAGTGCCCTGATTGGATGCGGCCGAGATCTCAAGCAGCTCATACCCCAGCTCCTCGGCCTTGGCGCGCAGGCGCTGCAGATTGTCGCTCTCGGGATCGAGAATGTCGCACTTGTTGGCGGCGATGATCTGAGGACGTGTTGCCAGAGTCTCGCTGAATGCGGCAAGCTCCGAGTTGATGGCAATGAGATCCTCGACGGGGTCTCTGCCCTCCGAGCCTGCCACGTCGACCACGTGCACAAGCATACGGCAGCGGTCGATATGTCTGAGGAAGTCGTGTCCCAGACCTGCACCCTCAGCTGCACCCTCGATGATGCCGGGAATGTCTGCGGCCACAAAGGACTGGCCCTCACCCACGTACACAACGCCCAGATTGGGGGAGAGTGTGGTGAAGTGGTAGTTGGCGATCTTGGGACGTGCAGCCGAAATAACCGAGAGCAGGGTGCTCTTGCCCACGTTGGGGAAGCCGAGGAAGCCTACGTCTGCGATCAGCTTGAGCTCCAGCAGCAGCTCCAGCTCGTCACCGGGCAGGCCGGGCTTGGCAAATCTGGGAGCCTGACGGGTCGGGGTTGCAAAATGTGTGTTGCCCCAGCCGCCTCTGCCGCCGCGAGCCGCCACAAAGGGTTTCTCGTCGCTCATATCGTGGAGGATAGCGCCCGTTGCGGCATCCTTGATCAGGGTGCCCACGGGAACTTTTATATAAACGTTTTCACCGTTTTTCCCAAAACTTTTGTTTGTACCGCCCATGTCTCCGTCGGGAGCGGTATACTTGCGCTTGAATCTGAAATCAAGCAGGGTGGACAGATGCTTGTCCGCAACAAAGACGATGTCGCCGCCCTTGCCGCCGTCGCCGCCGTCGGGACCGCCCGCAGCAACGTATTTTTCGCGGTGGAATGCGACTCTGCCGTCGCCGCCCTTGCCCGCCTTTACACGGATTTTGGCTATATCAACAAACATCAAACCTCGCCGCCTTTCAAATAATTATCAGCCTGCTTTCAGGCAAAAGAGAAAATATGCCGGATAATCGTGATTATCCGGCATAAGAGTCGTATTTATTACTGCTCGAGATCCTGATACACAGAAACCTGCTTGCGGTCTCTGCCAAGTCTTTCAAACTTGACAACGCCGTCAGCCAGTGCAAAGAGTGTATCGTCGCTTCCGCGGCCTACGTTAGTACCGGGATGGATCTTCGTGCCGCGCTGCTTGACGAGAATGTTGCCTGCAACGACGAACTGTCCGTCGGCACGCTTTACGCCAAGACGCTTAGACTCTGAGTCACGGCCGTTTCTTGTGGAGCCGACACCTTTTTTATGAGCCATAGTTTAGCACCTCCGAATTAGTTTGTTGTTACATAGCTATCTTTGTGATAGCGATCTTGGTATAGGGCTGTCTGTGGCCCTGATGACGTCTGTAGTTCTTCTTGGCCTTGAACTTGAAGACAGTGACCTTCTTCTGCTTGCCGGTCTTAACTACCTTACCGGTAACCTTGGCAGCGTCCTTGCCCAGAGTGATATTACCCTCAGCGCCTGCCATGACGACTTCCAGTTCTACCTCAGCGCCGTCCTCTGCATCGATCTTCTCGACGTAGATCTCGTCGCCTTCGCATACCTTGTACTGCTTGCCGCCGGTCTTGATAATTGCGTACATCTGTTGCACCTCTCCTTCATTTACGGACTCGCTCTTAGGGTGGAAACCGCAGTTTCGCTTAAACCCATTCAATGCGGCTATATTACTATATAACAAACGGGTGGTAAAGTCAACACTTTTTTGCCCCAAAACCCGTATTTTTCCCAAAAAATCTGTGTCCCGCGCATTTTTACGCGGGACACAGGGTATGACTTGCAGGGAGTCTTACTTGTTGCGGGTGATAAAGCGCTCGATGCGCTCCAGAGCCTTGGTGATCTGCTCGATGGAGTATGCATAGGAGATACGGATATGATCCTTGCCGCTCTCGCCGAATGCGTTGCCGGGGATGACGGCAACGTGCTCCTGATCCAGCAGTCTCTCAACAAAGTCCTCGCCGTCGCGGGCAAACATGGAGACGTTGGGGAAGATATAGAATGCGCCTTCGGGCTCGAAGCAGTCAAATCCCATTCTGCACAGCTCGGTGTGGAGGAACTTGCGGCGCTTGTTGTATTCTTCGCGCATGTGCTCGACGTCCTTCTGACCGTTCTGCAGACCCTCGATGGCTGCATACTGGGCAGGTGTGGGAGAGCTCATGATGATGTACTGATGGATCTGTGCGATGTACTTGAATACGCTCTCGGGTGCGCAGCAGTAGCCCATACGCCAGCCGGTCATTGCAAAAGACTTACTGAAGCCGCTGACGATGACGGTGCGCTCACGCATACCGGGCAGAGATGCAATACTGGTGTGATCAAAGCCGTAGGTCAGCTCTGCGTAGATCTCGTCGGAGATGACCATGATGTTGGTGTCGCGCAGTACGGCTGCGATGCCCTCAAGCTCGCTCTTGGTCATAACGCCGCCGGTGGGGTTGGAGGGGTAGGACAGAAGCAGCAGCTTGGTCTTGGGGGTGATGGCTGCCTTGAGCTGCTCGGGGGTCAGCTTGAAGGAGTCCTCCTTGCGGGTCTGGACGGTTACGACGGTAGCGCCGCACATGGTAGCCAGAGCGCGGTATGCAACAAAGCAGGGCTCGGGAATGATGATCTCGTCACCGGGCTGCAAAAATGCGCGGAACACGATGTCCAGAGCCTCGGAGCCGCCGACGGTGCAGATGACCTCCTTCTCGGGGTGGTAGCTCAGGTTGAAGCGGCGCTCCATATATGCGCTGATCTCGCGGCGCAGCTGGATGAGACCGTTGTTTGCGGTGTACTGGGTCTTGCCTGCACGCAGAGAAGCAATACCTGCATCCATGATGTGGTCGGGTGTAATAAAGTCGGGCTCACCGACACCGAGAGAGATAGCGTCGGGGAAAGTATCTGCGATGGAGAAATACTTGCGGATAGCACTGGGCTTGAGCGAAGCAACGATGGGATTGACGAGCTTTGCAGCGTCAAACATTTTAATGCACCTCTTTGATTTATTTGTTAAAAATTATATTAAAAATATTAAAAAACTAATACAGCCGTATTTCGTGGCAAACCCCGCCTTGCTGAGCAAAGCGGGGAATGTAAGGTTTATCAGAAATTGATCTTCTTTGCGATGTAGCTTTCCAGCTCGCTGATGGGCATACGAACCTGCTCCATGGAGTCACGCTCGCGGACGGTGACCATATTGTCGCCGGGGGTGTTGTCGTCGCCCACGGTCTCAAAGTCGACGGTAACACAGAAAGGAGTGCCGATCTCGTCCTGACGGCGATAACGCTTGCCGATACTTCCTGCGTCGTCGTACTCGCACATAAAGCTGCCGCTCAGCTGATTGTAGATCTCCTGAGCCTTGGCGCCCAGCTTCTTGCTCAGAGGCAGGATAGCACATTTGTAGGGAGCCAGAGCGGGATGGAGGCGGAGCACGGTGCGGACGTCGTTCTTGCTCTCGTCGATGACTTCTTCGTCATATGCGTCGATGAGGAATGCCAGAGCAACACGGTCGGCGCCCAGCGAGGGCTCGATGACGTAGGGGATGTAATGCTCATTGGCCTCCTGATCAAAGTAGGTCATATCCTGACCGGACTCGGTCTGGTGTGCCTTGAGGTCAAAGTCGGTACGGTCTGCAATGCCCCACAGCTCGCCCCATCCGAAGGGGAAGAGGAACTCAAAGTCGGTGGTAGCGTTGCTGTAGTGGCTCAGCTCCTCGGGCTCGTGATCGCGGAGGCGGAGGTTTTCTTCCTTCATGCCCAGATCGAGCAGCCAGCGGCGGCAGTATTCCTTCCAGTACTTGAACCACTCAAGGTCGGTACCGGGCTTGCAGAAGAACTCAAGCTCCATCTGCTCAAACTCGCGGGTACGGAAGGTAAAGTTGCCGGGGGTGATCTCGTTGCGGAAGGACTTGCCTATCTGTGCAACGCCGAAGGGGATCTTGCGGCGGGTGGTGCGCTGGATGTTCTTGAAGTTAACAAAGATGCCCTGAGCGGTCTCGGGACGCAGATACAGCTCGGTAGCGCTGTCCTCGGTAACGCCCTGATGGGTCTTGAACATCATATTGAACTTGCGGATGTCGGTGAACTCACTCTTGCCGCAGCCGGGGCAGGGGATGTTCTTCTCGCGGATGTATGCGGTCATCTCCTCGTTGGTCAGAGCCTCAACAACCATCTCGATGCCGCTCTGGGCATTGTACTCCTCGATGAGCTTGTCTGCGCGGTGACGCATCTTGCAGCTCTTGCAGTCGATGAGGGGGTCGTTGAAGTTGACCACGTGGCCGGATGCCACCCATGTCTGGGGGTTCATCAGGATTGCGGAATCAAGGCCTACGTTGTATACGGACTGCTGAACGAACTTCTTGAGCCATGCACGCTTGACGTTGTTCTTGAACTCAACGCCAAGAGGGCCGTAATCCCAGGAGTTTGCAAGACCGCCGTAGATCTCGCTGCCTGCGTATACAAAGCCGCGGTTTTTGCACAGAGCAACGATTTTTTCCATTGTCTTGTCGAGATTTTTCATTTATTCTTTCACCTCAGTGTTTTAATTCGGTATTGATAAGCACCATCTTTCAGTTTATATAAAAACTGCCGTTTTGTCAAGGGAAAACGGACATGATCCCATAGGCTTTGAGCCTTTTTGCAAACATATCTCCGCAGAGACAGCCCTGCGGAGATATGTTATGGATATTTACATTTGATACGCTTTTGTGTTTGGGTTCATCGGGCAAAAGGACAGTCGTATCGGATATACACGTCGAATCCCTCGCGGTTCATCTTACCTGTTGCAGGTGACACAGTCCACTTGGTCTCCATAAGAAGCACGTTGGGGTCATTGGGAGAGTAATATACCTTTCCCTCCTTCTCGTTGCTTGCAAGCGTGCCTGTGGGGACGGTATCCGATCCGCTGTATACAGTCTCACCCGCAAGCACAAATCCGTCGGGAAGGTCGCCCTCAATGCGTATGCCGTAGCGTGAGTACATCTCGTCGTAGTATTCCCGTGTTACGTCGCGGTCATCGTTGAAATAGTTGACATGCCACATAGAAATATAATATTCCCCGTTATAGCAGATCAGATCTTTGCCAAAGAGTCTGCTGTCAACCACTCGGTAATAGGAGTTGAGTGAGGCTTTCTTTATGTATACCCATTCGGGAATATCGGGGTTAGTAAAATAATAATAGGTTTCGTTGTAATAGAAGCTTCCGTTGAACATTTGACGGACGAACTCTCCTGCGGCGGTGAATCCGTCGGGCAGCTCCATAGTAAGAGGGTCATTGCTCGAAGTATAGTATTTTTTACCGTCGATCATGGTATACGGACGTTCTGCTCCCGGTGCGGGATCAGGGGGAGTCGGGCTTGGCGTATTCGGCTGAGGGGTCACGGTTGATGGAGGGGGAGTCTGAGAGGTGCCCGGCTGTGCGGATGAATGGGAAGAAAGGTTATGTATCATAATCGGCAGTATAATACACGCCGCAATACACAGGCAGGCAACGGCTGCATACCATTTCTGCCGCTTTGGGTGGAGGATATACGAAGGGGCTCGGGGTCGGTCTTCTGCTTGCTTGACAAGATTTTCGTCAATATTTCCCAAAATCTCAAACAGCTTTTCGCTCTTCATATCTCAAACCCCCTTTCGGTCAGATACTTATGCAGCTTGCCGCGCAGACGCTTGAGGGTCATAGTCACGGCGCCCTCTGTTGTTTCATAACGGTGGGCAATGGCAGAGATACTGTCGGTATGCCAATACCGTCTGATAAATATTCCCCGTTTTTCGGGAGAAAGGGTCATAAGAAATCGGTCAATGGCTTTTGCCAGCTCTTTTTGTTCAAATTGCCGCTCTACGTCATCTTTGCCCGACACCAGCTGGGACAGCTCGTCCAGAACGGCAGGCAGCTCACCGCTGCCTCTTTTTGCAGAGGTGTTGTACTTATATCGGTTGAATGACAGATTGCGTACGAGCTTGCCAAGGAAGGTGGACAAAAGCGCGGGTCTGTGGGGAGGTATGGAATGCCACGCACCGAGCCAGGTGTCGTTGACGCACTCTTCCACATCCTCTCGGCTGACAAGGATATTTGATGCAATAGCGGTGCAGTAGCTGCCGTATTTGTCTGCGGTGGCAGGGATAGCCTGCTCGTTGCGTTCCCAGTATAATCCTATGATCTTTTCATCATCCACGCGCGTTCACCTCACTTTGTAAAAAATCCTTTCACCTATATACACAACTTTTTTGCCAGAATATAACGCCTTTTTGCAAAAAAGTTTACCGACCCAAAGGTCAAAATCACCCGATTACACCATAAGCTGATAATTTTTGATGCTGAGCAGCCTGCCGTTTTTGACCCCCACGTTCTTTATCTCTCCGCAGAACTCAAAACCCAGTTTTTGATGCAGTGCGATGCTGCTTTGGTTGCCGCTTGTGATGACCGAGACAATGGTGACCGTCAAGCTGTCAGCGCGTGCCATATCTATGATATGTCTGCACAGCCTTTCGCCCACGCCGCGGCCTCGGCTGAGGCTGTCCACGTACACCGACAGCTCCACAGTGCCCCGGTATGCCTGCATATCGCGGTAGCAGGACAGGCTGGCATATCCGATCACCTCTCCCTGCTCCTCGGCAACTATAAGGGGGTGATTCTGTATGTTGTGTTTTTTCAGCCACTGTAGCCGCTCGTCCTCGGTTTTTGGAGTGATGTCGAATGTGGCATCCGAGTGTAATACCTCGTGGTTATATATCCGTGTCAGAGCGGGCAGATCCTTTTCTTCGGCAATTCTGATAGAAAACATAAATTATATTTCCTTTCAACGCAATCTTTCTTATGAGAATTATGCATCTTTTTTATCGGCTTTGTCAACATCACCTTTTGCATGAGTGTCAATATGGGTGCAGGTTGGCATATATATATTTGTGAAAAAATACAAAAAATCCCAAAATTATCGTTGACTTTTTGTGCACGGGAGAGTACAATGTTGAAATATTATATACAACGGAGGGGTTATTATGGATACCGCCTATAATATATTGATGAACACGTCATCTTTTGAACTGTCATTTCTGGACGTGGCTCTGCGGTTTCTGTGCGCCATGCTGGTAGGTCTCGTCATCGGTACCGAGCGTGAGTACACCAACCGTCCTGCGGGTATGCGTACCCATATACTGGTCGCACTCGGCGCCTGCTCGGTGATGGTGGTGGGACAGATGCTGTTTGCCCATTATTCGGCATTCGGTGCCAATCCCGACCCTGCCCGTCTCAGCGCTCAGGTCATCACCGGCGTGGGCTTTTTGGGCGCGGGTACAATCATGCGTGAAGGCACCAGCGTCAAAGGCCTCACCACCGCCGCCAGCCTCTGGTCGGTGGCCTGTCTGGGCATAGCCGCAGGCGCCGGCTACTATTATGTGGCGCTGGTGGGAATGGTACTTATCTTTATCACCCTGACCCTGCTTGAAGTAGTGCAGAACAAGCTGGTTGGCGCTCACGGCGACCGCTGCTCCTACTGTCTGGAGACCAACGACGTGACGGTCGGCCTGCGCGTGCTCCACGACTGTGCCAAAGAATGCCGCGTGGAGATCGGCGAGCTGCTTGCCGAAAAAAACGACGACGGTGTGTTCTCCATCACCTTCCACGCCGAACTGGGCGGAGCAAGAGGGGTCAAACGCCGCCAGATGCTGTTTGAAAAATTGGCCGCCCACAGCGGAATAGTCTCGGTGTATCAGAAGTGTGACCTGAGCACTCCCCACAAATAACCCATATATTGATGATCCCGCCGCAGTCTCAATGGCCGCGGCGGGATTTTTATTTCGGTTGTTTGGGTTACAGGTCTATACGCTCCATGCGGTAGAGCGAGCCTTCTTTTTTGGCGCGGAGGACAAAGTTGAACACATCGGGCTTGCAGCAGAGGTGAAAATCCGCCTCGGGGAATATATGCTGTCTGTCTTTGTCAAAAAACTTTGCACCGCTTGTGTACCGCAGATCAAACATACGTCCCTGCAGATCGATAGTGCCGCGCTCAAGCAGGCTTTTGATGTACTCGGCGCAGAGGGTGTCCTCCTGAGTGGGTTCTTTGCCGCCCAGTCCCATGCACACCAGCGACACTTGCTCGTAGCCGCCGCGGCGGATGTACTCGGCAACAGCCTTGGCGTTGCACAGACTGCCGGTGATTATCTCGTCGGCATTGACGGCGTTGTCTACCCCCTGAGTGCCTGCAGAGGTGGTGTGGACTACCGTTTTGCCGCCAAAGTCCACCTGCTGCACCTCGCTGGGTGAGTTGCCGTAGTCAAATCCGGGCAGCTTGATCCCCTCGCGCTCGCCGATGAGCAGGCAGGAGGGGTCTTTTTCCTTGCAGGCGTATGCCAGCTCCTTGCTGCCAACGGCATAGATCTGCTGTGCCCCGTTGTTGGCCATATAGCATTCCACGGTAAAGGCGCGGAACACGTCAATGATCACGGCAAGTCCTCTTGCCTGCCGTGCGCCCTCTATAAGCTGTAAAATCTGTATATTCATAGCATCAGCGCCTCAGTTTCCGTAGGTGAATTGGTTGGGCGAGCTTATTCTGTGCCAGTGCGCGCCGCCGTTGGGAGCGGGCAGATCGGGCTCGAGCAGCTCGGGGATTGACTCGACCTCGCCGCTGATAAACTGCTCGAGGCGGGTCTTGCAGCTGACGATGCGCTGCATAAGTCCGCCTATGCGGATATCAAACACGTCAAGTCCGTGAGGCTTGTTTTCCTGCATCCACGCCACGTGATACGCATCATAAAAATCGCTGAGCCCCATCAGGACCTTTTCACAGTCGCGGATGGCCTCTGCGAGTGCAGCAATGTCACACTCCTGATATGCCCGCTTGATGCGCACGCTCAGATCGCATTTGAGCTCAAGCACCTTTGAGAGACACTCGTAGCTGTCAAACAGATACTCAAACTCACCCTTGTGGGGGGCGTTGTGCAGCTTGTCCGTAAGCGCGCTGTAATACTCGCGGTCGGTGTCCGAACACAGATAATTGCGTGTGCCGAGCAGCAGATCGTTGTACAAAAAGCACTTGCCGAAATATGCTTTGGGATCGATCTGCGCCTTGTCTATCTCGTCAAAGAGCATAAAGCTGTCGTAGTCTGCTCCCACCGCCTGCTCGAATCGGGCTTTGATCTCGCCCTCGTCGTTGATGCCCTCCAACGCGGCAGAAGCCTGCTGCAGCGTGGGCAGTATGCTGTAGCGGGAGCATTCGGTGCTGTCGTCGCCCCATACGGTCATAAGCACACCGTCCACGCCCTCGTCGCGGCAGGCGCGCAGAGCGGCACGGGTGGCCTCGATGCTGTAGCAGTTGCGGGGGGCAAAGCTCTTCCACGTCCACGCACCGCCCGCAAAGACCACCTTGCGGCCAAACAGCTTGTTGGTGCGTATCATACGCACGTATCGGTCATAATCGGTGCTGTAGTAGTCCCAGTATACCAGAGTGATGTTCTCGGGCAGCTGAGCCTTCTGCAGTATGGCCTCGGTGTCCACGTCTGCATACTGGTTGTTGGTGTTGAGTGCCAGCTTGCAGAACATATCGCTCCATATCATAGGCTCAAAGCCGTATTTGTCGGTGATCTCGCAGATACGGTGCAGATGGTCGTTAATCACGTTGAATCGGTCGGAGAATCCGTGCTTTTTGAGATATTTGCCCAGACCCACAAAGTAGGCCTCGTCCATACCGATGTGTATTTTGCGCGAGCGGAAGCTCTGCGCGCAGGACTCTATCATGCTCTCGATCAGCTTATAGGTCTTTTCCTCGCCCGCAAGCAGAATCTCGTCGCAGTCGCGGATGTCCTCGTACTCTGTGTACCACTTGAACATATTCTCCAGATGTGCCAGAGTCTGTATGCAGGGCACAAGCTCCACACCTATGCCTGCGCAGTAGGCGTCTATCTCACGCAGCTCCTGCTGGCTGAATCTGCCGCGCAGATGCCCGAAATAAGGCTGGGAGGGTATCTCGTATGTATCCTCGGTGTAGAGCATCAGGGTGTTGTACCCCATTTTTGCGATTATGTTTGCGTAGTTTTTGACGCCCTGTACGCTCATAACGGCGTTGCGGGAGCAGTCAAGCATTACGCCGAGCATCTTATCCATTGTGCGTATACTCCTTTTCTTTCTTTTTTATGCCAATGCGCTGAATAAATCCGATTATCTGCCCCGAGATCACCACCGTGATCACCGAATACATCAGTCGGCTCAGGGGAATGTAGGTTGCCGAAAGCGCAAGCACCACGGTATCGGTGATGAGATATGCCCACTGGATCTTGAGTCCCGTCAGGTGTGAGATGCACATTGCCAGCGCGTCGTCGCCGCAGATGGCGGCCCCTGCGCGGATGCATATTCCCGTACCTACGCCCACGAACACCGCACCCAAAACTGCGGCGAGCAGGGGATGGTCGGCAAGCTGAGGCCACAGCCTGTCATATTGCTCAAATATGCGGTAGGACACCGAAAAGCTCCCGATAGCAAATGCCGAGCAGAGTATAAAATCTTTGCCCAGCAGCCTGAGTCCGAGCAGGTAGCAGACGGCCGTCACCACAAAGTTGGTGACCGACGGCGAGATGGACAGCCAGTGCTCCAGCAGAAGATTAAGCCCCAGCACGCCGCCCTCGGTGACCTGCGACAGCGAGTGCACCTGATAGAGCCCGAATGCCACAAATGCGCCGCACAGCACGGCGGTGATGTATCTTGCGGGTTTGCTGTTTTTTAACATTTTAGATTCGTCAGTCCTTTGCTGCTTCAAAATACCGATCCATGCCTTCGGCTATGCCCTCTGCCGCCGCGGCATGGAACTCCTCCGTTGCCATCAGTCTGTCCTCGTCGGGGTTGGACATATATCCAAGCTCGATTATGGTGGCGGGCACACGGGTCCAGTTGATGCCCGTCATGGTGTCGGTCTCCCAGTTGCCGTCGTTTTCTATTCCGGAGCTCAGGCAATAATGCTTGAGCACCGTCTCGCTGAGCAGGCGGCTTTGGGCATACAGATCGCCGCACCAGGGGTTGGAGATAGTCTGGAATATTGCGATGGCGCCCTTTGTGTCAGGGTTACTGGAGCCGTTGGCATGTACGCGGATGAATGCATCCGCGCCGTAATCGTTGGCCATAACGGCCCTCTCGGCGTTGCTGATGCGGGCATCGTTACTCTCGCGGATCATGACCACCGTGTAGCCGCGCTCAATAAGCTCATCTCTCAAAAACAGGGAGACCGCCAGATTGAGCTTGTACTCCTCAATACCCGTGGCAACCCCCTGAGTGCCCGAGGCCACCTTGGCCTTCATTATATCCGAACCGGGGGCGTTGGGTTCTTTTTCGCTCATGCCCTTGTTTTGATGACCGGGGTCGATGACCACCGTCTTGTTATTGCCGGGATAAAAGCTGCCGCCCAACTGCGCCTGCTTATCTATAGCCGCGGCAGGCTTTTGGTCGGTGATGCATTCGGCGGGCGCGAGATAAAGCTCGCCGCTGCGCAGAATAACAGCGTAGGAGTCAACCTTGCCCACCGTGATCAGGCTCACACCGGAATCGATAGGGGCGGTCTCACCGTCTGTGCTTATCAGCTGAGCGCCGCCGAGGGTGAATACGATAGTTTTGTTTGACCGGTCAAACCCCGAAATATCGGGATAAACCGGCGCACTCGGTGTGGGAGGCTCAGGCTCAACGGGAGGAGCGGGAGGCTGAGGATCGGCGGGAGTAGGATCAACCGGAGTAGGATCAACCGGAGTAGGATCAATCGGCGCGGGATCGACCGGCGCGGGATCAACGGGTACCGGGGGAGTGGGAGGGGTGTCGGGCGCCACGGGAGCGGGCGGGGTGTCTGCGCGGCCGCAGCCGCAGAGCAGGCAGAGCATACATAATATAATAAACAGTCTTTTCAAAACAGCACCTCTTACGGAGAATTATTGCATTCTTAATATAGCACTTTGCATGGTCAAAGTAAAGCAAAGATAAGCACAAAAAATTGTAAAAAAAGTCCATCCGCACAATCGGCGGACGGACCTTTTGCTTATTCTCCAAACATAAATCTGAGCACGTCGTGGATGTGCTCGTCCCACCATGGCCAGCTGTGGTCGCCGGGGCCTTCTTCGCACACGTGCTCAAAGCCCAGCTCTGCCAGATGGTCGTGGAAGCGGCGGTTGACCTTGATGAGCTCATCGTCCACACCGCACCATTGATAATATCTGGGCAGATCTTTGCCAGAGCGGATGGCTTTTTCGGCCAGCGCGAATACGTCATGGTGAGTGCCTGCCAGCTCCTCGCCCGACTGCAGATTGTAGTCGAACACCCTGCGCCACTCGGGGATGTTGATGCTCCTGCCGCGTCGGGTAATGTCCAGCGAGCCGGAGAGGGAGGCAAAAGCCGCATAATTCTCGGGATAGGTGAGAGCCGCCTTGACAGCGCCGTAGCCGCCCATACTGAGACCTGCGATATAGTTGTCCTCACGCTTGTCGCTCATGCCCCTGAAATAACTGCGGAGCATCTCGGGCAGCTCCTTTGTGATGTATGTGAAGTATTTGACCTCATCGCAGGTGTCGGTGTACCAGCTGCGGTGGACGTTGGGCATAACCACGGCGATACGGTACTTTTTGACGTATGCCTCGATAGCCGTCTCGCGGAGCCAGCTGTTGTGATCGCCGTTGAGGCCGTGGAGCAGCCACAGAGTCTTGTAGGTTGCCTCGGGCTGACCTATGGGCAGCACGCCTTTGGGATTTTCGGGCAGGATTATGTTGACCTCCGAAGCGCTGCCCAGCGCCGCAGAGTACAGATGCATATGCAAAAGAGCCATAGAAATAACCTCCTGATTTTGTCATACCGATTATACACCCGCGCTCACAGTTTTTCAAGTCGACTGCCCCGTGCAGGCACCCCAAAAAACAAAAAAGCATCCCGCCCGCGGGATGCGCACTCAACAAAACTGCAAAAAAATAAATGACCCTTGACCGGCAGGTTTGGCACAGTCAAGGGTCATTTTTCTGAAATATTGGGATCTCTCATGATTAACCTCTCTTTCTGCTGTATTGGACTCGGCCCGATGTTTTCGGAATTGCTTCCGCCTTCAATTCCCGTGAGTTGTTACCCTGAAAATCTATGTTATCGGAAGATATTTTTTTGAGCCTTGAGTCCCTTCGGCTCTGTTTTTCAGAACCGGGTGGCTTTTAGTACATTGGTCTCACCCTTTCTGTGTCTATATAGTAGCACAGATTTCGGGATTTTGCAATATGTGAACTTTCACAAGCTTTTAAAAGCCTTTTTGTGCAAAAAGTAGAAATTATCCGAACCATCCCAAAAATCATTGACTTGGCATTTCTGCTGTGCTATACTATAAGTGTTGGGGCGTTCATCAGAACGCCCCAATTCTTTTATTTTGCCGCTTTTATGGCGGCATTTATTTTTTCACGCACGGTCAGCAGCCAGCCTGAGCTGCGGGGATAGCTTGAGAAAGTTACGGGCTCTGTACCCTCCTCCATCAGCTTGATCACAAACTCCCGAGAGTACAGCTGAGCACACTTTTGCATGGCTCGCATATCCTGCAGGCCGTCGGAGAACGCGGGCAGCCTCAGCGATTCGTAGGCGGTTCCGTCGGGAGCGGGATACACCGAAAAAGCATCCCCCGCAGGCCCGAAATACTCGCCGTCGGTGCAGAGATAGGGATTTATGAGATCGTGGGAGCGCTGATTGTAGTAGAAGTTATACCCCCAGTGCAAAAATCCCGCGATGTCATACTTGTACATCTGCATGCCCATCACACGGGTACGGGCGGATGGCATGGCGATGAAGAGGTTGGACACCTCTTTGGTCTGGCCGCAGCAGTAGTAGGTCCACAGATCGGGCACCTTGGCTTCCAGAAACGGCTCGATATGGTTGTTTGAGGGGATGGGATGCTCAACAACGCCCTTGTCATAGAATTCAAAGTTGGACAGAGCATCCATTATGGTGTAGCCCTCAAGCAGCGGTGCAACGATGGCCCGCGCGGCAGCGTACTGCTCAAGCTGCTCGGCTTTCGGCTCGTCGGACACGTGGAAGAAACAGCGCTTGTCCACACCGCGGGCTTTGAGGTGTCGGAGCAGAGCGGGGATCAGCGCCTGCAGGAAGCCTGCGTACTCACCCGAGCAGGAGTCGGTATCCCAGCCAAAGATCTTTTTTGTCTCGCCGCCCACCTTTGACACGATCTTGGGCGCGTGAAAAGCTCCCCACTGGGTAAAAAAGTGCGCTATCTCAAAATACCTGATTCCGACCCGCTCACACGTATCTATCCATCTGTCCAGCTTGTCAAAGCCGAATGAGTAGCCGCTGTCGGTCACGGTTATATCCACCAGCTGGGTGGTGGGACGCTCGCGGCCTATATCGGTGTCCAGCGGGGGAGTGAATATAGGGGTCAGCACGGTGTTCATGCCGTTTTTGACGGCGGTACGCAAAAAGTTCTCTATGACCGTCCAATGCCGCTCGTCAAAAGCTTCCGTGCCGTAGTAGCTCTGCAGGCAGTCGCAGTGGAACCACTGGGTGTTGATCAGGGTCTGAGGGGGAAGCAGGGCATCTATGATCTCTATCTCAAAGCCTGCCTGAGCCGCAATTTCGCCCGTGTCGTCTCTGAACTCTATCTGTACGGGATACACGCCCGCCGCCACCTGCGAGCGGGGATCTATCTCCACAAACAGCGACTGGAGATTGTGGCTCACGGACATACGCCCGCCGAGGGTATAGGGGATGAGCAGATCGGGGTACAGCCCGGGTTTGGTGCTGAGATAGTCGGAGTCAAAGCTTTTGTATACGGGCAGCTCAACCGGCACGTGACGTACACGGCTGATGCGGATATAATCGGCGATTGGTGAACTCAGCTCGGCGGTATAGAATCCCTTGCTGCCGGGGTGGTCAGTCTTCAGCTGATAGCATATACCAAAATGGAAAATCTCGTTTTTCAGCATACTGGCTTTTTTGTACTCGGGTTTTTGGAAGATGCTTTCTTGCAAAAAACACTTCTCCAGTGAAGAAATTATCCTGCACAGCATAATAAAACCTCCTTTTCTGCACATAAATCATAGCACAGATATGGACGGAATATCAACGATATGTTATAATAAAGCCACTAAACTTGTGGAGATGACTGTATGAGATGCAAATATTGCGGCTATGAGAGCCCGTCGGATTTTACCTTCTGCCCTCAGTGTGCCTACCCCGCCATGGAGTGTGACCGCTGCCTGAACGGTCTGTGTATCGACCGTCCGCCCATCCCCGACGACGTGCTGAAACACGCCCCCAAAACCGAAGACTGAACCCAAACCCGTCCGACGGCACAGCTGCGCCCACGGACGGGTTTTTATAATGTTTCCCCCGCCTGCAAAGGCTCCCTCCGGGAGGGAGCTGTCATTTTCGCAAGAAAATGACTGAGGGAGAGAGCGCTGTTTAATCGGTCTGCAGGACACCGCACCTCTTCACTATTACATCAAAAATATTTTCCTCCCCCGCGTCACAAACCGCCCCTCCCGTTCCCGCATGAGCCTTCCCCTTGAGGGGAGCGATGGGAGCGCTGCCAGTGGCAGAAGAAGCGACCTGAGCGAGTGGCCGCGGTCGAAGGCAGCCGAGGGAATGCGTAAGCCCGACGGCTGCTTCGGGCACCGCAACAGGAGAAGGGGTACCGCGTCAGCGGTGGATGAGGTGAAAGCCTCTGCAAAAAATATTTCCCACCCCGTGTCACAAACCGCCCTGCCCAAACGTTTATATAGTACAAGGCCCAAAACAGAAACGGAGACCACCCCAAATGTTCCTTAACGTACTCGTTTATACGGTACAGCTCAAAACCCGTGAGGACAAACTCACCTTTGAGCGTATCTATCTGGACTATCGCGACAGTATGTATCGCGCCGCCAACCGAATACTCAACAACGAGCAGGACGCCGAGGACGCCGTGCATCAGGCATTTTTGTCGCTGGTCAGGCACACCGCCCGCCTCAAAAAAGCTCCCCCCGACAGCCTGTACGCCTTCCTCGTCACCGTTGCACAGAACAAGGCGCTGGACATTATCCGCTCACGGGCGCATTTTGCTCCCTCCGCCGAGCTGGAAAAGCTGTCGAGCCTGAGCTGCGATCTCAGCGAGAAATCCGCCTTTTCCATAGCGCTGGCAGGTCTGAGCCCCGCACACCGTGAGGTGCTGATTTTGCGCTACGTGTACGGCTACTCGTCCAAAGAAGCTGCCGAAATCATGGGCATCAATCCCGATGCTCTGCGCAAGCTTGCCGAAAGAGCCAAAAAACAGCTGCGCGACAAACTGGAAGCAAAGGAGGAGACAGTATGAGCAGCAAGTTCCGCTTTGATGACAAAAGCCTGCAGCAGCAGATGTTGCACGCCTGCGCCGAACTGAAAAATACCGACGTCTGTGACGATCTGCATATCTTCTCCGACCGTATGCGCGCCCGTATGTCGGACACTCTGCTCAAAGAGCGCCGCTACCGCCTGTGGCAAAAGACAAAAATGCTCCTCGCCGTCATATTGACCCTGCTCGTGGCGCTGTCGATGGTATACACCTATCTTAATTATGACAGGATAGCAACTGCCGTAGATGAGTTCTGGAATACCGAAAGTGAACCGCCATACGGAAGAACGCCTAAACTGGTATTTTCTGACGAAATCGAGCAGGAGTATCAGATAGCGTTCAACCACACCATTGGCAGGTCTGTAGGAGAATACTATAATTGGGACGGTTATGCACTTTTGATAAACCGCGATAATGGTCAGCAGATAGAGATAAGATATGTCCCCACTCAGCTGAAAGAAACCTATGATCCAGATGACGGTGTTTGGGTGTGGGGTGTACCGGCAGAGATAAGCGGCATTAACGAAAAAGTCCTGCGTTGGGTATGGTCGTACGAAAACAAAGGAATATATTTTACACTCAGCTCCACACTCAGCGAAGAAGAACTCTTCCGCGTAGTCGAAGGCATATCGATCAGATAACAAAGGAGGGATAAAGGATGACTATCAGAGAACACAAATCGGAAGCTGCCGAATCCATAGGCAGACACTTGGGAATCGTGGCGCTGATCATGATAGTGCATAATATCGTCATTGATTTTGCATTTCCGCTCATCGCGCCGGCATTTGTTATAGGACTGAGCAGTGTTGCTCTTACTTTGCAGCAGGGCATAAAGCCTGAGTTTTCGCAGTTGTGGAAAGGCTTTGAGTATTACGGCAAGTCTTTTTGGCTGTATTACAGCTGCAGGCTGCTTTCCTTGCTGTGGGGACTGCTGTTTATTGTTCCGGGAATCATCAAATGGTATTCCCTCAGTATGGCGCCCTTTATTATGGCAGAAAAACCCGGGCTCAGCGTAAAAGAGGCCCGACAGCTTTCAAGAGAACTGACCAATGAATACAAACTGCGTATCTTCCTGCTTGATTTGAGCTTTATCGGCTGGTACGTTGTGGCGGTTGGTGCTCTGGCGCTTTTGAAAGCAGGTATGATTTTGCTGGCTTTTGTGTTAGCCACTATTTTGAGTCTGTGGCTGACTCCCTATATGATGACCGCCCGCGCAGACTTGTATCAATATATTAAAGAGCAGAAGAATATGGCGGAACTGAAACCTCTGGATACACAATATTGACTTTACAAACAAGCAGACCCTCCCGCTCCCCCCCTCCAAGCCTCCCCTTGTTGCAAGGGGAGGTGTCAGCGTAGCTGACGGAGGGGATAAATGATACCCTTGTTTCCCTTCTCGCGCACCTTCCGCACCACGCCAAGTAGGGCAGGGGCTTGCTCCTGCCGCCCTCACAGATCGGTCGCCACCGGCGACACCACACCTTTTCACTATTACCTATTACTTATTACCTCAAAAATATTTTTCCCATCCCCGCGTCACAAACCGCCCTTCCCGCTCCCGCCCCCTCCAAGCCTCCCCTTGTTGCAAGGGGAGGTGTCAGCGTAGCTGACGGAGGGGATAAAGCCAAGCCTCTGCAAAAAATATTTCCCACCCGTGTCACAAACCGCCCTTCCCAAACGTTTATATAGTACAAGGCCCAAAACAGAAACGGAGACCACCCCAAATGTTCCTTAACGTACTCGTTTATACGGTACAGCTCAAAACCCGTGAGGACAAACTCACCTTTGAGC
>JAZOWC010000049.1:0-45037 GCA_045658985.1 Oscillospiraceae bacterium
CCTACAAGGAGACCATCCGCAAGTCTGTCGAGCAGGACACCAAGTATGCCCGTCAGTCCGGCGGTAAGGGCCAGTACGGTCACTGCAAGATCCGTCTGGAGCCCAACGAGTCCGGCAAGGGTTACGAGTTTGTCAACGAGATCGTTGGCGGCGCAATCCCCAAGGAGTATATCCCCGCAGTCGACGCTGGTATCCAGGGCGCAATGCAGGCCGGTATCCTGGCAGGCTACCCCGTCGTGGACGTCAAGGTCGTTCTGTACGATGGCTCCTACCACGAGGTCGACTCCTCCGAAATGGCATTCAAGATTGCCGGTTCTATGGCATTCAAGGAAGCCTGCCGCAAGGCAAACCCCTGCCTGCTGGAGCCCATCATGAAGGTTTCCGTCATCGTCCCCGAGGACTACATGGGCGACGTTATCGGCGACCTGAACTCCCGCCGTGGTCAGATCCAGGGCATGGAAGCTCGTCCCGGTGCACAGCAGATCGACGCACTGGTTCCCCTGTCCGAGATGTTCGGCTACGCAACTGACCTGCGTTCCCGTACTCAGGGCCGTGGCCAGTACTCCATGGAGCCCCACAGCTATGTGGAGATTCCCAAGTCCATCACCGACAAGATCGTTGAAAAGCGCAACGGCGCAGCTCAGTAATCGAGTCGCTTGAATTTTGCTTGAATTTTCTGCAGTTTCCCATTGTAATTTTCAAGAATTTCTTGTACAATGAGAGATGCAACAGAATCTCATTCAGTAAAACCTTTTACCTGAAATTTTGAGGAGGATTTTCAATCATGGCAAAGCAGAAGTTTGAAAGAACTAAGCCCCACGTTAACATTGGTACCATCGGCCACGTTGACCATGGTAAGACCACCCTGACCGCTGCTATCACCAAGTACCTGGCAATGCAGGGCAAGGCTGAGATGCAGGACTACTCCGCAATCGACAAGGCTCCCGAGGAGCGCGAGCGCGGCATCACCATCAACACCGCTCACGTTGAGTACGAGACCGACGCACGTCACTACGCTCACGTTGACTGCCCCGGCCACGCTGACTACATCAAGAACATGATCACCGGTGCTGCTCAGATGGACGGCGCTATCCTGGTTATCGCTGCTACCGACGGCCCCATGGCTCAGACCCGTGAGCACATCCTGCTGGCTCGTCAGGTCGGCGTGCCCGCAATCGTTGTCTTCCTGAACAAGGCTGACCTGATGGACGACGAGGAGCTGCTGGAGCTGGTCGAGATGGAAGTCCGCGAGCTGCTGTCCACCTACGAGTTCCCCGGCGACGATCTGCCCGTCGTTAAGGGTTCCGCTCTGCTGGCACTGACCTGCGAGGACAACGATCCCTCCAACTCCGACTATGCTTGCATCAAGGAGCTGATGGACGCAGTCGACGAGTACATCCCCCCTCCCGACCGTAAGGCTGACATGGCATTCCTGATGCCCGTCGAGGACGTCTTCACCATCACCGGTCGTGGCACCGTTGCTACCGGCCGTGTTGAGCGTGGCCAGCTGAACCTGGGCGACAAGGTCCAGATCGTCGGCCTGGACGAGGAGATCAAGGAGACCACCGTTACCGGTATCGAGATGTTCCGTAAGCTGCTGGACTATGCAGAGGCAGGCGACAACGTCGGCACCCTGCTGCGTGGCGTTGACAAGAAGGAAATCGAGCGCGGCCAGGTTCTGGCTAAGCCCGGCTCCATCAAGCCCCACACCAAGTTCACCGGCCAGGTTTACGTTCTGTCCAAGGACGAAGGTGGCCGTCACACCCCCTTCTTCAACAACTACCGTCCCCAGTTCTACTTCCGTACAACTGACGTTACCGGCGTTATCAATCTGCCCGAAGGCACCGAGATGTGCATGCCCGGCGACAACGTTGACATGAAGGTCGAACTGATCACCCCCATCGCTATCGAGAAGGGTCTCCGCTTCGCTATCCGTGAAGGCGGCAGAACTGTTGGTTCCGGCGTTGTTATCGACATCCAGGAGTAATTAATATTCCAACATAAAAACAGAGAGCTTCGGCTCTCTGTTTTTTTATCTTTATTTAGCTTGATGTTTGCTCACAGCAAACAATAAAGGTCTGTATTCACAGACCTTTATTGTTGTTGATTTTAATATTTCAGATACAGTATGATCCGATCGTCATATTCTTCGATATAGCAGTCGGTTGTTTCGCGTTTTAATGCAAAAACATATCTTACATTATATGACTTGTTCTCTGTCACCATATAGTCAATTTCATCGCACTCAAACAGTATGCCTCGACGGCAGGGAGCAATATCAAGTGTCAGATATTTGCCGGATCTGGAGCATTTTGCACTCACCGCTGAATCGGTAAAGAAGCTTATAGCAGTGTATTCCGGCGTTGTGTGGCATTCGATGTCGGTTATGGATGCCCTGCTTGACGAGTCAATTGGGTCGATACATACAATCTTCACCGATACAAGACTGCTATTTTCACAGATTACTGTAACAGCGGGGGAGTTCTCTATCATCAACCCTGCAGTATATCTGAATTTTCGCAGTCCCAATGCCGCAAAATTATCCTCTGTCATCGAATAAATTCCGCTTCCGCTGTATCCAGTGCACTCCACAGAAATATGGTTATTCTCTACGGCGCGCCCGTTGACGGCAGGGGACAGTATACCAAAAACATTCTGATCGTCGTAGAATATGGGTTTACCGATTATTGGCATTGGATAGGTGTACCTGTCCGACATATGCTCGTGCAGAGGGGAGCATCCATCCAGTGATTTTTGCCTGAAGAACAGCACGCCGTCGGTTTTGCCGTATATATCTATCATATCCAGCTGTTTGGTTATTTCTTTTCCCTCATACCAGTTTGATGACGGTTGTGCATCTATGGCCCGATAGGCACCTATTCCGATATACAGGTCCACGCCGCTTCCGTCCACGGCATTACGCCACCATTTAAGCAGAGTCTCAAACTCACCCTCACTGCCGCCGATTTCCCAGTACAGCTGTGGAGCAATGTAGTCTGTCCAGCCTTCTTCGATCCATTTGAGCGTGTCTGCGTAGTGATCGTAATATGACTGACCTCCGCTGGTCATACTGCCTCGCAGATTCGAAGTTGCGTTTGCCCAGATCCCAAAGGGCGATATTCCAAAGGTGACCCCGTAGCTTTTTACTGTCCGGTACAGATCTTCTATGATTCGGTTTACGTTATCACGCCTGAAATCGCCTATATTATCGTACCCCGCGCCCAATCTCTCATAACTCAATGAGTCGTCGAACCCGCCGTCGGGGTAGAAATAGTCATCTATATGTATTCCGTCAACCGGGTAGTTGTCCAGTATCTCGCGCACTCCGTCGACTATCAATTCCTGTACCTCGGTCAGCGCCGGATCAAAATACAGCCTGCCGTCCGCGCCAAGCCTGACCCATTCGGGATGTATGGCTGCAGGATGCTGTGGTGATAATGTGGCCAGTCCCTCATCGATAGATGTAAAGCTTTTAACCGTTACACGATATGGATTTATCCACGCGTGCAGCTCTATGCCCCTCAAGTGACATTGGTCTGTATAGTAATCCAGCGGATCAAATCCGCCCTCGGGAGCTTGTCCTTGTATTCCGCTGAGATATTGGCTCCACGGAAAAATCTCGGAGGGATATATGGCATCACAGCAGGGACGCACCTGCAGAATAATCGTGTTCATACCTGCCGCAGCCGCTGAGTCGATTATTTCGTCTGCCTCCTGCATCATATCGGCGGTGGAGATGCCCGCCTGAGACGGATAATCGAGATTATATACCGTGCTTACCCATACACCGCGTACCTCAGGCTCAGCGGCAAGACACGGAATACTCAGAACAAGCACCAAAATAATGGTTAAAAATAACTTTTTCATCTTGCCCACCTCTCCTCTGTGATTTATAATATATTATACATCATTCTTTGCGCAAAATATATTGTTTTTTTGACAGGTGATACAATGGGTATTCATGACGGGCACAGACAGAGGGTATACGACAGATTCCGCAAAGAAGGACTGGATTCCTTCAGTCCCCACAATGTTTTGGAGATGCTGCTTTTTTATTCCATACCCCGCGCTGATACCAATGAGATTGCACATAGGCTTATAGAGCGCTTTGGCAGCCTTGCCGCCGTGTTTGACGCACCCGAGAGCGAGCTTGTCAAAGTGACCGGAGTCGGCGAGCGTTCGGCAGTGCTTATCAAAATGATCCCTCAGCTGTCCCGATATTATATGACCGACAAGACCGCAGACGTTATCATTAACAGCTCCCGCCAGGCAGTGGAGTACCTTTTGCCCAGATATGTGGGCCGCACAGTTGAGACGGTTATGGTTGTATGCCTGGACAACAAAGGCAAGGTCATCAACACCACTATCGTTCACGAGGGCAATATCAACGTGTCTGAGGTCAGCGTTCAGGCTGTTGCCTCGGTTGCTTTGCAGAGCAAGGCATCAGCCATCATTATCGCTCACAATCATCCTGATGGAGTCGCTCTTCCCTCGGGTGACGATATTTCGACTACAAAGCTCATTTGCCGTACTCTCGCGGCACTCAATGTCAAAGTAGTCGACCATATCATCATTGGCGACAATGATTTTGTTTCTGTTTTTGATTCCGGCAAGCTTTGACAGTAATATTGCCTAAAAACCGCCCCTCTTTTTTGTGCAGTTTTCCTTAATTTGCCGCAAATTGTAATTTTTCCTTGAACATTGCCGCAAAATGGAGTATTATGTTACAAAAGGAGGGGATAGCTGTGTCAAAGCTTAATTACGGAAAAAGCTGCAACGGCATCGCTGTCTTCTTATCGGCATTTTCACTTTGATTGGTGGAAGTGCCTGTTTTTATATCTTTTTAGGAGGAAGTTTTATGAAACAGACAACCATCCCCGAAGAGGGCATCAAAGATGCACGCAAGCTCGGAATCCCCAGAATGATCCTGCTCGGCCTGCAGCACCTGTTCGCAATGTTTGGCGCAACCGTTCTGGTGCCCATTCTTGTCGCAGGTTACGGACTGCCCATCAGCATCCAGACCACCTTGCTCTTTGCAGGTGTCGGTACACTTTTCTTCCATCTGTGCACCAAGTTCAAGGTTCCCGCATTCCTCGGTTCGTCCTTTGCATTCCTCGGCGGCTTTGAGGCCGTAGCCAAGCTGGATTCCGGCAAGTTTGCAACCATGACCGGCGCCGAAAAACTGCCCTACGCTCTGGGCGGTGTTGTTGTTGCAGGTCTTATGTACCTCGTACTTGCTCTGCTTGTCAAAGCTATCGGCGTCAAGCGCGTTATGCGTTTCCTGCCTCCCGTTGTTACCGGCCCCATCATCATCCTCATCGGTCTGATTCTCGCTCCCAGCGCTGTTACCAATGCAAGCGGCTGCTGGTGGTTGGCAGCACTCAGCGTTGTCGTCATCATCGTCTGCAACATCTTCGGCAAGGGTATGATCAAGATCGTTCCCATCCTGCTTGGTGTTGTTGTTCCCTATATCGTGGCCCTCTGCTGCGGTATGGTCGACTTTGGCGCAGTCAAGGATGCCGGATTTGTCGGCCTTCAGGACTTTGTCATTGCCAAGTTTGATATCAGCGCTATCCTGATCATGGCTCCCATCGCCATTGCAACCATGATGGAGCACATCGGCGATATGTCCGCTATCTCCGCTACAGCAGGCGATAACTTTATCGAAGATCCCGGCCTCCATCGCAGCCTGATCGGTGACGGTATTGCAACCGCTCTGGCAGGTATGTTCGGCGGCCCCGCAAACACCACCTACGGCGAGAATACCGGTGTTCTGGCTATGACCAGAGTATACGATCCCAAAGTTGTTCGTCTTGCCGCTCTGTTTGCTATCGTTCTTTCCTTCAGCCCCAAGTTTGCAGCAGTCATCAACTCTGTTCCCGGCGCCATCATCGGCGGCGTATCCTTCATCCTCTACGGGATGATCTCCGCTATCGGTGTCAGAAACGTAGTTGAGAACAAGGTCGACTTCACCAATACCCGCAACCTCGTTATTGCCGCAGTTATTATGGTAACAGGTCTTGGCTTCAACGGTATCGGCGGCCTGACCATCACCATCGGCGGCACCTCCATCACCCTGACCGGTCTGGCTCTTGCAGCTATCTTCGGTATCGTCCTCAACGCTGTTCTCCCCGGCAAAGATTTCGATTTCGATAAGAAATAAGCCTAAAAACTCAGCTCTATACAAAACAGTGCGGTTTTTCCGCACTGTTTTTTGTCATGTTTTTGCATACAATACTGTCATAATGATTAAATTATGATCAAAAACGGTGGCTTGTTTAATATGTCTGTGTTTAACCATCCGGCTGGATTCTTTAGGTTGCTCCTCGGTCGATACTCATCCCATCGGGTGAGCAGCAGTAGCGCCGAGGTGACGTACTATCTGCTGTTTACGCTGTTTCCTTTTATTGTATTTCTCTATTCGGTGGTGACTTTTTTAGAGTTGCCCGTGTCAGAAATACTCGACAGATTTCTTCCTGTTTTACCCCAAGATGTGTACGGGCTAATATCCGATTATCTCGGACATTTGGACCGTATGACCTCGCCATTTGTGCTTTATGCGGGGTCTGTGATGGCATTGTATATGCTCTGCAAAGCCATCTCATCCCTCAATTACGCCGTTCGCAGGGCATACTCACAGCATCGCTCTCTGAGCCGCCGCAGGCTCATTGTGTCTCTGCTTATCAGTTTTGCACTTATGGCATCGGTATTTCTGCTGCTTTTGCTGTTTGGCATCAGCCGCAATGTCTATCACTATATTGCTCTGTTTTTTGAGTTGGGTATGTGGGTTGGTGTAGCCGCCGATTTGATCAGATACGGAGCAGGGCCATTCTTTGTTTTTGCCATACTGTGCGCATATTACCGTATTATGGATGACCGATCGCGACCCGTCAAAAGCTATATCCCGGGTGCGCTGTTTGCTGTGCTGTTGTGGTATGCATTGTCTGTGGGTTTTATGATATACGTCAATGATTTTGGCGGCTATACCGATCTGTATGGGTCTGTGGCGTCCGTTATGGTGCTTATGGTGTGGTTCAATATGACGGTGACGGCATTTATTATGGGCGCCGAGATAAACTCCCTGCTTCGTCATCATCCATAACTGGCTAAAACTTCATTGGATTATCCTGCGTTCCCGGCGCAAACTAAAACCGTGCTGAGAATGGAGGTAAAGAATGAAAAGAAAACTGTTTCTTTTGATATGCGGTATAGTAGCCGTCTCCGCCTTTTTCGCGGGCTGTACGGCGAGAGTTGATAAAGATGATGATCTGTCGGCTGATGATTTAGTCGGGATGGTCGGCGCAAGGTACGATGATTTCAAAAAAACCATTGGCAATCTTGACGAAGGCCTGGCAAACTCGGGCACGGCGGGACACTCCTACAAGCGCTCTGTAATGGGAATTGACTCCAATATTGCCGTGACCATGGACTCAAGCGGCGACAGAGTTGAGCGAGTCGTGGTCTATACCGACAAGGAGCATCTGGACAAATGGCGCACCGTCCTTGGCAAACGCTACGGTGAGGGAATGTCAGACAGGTGGGAAGACGGCAAAACCCGCGTAAGCATCAACAGCAGCGGCAAAACCGCCATCATATCTATCGAGAAGATCGCATAAAAGACCCGCCCCTGCACATCTGTGCAGGGGCGGTTGGCTTGTGCGTACGTATGTTATTGGGTATTCGGTATTTGTCTGCCTGTGTGATCTATGGTGTAATCGTCCTTGTAGATCAGCTGGGATATGGGCAAAAAACTGTATCCGTCTGCAATCAGTCCCTCGATTATACCGCCCAGCGCGGCAGGGGTGTTCTTGGCGGCGTTATGAAACAGCACGATAGAGCCGGGCTGAACCCGTTTGAGAACACGCTTTTGTATGTCGGCTGCACTGAGATCCTTCCAGTCCAGACTGTCTACGTCCCATTGAATGGGATACATACCTATGGAGTTTACCGTGGATATAACGTTGTCATTGTAGTCCCCATATGGCGGGCGGAACAGTGTGGGACGCACTCCCGTAACAGCCTCGATCTTGTCGTTGCAGGCGTTGATATCCTCTATGATTTGTGCCGAGGACAGCTTGGAAAAATACTTGTGATCAAGTGAGTGATTCATGATCTCGTGTCCTGCATCGTGCAGCGCCTTGACCGATTCGGGATATTTGTCTACCCATTCTCCCACCACAAAGAAGGTTGCCTTGATGTTGTACTTGCCAAGTATATCAATAAGCTGTTGTGTGTCCTCGTTGCCCCACGCGGCATCAAAAGACAGAGATACAGTTTTGTCACTCTTTTTGACGCAGTATATAGGCAGCTGTCTCTGCAGAGCCGCCGCCGCAACGGCCTGACCGCTGTCGGTGAGCAGGAATCCGATTATGCAGCATATAGCCGCCGCGGCAACTATGACGGCCCTGCGTTTTTTGCGTGTTTTCAGGCGCAGAATAGATGTTTTCATATGTATCCTCCCGTGTTATAACCTTTGTTAATGTATATTGGCAGGATCGGGAGATTATGCTCATCAGTCACCCAGCGCGCTTTTCAGCTTTTCCAGCGCCTTTTTCTCAATACGCGATACGTACGAGCGGCTTATACCAAAATGCTCGGCAACGGCCTGCTGGGTGTGCGGTGGGGTGCCGAACAGACCGTATCGCATTATTATGATATCTTTTTCCCGTTTGTCAAGCTTGCGAACCGTAAGCTCCAACACCGACGCCCTGCGCTCGGCATCGGCAATGTCCTCAAGCATAGTATCCTCACAGCTGATTATGTCTATGAGAGACAGCGTGTTGCCGTCCTTGTCTGTGTCAATAGGCTCGGACAGAGATATTTCTCCGGCCTGCTTTTTCAGCGAGCGAAAATACATCAGTATCTCGTTCTCTATACACTTTGCCGCAAAAGTGGCAAGCTTGATGTTCTTTCCCGATTTGTATGACGACACGGCTTTTATGAGTCCAATAGTGCCTACGGATATCAGATCGTCCTGATCCTCCCGTGATGCATAAAACTTCTTTACTATGTGTGCTACAAGCCTCAGATTGTGGCGTATGAGCAGATCCCGCGCCTGAGTATCTCCGTTTTCGGCCTTGATTATGGCATCGGTCTCCTCAGCGGCCGAAAGAGGCCGTGGGAACGAGTTGCCGATGGGTGAGACCCTGAGTACCAAAAACCAGCTGCTGCTGAAAAATGAAAATAACGATGCAAGCATAACATACCTCCATGGTCAAAGGTATGAAAAACGCCCCGATATATTGCAAGTCCACAAAAATAACTTAAATCAGCCCATATTCTCGTTTTTCGGGAGTATTTTCTGGTTTGCGGGGTGGTTATTTGGGTGTCGGTATTGTAGAATATGAGTATAAACCCAACCGAGGAGGAACTATCGTGCAGAGGAATTCAATAGGCAGATTTATTGCCGTACTGCGCAAAGCCAACGGTATGACACAGCAGGAAATGGCGGACAGGCTCAACGTATCCAACAAAGCCGTAAGCCGATGGGAGCGTGACGAGTGCTCTCCCGATCTGACGCTGATACCTGCAATAGCCGAGATGTTTGGTGTCAGCTGTGACGAGCTTTTGCGCGGAGAGCGGCTGACAGGCTCACTTGACAGCGAGAAGCTCGGTCACAAGACCGACCGCCAGATCAAAAATCTGATATCAAGGACGCTGGCTTCCATGAAGACGCTGATAATGATATCCGTCTGCGTGGCATCGGCGGGCGTGATATGTATGTTTGGCATATCCTACGGATTCTACAGGCCCAATATCGGATTTGCCGTGATGCTTCTTATGGAGGCGGCGGCAGCGCTCATTGCCACCATCGCCGTTATCCGCGCCAAAGAAGTCCGCCGCAGCAGTGAACTCCTTGAACGGGCAGGAGAGAGCAGCTGTGCCGAGTTTGACGCTGCCGTGGGTAATTGGGCATATGGAGCGGCTTTTGGGATAGTTGCATCTGTGCTGCTTGCTCTGCCCCTTGTGCTTTTTGACACGGATTTTCTTAACGGAGTGTTAAGCTTTGGCAGTTATTTTACCCTGTTTTTTGGGTTCATCGTTTTGCTCCTTGCCGCGGTATGGATTTTGCTCAAGCGTCGCGTTGCCGAATATATCGCAACAGGCAGAGTGACGAGAAACCCAAAACCAAAATCATCCGCCTATGCTATGACCGTCTTGCAGACGTGCCTGCTGCTGTGTGCAGCGCTGGTATTCTTGTTTGCACCCTATCTGCAAAATCCCCAAAAGGACGGGTTTTCGCTGTATTCGGCTGTGGTTTTGCTTGGATTGCTATGCTGTGCCGCAAGCATCCTGACTGTGCCCGTATTTATCCTCAGGCGCAGAGGAGAACGCCGTGAGGTACTGTTTTACGGCGCTCGGAATCTGCTTTTGACCGTGCCTGTGCTGCTGCTTGACAGAGCCCATTATGTTTCGTGGTCACATACCTATTTTGCCTCGATCGGCTCAGGTGAGCAAACCGTGCGGTATTACCGTACCGACCACTGGAATACCGAATATATATGGATCGCACTGGCACTGGCGCTGTCTGTGATCTTTCTGTTTGTTATATTGAAGAACTTAAAAAAGAAATGAAAAAACCGCAGCGGCGCTATTCTGCGCCGCTGTGGTTTTGTAAATAGCCAAAACCAGAATTATATGATATAATAAACCAAAACATCCCGGGGGAGACACAAATATGCTTACTTATACCTATATATCGGACGGACGGTTTGCTTTGACCGAAAAGCCCAAACCTCGCCTGCAGCATGAGCGGGATGCCATCGTCAAAGTCACCCTTGCCAGTATCTGCTCCAGCGACCTGCACATCAAGCACGGCAGTGTGCCGAGAGCGGTGGAGGGTATCACTGTCGGTCATGAAATGGTAGGTGTGGTTGAGGAGGTCGGTTCGGCAGTCATCGATCTCAAGCCCGGAGACAGAGTAACGGTCATCGTGGAGACCTTCTGTGGGGAGTGTTTTTTCTGCAAGCGGGGTTACGTCAACAACTGCACCGATCAAAACGGCGGGTGGGCGTTGGGATGCCGCATCGACGGCGGGCAGGCGGAGTACGTGCGAGTGCCATTTGCCGATCAGGGACTTAACAGGATCCCCGACAGTGTGTCGGACAGACAAGCTTTGCTTGTGGGCGACGTTCTTGCCACGGGATACTGGGCGGCCAAAATATCCACGATAGGCAGCGACGATACCGTGCTTATCCTCGGTGCAGGCCCTACGGGTATATGCACTCTGCTTTGCGTTATGCTCAAACATCCAAAACGCATTATTGTGTGCGAAAAGGACTTAAACCGCATTCAATTTATCCGCGACCATTATCCCGAGGTGCTGACGGTCACCCCTGATGCCTGCATAGATTTTGTCCGCGATAACAGTGATCACGGCGGCGCGGACGTAGTGCTTGAGGTGGCGGGAGCGGAAGAGACCTTTGAGCTTGCGTGGCGTTGTGCAAGACCCAATGCCATAGTCACGGTGGTGGCACTCTATGACAAGGCGCAGACCTTGCCACTGCCTGATATGTATGGCAAGAATCTCACCTTCAAGACCGGCGGCGTCGACGGCTGCGACTGCGGAGATACACTCCGCCTGATATCCGATGGCAAGCTTGACACCGAGCCGCTTATTACCCACACCTATCCGCTGCATAGGATCGATGAGGCTTATGAGCTGTTTGAGCGCAAGCTTGACGGAGTCATCAAAGTGGCCGTGGAGTGCTGACGGGGAGCTTTGACCGAGTGATTTTGTACCTCGCTATTGATCTTTCGTTTTATATCTGATACATACATGATTAAAGCCGCAGGAGATTTCCTGCGGCTTTTTGGTATATTGATTTTATGCTTTTTCCTGAGCGATAACTGCGGCTTTGATCCTGTTTGTTTTGGTGAGTATGATCTGGAACACAACGGCAATAACGAGCATCAGCACGCCGTACACGATAGATACGTTGCGGTATGTGCCGGTCAGATCGAATATCAGGTTGGTAAAGGGCGTACCCACCGCATAGCCCGTGGTGCAGGCGGCGACAAACATACCCATGATCTTGACGTAGGATTTTTCGCCGAACATGTCTGCGGCATACAGGGGGAGCATAATGGTGTTGATAGGCAGGGCAAAGGATATAAGCACCTGAAATACGCTTGCCAGTCCGTAGCTTGTGGGGCCAACGAGAGCCAGCATAAACATGGATACAACACCGATGATATATATGGTCAGCGAGGTAAATCTGAGGCCGATCTTGTCGTAGCAGAAGCCTGCGGCGATCTTGGACACGGTCAGCGACAGCGAGTGCAGGGACAGCGCGGTGGCAATAAACGCCGTGTCCAGACCTACGTCACCGAAATGCGCCGATGATACCGAGCTGATGGTGTTGGTTGCGGCGCCGCCCATGAATATGCAGAGGATGAGGATCCAAAAATAAGGTTTGGTTTTTACGTCTTTGTATTCGACACCCGACCATACCTGAGCGCGTTTTGGCTGTTTTTTTGAGGCAGAAGGTTTTTCGCCCTCTGCAGATACGCCTTTTGGCTGATCTTTAAAGAGAGCCAACGCTATCAGGAATACAATGAACACGCAGAGAGCAATAACTCTGTAGGCACTGCGGAATCCCTCGGCACCCGAGTGTATGATGGGGGAGACTATCTGTGCCGAGACAGCGCCGCCCAGTCCGTTTGCGGCGAGGATGAATCCCATGACCGTACCGCGGTTTTCTTTGAACCATTTTCCGATAACGTATCCTATGAGACTTGTGCCCGTCCAGGACATACCCACGCCGAGGAAAAATCCGCCTATATAGAATACACCTACAGTCGATGCAAAAGAGTATATGGTCATTGCGATACACAGACAGAGCAGACCGGAGCATGCAAGCTTCTTTGTGCCGAACTTCATCACCAGATTGCCAAAGAACAGACTGAGCACGGCATTGGTAACGTGGCGTATACTGTCGGTGACAGAAAACAGACTGCGGCTTATTTCAAGTCTGTCTGTAACCGGCTTGAGAAACAGCGACTTGGTGCTGGAGCAGAATCCCAAGGCGGTGAAGATAATCAAAAAACATACTGCGGCGACCACCCAACGGTAGTCAAACTTGTGTTTTTGCATAACGGGTATCCTCCAAAACGACTGATTAGTACAATACCGATTATATCACGCTCACTAAAAAAATCAATCGCCAAGCCCCCATATTGCAGGTGTCGGGCATATACTGATTATGCTGCCGCGGATATAGATAACGCCTATATCAGTTATAGCTTAAAATCGGGTGACAATATATTACCCTCCCGAATACAATGATACTGAAGCTATACACTTCAAATCTATTGGGGAGGTAATAAAATGCCTGATAAGGTTTCACCGGGGCCTATTTGCGGAAATCCGGCGCCGAGAGAGGCTGTTTGTATTCATACAAAGAAGGTCTATGACAGCTGCAGGGACAAAGACTGTCTGCAGGATATCAGAGTATATCTGACGGGCCAATCGCAGCAGATACTTGACAGCGCCATCAGCGTCAAACCTGTGGCTGCAGAGCTTTTGTGGGCAAGTCTGGATGTTGAGCCCATCAGCTTCAACAGAGGTTTTTATACCGTGGACATAAAGTACTATTACCGCGTTACAGCCGATGCTTACAGCGGAGTGGGCAGACCCAGACGTATATGCGGTCTGGCTACTTTTGACAAACGCACCGTGCTGTTCGGCAGTGAGGGCAGCGCCCACATTTTTACATCCAGCTACGTGCCCGGCGGCATAGACATTCAGGGGCTTGAGCGTACCAATCTGCCCGTTGCGGTGGTTGAGGTAGTTGATCCCGTTGTACTGGGCGCCAAGATCGTAGAAGGCTGTTCCTGCGGCGAGACTTTGCTCAATGACATTCCCGAAGCCATCTGTTCCTGCTTTGAGGATCAGATAGTGATATCGGATGAGAGTAAGAAGCTGTACGTCAGCATCGGCCAGTTCAGTATTATTCGGCTCGAGCGGGAGATCCAGCTGCTGATGCCCGCATACGACATCTGTATGCCCAGCAAAGAAAGCAGCTGCGACAGCGAAGACCCCTGCGATATGTTCCAGCGCTTCAAGTTCCCGGTCGACGAGTTCTTCCCGCCCAAAGTCAGCGATTTTATCAAAAACCAGAACTGTCAGCGCAACCGATAACAGCAGATATTCCCCGAAAAATCTTCGGGGAATATATTTTTGCGTATGTGCATAGTATGTACGGGTGATTACAATGAACAACAGGACAGGCATTACACGGGAGGGGAATGAGGCAGTCAACATTCCCAGATTGATCATAATCACGGTTGTCATGGCGCTGGGCGGTGTGGCAGGCAGCATCTATGCCGCACGCACGGCGGGTGCGGAGTATTTTATTCTGAGCAGCCTCTGGGGCAGCGAGCTTTTTAAATGGCTGGTAATATTGAATTTTGCACCGGTGCTTTCGGTGTTTTTGTCGTCCTGTTTTGGATACGGTGCGGTATTGGCCCTTGCATCGGCATTCTGCAGGGGATTTATGTTTGCCGTGCCGCTTACTGACAAAGTTGAGAGCTATGGACTCAGCGGATATTACAGCGGATTTACTCTGTGCGGTATATTATCGGTGGTGGCCGTTATAATAATGTCTATGCAGGCTATAGGAATGTCCGCGGTGCGCCGAGGCGGCACTCACAACAGAAACAACGCCGACGAATATGCCAAAAACACTTTTCTGGTTATGGTGTGTTGTGCAGCAGCTGTTGTTTTCGGTGCGGCTATGGATGCTTTTCTGCTGAAATAATTGGACATTTGGCCGAGTTTTTGGTAGAATATAAGCAGAATATATTGGGAAGTGAAAAACGTGTCTGTCAAAGAGAGAATACAGCAGCTGACAAAGGAGCTTTCGCATCACGCAAAGCTTTATTATACCTTCGATACACCTGAGATATCCGATTACGAGTATGATATGCTTATGGTGGAGCTCAGGAAGCTGGAGAGTGAATACCCCGAGTTTGCCCTGCCCGACAGTCCCACACAGCGGGTTGGCGGCAAGGTGCTTGAGGGTTTTGAGGAGGTCACTCACAGCTATCCCATGCAGAGCCTGCAGGACGTATTCTCCTACGATGAGATCAGTGAATTTGACGGACGTATCAAAGCCGCATTCCCTGATGCCGAGTATACGGTAGAACTCAAAATCGACGGTCTGTCCGTATGCCTCGAGTATCGAGACGGTCTGTTTGTTCGCGGCGCAACCCGTGGTGACGGTACTACGGGCGAGGACGTGACACATAATCTCAAAACCATAATGGATATACCCTTTACGGTGGATACAGAGTATGAGTACCTTGCCGTACGCGGTGAGGTATATATGCCCAACAGTGTGTTTGACAGGCTCAATGAGCAGCGCAGAGAGAAGGGACTCCAGCTTTTTGCCAACCCTCGTAACACGGCTGCAGGCTCCCTTAAACAGCTTGACAGCAGGGTGTGCGCAAGCCGCAGACTGTCTGTATTCTGCTTTAATCTGCAAAACGGCGAGGAACTGGGATTTGCCAAGCACTCTGACACACTTGAGTACTTGAAACAGATAGGGTGTAAAGTTGTTGCCCCGTACATTGTCACCGTCGATGTTGAACGGATAATAGAGTTTATTGAGCATATAGGCGACACCAGAGACACTCTTGATTTTGCCATAGACGGCATAGTTATCAAGGTCAATGACATTGCTCAGCGTAATGTGCTGGGCAGTACGGTCAAGTGCCCCAGATGGGCCGTAGCCTACAAATACCCGCCCGAAGAAAAACCTACCAAGCTGCTTGATATCACCGTTCAGGTGGGCAGAACAGGTGTGCTGACTCCCAACGCAGTGCTTGAGCCGGTGCGTCTTGCCGGCACCACCGTGTCCAGAGCAACTCTGCACAACCGTGATATGATAGCGCAGAAGGATATCCGCATAGGCGATACCGTTATCGTACGTAAGGCAGGGGAGATCATTCCCGAGGTATTGCGTGCCGATCTCAGTCAGCGCAGTCCCGACAGTGTGCCATACGTTATGCCCGATACCTGCCCCGTATGCGGCGCACCTACGGTGGAGGACGATGCCTTCGTGCGGTGCAGCGGCGACAGCTGTCCCGCTCAGCTTTCGCGCAGGCTTGAACATTTTGCTTCCCGCGATGCTATGGATATTGAGGGACTTGGCCCCGCAATAGTGGATATGCTGCTGGAAGAGAATCTTGTACAGGACGCAGCAGATTTGTACTCTCTGCAGCCTCAGGATATAGCCGCTCTGCCGGGTATGGGTGAAAAATCCGCACTCAAGCTTGTTTCGGCTATCGCAGACAGCAGGTCTCAGCCCCTTTCGCGCCTGCTCTTTGCCTTTGGAATCAATCAGGTAGGGCAGAAAGCCGCAAAAATATTGGCCGAAGAGTACGGAGACATAGACACCCTCGCGTCGGCTGATGCCGATTCGCTGACAGCTCTCCGTGATATCGGCGCCATTACGGCGGATAATATAGTCGGCTGGTTTGGCAGAGAGTCATCCAAGATGCTTGTGGACAAGCTTAAAGCCGCAGGGGTAAATATGACTCAGCCCAAAACCGAGAGAGGAACGGCCCTCGAGGGCAAAACTCTGGTGGTAACGGGTACACTGCCCACACTTTCGCGCAAAGAAGCACAGGAGCTGATAGAAAAACACGGCGGCAAAGCCGCAGGCTCGGTGTCAAAAAAGACCGATTTTGTTGTAGCGGGTGAGGATGCAGGCTCCAAGCTCACCAAAGCACAGGAACTTGGAATACCGGTCATAGATGAAGCAGAATTGCTCCGCATGACCGCAGAGGAGATATGAATATGTACGATATATTGATCATAGGCGCAGGCCCTGCAGGATTGTCTGCGGCAATTTACGGCGCACGTGCCAATCTCAAAGTCATGGTATTGGGCAAAGATGGCGGCGCATTGCAGAAGGCCGACAAGATAGAGAACTATTTTGGCGTGACCGACGCTCCAAGCGGCACCGAACTGTGGCGCAGAGGTATCGATCAGGCCACCGCACTGGGCGCCGAAGTCAGGATCGCCGAGATCACAGGTGTAGAGTGGGCGGGACACTATACCGTACACACCACCCAAGGCAGTTTTGACGGCAAAACCCTCATAATTGCTCTGGGTAATGCACGCAAGAAGCCCGATGTCAAGGATATAGACAAATATGAGGGTATGGGCGTCAGCTATTGTGCCGTGTGTGATGCGTTCTTTTTCCGCGGCAGGCAGGTTGCAGTGCTTGGATCGGGTAATTATGCCCTGCATGAGGCAGAGTATCTCAAAAACGTCGCCGCAAAAGTCACCGTACTAACAAACGGCAAGCCTGCAGAGGAGATGCCGGAGTTTGACGTTATAACCTCCCCGATTGCCGAACTGCTTGGCACAGACGGACTTGAGGGAGTAGCTTTTGCAGACGGCAGCACCCTCACCGTTGACGGACTGTTTGTTGCAGAGGGATTTGCAGGAGCATCCGAGCTTGCAAACAAGCTTGGGGTAATGACCGATAATGGTCTTATCAAAGCAGATTCTGACGGCTGTACCAATCTGCCGGGATGTTTTGCAGCAGGCGACTGCATCGGCGGAACACTGCAGGTAGCAACGGCAGTAGCCGAGGGCGCAAAAGCCGCTCTGTCGGCCATCAAGTATGTCCGCACCAAAAAATAAAAACCAATAAATCAACAAAAAACTGCCACCCAAGTTTGGGTGGCAGTTTTTGTATATGTACTTATCAGTCGGATACGGTGTAGTTGGGAGCTTCTTTGGTGATGTGGATGTCGTGGGGATGGCTCTCTTTGAGACCTGCGCCGGTGATGCGGACAAACTGTGCTTTCTCCTGCAGCTCGGAGATAGTGGGAGTACCGCAGTAACCCATACCGGAGCGCAGACCGCCCATCAGCTGATAGATTGTCTCGCTGACAGGTCCGCGATAGGGAACACGACCCTCGACGCCTTCGGGAACAAGCTTCTTGGTGCCGGTCTGGAAGTAACGGTCGGAGGAACCCTTGTTCATTGCGGCGATGGAGCCCATGCCGCGGTAGACCTTGAACTGTCTGCCCTGGAATATCTCCAGATCGCCGGGGCTTTCTTCGCAGCCTGCAAACAGCGAGCCGATCATGACGCAGTCTGCGCCGGCGGCAAGTGCCTTGACAACGTCGCCGCTGAACTTGATACCGCCGTCAGCAATAACGGGTACACCGTGCTTGGCGGCCTCGCATGCTGCATCGTAGATAGCGGTGATCTGGGGAACACCGACGCCTGCAACAACGCGGGTGGTGCAGATGGAGCCGGGGCCGATACCGACCTTGATGGTGTCAGCGCCTGCATCGATGAGAGCCTTGGCGCCCTCAGCTGTAGCAATGTTGCCTGCGATGATGGGGGTGTTGGGGTATTTTGCCTTGACACGGCTCAGGCAGGTCATAATGTTCTTGGAGTGACCGTGTGCAGAGTCGAGTACCAGAACGTCAGCGCCTGCCTCGATCAGTGCGGCAGCACGGTCGAGAACGTCATTGGTAACGCCGATAGCTGCAGCGCAGAGCAGTCTGCCCTGTGCGTCACGTGCGGTGTTGGGATACTTGACAGCCTTCTCGATGTCCTTGATGGTAATAAGTCCCTTGAGGGCGTAGTTCTCGTCTACCAGGGGCAGCTTCTCGATCTTGTGAGCGCTGAGGATGCGCTTTGCATCTGCCAGAGTAGTGCCTACGGGAGCGGTGATGAGGTTCTTGCTGGTCATGACTTCGCCGCAGGCGCGGTTATAGTCTTCTTCAAACTTCAGGTCGCGGTTGGTGAGAATGCCGACAAGCTTGCCGTTCTCACATATAGGAACACCGGAAATGCGGTACTTGCCCATCAGTGCATTGGCGTCAAAAAGCGAATGCTGAGGGGAGAGGTAGAAGGGGTTGTTGATAACGCCGTTTTCAGAGCGCTTGACCTGATCCACGCTCTCAGCCTGCTGCTCGATGGTCATGTTCTTGTGGATAACGCCGATACCGCCTTCACGTGCAACGGCAATAGCCATACGCACTTCGGTAACAGTGTCCATAGCAGCGCTGATGAGAGGAATGTTGAGCTTGATGTTCTTGGTAATGCGTGTGCCAAGATTGATAGCATCGGGAGTTACCGAGCTCTCTGCGGGGATAAGAAGCACATCGTCAAAGGTAATACCCTCTTTGAGGAACTTCTCGGCAGGATTGGTATTCAGCATAGCGACACCTCCGGTTGACTGATTAGTGTTTAAATGTTTATTAGAAGATATTTTACTACAATTTTTTTGCATAGTCAATACGAACAAGTTGAAATCAGCGCTTGTTTGGAGTAAAATATATCAAAAGGAAGGTGCTGATTTTTGTACAAGATTCATACAGAGGACAACAAAACCATACTTACAGACATAGACTTCAATATCCGCCATACCTGTGACTGCGGTCAGTGCTTCAGATTCATGCCCCATGAGGGCGGATATCTGGGTGTCGCTTACGGAAAAGCCATATTCGTGGAGGAAAAGCCGGAAGGAGTAGTGTTTCATTGTGACGCCGCCGAGTTCGGCGCACTGTGGAAGCGGTTCTTCGATCTGGACACCGATTACGCATCTGTAGCCGACAAATTGCCCAAAGATGACTTTACTGCCAAAGCCGTGGAGTTTGGCAGGGGACTGCGGATACTGAGGCAGGAGCCGTGGGAGGCGCTTTGCTCGTTCATCATATCCCAGTGCAACAATATACCCCGTATTCAGAGCATAATCGGCAGACTGTGCACCCTGTTCGGCGACGAAATAGAATGGCAAGGCAACAAGCTTTACACATTTCCAGATGCAAGCAAATTAGCAGAATTAACGGTAGAGGATCTTGCGCCGCTGAGATGCGGCTACAGAGCGCCGTATATTATCAACGCGGCCAAAGCCGTTGCGGCAAACAGCAGTTTTTTTGAAGAGCTTGAAGCGATGGATACGCTCTCCGCCCGCAAAAAAATCATGGAACTTGAGGGTGTCGGTCCGAAGGTCGCAGACTGTTTTCTGCTGTTCGGAATGCACAAAATGGATGCATTCCCCGTGGATACCTGGATGAAAAAAGCAGCAGTATATTACGGCGGAAAGTTTGACTCGTCACTGTTTGGAGAATATGCCGGAATCGCACAGCAATATATATTCTACTATGCGCGCAGCGGCAGCGGAACAGAGCAGGTCTGAGATTGACAATAGTACCCTGTTGTGATATAATCGGTAGCAAGTAAATTGCCCCCTTTTACGGGGGCGGTTTTACTGATTGCCACAAATAAATACGCGGATGTGATGGAATTGGTAGACATGCAGGATTTAGGTTCCTGTGCCGCAAGGCGTGTGGGTTCAAGCCCCTTCATCCGCACCACAAGCAAAGGCAGGCCGTCAGGCCTGTTTTTGCTTGTGAGGATAAAAAGAAGGGGCTTGAAGGGTCGGTAGTGAATGACTGCCGGTGGCAGTCAGAGCCGACCACCGCTCCGCCCGCAGGCGGGCAAGCCCCGACAGGTGAACCAGAAAGCGACAGATTCCAACAGGAATCTGTCGTTTTCAACTAAATCCACCATTTGGGTGGGTGAAATCGTCTTTGACGAAGAAATCCCCTTCGGGGATGAAATCCGCCACGACGGCGGATGGGTGGATTTAATTTCATCTGAGTCAAAACCGAAGATTTCATCAGCGTCAGCTGATTTAATCCTTGTGCAGGCAAGGATTTATTTGTTTATGCAGAGCGTTATTCCCAATGTTAATATTCGTTGCTTGTCTGAAAACCCCTAAAAGTGTACAATAGTTACATACTTTTCGGGAGGTACGTTATGCTTAAGGATAATATTGCAGGCTTGCGTAATGCCGCCGGTTTATCTCAAACAGAATTGGCGGAGAGACTTTTTGTAGTCAGACAGACTGTTTCCAAATGGGAAAAAGGTTTGTCTGTGCCTGATTCTGATATGCTGATTCGGATTGCAAAAGTATTTGATGTAACCGTCGGAGAGCTGCTTGACGAACAAAGGGACGATTCACAACCATCAGCCATACAAGACTCTGTAGGTTCTCGTTTTTGGAAAAAGATCGCTTTGGCGTTTTTTTGTTTTGCGGCTATTATTTCACTGATTGTTACTGTAGTAGTTATGGTTAATCGTTCAAATATACTTTATCCGGATGTCGTTGGCGAGGATGTTAATATTGTGGTAAAAGACAGTATACAGATCAGCAGAGACTACGGAGATAATGTAGTATACGATGTTGATGGAAAGCCGCGAGTCATTTGCCGCATCCCTGATGGCTTCGTTGAGGATGCAAATCAGGAGGGACTGTATATAGATCCTAAAGGTAATTTTATTAAGATTGTTGCAGAGTATACCGCTGATGTATTGAATCCGCTGGATGGGACGGCGTATATGGAGTTTTATGAGATTGACGGATACTCGTCCTATGCTGATATGGCAAGACTTGCACTGTTTAAAGACCTCGGAAGCATCAGCATATTTTCACCAAAGCGGGATATTTATACAGCAGGTGGCGCGAGGATAATTCGTCAAGCCCTGTGTGCAGGTAAGGATGCATGGTGTTATGCTGTGGACGGTGGACTGACCAAAAATGGCGAAGGCTCGAGGATATACGGCGCGGCCTTGCTGGTTGACGGCTCGGTGTGGATGGCTCTTCTGGAGGACTGCAATAATATACATTATTGGATTACCGTCAAAGCGCCGGACGGTATCGGAAAAGATGAGGATAGCCTTGCGGAGTTTTTGAGTACGATACGGATATCAGAGTGAGCAGGATATAATATAACAAGTATAAAAAGCCGCGGTTGGTTCAAACCGCGCCTTTTTGTATATCATTATCACAGTGTTTTGATGGTCTCAATCAGCTTGTCTACGTTTTCGTCCTTGGTTGCCCAGCAGGTGCAGAAGCGTACCACTGTGCGCTCCTCGTCCAGCTTGCACCAGAACTCGTATGCAAACTCGCCTTCAAACTTTTTGAGCTGCTCGCTCGTCAGGATGGGGAACTGTTGATTGGTATAGGATGTACCCCAGATGGGTACGCCGACATCCTCGAATGCCTTTCTGATTCGCAGAGCCTGACTGACAGCGCTTTTGCAAATATCAAAGTACAGATTATCGGTAAACAGTGTGTCGAACTGGATGCCCATCAGCCTGCCCTTTGCCAGCACGCCGCCGCGCTGCTTGATGAGATTGCGGTAGCAGTATTTGTATTTGTCATTGTTGATGACCAGTGCCTCTCCGATGTATGCACCGCACTTGGTACCGCCGATGTAGAACATATCACACAGGTTTGCAAGCTCGGGGAGAGTGATGTCGGCTTTGGGGCTCATCAGTCCGTATCCCAGACGTGCGCCGTCGATGTAGAGGGGGATATCATATTCTGTGCAGACCGCTCTCAGATCGAGCAGCTCCTGCTTGGTGTACAGAGTTCCGCTCTCGGTAGGGTAGGAGATGTATACCATACCGGGCTTGACCATAAAATCATGGTCGGGGCTGGTTTCAAAATCGTAGCACAGCTCCCGTACCTGCTGTGCATTTATCTTTCCGTCATCGGATACGATCGCGGTGACCTCGTGTCCGGTGGCTTCGATAGCGCCTACCTCGTGGCAGGAGATGTGGCCCTCTACTGCGCTGATGACCGACTCGTAGGGACGCAGCATAGATGCGATAGCGATGAGATTGGTCTGTGTACCGCCGGAGATAAAATACACGTCTGCATTCTCGCAGCGGCAGGCGGTGCGGATCTTGGATCTGGCGCTCTCGCAATAAACGTCGTATCCGTAGCCGGGAGACTGCTCGAGATTGGTCTCCATAAGCTTCTGCATTATGAGGGGATGTGCGCCCTCGGTATAGTCACACTGAAAATATATCATACAAAAACCTTCCGATTTTTTTTCTTATTGTACTATAGACAATTGGGTTTGTCAAAAAATATTGTTTAGCTGTTTCTTAGCGGATAGGTTATTTACAAAATAAATCGAGTATGATATATTAATAGTGTATGTAAAGGAATGAAAAAAAGGACAAATGTACAAAGGAGGTTTACATTTGATTTTAGAACGACTGAAGAATGACCCTGCCGTTCAGGCCTATATCCGCAGGGCCGATTGCTCGCTGCTTGCGCTGGGATTTACCGAACACAGCTTCCCTCACGTCTCAAAGGTTGCTATGACAGCCAGATATATCGTTGAGACTCTGGGCTATTCCGAGCACGACTGCGAACTGGCCGAGATCGCCGGATATCTGCATGACATAGGCAATCTTGTCAACAGAGCAGATCACTCCCAGAGCGGTGCCGTTATGGCATTCAGGATCCTGAATGAGTACAACATGGATCCGGAGGACGTTGCCACGGTGGTCACAGCGATCGGCAACCATGACGAGGGTACCGGCGTGCCCGTCGATCACATCGCGGCGGCACTTATACTGGCCGACAAATCCGACGTACGCAGATCCCGCGTGCGCAATGCCGACGTTACCGCATTCGATATTCATGACAGGGTAAACTACTCGGTAAAAAAATCCACACTTAAAATCAACGAAGAAAAAACCATCATCAAGCTCAAGCTGAACATCGACACAAATTACGGGTCTATTATGGATTATTTTGAGATATTCCTGCACCGTATGATCATGTGCCGCAAAGCTGCGGAGAAGCTGGGTCTGCAGTTCAAACTTATTATCAATGAGCAGCAGCTTATATAACAGAATCAAAAAGTAAAGGAGACAGATATGGATATATTCTCTATTGTAACCCTATGCGGCGGTCTGGCATTCTTCCTGTACGGTATGAACGAAATGTCCGCAGGCCTCAAAAAACTCTCGGGCGGCAAGCTTGAGCAGATCCTCAGAAAAATGACATCCACCCCCATCAAGGGTCTTATCCTCGGTGCGGGCATCACCATAGCAATCCAGTCCTCTTCGGCTATGACCGTTATGCTGGTCGGCCTTGTCAACTCGGGTATACTTCACCTGTCACAGACGGTCGGCGTTATAATGGGCTCCAATATAGGAACTACCCTTACCGCATGGATACTCTCCCTCAGCGGTATCGAGAGCGACAACCTGCTTCTCAAGTTCCTCAAGCCCAGCAACTTTGCTCCTATTTTTGCACTGATCGGTATATTGCTGATTATGGTTGCCAAGCGCAACAAGAACAAGGACATAGGCAATATCATGGTTGGCTTTGCCATACTGATGTTCGGTATGAACCTTATGAGCGGTGCCGTTGAGCCTCTTGCCGATATGCCCGAGTTCCAGAGTATACTCACCGCATTCAAGAATCCCATCATCGGCGTTCTGGTCGGTGCCGTGTTTACCGGTATCATTCAGAGTTCGGCGGCTTCGGTGGGTATACTGCAGGCGCTGTCGCTGACCGGCGGTATCACCTTCGGTATGGCTATCCCCATCATCATGGGTCAGAACATCGGTACCTGCGTCACCGCTGTTATCTCCAGCATCGGCGTTAACAAGAACGCCAAGCGCGTATCGGTCATACATATGAGCTTCAATCTGATCGGTACGGCCGTGTGCATGATACTGTTCTACGGCATCGGAGCATTTTTGAATATGCCCTTTATGGAATCGGCTGTCAGCCCCTTCGGCATAGCTATCTCCCACAGTATATTCAACGTGTTTACCACAGTTATCCTGCTGCCTTTCAGCAAGCATCTTGTCAAGATCGCCGAAAAGGTCATCCCCAACAAGCAGGAGCAGGAGACCTACGCACTCATCGACGAGCGTCTGTTCAACACTCCCGCTATTGCGGTCTACGAGAGCAACAACGTTACTGTTGATATGTGTAAGCTGGCTCACAAGTCTATCGAGATGGGTCTGGATATCATTAACAAGTTCAATCCTCAGACAGCTGCCAAGATTCTGGAACTTGAGGATGAGATCGATAAGTATGAGGACAAACTCGGCACGTCTATGGTCAAGCTGTCCAGCAAAGAACTGTCCGACGCCGACAGCCGTCAGGTCTCCAAGATCCTCCATACCATTGGCGAGTTTGAGCGACTCAGCGACCATGCGGTCAACCTCGTCGGTGTCGCAGAGGAGATGCACGACAAGAATATCCGCTTCTCCGAGGCGGCAAAGGGTGAACTCGCTGTGGCAACCGCCGCTATCACCGAGATACTCAATATGACTACCCGTGCATTCGAGACAAATGACGTAGCGCTGGCAAGCAAGGTCGAGCCTCTGGAGCAGGTCATCGACGATATCATCGCCGAGATCAAGATGCGTCATATCAACCGTCTGCAGACCGGTGAATGCACCATTGAGCTGGGATTCGTGCTCAGCGATCTGCTCAATAACTTTGAGCGTGTATCCGACCATTGCTCCAACATAGCTGTTGCAATGATCGAGGTACAGCACGACAGCTTCAAGACCCATGAATATCTCCATGAGGTCAAGAGCAGCAACGACAGAGCGTTCAACGAAGACTTCGAGTTCTTCAGCAAAAAATACGCTATGTAAGACCAAAAACTACCAATATTCTTCGAAAGTGTGCGCCGCAGATAAAGGCGCACACTTTTTTATATTTTATATAACATCTTTTATATAATTTCCTTGTATATGTCTCTTGTTTTTGATATAATAATTATCAATAAAAATAAAATACGGAGTTTATATGAAAAAGAAAAGATGGATTATTTCCGAGCGCAACGATGTATGCGCTCAGGGTCTTTCTGCGTCTTTGAATATTCCCCGCTTGGCCGCGACGGTCATAACGGCCAGGGGAGTGGTGGACGCAGAGGGAGCCAAAGCCGCTCTTGACAGCAGTATCGCCAATATATCCGATCCTTTTTTGCTTCAGGATATGGACAAGGCGATCGCCGTCATTGAAGAGGCTATCCAAAATGGCGAACGCATAGCCGTCTACGGCGACTATGACGTTGACGGAGTCACAGCCACCTGCATTATGATCCGCTACCTCCGCTCCCGCGGAGCCGACTGTACCTACTACATACCCGACAGACTCGGCGAGGGTTACGGTCTTAATCTGCAGGCTATCAAGACCCTGTATGATGACGGATGCAGACTGCTTATTACTGTCGATTCGGGTATTACGGCAGTTGAGGAGGCAGAATATGCCGCCTCTATCGGTCTCAAGCTGATCATTACCGATCATCACGAGTGCAAAGAGATCCTTCCCGCCGCCTGCGCAGTGGTCAATCCTCGCAGAGAGGGAAGTCAATATCCTTTCAAAGAGCTTGCGGGCGTTGGTGTAGCCTTCAAGCTGATTTGTGCTATGGAAAAGGATACTCCCGTGGAGGATATGCTTGAGCGTTATGCAGACGTTGTTGCGGTAGGTACTATTGCCGACGTTATGCCCCTGCGTGAAGAAAACCGCACAATCGTATCCTACGGTCTCAAAAAGCTGCCCTATACCAAAAATCTCGGCCTCCGTGCCCTGATGAGCAAGCTCGGTCTTGACAGCAAGCCTATCACCGCCAATTCGGTCAGCTTTGTTATGGCGCCCCGTATCAACGCGGCAGGCAGACTGGGCGTTGCTTCCAGCGCTGCACGGATGTTTTTGACCGATGACTGGAGCGAGGCGGCATCTCTTGCCGATCAGCTTTGCGAGCTCAACCGCATCAGGCAGGAAGAAGAAAACGGCATCTTTACCGAAATCACCGAGCACCTCAAAGACCATCCCGAGCTCACCCGCAAAAAGATCCTTGTGCTCTGGGGCGAGGATTGGCATAACGGAGTTATCGGCATAGTATCCTCCCGTCTGTCTGACAGATACGGTATGCCCTGCATACTCATATCACTCACAGGTGACAGCGGCAAGGGCTCGGGCCGAAGCATCAAGGGCTTTAATCTCTATGCCGCACTGGAAAAGAACGCACACCTGCTGGAGAAATACGGCGGACACGAGCTTGCTGTTGGTCTCAGCCTTGACAGAAGCAATCTGGAGCAGCTTCGCGACGCTCTGGAGAAGTATGCGGATGAGTCCTCCGATGCATCCGATACTGCACCCTATATCAACGTTGACTGCGTTGTATCGCCTCAGGAACTTACCGTTGCAGAGGTGCAGGGATTGAGCGTTCTTGAGCCTTTTGGTATGGGCAATTCTCAGCCCGTGTTTGCTATGACCGGTATGCGCGTGGAGGAGATCACACCTATCAGCCACGAACGGCATATAAAGCTGCTCCTCAGCAAGAACGGTATGTTCTTCTACAGCTTTGTGTTCGGCATGGGTATGAAGAGCTGCCCCTTCGTCAAGGACGACCTGCTTGATATTGTATTCTCTGCGGAGATAAACAGCTACCGCGGCAGAAACAGCGTTCAGCTGGTCATCAAGGACCTGAAGTGGTCGGAGAGGGAAGAAACCTTTGATGCCGATTCCTTTGCGGCATATCTGGAGTTTGCCGCAAACAGAAACATCAGCTGTGAGATGGCGGCTCACCTCAGCCCCACCAAGAACGAGCTGGTAGCCGTATTCAGACATATCAAAGCCAATGCCGAAAACGGTACGCTGATGGACGGCGCCCGTTCCATCTACCGCAAGATCAGATATGAATCCAACAACAGCCTGAGTCTCGGCAGATTCCTGGTATGTATGGATATATTCTCCGAGTTTTCTATTTTTAACTATAACCTGCTTGATGATGATATTCACATCAACATTCTCAATTATTCGGGCAAAGCCGATATAAACGGCTCTGTAGCACTCAAGAGACTTACAGAGCTCAGACAGAGGTAAAACCTATGAACGACGCTGACATTATCAAAGCGACGGAACAAAAAATCGAGCAGATCTGCGCGTCTGAGACTCCCGCCAATGCGGAGAATATCAGGCGTGCTTATCGCTATGCCCGTACCCTCCATGAGGGACAGTACCGCAAGAGCGGTGAGCCGTACATTATTCATCCCGTAGAGACTGCGTATATACTCTCTCAGCTTGGTATGGATCCCGAGGCTATCGAGGCAGGTCTGCTTCATGACTGTATAGAGGACACCGCAGTAACCTACAACGACGTCAAAAAAGAGTTCGGTGACTCGGTCGCCCTGCTCGTTGACGGCGTTACCAAACTGGGTCACATCGTGTACAGCAGCCGCGAAGAAGAGCAGATGGAAGATCTGCGCAAAATGTTCCTGGCAATGGCCAAAGACATCCGTGTCATTATAATCAAGCTTGCCGACCGACTGCACAATATGCGCACCAACCAGTACTGGAACCCCCGCAAACGCAGCGAAAAGGCTCTTGAGACTATGGAGATATACGCGCCTTTGGCTCACCGTCTCGGTATGCAGACCATTAAAACAGAGCTTGAGGACATCTCCCTGCAGATACTTGATCCCGTTGGATACGGTGAGATCACCGAGTTCCTCACAAGCAAGAAGGTCGTGCTTCACGAGTTCCTCAAATCCATCGAGCGAACTATCGCAGAGCGCCTAAAAAGCGTAGGAATTGAGTTTGAGATCAAATCCAGAGTCAAGCATATATACAGCATCTATCGCAAGGTATACGGTCAGAATCTCAATTTTGACGAGATATACGACATCTGCGCCACACGTGTTATCGTAGACGATATCCACGACTGTTACAACGTGCTGGGCGTTATCCATGAACTGTTCAGGCTTGTTCCCGGCAGGTTCAAGGACTATATCAGCACCCCCAAGCCCAACGGCTATCAGTCCCTGCATACCTCTGTCATAGGCAACGACGGCGTACCCATCGAGGTGCAGATCCGCACAAAGCAGATGGATCAGATGGCTGAGTACGGCATCGCCGCCCACTGGAAATACAAGGACGGTCTCCGCGGTCAGCAGAACGAGGAGGCATTTGCCTGGGTGCGTCAGCTGCTTGAGAATCAGCAGGACAGCGACGCAGAGGATTTTATCAAGAACATCAAGGTCGAGATGTTCTCCGATGAGGTGTTCGTCTTTACCCCCAAAGGCGACGTTATTTCACTGCCCAACGGTGCTACACCCATAGATTTTGCATATGCAATACATTCTCAGGTCGGCAACCGAATGACCGGCGCAAAGGTCAACGGCAGGATTGTTACCATAGACTACGCCCTCAAAAACGGTGATGTGGTCGACGTTATTACCTCCTCCTCGTCCACCGGCCCCAAGCGTGACTGGATGCAGATCGTCAAGACCTCCTCCGCACGCACAAAGATGAAACAGTGGTTCAAGAAAGAACGCCGCGAGGAGAATATCGAAACCGGCAGAACAGAGCTTGAGCGCGAACTGAGAGTGGGACTTCTGTGGGATACTTTCAACCAGAAGGAGTTCCAGACAGTCCTGCTCAGGCGGTTTGATTTCCCCAGCTTGGATGAACTTTATGCCTCCATCGGTTATGGCGGAATCGCAATGTCCCGCATTATCGCCAGAGTCCGCGAAGAACACAACAAGCAGCAGAAGCTGAAAGAAAACCCCGCGGCGCAGATAATCAAGAAGGAGAGCAAGAGAACCTCCAACAGCGGCGTTATTGTGGAAGGTCTGGACAACTGTCTGGTCAAGTTCTCCAAGTGCTGCTGCCCCATTCCCGGTGATGACATTATCGGATTTGTTACCCGCGGCTATGGCGTATCGGTACACCGCAAGGACTGCGGCAACGTCCGTGCCTCGCTCAACAAAGATTCCGAATACGGCAGGTGGATCAAGACCGAGTGGGATGACGATGCAGGCCGCAAAAATTACAGCATAGCCATGCGTATTACTGCAAAAACCCGTACGGGTGTGCTTGCGGATATAGTCACGGTTATCAGTAATATGAAGATCGGCGTCACCGAGCTCAACGCGAGAGACACCGCAGACGGACAGACACATATTTTCCTGACCGCACTTGTAAACGGCAGGGATCAGCTGTCTTTGCTTATGCAGCGTATCCGCAAGAGCGCAGGAGTATATGACGTCACAAGATGTATAGAAGGAAAAGAGGAGAGCTGATTTATGAGAGCTGTTCTTTCGAGAGTTAGCAGAGCATCCATTACAATAGACGGCGAGTTTGGAGGAAGCATTGAAAAAGGCTTTCTTGTACTTCTGGGCATAGGCTCGGAGGACAAAGAGAGCGACGCTGTATATCTTGCAAAAAAATGCGCAGAAATGCGCATTTTTGAAGATGAAAACGAAAAGATGAATCTCGGACTGTCCGACGTGGGCGGCGGAATGATGGTTGTGTCAAACTTCACCCTCTACGGCGAGTGCGCCAAGGGCAGACGGCCCGACTTTTTCTCGGCGGCGCGTCCCAACGTGGCAATACCTCTGTACGAGCTGTTTTTGAGTGAGCTCAAAAAGTACGGGATCACACCTGTTACCGGAAAGTTCGGTGCAGATATGAAGATCGACCATGTCAATGACGGCCCCGTCACACTGATACTGGATACCGAGCGTATGCTCAAAAAGTGAGGCAATACAATGAAGATCAAAACAGTTGTAGTAGGACTGCTTTATACCAATTGCTATATTATTGAGGACGAAGTCAGCGGCAAATGCGCCGTTATCGATCCAGGCGGAGCATATGAGCGTATTTTTGAGGCGCTGGACGGCAAAAAGCCTGAGTATATAATCCTCACACACGGTCATTTTGACCATCTGCTTGCTGCTGCCAGACTGCAGAGAGAGACTGGGGCCAAGGTTCTTGTACACAAGAATGACGAGCCTATGCTCAAGGAACGTTATGTCAAAAATACCGGCTATCACAGAGGCAACTACGATGCGGCTACCGCAGACGGATATCTGGAGGATGGAATGATCATTGAGCTGGGTCAGCTCAAGCTGAAAGTCCTCAACACTCCCGGCCATTCCAAGGGCTCCTGCATCATCATCTGCAATGACTGCATATTCTCAGGAGATACTCTGTTTTATGAGAGCTGGGGCAGATGCGATCTTGACGGGGGAGACGACAACGAGATGCTTCAGTCCCTCCGCAGAATTGGCAAGCTTGAGGGAGAATATACCATCTATCCCGGCCACGGAGAGAGCACCCTCCTCAGCCACGAGCGTCAGTATAATTACCTGATGCGCGCCGCAATATTATGAAATACCGTATAGAAGGTCACGACCGCCTTACCGCCGTACTGGATATGCTTATCGCACTTTTGCCTGACGAGAAGCATATTCCCGACGACGGAGAGGGCGGTGATATATGTATAAGCACCCTTATTGTGACAGGCGGTGAGATTACAGCGTCCGCAAGAGTTACAGTAGGGGAGCGCACCACTGTAGGCGAGTGCAGAGAGCGGGCACAAATCGGCGAAGAGGGCAAGCGTGTTATGAGCTATGCCGTCAAGACGGCACTCTACCATGCTCTGCTTCCTCATCTTGAGGAGCCTCCCGCATGGGGGTCGCTGACCGGAGTCAAGCCTGCCAAGCCTGCCCGCGTATTTATGCAGCAGGGGAATGACGGCAATGCCACCGAAAAATGGCTGGAGGACAAATATTTTGTCTCGCCGTCCCGCGCAAAACTCTGTGTGGCGGCGGCCGAGGCGGCACTGGAGACCGAAAACTCCCTGACGAGCGACGAGGTGCAGCTGTACGCAGGCATCCCGTTTTGTCCCTCCAAGTGCGCCTATTGCTCCTTTGTGAGCAACGATATGGTGCGCTGGGGTCATCTCATTGAGCCGTACCATCAGTCGCTTCTTGATGAGGTGGAGGCCGCGGGCAGAATGCTGTCCCGAGAGGGCAGACGCATAGGCTCGGTGTATATAGGCGGAGGAACACCCACTACGCTGACCGCCCCCCAGCTTGACAGCCTGATCAGATCTATCAGATCGAGCTTTGACTTGAGCGCGTGCAGAGAGTTCACTGTAGAGGCAGGCAGACCCGAGACTATATCTCACGATAAGCTCAAGGTTCTCTCGGACAACAATATCAGCCGCATCAGCATCAATCCTCAGACTATGAATGACACCGTACTGCAGAACGTGGGCAGAAAGCACACCGTAGCCGACATAGTCAATGCCTACAATATGGCCCGCAGCATCGGTGATTTTGTGATCAATATGGATCTTATCGCAGGACTCCCCGGTGATGACGGTGACAGCCTGCTCAACAGTGTCAGACGTGTGGTGGAACTCGCTCCCGAGAATATTACCGTACATTGTCTGGCAAAGAAGAAGGGTTCGCCCATGCGGTTCGGCAAACGTGGAGAGCTGACCCAGGCTGAACTCGATGCCTGCTATGAGGTTCTTGCGGCAGCGGGATATGTGCCGTATTATCTGTACAGACAAAAATATTCGGCAGGCGGACTCGAAAATATAGGTTTTTGCAAAAACGACAAAAAATCCCACTACAATATATGTATGATGGAAGAAATCGGAGATGTTGTTGCGTTGGGCGCAGGCGGCATAACCAAGCTTTGTTCCGAGCAGGGACAGAAGATCGTCCGCGTGTGCAATCCCAAATATCCTATCGAGTACATCGACAGGAGCGACAGCATAGTACAAAAGAAACTGGAAATCAAACTGTAACGACGAAAGGAGAGCAGTCAATGGACGCAAAGGTAAAAGAGGTACTGGAAAGAGTAAAAATAACGGCCTGTGCGGCGAGCAAAGCTGCGGAGAATGCCGCCAGCGTTGCCACGAAAAAAGCGGGAGAGGCACTGGAGACGACCAAGCTGACCCTGATCAACTTTGATCTCAACACAGATATCGAAATGCTGTACAGAGAAATCGGCCGTCTGGTATATCTCACTCACGAGGGCGAAGAGATCGACCCCGAATGCATTACAGACAAGATTGCTCTTATTGACGAGAAATTTGCCAAAATCGAGGCAAACAAGAAGCAGATTGCATATCGCAGGACTGTAGCGGTATGTCCCGAATGCGGCAAGGAATGCAAAAAAGAGGACGCATTCTGCTCGGCATGCGGAAACAAGTTCTGATTATATTTTTGAGGTGATATGATGCACAGATATATAGAGAGTGCTGAGTATATCAGAAAGATGATCGGCGGCAGAAAGCCTGAGATTCTTATGATACTGGGTTCGGGACTTGGTTTTATGGCGGACGAGATAGAGGATGCAGCGGTCATACCATACGAGGATATCCCGAATTTCAAAGTATCCACGGTTGACGGACATGCAGGCAAGCTTGTTGTCGGCAATCTTGAGGGTGTTTGCGTTATGGTTATGCACGGTCGTATGCACTGCTATGAGGGATATGCTCCCCAGGATGTTTCTTATCCGGTGCGCGTAGCCAAACTTCTCGGCGCACAGTCGATGATCGTCACCAACGCTGCAGGCGCAGTCAATGAGAGCTATTCTGTGGGCGACTTGATGCTTATATCCGACCACATCAGATTTATGGGCACAAGTCCCCTTATGGGTCCCAATATTGACGAGTTCGGCCCCAGATTCTGTGATATGTCCAATGTGTATACCAAGGAGTATCGTGAAGCAGCCCGCAAAAAAGCCGCAGAGATGGATATTAAACTGCAGGAGGGCGTATATTTTTATTGTGCAGGCCCTCAGTTTGAGACTCCTGCCGAGATCAGGGCCATCAGAGTTCTTGGCGGTGACGCTGTCGGTATGTCTACCGTATTTGAGACTACCGTTGCAGCCCATTGCGGTATGAAGGTGCTGGGTATATCCCTGATGACCAATATGGCTGCAGGAATTATTCCCGACTCCAAGCTGGATGGTGTTGATGTTCTGGAGGCCGCCGAAAAAGCCAAGGACAGCTTCTCTGCGCTGGTCAGAGCCTGCCTGCCTTATTTGAGGTGAAATATGTTTGACATTCTTTTCAAAAATATCTGTGTTGTGAATCCCGATGAGGTTCTGTCCGTTCAGAATAATATGTATCTTGGAGTCAGAGACGGGAAGATAGCATACTTGTCCGACAAAGAGCCCGAAGAGGGAGCAGTCAGAACCATAGACGGTCGTAACAAGGCGCTCATACCCGGTCTTGTCAATACCCATACTCACGCCGCCATGTCCATTCTGCGCGGCTATGCCGATGATTACAATCTGCAGGATTGGCTGCATAATTACGTATTCCCCGCAGAAGCCAAACTGGATGAGCGCTGTGTATATATCGGCACTCAGCTTGCCATAGCTGAGATGATAAGAACCGGCACAGTATCCATTACGGATATGTATATGTATATTCCTGCAGTAGCAAAGGCGGCTTATGAATCCGGCATCTATGCCAATATCACCAATGCCGCTCTGGTCTTTGACAGAGACGGATATAAGATGGAAAAAGATAATTCTTTTATCCAGATGGAAGTTCTGCGCAAAGACTGGCACAACAGAGACAACGGCCGCATCAAGCTTGATTCCGGCATACATGCCGAGTATACAAGCTTTGAACGGGTGTGGCGTGATTTTGCCGATTATGCCAAACAGTATGACCTTAATATGCAGCTGCATCTGTCAGAGACCGAGTTCGAACACAACAGCTGTGTTGCCAAGTACGGCAAGACTCCTGCGCGTGTACTTTGTGATGCAGGCGTATTTGACACACGCACCACAGCCGCTCATTGTGTCTGGCTGACCGATGAGGATATGGATATACTTCGTGAAAAGGACGTTACCGTTGCTCATAATCCCGTCAGCAACCTCAAGCTTGCAAGCGGTATTGCCAGAGTTTCTGATATGCTGAGCAAGGGCGTAAACGTTGCTGTCGGCACAGACGGCGTATGCTCCAACAATAATCACGATATGTTCGAGGAGATGAAGCTGTGCGCTCTGTTGCAGAAGGGTACAACACTTGATCCCAAGCAGGTCAATGCTTGTCAAGCATTGAAGCTTGCCACTGTTTCCGGCGCTTATGCTCAGGGCAGAGAGGGAAGTCTGGGAGTTATCAAGGTTGGATATGACGCAAGTATGGCGATGATCGATCTTGATGTGCCTCAGCTTACGCCCGTACATAATCCTCTGTCTACCGTTGTTTATTCGGTGAGCGGCAGAGACGTCTGCATGACAATGGTGCGCGGCAAGGTGCTTTACGAAAACGGCGAGTTTACCACCATCGATATGAAAAAAATCAAAAGCGAGCTTTATGGCTACGTTATGCCCAGAGTTTTTGGAACGAACAGATAATCGGTTTTGAGGCGGTGCAACATTGAGAAAAAACAGATCGACAGGATTCTTTGAGAGCACAATGGTGCTTATGCTCTCCAGTATCATCGTTAAAGTTATTGGCGCGTTTTTTACCATTCCGCTTACCAATCTTTACGGAGCGGACGGAACGGGTATATATAACGTTGCCTACTATATATACACGGCTATGCTCACAATCTCCACGGCGGCACTGCCCGTGGCCGTGTCAAAAATGGTCGCCGAGTCCATCGCCCTGGGCAAGCATAAAGAAGCCCGCCGCATAGGAAGCGTGGCGCTCAGCTCCTTTGCTGTGATCGGTCTGGTTTTCTCGCTGGCCATGATAATCTTTGCCGACGGGTTCGTGAACATTGCAAAAAACGCTGCTGCAAGAGAGTCGGTCATTGTTGTAGCGCCTACAATATTCTTTATGTGTATAGTTTCTGCCGTCAGGGGATACTATCAGGGACGCTCCAATATGGTGCCCACCGCTATTTCGCAGGTTATTGAGGCGCTTGGCAAGCTTATTTTCGGACTTGGTCTGGCATACTACTTTATGCACAAAGGCTATGGTCTTGAGATAGTTGTTGCAGGCGCAATCGGAGGCGTCACCATCGGTACGGTGCTGAGTACGGTATATCTGGTTGCTGTAAGATGCAAGGATGCCAAGTATGACAAAGAAGAACCCGGCCTGCTTGCTGATGACAGCCCCAAAACCTCATATACGGGAATACTCAAAAAACTGCTTGCGCTGTCTCTGCCCATCACGATCGGAGCATCGGTGCTCAGCATCACCAATCTTATTGATACTTTTGTTGTACTCAGACGTCTGCAGGACGGATGCCTGATGACCGATGTGGCGGCAAACCATCTGTACGGTGTGTACGGTATGGCATCCAAGCTGTTCAATCTGCCCCAGACCATTGTTGTTGCTATCGGTATCAGTGTTATACCCGGTATCTCGGCGGCATTGGCCGTGTTTGAAGAAAAAAAGGCCAGAAGCCTCACCGAGAGCGCATTCCGACTTACCAGTCTGCTTGCTTTTCCCTGTGCGGTCGGTCTTGCGGTTCTGTCAAAACCCATTCTTTCTATGCTCTACTACAATAAGCTTGCCGATGCTGCCGAGGCAGCACCTCTGCTTGTTTATCTGACTCCTGCCGTGTTCCTCGTTGCAATGGTCAGCGTTACAAACTCGGTTCTGCAGGGAAGCGGCAAAATATGGGTTCCCGTAATTACCGTTACACTTGGCGGTATTATCAAGCTTGTTACCAACTATGTTCTTGTTGGAACACCCGGTATCAACATCAGCGGTGCTCCCATAGGTACCTGCCTGTGCTACGGCACGATTATGGTCCTCAACCTTGTATATATCAGGATCAAGATCGTACGGTTTTCGCCTGTCAAAGTATTCCTCAAGCCCCTCACCGCAGCCGCTGTCATGGGTGTATTTGCATGGCTGATTTACACTCCCTTGTCCGCAATATTTGCCGGCGGATTTATTATGAACTCTGTTGCCGTATTGCTTACGGTAGGTTTGTCCGCTGTGATATATGCATTGATGCTCATTGTTCTCAAAGCGCTACCCAAAGAGGATGTGCTCATGCTTCCCAAGGGCAAAAAAATCGCCGCATTGCTCAAGCTTGACTGATTTTGTTGAAAAGTAACATATTTGAGCAAAAATACACGGTATAATATAAAAAATGCCACAAAACCACTTGCATTGGAGATAAAAATATGGTAGATTGTAACAAAGATAAGTACGGCTTTGAGGATCTTTTGGATATTATGTGCACTTTGCGTGCGCCCGGAGGTTGTCCTTGGGATGGCGAACAGACCCATCAGTCTATCCGCCGCAATTTTATAGAAGAAGTTTATGAAGCATGCGAGGCTATCGACCTTTCGGATGACCGTCTGCTGTGTGAGGAATTGGGAGATGTGCTTTTGCAGGTGGTTTTCCATGCAAAAATTGCTCAGGACAGAGGCGCGTTTGACATCAATGATGTTTGCGACACCGTGTCAAAAAAGCTGATCTATCGTCATCCTCATATTTTCGGTCAGATGAAGCTCGAAACATCCGAGCAGGTCCTGGAGATGTGGGAAGAAGTCAAGAAAAAAGAAAAACAGCAGAAGACCGTGAGTGAGAGCATCGACCAGATAGCCAAAACTCTCCCTGCGCTGATCTATGCCGAAAAGGTGCAGAAAAAAGCCGCAAAGGCAGGATATGAGGTCAAGGCAGACAGCAACTCCGATGATATCGGCGAAAGATTGTTTGAGATTGTCGCGGAGGCAAGAGCAAAGGGGATAGATCCCGAAAAGTCGCTTATGGATGCAACCAACCGTTTTATTGCCGATTTTAATCAGGCGGAAAAAGCGGTAAAATAAAGAAAGTACATTTAATTATAGGAGGACAAGAAAATGAACAAAACAGAACTTATCGCAGCAGTAGCAGAAAAGTGCGCAATGAAGAAGAAAGACGCAGAATGTGCTGTTACCGCAACATTTGAGGCTATTACAGAAGAACTGGTAAAGGGCGGCAAGATCCAGCTGATCGGCTTTGGCTCTTTTGAAGTCAAGTCCCGTGCCGAGCGCGTAGGCCGCAACCCCAAGACCGGCGAAACCATCAAGATCGATGCTGTTAAGTATCCTGTATTCAAGGCCGGCAAGGGTCTCAAGGACGAAGTCTCCAAGTAAAAATGCGCTTAGATAAATATCTCAAGACTGCAAGGCTCATAAAGAGGCGTACAGTTGCCAATGATGCCTGTGACGCAGAGCGTGTTGAGGTAAACGGCAAGCCTGCCAAATCCTCGTACAGAGTCAAGATTGGAGATGTCATTACCGTTTCTTTTGGAACGAGACGTCTCAATGTCAGGGTACTTGATATCAGTGAGCATACCACCAAGGAGAATGCCGCACTGATGTATGAGGAAATATCAGAATAAAATAACAGACCTCCCCATATATATTCTATGAAATATAAGGGGAGGTTTTATTATGTCCGAAAACTATATGGAAAAAGGGAAGAATAATATAATCATCGAAAACCGCGAGAGAGCAAATATATCAGGCGTCTGCGAGGTGCTGAACTTTGACGAGCATGAGGTATGCATGAATACCACTCAGGGAAAACTGACGCTGCTGGGAGATGGCCTGCACGTAGAAAAGCTTAATCTGGATATAGGAGAGATATCCGTGGTGGGAAGGATTGACGGTATGGAATATACCGGAGTGCAAAGGGAAGGTTCATTCTGGTCTAAAATCTTCTGAGTATGGGGATGGATATGCTGCAGCAGACGAGGGTATTCGTATTTGCTGCAATATTCGGTGTTCTTGCGGCACTTGTGTTTGACTTGTTTTCTGTAACAGCAAGGCTGTTCAGGCGCAAAAAAGCTGCAATATGGATATTTGACGGTATATACTGCGTATTGTGCTTTGTGGGGTCGGTATTGTTTTTACTGATTGAGGGGACGGGGCAGATAGAGAGTTATATACTGTTTGGTGCTGTTTTGGGAGCGGTCGTGTATTTTTTTACCGTTTCAGCACTGTTCAAACATATATTTTGCACAAAAAGGGTTATAAAACACCAAAAATAATATTTATCTGTTGACATAATATATTTTGTTTAATATAATGTATGCAGGAGTATAGTTTGTGAATGAAGAAAGGATAGAGCAATGAGAAAGAAAAAGCGCGTAAGTATTGCAATAAAACTCTTTGTCGTCCTTTTTGCACTTTATTCTGCTGTACAGCTTGTCAGCCTGCAGGTCAAGATCAACGCCAAGAAGCAGGAGCAGGAAGATCTCAAACTCCAGGTCGAGCAGCAGAAAACCTCCAATGACAGACTTGAGGATATGCTTAATTCTGGTTATGACGAGGATTATATAGCCACTTTGGCGAGAGAAAAGTTCGGATACGGATATTCGGGAGAACAGGTTTATATAGATCAATCAAGTAAGTAAGCTATTTAGGAGGATCATCTTTCAGATGGACATTGTTGTCGGCAATATTTATGAGGGTAAAGTCACCGGCATTACCAAGTTTGGTGCGTTCGTGCAGCTCGCACCCGGCAAGAGCGGAATGGTTCATATCTCTGAGATCACCAACACATTTGTCAGTGATATCAGTCAGCACCTTTCGGAGGGACAGACTGTCAAAGTTAAAGTAATCGGCATTGATCAGGCTAATCGCATTAACCTTTCAATCAAAAAAGCAGTAGAACAGCAGCAGCCTCAGAAGCCTGCTTATGTGCAGCAGCGTCCCCGTCAGGCCGCACCCAAAGAAGAAGAGGATCCGTTTGAGACCAAGCTCAAGGCTTTTATGCAGAGCAGTGAGAGCCGTATATCCGATCTCAAGAGTCAGAATGACCGCAGAAGCGGCGGAAGACGCAGAAGATAACATTACATATTTACCGCACCGTGAGATTACGGTGCGGTTTTGTTTTTTGGTATAAGATTCCAATAATATTTTTGGTGCTGTGCCATATAATATGACTGTAATCTTAAAACAAAGGAGAAAACATCATGTCTTATAGCAGCAACAAGTCCAATATGAGCGCAAGCACCAAGCAGGCTCTGCATAACTTCAAGATGGAGACCGCACGTGAAGTAGGCGTTCAGCTCAACGAAGGCTATAACGGCGAACTGACCAGCAAGCAGGCCGGCTCTATCGGCGGCCAGATGGTCAAGAAGCTTGTTCAGCAGGCAGAGAACAACCTGAAGTAAGGTTCTGTTTTTTCGCAGCAGCATAAACTTCGGCATAATATAAAAAGTTATTCTTTCCGGATTTAATCAGGGAAGAATAACTTTTTAATTTTTTTGGCCGTAAAAATATATACAATACTTTGACATATCGGATAGTCTGTGATACAATATATGAGAATATATGTCGAAAACTGCCGATTATCCTATGAGGTGTAAGTGTGAAAAAAAACAGACTTATAGCTTTGATACTTTGCCTGTCCATGCTGTTGGGCATTGGCGTTGCTGCTGCCGGAGGTTCAGAGGGTGAATCTCTGGTCAGTCTGTCGTTCATCAGACAGTTTTTTGAAGATCATTTCTTTTCAAAAGCCAATCAGGCAGGTCATACTCTGCACGACAACGCATTGAATAATGTAGATAATTCGCTGATGCTGTATAAACATTCCGCAGTCAGCCGTATGGAGAGCATTCTTGCGGATGCCGTGGCCAACCGCGTTATCGAAAAAATCCTTCAGAGTCCCGAACTCATTGTTGAGACCAAGACCGAGGTCGTGTCTCTCTATCAGGGAGACCGTATAGCAGGCAGACCGGGCGCCGGAATAATCCTCCAGTCCGGCACAGCCAAAATTTGCGGCGGTCCCGAGAGCGAGGTTCTCAATGTTACCACAGGATCTACCCGCGAGCCGGGATTTGAGATCAGAGACGGAATCTATTATATGGTGCTTGACAATGACCAGAGCGGTATCATTATTACATCAGAGGATGCCGTGGTTATGATCAAAGACGGTGCCTACGTGGTGCGTGGATATCAGACCAAGTATGTCAAATATGCCGATATACTCAGCGATCTCGGTATGTTCAAGGGCACAGATTCGGGTTACGAGCTGGTCAGAAAACCCACCAGACAGGAAGCTATAATTATGCTTATCCGAATGCTTGGCGAGGAAAAAGAAGCTTTGTCATTTGATGAGAGCAACATGCCTTTTACCGATGTTACCGGATGGGTAGACGGACAGAAGTATATTGCCTATGCTGCCGCTATGGGCTATACCAACGGAAAGACTCCCACAACCTTTGATCAGTACGGCATTGCCGATGCTTATACGTTCCTTACTTTTGTGCTGAGAGCACTGGGATACAGCGACTCGGGTGACGATCCCGATTTTGTATGGAACACCAGCTCGGTTGATCTGGCTATTGACCTCGGTCTGCTGACCGAGGAGCAATGCGCCGATATGCTCTCTTCGGGCCTGCGCCGAGACCATGTTGTTCTTATCTGCGTTAATGCTCTGTTCAAGCAGGTCAATGGCACCGATTATACTCTCGCAAACAAGCTGATCAACAAGGCTGTAGTCACTCAGGAGCAGATCAATTCTGCCATCGTAAAACTCCTTGGATAAACTGAAAATTAATAGTAGCAAAAGTGTCGCCTCCTAAATAGAATGTATTGAGAAATCTATTTAGGAGGTAAAACTTTCTATGTGTTCATGCAATAATAATCGCAGAGGTTTCGGCTTTTTCCAGGGGTATCAGTCCTTCTGGATCATCGTGGTTATCGCTGTTGTGGTAATCTGGGTACATTATTTCTCCAATAACAACGGATGCGGCTGCAACTGCCTCGACTCCTGTCAGGACGACGGATGCAATTGCTATAACAACAATTGCAACTGCAATACCTGCAATCCCTGCTGCTGACATTAAAAAAGACTCTGCCGCATGGCAGAGTCTTTTTTTGCTCTATCAATATTTGAATACCTTGCCGACACGCTCTGTACCGGCTACAACAAATTGCTGGTACGGCTGATTACAAAAATCCGCAACATCAAATGCGGACAGAAGCTTCCCACTTCTGGTTCGTCCGAATATCGTTACCTCATCTCCGACCTTGCAGTCTACGTCGGTAACGTCAATAAAGCACTGGTCCATGCATATGCCGACATACTTGGTGAGGGTATCATTGACATATACGGGACCGCCGCTGAGTGCGTGCTGGCGGAAGAGGCCGTCCGCATATCCCATACCTACTGTAGCAATGCGCGAGGGTTTCTCGGCCATAAAATAGCGTGCATAACCTACCGATTCACCAGCGGGTACGTTGTTTATGGCTGTGATGGAGGAGCGCACGGTCATAGTCTCCTCAAAGGGGAAGGGCTTGCTGCCATCGGCAAGGCGGTAGTAGCCGTATATCATTGCGCCGGGTCGAACATGGGTACAGATGTCGTCCTTGAGCCAGAAAGTTGCATTGGAGTTCTGACAATGGATGTATCTGAGTTCAAATCCTGCATTCTTGATCTGTTCCACAGCACTCCTGAAATCTGCATATTGCTGCAGCGTAAAGTCATTGCCGATCTTTTTAGCGGTTGCAAAATGAGTGAATGCGCCCACGACTTTGATGTTTTTCAGGGTTTTGAGGTGTTTGAGCAGTCGGTCGAGGGCCTCACCGGGCAGAACTCCGACACGATGCATACCGGTGTCGATCTTGATCTGTACCTCGGCTGTTTTGCCCTGTTTTTCGGCGGCGGCATTGATTGCTGATGCGTTTTCTTCGGTGAATACGATAGTGTGGATATCGTACTGTACAGCGTAGGGGAGATTGCTCTCGGGAACGCCGCCAAGTACAAGTATGGGCACGTTAATGCCGTTGGTGCGGAGTTTGACAGCCTCGTTGACCATTGCAACAGCAAGCAGATCGGCTCCAAGCGGTACCAGAGCTTTAGCAGCCTCCACATCACCAAATCCGTATGCATTGGCTTTGAGTATGGGTACGACGGTCTTGCTCTTGCCCACAAACTCCTGAATAACCTTGTAGTTGTGGCAGAGTGCGGCAACGTCGGACTCCATGTATGAGTTATAGCAACAAAGTTCCATATTTCTCTCCTTGTGTGTTATATGTATGTGTAGACAAGCCGGGATAAAATCCGACACCGTAAGTTGCTTACGGTGTCGGACTTGTTATCAGTATTTGAATACTTTGCCTACACGGGCGGTGTTGACCGATACAAAGATTTGATAGATCTGGCCGCAGGAGTCAGCTACGTCGAATGCAGACAGAAGCTGGCCGCCCTTTGTGCGACCGAAAACGGTGATCTCGTCTCCAACCTTGCAGTCGATATCGGTAACGTCGACAAACAGCTGATCCATACATACGCCTACGTACTTGGTGAGGGTCTCGTTGACGTATACGGGGCCGCCGCCGAGAGCGTGGGGACGGAACAGGCCGTCGCCGTAACCCATACCGACTGTTGCAACACGTGCGGGCTTGTCGGGCATAAAATAGCGGCCGTAGCCGACAGACTCGCCTACGGGGATCTCGTTGATAGCGGTGATATAAGCGTGAACGCTCATAGTCTCCTCAACGGGCATAGGACGGCTGCCGTCGGTCATACGGCAGTAGCCGTAGAGCATAGCGCCGGGACGGGCGTGTGTGCATATATCGTCCTTGAGCCAATATGTAGCACCGGTGTTCTGGCAGTGGATATACTTGAGGTTAAAGCTGCCGTCAGCCTTGATCTGAGCAATGCCTTCTTTGAATCTCTCGTACTGCTCGAGGGTAAAAGGATCGTCGACTGTCTCAGCGGTAGCAAAGTGAGTAAATGCACCAACAACGTTGATGTTCTTGAGAGTCTTGAGGAAGAGCAGGAACTTGTCCAGCTTTGCACCGGGAGTGATGCCGACGCGGTGCATACCGGTGTCAAGCTTGATCTGCACGTCTGCGATCTTGCCCTGCTTTGCGGCCTCGGCATCGATTGCGGCAGCATTTTCCTCTGTATATACAATGGTCTGGATTCCGTACTCGACAGCGTAGGGCAGGTTATTGGGGGATACGCCGCCCAGAACCAGCAGGGGGATGTCGATGCCGTTCTCGCGCAGCTTGACGGCCTCATTGACCATAGCTACAGCAATAAGATCTGCACCCAGAGGGATGAGAGCCTTTGCAGCTTCTACGTCACCAAAACCATAGGCATTAGCCTTGAGGATAGGTACTACTTTTTTGTTGGGACCTACGTACTGCTGGATCTTTTTGTAGTTTTCGCATAATGTAGCTACATCGGATACCATGTAGGAGTTAAAACAGTTGGGCTTCATATTATATGTCCTCCTCGTTAATATATATACGTTTTACACGTGGTGTCAAAAGTGATTGCAGATAGGTCATGGTGTGTCCTGCAACAAGTTCAAGCTCTGCGAGCTCCAAGGGCGCACCGCCTCTCGAATAGCCGAAGATCGTGACATCGTCGCCGATCTCAACTGGAATGTCGGTCACGTCGATGAAGGCCTGATCCATACTGCAGCATAGGTATTTTGCACGGTGATCGCCGACAAGAACGGGCCCGTTCTGTGTAACGAGCGGTCTGAACAGCCCGTCACCGTAGCCTACGTCGATTATTGCAACCTTGGTGGGTCTGTCAGCTACGAATGCTCTGCCGTATCCGCAGCTTTCTCCCTTGTGCAGGGTGGTGACGTTTGTGACGAATGCACGCCACGAAAGCGGCTCTTTGCCCAGCTTGAGCAGGTTGCTTCCGTCGTCCATTCCGGGGTAGCCAAACAGCAGGGTAGCCGCTCTGATATGGGTGGACAGATCCTCACGCAGCCACGAAGCCGCTCCCGTGTTGCGGCAATGGACGAACTTTGGATCAATGCCCGCTTGCTTGATCTGTGCCATAGCTTGCCTAAATAAATCCAGCTGATGTAAAGTATATTCGCTTTGCACAAATGTAGCCGTAGCAAAGTGGGTAAATACGCCGTCTGTGTCGACGTTGTCCAGTTGGGACAGGGTGTTTATCAGCTCCATGAGCTCATCTCCGGGCTTTGCGCCTATTCTGCCCAATCCGGTCTCTATCTTGATGTGAGCTTTGGCTCGCTTGCCGAGCTTTTTGGCGGTTTCGGACAGCGCAACGGCGCCTTCGGGATTGAATACCGGCACCTGCAGTCCCAGCTCCATGGCTTTGTCAAGAGCGTGAGAGGGGATGCCGCCGAGGATCAGTATCTCGCAATCGGTGCCGCTTCTGCGTATGCTGTCGGCCTCAAGCACCTGCGCGCAGGCCATCATATCGCGGCATCTGGGCAACAAAAACTCGGCAATCTTCTCGGTGCCGATTCCGTAGGCATTGCCCTTTATGACGGGGATGATGCCCAGATGAGGTTCTATATGCTGTTTTACTCTGTCGAAGCTACGGGCAATTATGCCCATATCAACTTCCAGATAAGAATTATAAAAGCCTAAATCCATCCTGCATCGACCGCCTGACGGCGCATCGTTGCGCTCGTTTCGGCAGTTTTCTCCGTTCCTTGATTTGGATATACCCATCACATATAAAAATACCACTTTTCTCTTGCTTTTTCAATAGC
>JAZOWC010000050.1:0-6242 GCA_045658985.1 Oscillospiraceae bacterium
GGCAGGGGGCTGCCTCCCCTACAGTGTGCCGCAGATTGGGAGGGGTGCGAAACGGGTGGTTTCACCTCATCCGTCAGCCGTTGGCTGACACCTTCTCCTCATAGGAGAAGGCTTTGCAGGGGACGGGGGGACGACTACCCCTCCGCCCCTTCGGGGCACCTCCCCTGTCAAGGGGAGGGATGGGATGGGGAAAGGGGAAGGGTGTGGGAGGGGCGGGGGGGACGACTCCCCCTCCGCCCCTTCGGGGCACCTCCCCTGACAAGGGGAGGCATGGGATGTGGAAAGGAGAAGGCTTTGCGAGGGACGGGGAGTTGAGGTAAGAGGTAATAGTGAATAGGTAAGAAGTTTTGGGGGACGGGAGATTGTATAAAAAATACCCTCCCGTTTTCGGGGAGGGTAAGATTCATATTTTTCAGTTGGTCATCTGGCGGCGGCGGGCGAGGTTCATAGTGCCGTCCTGCATGGAGGTGATGCTGTCGAGAGCTTTGCCCGTGCCGTAGGATACGCAGGAGATTGCGTCGTCGGCTACGCGGGTAGCGATGCCGGTCTTCATCTCTATCAGCTTGTCAAAGCCGTAGAGCAGGCTGCCGCCGCCGGTCATAACGATGCCGTTGGTGGCGATATCGCCGATCAGCTCGGGAGCGGTGCGCTCGAGTACTGCGTGGACAGCTTCCACGATCTTGCTGGCGACTTCTTCGAGAGCCTCAAACATTTCGTCGCTGGTGACGGTGAAGGTACGGGGCAGACCTGTCATAAGGCATCTGCCTTTGACCTCCATGGAGCGGGTCTCGGGATAGGGATGGACGCAGCCGATGCTCATTTTCATTTCTTCGGCGGTGCGCTCACCGATAAGTACGTTGTGCTTCTTGCGGATGTATTTGACGATAGCTTCGTCAAACTTGTCGCCTGCGATTTTGACCGAGGTGGAATCAACGATGCTGCCCAGCGAGATGACCGCGATGTCGGCAGTACCGCCGCCGATGTCAACGATCATATTGCCGTTGGGCTGTGCGATGTCGATGCCTGCGCCGATAGCTGCGGCAACGGGCTCCTCGATGAGGAAGACGCGCTTGGCGCCTGCCTGAGTACCTGCGTCGATGACGGCTCTCTCCTCTACCTCGGACACCATGCTGGGGATGCAGATGATGAGGTTGGGACGGAACAGACGGAAACCAAGGGCTTTTTTGATGAACTCCTTGATCATCTTCTCGGTCATTTCGTAGTCGGAAATGACGCCCTCACGCAGAGGTCTGACTGCGATGATATTGCCGGGAGTTCTGCCAAGCATGCGCTGTGCATCGGCGCCAACGGCCAATATCTTGCCCGAAAGCTTATCCACTGCAACCACCGAAGGCTCACACAGAACGATTCCCTTGCCCTTTACAAAAACGAGTACCGAGGCAGTACCCAGATCTATACCGATATCTCCTTTGGACACACGAATACACTCCTTCCGTATATTAAACAAAAACTATCAACTTATCGTGTACATTTTATTATATAATACGGAAAAATATTTTTCAACAGGAAAAAAATAAAGATTTCGTCAATTATCGACGAAATCTGGGGGATCGGGCGAAAAAATATTGGGGCGCGGAGATTGCGTCGGGGCGGCGGTCGGGTGTAAAATATGCTCATAACGCAAAGAGGATGATCGATATGGAATACATCATAAAAAAGGCCGGGATCGTCTCCCCTGCCCTGCACTCAGGTGAGTGGGAAATGGCGCAGGTGGGGCATATTTGCACAGAGCCGTGGCCGGGTTATACCGGATTCAGCGCGCCCGAGACCGAGTTTTGGGTGCTGAGGAGCGCAGATGGACTGTGGGTGAAGTTCCGTACACGGGAGCACAATCTGCGCGCCGAAGTGACACAGCAGAACGGGGCGGTATGCCGCGACAGCTGTGTGGAGTTCTTTGTGTCGCCCGACGAGTTCGACTGCAGGTATATCAACTTTGAGCTAAACCCCAAGGGGGTCATGCATATCGGACTGGGCAAGGACAGATTCGGCAGGATGCTGCTTGAGGAAGATCGAAGCATATTCCGCGTGGAGAGCGACGCACGCGACAGTGACTGGAGCATCTGCTGGTATATACCCGACAGCTTTCTGCTGCGGTATTTTGGGCAGATATCCCCCGTGATGCGCGCAAACTTCTACAAATGCGGGGATCATACCGACCATCCCCACTATGCCGTGTGGAATAATGTCAAGACCGAAAAGCCCGACTATCACCGCCCCGAGTTTTTCGGAACGCTGCGGGTGGAGGAATAAAAAAACAAACAGGCGATGCCGAGGCATCACCTGTTTGTTTTTTATATAAGCCAGCGGTTGACTATGGGGATACGTCTGAGGATCAGCCACACCAAAAAGCTTGCACCGAATATGGCCAGAGCCATCACGGGCGCACTCCACAGAGGGTTGAGGTTTGTGACATTGATGCCCGCCACGTCAAGCAGGCCGAGGAAGAACAGATGTACGAGATAGATGCAGAAGGATGCATCGGAGACGGTTTTGAGCGCGGGGGCGCGGGTGCGGTTCTTCATCAGAGCGGTGCACAGGCCAAAGAGGCCGATGGCCTGCATATACACTCCCACGGCGTTGCCCTGAATAAGCAGCTGATTGAACCAGCCCTGACGGAGGGCAAGGAGGTAGCTTCCGCCGAAGGTAACGGCAAGACCGACGATGAAGAGGGCGGCATAAATCAGCGGATTGTGGGATCGGGCGCGGGTGCTCATTACGTAGCCAAGCACGCCCAGACCGATTGCGCCCCAGCTGATGTTGAGCACGTACTGGGCGGGGATGAGATAGGGGTTGAGGTCGGGGAAAAATCCGCGCAGGGTGGGATACAGGCAGCTGAGCACAAGCCAGAGGGCGAGGGCGTAGTTGAGGGTCTTGGGACTTGCATGGGCAACAAAGGTGCGGGTCACGGGCAGCATAGCATAGACAAGCAGGGTGATATGCAGATAATAAAAATGCCGCTCGTGCTCGAAGAGGAGCAGGTTTTTGACGGCAAGCTTAATGTCGGCGGCGGTAAGTGCGCCCGTGCTGAGACGCAGGAGCATAAGGTTGCAGAGAGCATAGGCTGTGGCCCAGAAGGCAAGGGCGATGAAGATGCGGAGGATGTATTTTTTCCATACGGTTTTGGTGTCGAGCGGCTTGGAAGGAGGCAGGAGCAATGCACCGCTGCACATAAAGAACAGAGGCACGGCGCATCTGATGAGCGTACCCCAAAAGAGCGAGGCGGTCCAGTAAAGGCTGCCTATCTCCCCCGCAAAGCCGCCGTTGGCGGTGACGTGGATGAGGATAGTGCCAAAGATGGCGACGGTTTTTATCAGGTCGATGGACGTGTTGCGGGTCTGCAAGTTTGTGCCGGACATATTCTCACCTCGTTGTGCTATGGCTGTTTGTATAGATTTTATACTATTTTGCCTGCGATTGCAACAATATATAGGAACGCAAACTCCATACAAAAAATAAAAACACCCCAGCGGGGTGTTTTCTTTTGGCGGAGAGAGTGGGATTCCTTTTCTGCGGAAAAGCCACGGCGGTTGCAACAGTCCACCGGACTGTTGCCAAGAGCCGCCTTTCGAATCCCACTCCTGCAAACTCCATACCAAAAACAAAACACCCCTCTCGGGGTGTTTTCTTTTGGCGGAGAGAGTGGGATTCGAACCCACGCCAGGGACAAACCTGCTACCGGTTTTCAAGACCGGACCCTTCAACCACTTGGGTATCTCTCCATAGCTTTATAATATTAACACAAAAACCGTGAAAAAGTCAACATAATTCCCTCTCCCCTCTATGATATGCGCGCAAGGAATCGGTGATGCAAAAAATGCCGATTATTTTTTGTCGGAGGTGCGGGCGGAGGTGCTGTACTCACGGGGTGACAGGCCTTTGATCTCCTTGAAGCTTCTGGAAAAATACACATAGTCGGTGTACCCGCATTTTTCGGCTATTTCCGACATAGGCAGCACGCCGCCGTACAGATCTATCATAAAGCAGGCATGCTCTATCCGTGTTTCCCGCAGGAAACGGCCGGGGGTCTTGCCCGTGATTTTTTTGAAATAGGCACGTATATAGTCCTCGGCATAGCCGCTTTTGCGCAGCAGCTCGCCTGTGTCCAGATTACTGTTGTGAAAGCCGTCGCTCAGCTGTTCGGCAATATGGGTTGCGGCGGCAAACAGCTCGTCGCCCATTTTTAGTTCCTTCATCACGTAGTGCGACAGCGCGCTGACAAGGGATGAGATATACTCGCTCTCACCGTAGCGGTTTGCGTATATGAGCCTGCCAAGCGCCACCGCGTCGTCGGTATTGTCGGCGGGAATGACGGTGACCTGACCGAGGGAGAAAAAATGATTCAGGTCCCCGATTATCCTGATACGGTCACAGCCGCAGGGATCCTGCGCCGAGCGGTGCTCCACATCGGGAGGGATTATTGCCACGCTGCCCTGAGGGGTGGGCACCTTGCCGTCGGGTGTCATGATATACCCCGACCCCGAGGCTATCACGTACAGCTCGTAATTGGAGTGCTTGTGCAAATGCGGGTAGTCTTTTTGGATCAATTCTATCAGAAGTTTCATATCATCACCGCAGTCTATTATACCAAAATCTATCTTTTGTGCAAGTTATTTTAGGAATATTCGTATCTGTTTTTTGTGCAAACTGATACAATCGCATAGGAAATCAAGCAAACACAAGGAATATTGGAGATGAATTCATGAGCAGACGCAACGTAAATATGCTTTCGGGCTCGGTAACGCGCGGCCTGATTTCTATGATTTTGCCAATTATGATCTCGAACGTCATGCAGAGTATTTTCAGCGCAATCGATATGACCGTGCTGAAAATCTACTCCAGCGATCTGTCGGTGGGCGCGGTGGGCGCCTGCTCGAACCTGATCTCGCTGTCCACCGCTCTGCTGCTGGGCATCTGTGTGGGCGCCAACATGGTGGTCGCAAGGAGGCTTGGCTCGGGCGACAAGGCTGCCGCCGAGAGGGCCGCGGTCACTGCCGTCAAGTCGGCTATCATAGGCGGACTTTTGCTGATGGGGTTGGGAGTTGTGTTCGCGGAGACCTTCCTTCGGTGGACAAACTGCCACGAGAGTCTGCTGCCTCAGGCAACGACATATCTGCGGCTGTATTTTTGCGCCGTGCCTATGCTGATGGTATACAACTTCTGCGCCTCTATCCTGCGTGCCACCGGCGACACAAGGCGGCCCATGTATTTTCTGCTGCTGAAAGGCGTTATCAAGGTTATTCTCAACTTCATTTTTGTTGCCCGACTCGATATGGGCGTGGCATCGGTGGCGGTTGCCACCATAATCGCAAGTTCAGTATCCTGCACGCTGGCTGTGATTACACTGATCAGGTTCCAGCAGGCCGTTCCCGTACGTATACTCAAAACACGGTTTGATTTTGCAGAGTTCAAAGCCATGATATCCATAGGCATTCCCGCCGGATTGCAGAGCGGTCTGCTGGCTTTTGCCAACGTGGCTATAACCGCCACGGCGAACAGTTTTGGTGCAGATGCCACCACGGGCGTATCTATCGCAAACCAGTTTGAGAGCATACTGTATCAGATAACCGCCGCCCCCGGTGTTGCAGTTGCCCCCTACGTGTCACAGAACCTCGGCGCGGGAAACATCCCGAGAGTCAAAAAAACCATCCTGTGCGGTGTGCTGATCACCACCATCTCCACCGCAACACTGGGCGCGCTGTCGGCAATATTCTCGGGACAGCTGGCAGGCATAATGTCCACTACCCCCGCCATAATCGGCTATGCAAAGCAAAAAATGATAATCACCTCTATCCCCTACTTTATCGCAGGAGTCAACGAGCTGATGAGCGGTGTGCTGAGGAGTATCGGCAAGCCGATAGTGCCCACCGTGACCTCCCTGCTGTTTATATGCCTGCTCAGGTTTGCATGGGTGTACGTTGCATTCCCGCTGTACCCCAATCTGGGATTTTTGTATCTGGTATGGCCCATAGGCTGGCTGCTGTCGCTGACAGTCCACCTGATCGTATACCTGCGGCAAATAAAAAGACTGCAAAAGCAGACATCCTGAAAAAAACTCCGGCAAAAAATGACTATAAAAAAAGCACCCTTCTGCGTACCTGCCATAGAGCAGGTACGCATCGATATAAATCCGCAAATGCGGATTTTCGATATACGCTGACGCGTTCGATATATTGCTGATGGCAACTATGTACCATCAGCAACTCGATATGCTCACTGCGTGA
>JAZOWC010000051.1:0-18175 GCA_045658985.1 Oscillospiraceae bacterium
CTATAGAAAAAGTACTTGGCTTTTTGCCCCACGGAACAATGTTCCGCGGGGACCCCGTACAATTCCATAGTTCCGCGGCGCTCGCCGCGGGCTCACTGACGTTCGCAAGTATTGCCAAGTACTTTTTCCCGCATAAACGAAACACTGATAGGCGTGGGCCTATCGGTGTTCCGTTTCGCAGGTTGGGGTTAGACCCCATAGGAAAAGTACTTGGCAATACTTTTCTACAATATTAAGTTGCGGGGGTGTGGCTTACTTAGCGATGGTCATGTAAGCTTCGCCGAAGCCCCAGCCAACGATGTAGCCGTTTGCGGGAAGAGTGATCTTCTCGTTGAACAGAACCTTGTTGGGACGCTCGTAGAGAGGAATGTTGACCAACTCGTCAAGCAGCATCTTCTCCATCTCCTGGCAGAGCTTGATAACTTCTGCGTTATCAGCTTCCAGATCCAGACTCATAGCTTCTGCATACTTGTCATCAAAGACAGGGTTTGCATAGCAGAATCTGGGAGGAGTATAGTTGGAGCGGTAGTAGTTGAAGGTGGAGCGAGGATCGTTTGCGGAGGGCAGCAGAGAGCCCAGAGCTGTATCATAAGCGGTGGGATCTTCGGGGTTCCAACGGCGCAGGGTTGTGGACTGGCTGGAGGGAACAACGTGCATCTTGACTACCAGCTTGCCGCCGAATACGTTCTCGTACTGCTTCTGCAGAATTTCTGCAGCGCCCTTGATGTGGGTTGCGGTCTCGGAGAACAGGATGCGCATCTCGTTGGTGGTGATCTGTGCCTTCTCGTATGCCTTGTTCAGGTACTCGTTAGCCTTGACGGGATCAAAGATAGCGTCGCCTGCGGGTACGTAGTCAGCGGGGAAGTCAACGAAAGCCTGACCGGTCTTGGGGTTACCGATAACAGCCTTACGCATCAGACGGGAAGCGGTGTGAACGCCCAGAGTGTTAGCAACTTCTACACGGTCAGCGCCCCAGTACAGAGCCTTGCGGTAGTTGAGGTCGCCCAGCAGACCGTTGTAGTTGGGGTTGCCCAGGTTGACCATGAAGTACATGAGGGAGTCATTGAAGTACTCGTAGATACGGGGATCGTCTTCGTAAGCTTCCCAATCGGTGTAGTTAACGTCGACCTTGTCCAGCTCGTTGGTCTCGAACAGCTGCAGAGCAGTACCTGCATCGGGAACTACGGTGTAGGTGATGCCTTCGATGAGGATCTCATCAGCGTGTGCGTAGTCGGGGTTGCGAACCAGAACGTACTTAGCGTCGGGGATCCACTCGGTCATGATGAAACGGCCGCAAGCGGGAGCGGTCTCGACGGAGGAACCGTAGTTGGAGGTGCCGTCGCCCATAGCGCCTGCCTCAAAGACAGTCTTGTTGATGATAGCGCGGTTTACGCAGCGCATAGCGCTCTCAACAGAGGTTACAGGGGTGGTATAGGTGCACTGGAAGGTGTAGTCGTCGATGGTCTTGAAGCCGACTTCTGCCCAATCCTTGACTTCGCCCATCTGGTACTCGTAGATGTTCTTGATAACACCGTACTGGCACTTGGTCATGGAAGAAGCGGACAGGTTCTGTGCAAGGGGGTTTGCGTACTCTTTGAAGGTGAACTCCCAGTCAGCAGCGGTGATAGCATCGCCGTTGGTCCACTTGAGGCCTTCGAGGATCTTGTATTCCCAAACGTAGCCGTCAGCGTCGACCTGCTTGGGCATCTCAGCTGCCAGATCGGTAGCCCATGCCCAACCGTCCTTGGTCTCGTTGACAACCTGACGGTACAGAGAAGCAGAGATATAGTCGATCAGGGTGTGGGGGTTGGTGTCCTGAGTGATCAGGGGATTAACTGTGGGAGGTGCAGAGGTGAAGTAGCTGCGGAATACGCCGTAGGGCTCAGCCTTTACGGGTGCATCGGGGGTTACGGGGGTGGAAGGATCGGGGTTTACGGGGGTGTCGGGGGTGTTCGGCTGATTTGCTGCAGGATCGTCCTTCTTGCCGCAGCCTGCGAAAGCAGCAACAAGCATCAGCACAGCCAGAACAAGTGCCAAATATTTTTTCATGGAAGCTTCCTCCTTTTTTATATTCGTGCCTTGGCTAAGCACAATTTATATTGTACTCCGCCGATCCGCATTCGTCAATTAGCATAATGTACGAACCCCCCCCCGACTTTTTTGTGCATTTTGCACAAAAACACCATATTCGCGCAGAATATCGGCGAATAGTGTTAAGATTATGTTAAAACCCGACGGCAAAAAACTGAGGGAGAGAGCCGCAAATGATGAATGATGTCGCTGCGCTAATGATGAATGAGGAATGATATATTTTTGCTCCGCAAAAATATGGAGGACGGAGGCTTGCGGGGGACGGGGGATTTCGGGAGGGGGGACCCCTCCCCTACATTCTTTGATTGAGCATTGCCGTAGGGGCGGGGGTTCCCCGCCCGGATAAAAAAGGATCCCCTGCAAGGGGAGCTGGCACCGCAGGTGACTGAGGGGTTGGTATCTTGGTTTCCACCTCATCCACCGCAAGCGGTCCCCCTTCTCCTCATAGGAGAAGGCTTACAGGAGGGCGGGGACGACTACCCCTCCGCCCCTTCGGGGCACCTCCCCTGCAAGGGGAGGCATGGGACGTGGAAAGGGGGAGCCTTTACGGGGAAACGGGGATTTCGCGCTTTATGCAAGCAATACGAGCGCAGACAGTACCGTGTGTACGGCAAGCGAGTGATGTGCAACAGAAACGCGAAATCAGTCCGTTTCAAAGTTCTTCTCGATCCAGCAATCTATACTGTACCGCTTCGGCGATATGGGTGGCGCCTATGGTCTCGCTGCCCGCCAGATCGGCTATGGTGCGGGCGAGCTTGAGCAGCTTATCATAGCCGCGGGCGGAGAGGCCCAGCTTGTCGTAGGCGGCTTTGAGCAGAAGCTGACCCTTTTCGTCGGGGCGGCAGAACTTGTCCATCAGCGCGGGGGTCAGCTGGGAGTTGGTAGTTATGCCGTAGGGCGCGTAACGCTCGGCCTGAAGCTTGCGGGCGGCGTTGATTTTGGCGCGGATGGCGGCGCTGGACTCGCCTTTGGGGCGTTTTTCCAGTTCTTCAAAGGGCAAAGGCGACACGGTGACGTGGATGTCGATTCGGTCAAGGAGCGGGCCCGAAATACGTTTGCGGTATTCGGTGCGCTGACGCTCGGTGCAGATACATTCTTTGGTGGGGTGACCGTGGTAGCCGCAGCGGCAGGGGTTCATGGCGCAGATCAGCATAAACCGACTGGGGTAGGTGCAGCTTGCCGACACGCGGGATATGGTGACTTCGCCGTCCTCGAGGGGCTGGCGCAGGGTCTCCAGAGCGTCGCGGTGGAACTCGGGCAGCTCGTCGAGGAACAGCACGCCGTTGTGGGCGAGAGATATCTCACCGGGGCGTGGGTGTGTGCCGCCGCCTGCAAGGCCGTTGACCGATATGCTGTGGTGGGGCGAGCGGACGGGGCGGGAGCGCACCATGGCGTCACCGCGGGGCAGCATACCCGCCACCGAATGGATGCCCGTACACTCCAGCGCCTCCTGCTCGCTGAGGTCGGGCAGGATGGAGGGCAGGCGTTTGGCAAGCATACTTTTGCCCGAGCCGGGAGGGCCTATGAGCAGGGCGTGGTGACCGCCTGCGGCGGCGATGGTCAGCGCGCGCTTGGCGCTCTCCTGACCGATAACGTCGGCAAAATCCAGACTGTCGGGGATCTCGGGCTTGTACTCGGTGTGAGGGGCGGGGGTAATTAGCTGCTCGCCTTTGAGGTGAGATGCCAGCTGCTGCACGTCACGCACCGGGTAGACTGTGAGGCCGCGCACCATTGCCGCTTCGGCGGCATTGTCCTCGGGTACAAAAAATCGCTCTATGCCCGACTTTTTGAGGTGCATGGCCATACACAGCACGCCGTTGGCGCCGCGGACTTTGCCCTCCAGCGACAGCTCGCCGATCATGGCGCTGTCTTCGGGCGGGGCGGGAAGCTGACCCGAGGCTACGAGGATACCCATCATGATGGGCAGATCGTAGACGGGGCCTTCTTTGCGCAGTTCGCCGGGTGCGAGATTGACCGTGATGCGGCTGACGGGATAGGTGTAGCCGCAGTTTTTGATGGCGGCGTGGACGCGGTCGCGGGATTCTTTGACCGACGCATCGGGCAGGCCTACCACGTCAAACCGAGGCAAGCCGCGCCCAAGATCGGTCTCCACCGTGGCAGTATAGCCGGTCAGTCCGACAAGAACGCAGGAATGGATAGTTGATACCATATATATTCCTCCCGTCATTTTATTCCCGCCGCGGTCAGGGCATATACCCGCTCGGCTCCCGATTTGCGGAGCAGGCGGGCACATTCTGCGGCGGTGCAGCCTGTGGTAATGATATCGTCGATGAGCAGGACGGTTTTTTCGCCGTCACCCAGCTCGCGGGTACAAACCAAAGAATCCATAATATTGGCTCTGCGCTGTGACACGCGCAGACCGTACATAGGCTTGGTGCGGCGTGTTTTGCGCAGAAGGGGCGCCATAGGCACGCCCGTTATGCGCGAAATCTCCTGAGCCAGCAGGCGGCTGTGATCGTAGCCTTTTTTGCGGCGGCGGAGAAAATGACTGGGCACGGGCACGATGAGATCTATCTTCCAGTCGGTTTGGGACAGCTTGAGCGCCATATTCCCGGCAAAAAACTCGGCCATATACAGCGCGCCGTGGAACTTGAACCGATGCAGGGCCCGCCGCACGTCGCCGTCATAAACAAAGGCCGACAGCGCGTTCGTGTAGAAGGGGCCTTTGTAGGCCCTCGGGCGGGAGAGGGTGTAGTTCTTTTTGGCGCAGGCAGAGCAGATATGCTCCTCATCCTGCCTCAGCACGGCGCTGCAAAAGATGCATCGGGGCGGAAAAAGCAGACGTCTGAGCCTATTCATCCTGTCTCAGCCTCCGTTTGAGGGCGCTGTAGCGCTTGCTCGACTCGAAATTGGCGATCATCCGCTCGATCATATCCTCTCTGCCCACCAGAACGAGCAGTTCTTTGGCGCGGGTGACGGCGGTGTAGAGCAGGTTACGCATCAGCAGGCGGGGTGGGCAGTCAAAGACGGGGATGATGACGGCGCTGTACTCACTGCCCTGAGACTTGTGGGCGGTGATGGCAAAGGCGTGCTCCAGCTCGTCCAGCTCCAGGAGAGCGTACTCGGTGACTTTGCCGTCAAAGCTGACCGAGAGGAGCTTGGCGCGCTCGTCCACCGATACTATCACGCCAACGTCGCCGTTGTAGACGCCTGCACCGATCTGCTTGTGTTCGTCATCGAACCATGTGCGGTCATAGTTGTTGCGGGTCTGCATCACCTTGTCCCCCGTGCGGAAGGTCACCCTGCCCTGCCTGAGCTCGCCTTTGCCCTCGGCAGGAGGGTTGAGGGCGCTCTGAAGCAGCAGATTAAGCTCCTCTGTGCCGCAGGTGTTGCGGCGGGAGGGGCATATGACCTGAATATCCTCTATGCCGAATCGGTCGGGGATGCGCCGCACCATCAGCTCGGCAACCGTGTTGGCGGCAGACTGGGCGGTGCGGGATGCGGTAAAATAAAAGTCTCCGTTGTTTTTGCGCAGAGGCGGCATCTCGCCGCGGTTTATCATATGAGCGTTGACTATTATATCGCTCTGCTGTGCCTGACGGAAGATCTCAACGAGGCGTGCGGCGGGCACGGCGCCGCTGTCGAGAAGGTCTTTGAAGAACCTGCCCGCGCCCACAGGAGGCAGCTGATCGGCGTCGCCCACAAGCACCAGCCGCGTGTGGGGGCGCAATGCATCCAGCAGAGCGGCCGCAATGCCGAGATCTATCATAGATGCCTCGTCCACGATGACAAAATCGGCATCCAGAGGATTGGAGCTGTTGCGCCGAAAACCCATTCCGCCCAGATCGTCGGGGGTAGCCTCAAGCAGGCGGTGGAGGGTTGCGGCCTGACGGCGGCAGATCTTGGTCATTCGGTCTGCCGCTCTGCCCGTGGGAGCGGCAAGCAGATAGGTACTGCCGCATTGCTCCATCAGCTCCACGGCGGCAAGCAGCGCGGTGGTTTTGCCCGTGCCGGGGCCGCCGGTAATAATGGACACGCCGCTGCCAAAGCAGCCCAGTATGGCCTGCCGCTGCATCTCCGAGCAGCTGATGCCCTGAGTATTCATGAGCTTGTCCAGCTTGGCCTCAAGATTCTTGGGCGGATGGACGGGCAGGGCGGTCAGTCGGGTGATCTCGCGGACGCAGACGGTCTCCCAACGGTAGGCATAGCTGAGATAGCACACCTCACGCTCGCCAAAAGTCCTGCGGACGATCTTGCCCGTCTGCTCCAGACGGGGAATGGCCGTCTCGATGCTGTCCTCGCTGACCCCCGCCAGATCGGCGGACACCGAAAGAAGCTTGGCGGTGGGGATAAAAACGTGTCCGTTCTGCAAATTATACCCCAGCTCATAGAGCACGGCGGCATCAAGGCGCACCGGGCTGTCTCTCTCGATGCCGAAATCTCCTGCAAGATTGTCTATATCGTTGAATGCGGCGGCAAAAGGCTCGACGCACAGCAGATAGGGGTCGCGCCGTACCGCCTCGATGGCGTCGCCGCCGTAGCGGTTGAGCAGGGGCGACGCATAGTGCGGGGGCAGGCGATGCACAGCCAGAAACTCAATAAGCGCGCGCAAGGCACCCGCCTGCAAAAAATTGCGCTGGATGCTGTAGGCACGCTCCAGACTGATGCCGCGGATGGTGGCGAGGGTCTCGGGCTCCGAGCCGATGACCTCAAAGGCGCGGACGCCGAACTTCTGCACGATCTGCTGAGCGGTCTTGGCGCCGATGCCTTTTATTGCCCCTGCGGAGAGGTACTCAAATATTCCCGCAGCGTCATCGGGCATACTGCGCTCGTAGGTACGCACCGAGAACTGCCGCCCATACTGAGGATGGGCCACGTACACTCCCTGCGCGTCAAGCATCTCACCCGCACCCAGCTGAGGCATATTGCCCACAACGGTGAGGATGTCGTCGTCTTCTGTTTTGACCCGCGCCACAGTGTATCCCGTCTCGTTATTGCTGTAAATAACGGCGGTGACCCTGCATCTCAGGCGCTCAAGCTCAAACTGTTCCATCTGTCCTGCCTTTTCAAACTTTCGATTATCGAAAGTTTGCTCTAAAATCTGTTTTTGCACGGACATGCGCCGGGCAAACACCCCTTGACCCGCCGATTTTTCCGCAGAAAAACGGCGAAACCGCACCGCAGTGCGGAGCTATTTGTCGAAGAGAGCCCAGCTTCACCAAGTGAAGCGGGTCTCTGACAGTTGTAAAAACGGGTGAGCGAAGTCACCCGTTTACATTATATAATAGTTAATAAATCTGTTTTTGCACGGACATGCGCCGGGCAAAACCCCCTTGACCCGCCGATTTTTCCGCAGAAAAACGGCGAAACCGCACCGCGGTGCGGAGCCAAATTGTCGAAGGGAGCCCAGCTTTGCAAAGCAAAGCGGGTCCCTGACAGTTATTTTATGCTCTGTGCCATCTTACGCCCTGAGGTGTATCCTCAAGGATGATGCCCTGAGCCTTCAGCTCATCGCGGATGCGGTCGGCTTCTTTGAAGTCCCTGGCCTTTCTTGCGGCCTGACGTGCCTCGATGAGAGCCTCGATAGCTTCATCGTTTGACGCCTGCTCCTCGGTGTCGCCGATGCCCAGAACGCCGCACAGCTCGCACATAAAGTCCAGAGCGGCTGCGGCATAGGCTTTGGTGACGCCTGCGCCCGCTGCGGCGGTGTTGATCTCGCGGACAGCCTCAAAGATAGCTGCCACGGCATCGGCGGTGTTCATATCGTCGTCCATAGCCTCGCAGAACTTGTCTCTCAGTGCGGGCAGAGCGGCAACCGATGCCTTCTCGCCTTCCAGCATTTCACCGTCGGCACCGTTCTTGCAGAGGAAGCGCAGGTTCTTGAACACGGTGTTCAGACGCTCGAGGGCGGCTTTGGCCTGCTCGAGGGACTCGCGGGAGTAGTTGAGGGGGCTGCGGTAGTGGGCGGAGAGCATGAAGAAGCGGATGGACTCATAGCCATATACGCCTGCGGCATCGCGGACGGTAAAGAAGTTGCCCAGCGACTTACTCATCTTCTGATTGTCGATGTTGAGGAATGCGTTGTGCAGCCAGTAGTTGGCAAAAGGCTTGCCGTTTGCGGCTTCGCTCTGTGCGATCTCGTTTTCGTGGTGGGGGAAGCACAGATCAACACCACCCGAGTGGATGTCGATGGTCTCGCCCAGATATCTGCGTGCCATAGCCGAGCACTCGATGTGCCAGCCGGGACGGCCCTCGCCCCAGGGAGAGGTCCAGCTGGGTTCTCCGGGCTTGGCGGCCTTCCACAGAGCAAAGTCCATGGGATCTTCTTTCTTCTCGCCTACTGCGATACGTGCGCCTGCCTCCAGCTCGTCAAGAGGCTGATGGCTCAGCTTGCCGTAGGGGGCAAAGGAGCGGACGCGGAAGTACACGTCGCCGTCCACGTCATAGGCGTGACCCTTGTCCACCAGAGTCTTGACGATGTCGAGGATCTCATCAATATTGTCGGTAGCCTTGGGATGTACGGTGGCTTCTTTGATGCCCAGACCCTGAGCGTCGGTAAAATACTCCTTGATGTAGCGCTCGGCGATAACGTCGTAGGTCGTGCCTTCTTCGTTGGCTTTTTTGATGACCTTGTCGTCGATGTCGGTGAAGTTCTGTACAAAGTTGACCTCATAGCCGCGGTACTCAAAGTATCTCCTCAGCACGTCGAACATAATAAAAGGACGGGCGTTGCCGATATGGAAATAGTTGTACACGGTGGGGCCGCAGGAATACATCCTGACTTTGTTTTCTTCGAGGGGCTTGAACTCTTCTTTTTTGCGGGTAAGTGTGTTATACAGCTTCATATATATTATCCTCTCTGTGAGATAAAAGTCTTATTTACTGTCCTGTTTGGCCATGCTGCCCTTGAGCACCTTGCCGTTGGTGATAAAATAGTCGACGCAGGAATAGAGGGACACGAAGGTCATCAGGTAGATGGCGATGTCCTGCACGGTCAGCCAGGATGTCAGCTCGATGATGTGGTTGCCCAGCACAAGCACCAGAATGGTCATGATGCACTGCACAAAGGTCTTGGCCTTGCCCGATTTGGCGGCGGCGATGACGATGCCCTTTGCGGCTGCCACCATACGCAGGGAGGTGATGGCAAACTCACGGCCGATGACGATGGTTGCCGCCCATACGGGCATAATGCCGTGGGCAACGAATATGAGCAGGGCGCTCATAACCAGCAGCTTGTCGGCCAGAGGGTCGATAAGCTTGCCGAAGTCGGTGATCTGGTTGTATTTGCGTGCTATGTAGCCGTCGAGTGAGTCGGTCAGGCTTGCCACGGCAAAGATGGCTGCCGAAACCAGCGGGTAATTGCCATTAGTGGCAAACACCAGAAATACGGGTATCATAGCGATACGTACGAGTGTGATGATATTAGCGGTTGTCATAATGTGTCCTCCTCCTCGGGATCTGTCTGTATTCCGTAGAGGTCGCAGCCCTCATAAGCTGTGACGGTGACGTAGGCAAATTCGCCCTCGCAGGTGTCACCCTCAAATATAACCGTGCCGTCGATGTCGGGAGAATCCATAAAGCTGCGGCCCAGTTTGCCGCGCTCGTCCTCACCCGTACAGAGCACCTTGAGTGTCTGCCCTACGCAGGCGCTCGAGCGCTCGTCCATGACACGCTCCTGCAATTCGTAGAGGATCTCGCGGCGGCGTTCGCTCACCAGATCGTCGATCTGATCCTCCATTTCGGCGGCCGCAGTTCCCTCCTCTTGAGAATAACAGAAAACGCCCGCACGTTCAAGTCTGTATTGCTCCAAAAACTCACAAAGCTCGGAAAAATCTTCTTCTGTCTCGCCGGGGAAGCCTACTATCAGGCTTGTGCGGATGACGGCGTCGGGCATATAGCGTCGGATATTGTCGATAAGGCGGCGGATATCCTCGCCGGTGCCGCGGCGGTTCATACGTCTGAGCACGTTGTCGGAGATATGCTGGATGGGAATATCGAAGTAGTGGAGGATCTTCTCCTCCTCGGCGCAGACCCGCAGCAGCTCCTCGTCGGTCTCCTCGGGGTACAGATAGTGCAGTCTCACCCACTCGATGCCGTCTGTTTTGCATATCTCGCGGAGCAGCTCGGGCAGCATACGCCTGCCGTGGGTGTCCGTACCGAAGCGGGTAATATCCTGAGCGATGATGATAAGCTCCTTGGCGCCCAGCTCGGCCAGCTGACGGGCTTCAGCGATGACGTCCTCCATTCTGCGGCTGCGGAAGGGGCCGCGCAGGGAGGGAATGACGCAGTAGGCACAGCGGTTGTCACAGCCCTCGGCAATACGCAGGTATGCACTGTAGGCGGGGGTGAGCAGCGAGCGTCGGCCCTCCAGCGGTGCGCACTCGATGGGGGCAAACTTCTCTGCCCGACTGCCGCCGAGAGCGCTCTGCACCGCCTCAACTATCTCGTGATAGCTGCCCGTGCCGCAGACGGCGTCCACCTCGGGCAGTTCCTGCTCAAACTCTCTGCCGTAGCGCTGTGCAAGACAGCCCGTCACCACCAGCGCGCGGAGTGTGCCCGCCTGCTTGTACTGAGCAAGCTCCAGAATGCTGTCGATGGCCTCGGTCTTGGCGCCGTCAATAAATCCGCAGGTGTTGACAATGGCGACCTGCGCCTCGGCGGGGTTTTCGGTCTTTTGGTAGCCTGCCTGCTCCAGCAGATATACCATCTGCTCGGCATTGACCAGATTTTTGGCACAGCCTAAGCTGAGCATGTAGAAATTAGTCTTCATAGCTGTCTGCGCGGCACCGTCTGAGCGCGGCACCGATCTCCTCCCAAGAATATCCTCGTCTGTACAGCTTGTCGCTGATTTTTTTGCGCTCGCGGGGGTCACTCAGATCGCACCCCTGACCTGCGATAAAGCTGTCCAGTTTGTCTTCGTCCAATGTATAATTCTGCAGAGCAAGCTCTATTGTCTGCTCGTCAAGCTTTTCTTCCTGCATCTTGCGGCGGATTCGCTCTCTGCCCCACCCTTTTGCCATGCCCGAACGGAGCACACTCAGCGCGTATTCACCGTCGTCAAGATAGCCAAAGTCGCGAAGCCGCTCAATGGCGTGCTCCGCGTCCTCGGGTGATATTCCTTTTTCGATCAGCTTGTCAAACAGCTTGCGTGAGCTGCGGTTTTTGTAGTTGAGTACCGCGGCGGCCACGCTCAGCGCCTTCTCCCTCTGCTCGGACATCAATCGTCCTCAAAATCGTCGGCAAAGACCTCTACTCCGTCCTTTGCCCCGGTCTTTTTGTCGGCGGCCTTGGCGCCTTTTTTGGCGGGGGCGGCCTTTTCGGCGGGAGCTTTTTCTTCCACCTCTTTGCCCATCAGCTTGGCACGGATCTTGCGCTCAAGCTCCTCGGCCTCGTCGGGATGGTTCTTAAAATACTCCTTGGCGGCGTCTCTGCCCTGTCCCAGTCGGTACTCGCCCATGGCAAACCATGCACCGGCCTTCTGCACAAAGCCGAACTTGACACCCAGATCAATGAGCTCACCGATCTTGGAGATGCCCTCGCCGTACATAATATCGAACTCGGCCTCCTTGAAGGGAGGTGCCATCTTGTTCTTGACTACCTTGGCCTTGGTACGGCTGCCCACGTTGGCGCCGTTGACCTTGATATGCTCCATACGCCTAATCTCGATGCGGACGCTGGTATAGTACTTGAGCGCCTTGCCGCCGGTGGTGACTTCGGGATTGCCGTAGACGATGCCGATCTTGTCGCGGAGCTGGTTGATGAACACCAGCAGGCAGTTGGCCTTGGCGACGTGGCCCACCAGCTTGCGCAGAGCCTGACTCATCAGCCTGGCCTGCAGACCCATAAAGCTCTCGCCCATCTCGCCCTCGATCTCGGCCTTGGGAACCAGAGCGGCGACCGAGTCGACCACGATAACGTCAACCGCGCCCGAACGTGCCAGCGCCTCGGTGATCTCCAGCGCCTGCTCGCCGTTGTCGGGCTGGGAAATCAGCAGGCTCTCGGCGTCAACGCCCAGTGCCTCGGCATAGACGGGGTCAAGTGCGTGCTCGGCGTCGATGAAAGCGGCTGTGCCGCCCTCTCTCTGCACCGATGCAATAAGGTGCAGGGCTATAGTGGTCTTGCCCGAACCTTCGGGGCCGTAGACCTCCACAACGCGGCCTTTGGGCATACCGCCGATGCCCAGCGCTGCATCCAGAGCCAGCGAGCCGGTGGAAACAGCCTCCACCTCGGTAGCGCCGCCCGAGTCGCCCAGACGCATAATAGTACCCTTGCCAAACTGTTTTTCAAGCTGTGCTATAGCCGTATCAAGAGCTTTTTCTCTTTCCATATATACACCTCTCAGTCGGGAGTGTATCCCGCTTTCTGTTATTTAATATGTCTGTGACATCAATATACCACAGACTGTCGAAAAATGCAAACATTTGTTCGATGTTTCCGAACTTCTGTCCAATAAATTACTCAACCGAGCCCATAACCACCCGTTCTATGCCGCACAGGTCGTTTTTGGAGCGGATATTTTTGTAGCCTTCGCGCTCAAGAATGTCCATCACGCTGTAGCACTGACCGATCCCCACCTCAAATGCCAGCGTGCCTCCGGGGGCAAGCACCGAGCGGAAGGTGCGGGGGATGGTGCGATAAAAATCCAGTCCGTCGTCGCCGCCGTCCAGCGCCATCATAGGCTCCTGCCTGACCTCTATATCCAGCGTCTCGATGTCGCGGGTGGGGATGTAGGGGGGATTGCAGGTGATAAAATTGAACCTGCCCAGACTCTCGGGTGCATCCGTCATGGCGTCAACGGTCACGGTATAGGCTCTCGTGCTGAGGTAGTGGCGCATCAGGTTTTTGCGTGCAACGTGCAAAGCGGCGTTGGATTTGTCGGCCAGCACTCCCGTGAAGCTGTCGGGCAGATTCTTGAGCACGGCGATGCCCACACAGCCGCTTCCGCAGCACAGATCCAGCAGGCGGCCTCGGGAGCGGCCCTGCAGCTCGTCGATGGCAGCCTCCACCAGAGTCTCGGTGTCGGCGCGGGGAATGAGAGTGTCGCGGCTCACGTCCAGAGGCAGCGAATAGAACTCCCACTGTCCGGTAATATGCTGGATGGGCGTGCCCGACATCCTGCGCTGAACAAGCTGACGGATGCGCTGATCGTCACGCTCAAAGACCAGCATGGTGCGTTTCTGGTGAAACTCCTCTCGGGGAATATTCAGTGCATAGCAAATAAGCTCTCTCGCCTCAAGCTGAAAGCCTGCCACCCCTGCCTGACGCAGCTCGTTGCGCAGATCCAGAAAAGCATCGTTGACCGTTCTTACCATTGTTTCACCACCTGTCCTTGTTCTCCTCCTCGGGGATGACCCTGCTGAGCGCCTCGATGGCCACCTCGATCATACTGTCGTCGGGCTCGAGGGTGGTCAGATGCTGCATCCACACGCCGGGGGCGCGGAGCGCATAGGTCAGCTTGCAGTCATAGCGGCCTGCAAAGCGGTTTATCTCATAGCTGATGCCTGCCACCACGGGCAGAAGCAGAAGGCGCAGTGCCATCCGCACAAAGGGATTGCTCCAGTGCACCACCGAGAACACCAGTATGCTTACTATCATAACGACAAACAGAAAGCTGGTGCCGCAGCGGGGGTGAAAACGGCTGCAGCGGCGGCAGTTTTCCACCGTCAGAGGCATACCGTGCTCGTAGCAGGAGATGGTCTTGTGCTCGGCGCCGTGGTACATATAGGTGCGCTTGACGTCCTTTTCTTTGCTGGTGGCCCACACGAAACCTATAAATATAAGTATGCGTATTGCGCCCTCGATGAGGTTGCGCACCATATAGTGCAGTCCGTCACCGAACAGACCTGCTATCAGGGTGGGCAGCAGGATAAACAGACCTATGGGCAGGGCGATGCCCAGTACCAGAGACAGGGTCATGAGTATCTTCTCCAGTTTTTTGAGGCCGATCTTCTCCTCCAGCCATTTTTCAAACCGGCTTTTCTCCGCCTCTGCGTCCTCCTCAAAGAACTCGGCAGAGTACATCAGCGCCTTGACGCCCGAATTGATGGCGTCCCAGTATCTGATGGGGCCGCGGATCAGGGGCAGGTTGAGGAAAAAATTGCGTTTTTTGGTGCCGCCCTCTTCTTCTTTGATCTCCAGAGTCTTGTCAGGCTTGCGGATGACTATGCAGCGGCTGTCGGGGCCCTGCATCAGTATGCCTTCTATCAGCGCCTGACCGCCTATGCTTGTTTTTTTCTTGCTCATTTTTGTTTCTCCTGTATTCTTGTGGGGAGCTTCACCGTGACACAGGTGCCCTTGCCCACCTCACTGCTGATATCTATAGTTCCGCCGTGGAGGGACATGATCTCGTTGCACACCGCAAGTCCGATACCCGCGCCGCGGCCGTAAGCACTGCCCTTAAAGAACTTCTCCTTGACCCGCGGCAGTTCGCTCGGAGGAATACCCTGCCCGTGGTCGCGGATGGTGACCGTGCAGTATGGTCCGTCCTCGAAGATATTGATGTCCACGCTCCTGCCTGCGCTGCCGTATTTGGCGGCGTTGTCCAGAATGTTGAGGTAGACCTGCTTGAGGCGGTTCTTGTCGCCAAAGACCATAACCGGCTCCTCAGGCTCCGAGTAGCTGACGGTCAGGTTCTGCTTGGAGAGCAGCTCACGGTAGGTGAACACCGCGTCGTACACCTCTCCGCGCACGTCAAACATCTCCATATTCAGCTTGAGTCTGCCCGACTCAATACGCGAAAAGTCCAGCAGCTCCTCCACCATCTGGCTGAGGCGCAAAGTCTCGCTCTTGATGATCCCCAGACCCATTCTGGCGGTTTCGGGATCGTCGAGGCTGTTTTCCACCGTCTCGGTCCAGCCGTTTATGGCCGTCAGAGGAGTGCGGAGCTCGTGAGACACCGAGGAGATGAAGTCATTCTTCATCTTTTCCGAGCGGGCCAGCTCCTGAGACATATCGTTGATGGTCTCGCACAGCTCGCCGATCTCATCGCGGTAGCGCACGTCAAGCCGCGAACCCAGCTGACCGCCTGCGATCTTGCGGGCAAAGCTGTTTATCTGCAGTATGGGGTTGACTATGGACTGCAGGAACATGGTATTGGTCAGCACGATGAGCAATACGACCACCGCGCCTGCCGCCACCAGTTCCAAATACACCTGATTGACACGGGCTCTGAGCAGGCGGGTACTGGACACAAACCGCACTCCGCCCACGATCTCTCCGCTCTGCAGCCTGACCACCGCCGTGGTGGCCACAACGTCATCGTTGATGCCGCGGTCGGTGCCCATATAGGTGCGGCTCTCGCCGCTTGAGAGTGCCTCGCCGACGTCCGAGGTAGTGGGCATATAGCCTGCCGTCAGACCTGCCGACGAGAACATAACTCTGCCGTACTCGTCCAGAATCTGCATCTCCAGCTTGTCGCTGTCGGCAAAGCTCTGCACCGCCTGACGGGAATATTCATAAAACCTGCTGTAGGAGCCGGAGGCGTCGGCATTGATGGCTTTGGCCTGAGCCTCGGCACGCATCCTGACGTTGGAAACAACGCTGCTGTAATAATTCTGTCTGATCAGCATCGCCGAGACGGTCAGAAATGCCAGCAGAATGCCCAGTACAACGGTCATATTGCTGAGTATCCAGCGCTTTTTCAGTCCTCCGCCGCGGGTTTGTGCAGGCGGAGCAGTAATATTAAGCTGTCTCTCCGCCATAGTGGGGTTTTACTCCTTCCACTTGTAGCCCGAGCCCCATACAGTGACGATATGTTCGGGGGCTGTGGGGTCTTTTTCTATCTTCAGGCGCAGACGGCGAATGTTGACGTCCACCACCTTGAAATCATCCGAGTAGCCTCTGCCCCACACCCGCTCAAGCAGATCGTCGCGGGTGAGGATCTGACCTTTGTTCTCCAAAAAAGTCTTGATGAGCAGAGCCTCCACCTGAGTCAGCTCCACCTTGCGTCCGTCGGGCATGGTCAGCTCCTTTGCGCGGATGTCGAGGCTGAAGCCGTCCACACGCATTTTGCCCTCGTCATAATGACCGCCGAACATCCTGCGGTAGAGTGCGTTGACTCTCGCCACCAGTTCGGTTACCGAAAAAGGCTTGGTCACGTAGTCGTCGGCGCCGGTAATGAGGCCGGTGACACGGTCGGTCTCCTGAGTGAGGGCGGTAAGCATAATGATGCCCATACGGTTGCCCATACCTCTGATGCGTCTGCACACGTCAAAACCCGAAATATCGGGCAGCATCACGTCGAGTATAGCCAGAGGAATGTCGCTGCATTTCTGCAGATAGCTGAGCGCGGCTTCGCCCGTGTCAAACTCAACGGTATCATAACCCGCACGCTTGAGATTGAGCACCACAAACGAGCGGATGCTCTCCTCGTCCTCAAGTACCAGTACCTTTTTTATCATTTCAATACCCCTCCCCGGAGTCGGTCACTTCTATAATTCCAAAAAGCCGCACCATGTCGGCATCATTGAGCGCATACTGGGGAAAATCGTTGGGCAGCATACTGTATGCATACACCGTATTGCCCACCACTCTCAGCTGTCTCACGCCCGAATAGCTCTGCAAAGTCTCCGAGCTGTTCTCCCCGCCAAAAACGTACACGGTGAGCAGGGCGTTGCGCACTTCGTTCATTCCGCCCGCCGTAACCGGGACGTAAAAGGTGGTCATGATCACGCCGTCGCCTGCCGTGCGCTGTGAGCTGACCTCGTCCTGCCAACTCTCGGGCCAGTGCATATACCAGCTGTCGGCGGCGCTGTAATAGGTCTCCGCGGCCTGCTCCTTCTGCCCGCCGTAGCGATACCAGCCTATCCTGCCGCTGCCGATTTTTTCCACCATGGGGACTTCTATTTTGCCGTCGTTATCAATATCACGGCAGAACACCGATGCCTGACGTAAGGTAGAGCTGCCCGAGCCGATTATGCCGTCCATGGACAGGTTGTCCGGCTGAGGAAGCCAGCTGATAACATCTGTAACGTAGCCGCTGCCGTGGGCGGCCGAATCGATATAGATCAGCGTCTCGCCGCCGTTGCCCTCTCCCAGAACCATCGAACGTACGTCACGCACCTCGGCGCACATGGGTATCTCGGCAGCCTGCTGATACTCGCCGCCATCCAGCTCAAACACCCGCGCTCTGTATGCGCCGGTAACGTCGTTGACAGTAGCGGTGAATATCTCAAGATCGCCGTCAGCATTGCCGTCTGCGTACAGAACACCTCTGTACTGGGTGCGCAGCAGGTCATAAACCCCTCCGGTCTCGTAGCCGCTGATGACCAGACCGCGGTTTTGGGTCTCATCATAGGTCCACGAAAGGGCAATTGCACGCTTGGTGCTGCCGTCAAACTCGATATAGTCCACCGAATAGAGTCTGCGCGCACCGATACCCTCCACAAAGCCTGCCTCGCGGTAGCCGTCGCTGCCGTACTCGAAGAAATAGGCACGCAAAGCGCCGTCACCCATCATAAAGAAGGCCACGGCCTCGTTCTTGCCGTCGGCATTAAGGTCAATAAGCTGAACCGACTGACGCTCGGCGCCCGTCTCGGGAGTGATGTAGCGCGCACCGCTGTCGAGGATGGCGTTGAGCTGTTTTTCAAGCTCAACGTACTCGGAGGGAAGGTTGGGCGGCGAAAGAAGACTGTCTCCGCCCTGAACGGAACAGCCTGCAAAAACAAGCAGTATACAGGCAGGCAAAAACGCCCGCAAAACAAAACGCATATACCTATTCATAATAACATTATATTACAGCCGGGTATAGTTTTACAAGATGTATATATTAAATATTTGTATATTGATCTCCCCACAAAGCAGGCTTTGTGGGGGCCCCTGTCGATTTGTGCTCACGGGCGGAATAAATCCGCCCTCCGCCTTGCGACGCACTCGCGTCGCGTGGACGCCTGCGGCGCCTTCCACAAAGCAGGCTTTGCGGGGAAAGGACTGTTAGACCCGCTTTGTTCCCGCGCCGCAGGCGCATATCGAGTGCCGCAAAGCACATATCGAATTGCGAAGCAATATATCGAGTTTGAGCGCCCGCTCAAACATATCGACAAAATCCCCTTTCCCCTAACCCCCGAAAGGGGTCCCCCATGCAGGGGAAGGTGGATTTTTGTCGGCTGGCAAAAAGACGGGTGAG
>JAZOWC010000052.1:0-15530 GCA_045658985.1 Oscillospiraceae bacterium
ACCTTGTCGATGCCGGGGTTCTGCAGACCGACCGAGTTGAGCATACCCGATGCGGTCTCGGCGATGCGGGGGGTGGGGTTGCCGTAGCGGGGCTCGACGGTAGTGCCCTTGAAGGACAGACTGCCGAGGACGTTGATGTCATAAATATCGGCATACTCGTAGCCGAAGCCGAAGGTGCCGCTGGCGGGGATAACGGGGTTGTCCAGAGTAACTCCGCAGAGGTTGATCTTTGTGTTTACCATATTATCTCCTCCCTCGTGAGCACGGGGCCGTCCTTGCAGATGCGCTTGTTGCCGTACTTGGTCTTGCAGGTGCAGCCGACGCAGGCGCCGAAGCCGCATCCCATACGCTCCTCAAAGGAGAAGTATGCGGGCACATCGGTGGCGTCATAGATGGCTTTGAGCATAGGCTCGGGGCCGCAGGCGCAGATGCAGCTGACCTCTCCCGCCTCGGGGATAGCGGCGGTGACAAAGCCGCGGATGCCCTGACTTCCGTCGGCGGTGGTGACAAGCACCTTTGCGCCGAGGGCCTCAAACTCCTGCTTGTAGAATACCTCTGCCTCGGTATTAAAGCCCATGATGACGGTCACCTGCTTGCCGCTTGCGATAAGCAGCTTGGCCAGATAATACATGGGAGGCACGCCAACGCCGCCGCCGATGAGCAGGGGGCGGTCGCCGACTTTTTTGAGGTCGTAGCCGTTGCCCAGACCTGTGAGGATGTCCAGAGTCTGTCCTGCGCTCATATGGGCCATGGCGTGAGTGCCGTCACCCACCACCTTGTAGATGATGGTGAGGGTATCGCCCGCTACATCACAGACAGAGATGGGGCGGCGGAGGAACAGACCCTCGATCTTGATATTAACGAACTGACCGGGTGCGGTAATGGCGGTTGTGTCGCCCTGCAGCTTCATACGGAATGTGTCCCGTGTCAGTGCCACATTCTCGGTTATCTCAAATATACCCTGCTTCATGCGTCGATAGTGGAGATGGAGAGGGTGGTTTCTTCCAGAACGTCAAGCAGAACTCTGACGGTGTCCAGAGAGGTGAACAGGGTCACGTTGTTCTCAACGGCGGTGCGGCGGATGTAGGAGCCGTCAGAGGTGGAGCGGTCACAGCCCATATCACGGGAGTTGATGACGTAGGTCACGTAGCCCGAGCGGATGGCGTCCACGATCTCATTGGAGCCCTCGCTCAGCTTCTTCTTGACACGGGTGCGGATGCCGTGCTCCTTGAGGTAGACGGCTGTGCCGTGGGTTGCCTCGATATTGAAGCCGAGGTTGTAGAAGCGGCGGATCAGGGGCAGGGCCTCTTCCTTGTCCTTGTCGGCCAGAGTGACCAGAACGGTGCCGTAGTTGACAACTCTTGTGCCGCCTGCCTGCAGAGCCTTGTAGAGGGCTCTCGTCAGCTTGTTATCGTAGCCGATAGCCTCACCTGTGGACTTCATTTCGGGGGACAGGTATGCGTCCATACCGCTGAGCTTGGAGAAGGAGAATGCGGGGACTTTGACGTACCAGCGCTTTTTCTCCTCGGGGTAGATGGAGAAGATGCCCTGCTCCTTGAGAGAGGTGCCCAGCATACACATTGTGCCGATGTCGGCCAGCTGATAGCCGGTGGCTTTGGAAATAAAGGGCACGGTACGGCTGGAACGGGGGTTGACCTCGATGACGTAGACGTCCTCGTTCTGGTCAACGATGAACTGGATGTTGTACAGACCTACGATGCCGATGCCCAGACCCAGCTTCTTGGTGTACTCGAGGATGATGCCCTTGACCTTTTCGCTGAGGGAGATGGTGGGATATACACTGATGGAGTCGCCCGAATGGATACCGGTGCGCTCAACGTGCTCCATGATACCGGGTACGAATACGTCTCTGCCGTCGCATACTGCGTCGACCTCACACTCTTTGCCCGAGATATACTTGTCGACCAGAACGGGCTGATCCTCATCGATAGCAACAGCCTCGCGCAGGTAGCGGCGGAGAGAAGGCTCGTCGCTGACTATCTGCATGGCTCTGCCGCCCAGAACGTAGCTGGGACGGACCAGTACGGGGTAGCCGATACGTGCGGCGGCTTTGACACCGTCCTCGATGTTGGTGACGGCTGTGCCCTGAGGCTGGGGGATGCCCAGATCTTCCATGACTTTTTCAAAGCTGTCGCGGTTTTCGGCGCGCTCGATAGCTTCCATACCTGTGCCGATGAGCTTGACGCCGCGCTCGATCAGGGGCTGAGCCAGATTGATAGCGGTCTGTCCGCCCAGCGATGCTATGACTCCGTCGGGCTTCTCGAAATCGACGATGTTCATAACGTCCTCGCAGGTGAGGGGCTCAAAGTACAGCTTGTCTGCGGTGGTGTAGTCGGTGGATACGGTCTCGGGGTTATTGTTGATGATGATAGCCTCGAAACCTGCCTTTTTGATGGTGGTGACGGCGTGGACGGTGGAGTAGTCGAACTCAACACCCTGACCGATACGGATGGGGCCCGAGCCGAGGACGAGGATCTTCTTGCGAGGGGTTACCACGCTGCGGTTTGCTCCGTTGTAGGAGGAGTAGAAATAGGGGATGTAGCTGTCCTCACCCTTGGCGCAGGTGTCGATCATGCAGAAGTCGGGGGTGATGCCCACCTGCTTGCGAGCCTTCCACACCTCGATCTCGGGGGTGTTCCACAGCTTTGCGATATATTTGTCGGAGAATCCAAGCTTCTTGGCGGCCTTGAGGGTCTCTGCGCAGCCGACCTTCTGCTTGAGGGCTTTTTCGTGATCGACGATCTTCTTGATGGATTCGAGGAAGTATGCGGTGATCTTGGTGGCCTTGAAGATAGTATCGATAGCCACGTCGCGGCGGATCAGCTCGGCGATGGCAAAGAATCTGTCGTCGGTACCGTCCTTGACGTAGTTGAGCAGCTCCTCGGAGGGGACAGAGTCAAACTTGGGCATATACAGGTGGCTGACACCGATCTCCAGCGAGCGGACGGCCTTGAGCAGGCTCTCCTCGAGAGTCATACCGATGCTCATGACCTCGCCCGTGGCCTTCATCTGAGTGCCCAGCTTGTTGGAGGCATCAGCGAACTTATCAAAGGGGAATCGGGGCATCTTGGTGACAATGTACTTAAGCTCGGGGTCAAATGCACCGTCGCGGTCGGTGATCATGATCTCGTTGAGATCCATACCGACGGCGATCTTGGCGGTAACACGTGCGATGGGGTAGCCGCTGGCCTTACTTGCCAGAGCCGAGGAACGGGAAACGCGGGGGTTGACCTCGATGAGGTAGTATTTGCCGCTTACGGGGTCGAGTGCGTACTGAACGTTGCAGCCGCCCTTGATCTTGAGGGCGCGGATGATCTTGAGTGCGCTCTCGCTCATGATGCGGTTTTCTTCTTCGGAGATAGTCAGGCAGGGAGCAACAACCACGCTATCGCCGGTGTGGACGCCGACGGGGTCGATATTCTCCATATTGCAGATGACGATGGCGCGATCACTGCCGTCGCGCATTACCTCATACTCGATCTCCTTGTAGCCCTTGACGCTCTTTTCGACCAGAACCTGCTTGACGGGGGACAGATCGAGAGCGTGGAGCATGATCTCGCGGAGTTCTTCTTCGTTGTCGGCAAAACCGCCGCCGGTGCCGCCCAGAGTGAATGCGGGACGGAGCACTACGGGATAGCCGATCTCAAGGGCTGCCTTGACAGCCTCGTCAACGCTGTGGGTGATGATGGAGGGCAGAACGGGCTCGCCCAGCTCCTCGCACAGCTTCTTGAACAGATCTCTGTCCTCTGCGCGCTCGATGCTCTCCGAGCTTGTGCCCAGAATCTCTACCTGACACTCGTCAAGTACGCCCTTGCGGGACAGCTGCATAGCCAGATTAAGGCCGGTCTGACCGCCGATGCCGGGCAGGATGGCGTCGGGACGCTCGTATCTCAGCAGACGTGCCATATATTCCAGAGTCAGAGGCTCCATGTACACCTTGTCTGCCAGTGCGGTGTCGGTCATATATGTGGCGGGGTTGGAGTTAGCCAATACCACCTCGTAGCCTTCTTCTTTGAGGGCGATGCAGGCCTGAGTGCCTGCGTAGTCAAACTCGGCTGCCTGACCTATAACAATAGGGCCCGAACCGATAACAAGTATTTTCTTCAGATCTGTACGTTTTGGCATAAAGCTCCTCCTTTTATATTGAATGAACGGTCCTGCCGTCCACGATTGTTAACTTACACTTTCCAAAAACTTCCATCCCCTCAAGCGGCGTGGCGCGGCCTGCACTGCGGAAGGTCTCGGGGTCGATCTTGTAGCTCTCATTGAGGTCGTATACACAGAAGTTGGCCTTCTGCCCCACCTCAACGGGGTTGCCGATGCCGAAGCGCTGCGAGGGGTTGGTGTGCATCAGCTCGATGAGGCGCTCTAAGCTCATGCGGCCTGTTTTGACGAAGTTTGTGTACATCACGGGGAAGGCGCACTCAAGCCCCACAACACCCATCATGCTCTTGAGCAGGCCGCGGGATTTCTCCTCGGCAGAGTGGGGTGCGTGGTCGGTGGCTATCATATCGATAGTGCCGTCCAGTATGCCCTCAACAAGCGCGTCTCTGTCCTCGGCGGCGCGGATGGGCGGGTTCATCTTGAATCTGCCCTCGTCTTTAATATCGGTGTCGCAAAGCACCAGATAGTGGGGTGCTGTCTCGCAGGTCACGTCCACGCCGCGGGCTTTGGCCTCGCGGATGAGCTGCACGCTCTCTTTGGTGGAGATGTGGCAGACGTGATATTTGACCCCCGTGATCTCGGCAAGCACAAGGTCGCGCTTGATCTGTCCCCACTCGCTCTCCGAGCAGATGCCGGGCAGGTTGTGCTCCCGTGCAAACTCACCGTCGTGGATGCAGCCGCCCCGAACCAGCGACATATCCTCGCAGTGGGCGGCGATGATCTTGCCGAGAGACTTGGCCTCCAGCATAGCGCTGTGCATCAGCTCACCCGTCTGGATTCCGCTGCCGTCATCCGAAAAGCCAGCCACCCGCTCGGCCATATCCGCCATGGGCGCAAGCTGCTTGCCCGCTCTGCCCGCCGTGATAGTGCCGTAAGGGATCACGTGTACCCAAGCATCACGCTCGATGATGTCCAGCTGCTGCTGCAAAGTCTCGGCGCCGTCGGGTGCGGGATTCAGGTTAGGCATGGAGCAGACGTGTGTGTATCCGCCTGCCGCCGCGGATGCCGTACCCGAGGCGATGGTTTCTTTATAAGAAAAACCCGGCTCTCTGAGATGAACGTGAACATCAATGAGACCGGGCAAAATAACACAATTATCAAAATCAAGAACCAAAGCGTCAGACTGATCCACGGCGGGAGAAATGTCAACAATAAGTCCGTCATGCAGCAGCACGTCGGCCTTACAGAGTCGGTTACCGGTATAAACCTGAGCGCCTTTTATAACCTGCTTCACTTTGCGTCCTCCTACTCAAACTTTTTCAGTTTATTGTACCACTTTTTGGGGGTCTCTGTCAAGTTTTTGGCGGTGTACTCTTTGCACTAATTTTTGTGACAATGTCACTTATTTTTTTGGCAGGAGGTGGTAGAATAAAGCCATAATAAAAACTACGGAGGACAAAATTATGTCGGTTGATAAAAAAGCTTTTAACAAAATAGGTTACGGTCTCTACGTCGTCACCTCCCGCGAGGGCGACAAGGACAACGCACTCATCGTCAACACCGTCTGTCAGGTCTCAAGCGAGCCGCTGCGCATCTCGGTGTGCATCAACAAGCAGAACTACAGCCACGATATGATAAAAAACACAGGCAAAATGAACGTCAACTGTCTGGGTGAGAGTGCGCCTTTTGAGGTGTTTACCGCTTTTGGCTTCCGTTCGGGCAGAGATACCGACAAAATGGCGGGTGTGCGCTTTGAGCGCTCGGAAAACGGCATCGCAGTGATGGGCGAGCACGTAAACGCCTTTATGTCGCTGGAAGTTGAGCAGTATATCGATCTGGGGAGCCACGGTATGTTCATCTGCTCGGTCAGCGAAAGCGCTGTGACAAGCGGCGAAGAAAGCATGACCTACGCCTACTATCACGCCCACGTCAAGCCCAAAAAGCCTGTTGAAAAGACCGAAAGCAAGAAAAAAGGCTACGTCTGCCGCATCTGCGGCTGGGTTTATGAAGGCGAGACTTTGCCTCCCGACATCGTCTGCCCCATCTGCAAGCACGGCGCAGAGGATTTTGAGGAGATAAAATAAGGTTGCAAAAATGGCTTCCCTTGTTGTTGGGGAGCCTTTTTTGATGTGGGAGGCGAAACGCCTCCCCTACATTCTATGATCGAGCATCGTTGTAGGGGCGGGGTTTCCCCGCCCGCCGTTTTCGGGAGGGCACAGAGGCCCTCCCCTACGACGGTGGGGCAGATTGAGAATGGTGGAAAACATAGGCTTCCACCTCATCCGTCAGCTTCGCTGACACCTGTCTCGCTGCGGCTCGGTCACGCTCGCGTTCTAACAGTCCACCGGACTGTTATTCATTACGCTCGCGCCGCTTCGCTACCCATCAAGGAGAAGGCTTAAAACCGAGCTCGGAGAAATCGATGGATTTGCAGTACAACCAAGCTTTAGGGGAACGGGGATTTCGCGTATTATACAAAGAACAACTGCATTGGCAGTACTCTGTGTACGGCAATGCAGGGGTTCTGCAGTAGAATCGTGAAATCAGTCCGTTCCCTACATAAAGCTATAAAAAAACCTGCTGAAAATCAGCAGGTTTTTTATATTTGTTATCCCTTATACTGTTCGGCCACGTTCTTGCGGATCAATGCCCGGCGCAGCTTGGCTTCGGCCATTTTTGCGGCGACCTCGTCTTCTTTCTTCTGTTCGAGGATCTCCAGAGCCTTGGCATGGGCGCGTTCGGCGCGGTCAACGTCGATATTCTCGGCCCATTCAAAGGTAGTGGGGACAAGAGTGCATGCGCCGTCCACAACGCTGAGCATACCGCCGATACATGCGGCGATCTTACGCTCGCCGTTTGTTGTGATAGCGGCTGTACCCATTCCGAGGGGGACGACACAGTTGATATGGCGGGCCATAACAGCCATATCGCCCTCGAGGGTGCGGACTTTGACCATTTCGGCCTGACCGTCAAACACCAGTCCGTCGGGGGTAACTATCTTGAGAGGAAAGCTTGTCATGCTTATGCCTCCTTATTGTATGCCTCTACGACTTCGTCTATGCTGCCCTTGTACAGGAAGTAAGATTCGGGGATATTGTCGTGCATACCCGAAATAATTTCTTTGAAGGAACGGATGGTCTCCTTGAGGGGGACGTACTTGCCCTTGTAGCCGGTGAACTGCTCAGCAACCTCGAAGGGCTGGCTGAGGAAACGCTGCACCTTTCTGGCGCGGTTGACGGTGATCTTGTCTTCTTCGCTCAGTTCGTCCATACCCATGATGGCGATGATGTCCTGCAGCTCTTTGTAGCGCTGGAGGATCTGCTGGACGGCACGTGCGACCTCGTAGTGCTCCTGACCGAGGATCTCGGGTGCAAGAATACGGGAGGTGGAATCCAGGGGGTCAACTGCGGGGTAGATACCCAGAGATGCAATACCACGGTCAAGAACGGTGGTAGCGTCCAGATGGGAGAAGGTGGTAGCAGGAGCGGGGTCGGTCAGGTCGTCTGCGGGGACGTAAACAGCCTGAACGGAGGTGATGGAGCCGTGCTTGGGAGAGGTGAAACGATCCTGCAGAGCGCCCATCTCGGAAGCCAGGGTGGGCTGATAACCAACTGCGGAGGGCATACGGCCCAGCAGTGCGGAAACCTCAGAACCTGCCTGAGTGAAGCGGAAGATGTTGTCGATGAACAGCAGAACGTCCTGATGCTTGACATCGCGGAAGTACTCTGCCATGGTCAGACCGGACAGACCGACGCGCATACGTGCTCGGGGGGGTTCGTTCATCTGACCGTAGACCATTGCGGTCTTGTTGATAACGCCGGACTCGGTCATTTCGCGGTAGAGGTCGTTACCCTCACGGGTACGCTCGCCAACACCGGTAAAGACGGAGATACCGCCGTGCTGCTTGGCAACGTTGTTGATAAGCTCCTGAATCAGAACGGTCTTGCCGACGCCTGCGCCGCCGAACAGACCGATCTTACCGCCCTTTGCGTAGGGGCAGATCAGGTCAACGACCTTGATACCTGTCTCCAGGATCTCGGTTGCAGGCTGCTGATCCTCATAGCTGGGGGCGGGACGGTGGATGGGCCACTTCTCCTCTGTTTTGGGTGCTTCGCCATCGTCGATGGGATCGCCCAGCAGATTGAATACTCGGCCCAGGCACTCTTCGCCAACGGGAACACGGATAGGCTCACCTGTGTCGGTAGCCTGTGCGCCGCGCTGCAGACCGTCGGTAGATGCCATAGCGATACATCTGACTACGTTGTCGCCGATGTGCTGTGCAACCTCAGCGGTAATGACTGTATCGCCGAGGGGGATCTCGATAGCGTTGAGCAGTTCGGGAAGCTCGTTATCCGCAAAGCGGATATCCAGAACGGGGCCGATGATCTGTGTCACGGTTCCGATATGTTTGGACATAGGTTTCAACTCCTTTGAATTGATTTCGGTCAGGCGTCAGAGCCTGCGACGATCTCGGTGATCTCCTGAGTAATAGCTGCCTGACGGGCACGGTTGTACTTGAGAGTCAGATCGCCGATCATCTCCTCGGCATTCTGTGTTGCCGAGTCCATAGCGGTACGTCTTGCTGCCTGCTCGGCGCAGCGGCTTTCGCACAGAGCGCCGTAGAGCACGCCGCCCAGATATTCGGGAATAACGGCGTCAAATACCTCCTCGGCGTCGGGCTCATAGACGGTGTCCATGGGCACGCCCTCGCGCTTCTCGGCTTCGGCGGTATGCTCAAGGGGCAGCATTTTCATAGCTGTGGGAGACTGGGAAAGTACCGAGACAAAATTGGTATATACCACGTGTATCTCACTGTACTGTTTTGCAAGATATGCTTTGGAAACATCCTTGGCGATGGAGAAACAATCACCCACGGTCAGCACTGCCGCCTCGGCATAGGCCTCGGTATGGCAGGGTACATTGTGGGAGCGGAAATAATCAAGAGCCTTTTTGCCTATAGGCAGGACAACGGCGTCCTTGCCCTCCATCTGCTGCAGGGAGAGCTTGAGCACGTTGCTGTTGTAGCCGCCTGCCAGACCTCTGTCACCTGCGATAACGATGAACAGAGCCTTGCTCTCAGCCTGAGGCTTGAGATAGGGGGAAGAAAAGTCACGGTTGTTTGCAACAATATCCGAGATAGTGCCGTAAAGGATCTCAAAATAGGGGCGGGAAGCAAGAACACGGTTCTGAGCCTGGCGCAGCTTGGAAGCCGCCACCATCTCCATAGCCTTGGTGATCTGCTTGGTGCTCTCCATGCTTCGGATACGGTTCTTAATATCCTTGGTGGAAACGCCGGCCATAACTCACACTCCTTTTTGCTCAGTTTGCGCTTGCAAATCTGGAGGTAAGTTCTGTCAGTGCATCCTTGATAGCCTGCTCGGCAGCTGCATCCAGAGCACCGGTGGTGCGGATAGCCTCGAGAGCGTCGGCTTTGTAATCGTCCATGTACTCAAACAGCTGCTTCTCAAACTCGGCGACCTGATCCAGAGCAACGTCCTTGAGGAAGCCGTTGACAACGGCGTAGATGATGCAGACCTGATGTGCAACGTCTACGGGAGCGTTGTTCTTCTGCTTGAGAACTTCAACTATACGTGCGCCCAGAGCCAGACGGGCTTTGGTATCGGCGTCCAGATCGGAGCCGAACTGAGCAAAGCTCTGCAGCTCGCGGTACTGGGAGTAGAGGAGCTTGAGGGAGCCGGAAACCTTCTTCATAGCCTTGATCTGAGCGTTACCGCCGACTCGGGAAACCGAGATACCGGGGTTAACAGCGGGCATAACGCCCGAGTTGAACAGCTCGGATTCGAGGAAGATCTGTCCGTCGGTGATGGAGATGACGTTGGTGGGGATGTATGCGGAAACGTCACCTGCCTGAGTCTCAATGATGGGCAGAGCGGTCAGAGAGCCGCCGCCTTTTGCTGCATTGAGGTGAGCTGCGCGCTCGAGCAGACGGGAGTGCAGATAGAAGACGTCGCCGGGGTATGCCTCACGTCCGGGAGGACGGCGGATAAGCAGCGAAATTGCACGGTATGCAACAGCGTGCTTGGACAGGTCGTCGTAGATGACCAGGACGTCCTTGCCCTGTGCCATAAAGTACTCGCCCATGGTGCAGCCGGTGTAGGGAGCGATGTACTGCATGGGAGCCAGCTCGGATGCGGTTGCGGATACGACGATGGTGTAATCCATAGCGCCGCCTGCTTCCAGATTGCTGACTATCTGAGCGACGGTAGAACGCTTCTGACCGATTGCAACGTAGATACAGATAACGTCCTTGCCCTTCTGGTTGAGGATGGTGTCGGTGGCCAGGGTGGTCTTACCGGTCTGGCGGTCACCGATGATCAGCTCACGCTGACCTCTGCCGATGGGTATCATGGGGTCGATAGCCTTGATACCGGTCTGGAGAGGAACGTTAACGGGCTCACGGTCGATGATGCCGGGAGCGGGGCTCTCGATGGGACGGAAGCCGTCGTTCTCGATAGTGCCCTTGCCGTCGATGGGTGCGCCCAGTGCGTTGACAACGCGGCCGATGAGGCCCTGTCCAACGGGAACGGACACTACTCGGCCCGTACGCTTGACTGTGTCACCCTCTTTAATGCCGTTATCAGTACCCAGAATAACGACCGAAACGGTGTCTTCTTCCAGGTTCTGTGCCATGCCGAACTCGCCGTTGGGGAACTCGACAAGCTCGCCGGCCATACACTTGGTCAGACCGGAAACACGGGCAATACCGTCACCGACGATAATAACGGTGCCGGTCTCGGATGTCTCGAGCTTTGCCTCGTAGTTCTTGATCTGACTGCGGATTATTTTTGTTATTTCTTCGGGTCTAAGTTCCATATTGTCCCTGCTTTCTCATCAGAGTACTGTGTTTTTCAGAATCGAACGGATATCCTCCAGACGGTGACGAACGGTACCGTCTACGCTCTTGCCGTCGAAGTCCAGGCGCACGCCGCCCAGAACGTCGGGATCGACCTTGCAGACCAGATCGACTGTCTTGTCTGTGATCGCGGATATCTTGTCGCTGAGCTTTTTAGCAAGCTCGTCGGACAGAGGCAGCTTGGTCACTGCGGTGACGGTGAGGATGCCGTTGTCCTGATTATACTGCTGCCTGAAGTATGCACAGCAGTCGGTAAAATGCTTGATATAACCCTTTTCCGTAAGGATCTTGACAAAGTTGAGCACATAGGGATGTACGCTTGCTCTCAGGCAGGTGTCAACCACCTGTACGCGCTCCTGCTTGGGGATAGAGGGTGTCTGCAGCAGGCGGACAAAATCTCCGTTCTGCGCAAACAGCTCACCCACGACACCAAGCTGGGCAAGGAGTTCGGCGCTCAGGCCTTCGTCCTTGGCAAGCTCATACAGTGCCTGTCCGTAGGTGGTGGCTATTTCTGTCATAATGCGTCACCGAGACCTTCGATAAACCTGTTGACCAGAGCTTCCTGATCTTTTTCGTCTATCTGACGCTCAACAACCTTTTCTGCGATAGCCATAGCGATACCGGAGATCTCGTCCTTGGCCTGATTGAGGGCGGCCTTCTTCTCCTTGGCGATATCGGCTGCGGCCTTTTCCTTGATCTGCGCAGCTTCGTTCTTTGCCTGACCGATGATCTCCTCGGAGCGCTTCTCGGCGGTCTTCTGCGCATGGGAAATGATTTCGCTTGCTTCTTCGCGGGCTTTCTTCATGTTCTCTTCGTAGGTCTTTTTGATCTCAACAGCTTCGGCACGGGCGGCCTTGGCATCAGCGATCTCCTGATCGGCAGCGACGCGGCGCTGATCGAGGATGGCGAGAACCTTGCTCAAAAAGAACTTCTTGACCACGTACATCTGGATGAAAAGGTTACAAATGGTAACTATTAACGTGGCGGGTTCGACCGCCACAAGGGACTGATAAAGTTCGTTCATTGTTACTCTTCCTTCCGACGTAGTTTAATGATTGGTTAAACGGTCGGATATTAGCCGAGGAACTTCATGAACTGGCCGGGTGCAAAGAACAGGAGCAGCAGACCGGTAACGAAGCCGTAAATACCGGTGGTCTCGGACAGTGCGATACCCAGAATCATTGTGCTGGTAACGTCGCCCTTTGCTTCGGGGTTGCGGCCGATAACTTCACAAGCGCGAGCTGCGCAGTTTCCTTCACCGATACCGGGGCCGATACCTGCGATAAGTGCCAGACCTGCGCCGATGCCGCAGCCTGCCAGAGCGATACCCTTTGCTAAAACCTGATGATCCATTGATAAATCCTCCTAAAATATATTATTTTTTAATTTAGAGTACGGTTTTGTGTTTCTGCTCAGTCACCTGCTGCCTGCTTGATGAACAGGGTGGTCAGGGTGCAGAAGATGAATGCCTGGATACAGCCGCCGAACCAGTCGAAGTATGCGCCGGTGACTGCGGGGATACCGATTGCCATGTAGGGGATGTCGCCGAAGAATCCGCCGAGGCTGTATGCGAAGGAGAACAGACCCAGCAGGCCTACGATGATGCCGAGGACAAAGAAGAGTGTCTTTTTCTTCTTCTTTGCGATGACTGCCACACCAACACCTGCCAGCACAAAGACGATGCCGACGATGTAGCTGCTGCTCAGAGCGCCCATGAGCGCGTGAGTTGCACCGGTCAGTGCGCCGTAGATCAGCGCGCTGATGACCGTACCCGACAGAATGTTGCCGAAATGACGGCAGGCCATGCTGACAGGGGTAAAGCACTCAGCCATAACGTTGATGGGTGCCAGAACAAAGAGAGGATCGAGGAAGCCTTTGAGATATCCGCCTAACCCTGCGGACTTGATCTTGTGGTATGTGATGATCACAAAGACCACGAGTGCCCAGCCAAGCTCGGTCATCAGGTCGGCCGTGGGGCTCCAGAATCCCAGAACGCTGATGGTGTTCGAGATAACGCTTGTCACAAAAATAGTACCGACCAGAGGGATGTACTTGTCAAAGTTGGGGCCCATATTTCCGTGGACAAACTTGACCAGAGAGGTAACAGCCATCTCGGCCACAGCCTGCTTGCGGGAAATACCGTAGACCTTGAGCTTTGAACCGAGCCAGATGCACAGAGCGGAAATGATGATCATAACCACCCAGCTCATCAGCACCGTCTGGGTAATGTTGATCTTGCCCAGCAGGGGTACGTTCTCGATAGTCCAGATTATTCTTGCGCCGTTGATTGATATATCCATTTGTTTCTCACCTCACCCGTATATCAAACTTCAAACGTTTCTTTTTTATCTTCTTCGGTTTCGCGTTCGCTCTCGGGAACGTCGCTGTTCTTGCGCTCGCTGGGTGTGACCAGCTTGCCCATGCGCTGGAGAGCCATAATGATTATCGTGGGATAAAGCAGGGGAACGCCTGCGGCAATAACGTTGATAAAGGGGATAAAGAAGGCTGCAACCACCCAGCCGGCCTGAATGAGCAGACGGATGTTGTAGCTGAGCTGCATACGGCCCTTCATGACCTTCTGATCCTGAGTGTCGGCGGCGCGCTGAATGGCAAGGCAGAGGATGGTGAAGCTCAGCACGGTGATGACAATGCCGCCCACGGTACCGATGACGGTGGGGTAGAAGCGGTCGACCACCTTGAAAAGCCACAGAACCAAAAATACTACCGTCTGTGCGGCACCAAGCAGAACCGAGCCTTTGGCCATACGCTTGATCTCGTATACGGATGCTTTTTGAAGTTTCATAACGGATGCTCCTTTGGATAATTGGGAATGGGCCCTTATTTTTGGCTCAGCCAAAAATATATCGAATGGGCGAAAGCCCATATATCGAGTTCACGGCAGTGAACATATCGAGCCGCTTGCGGTATATCGACAAAAGCCGTCGATATTCGCCTGCCGGCGATCGATATATTGCTGCGCAATTCGATATGTTTGTCGCTTGCGCAACAAACTCGATATATGCTGCGCATAAGATTATCTGTGTTCATTAAATGAAATCGGCTTTACTTTCGGTTTTTCGCCGCTTGCTTCTTCGGCGTCCCGTCTGAGGGAGCGGATGCAGCTTTTGGCGGTGCTGACGGATATAAGCAGTCCAAGCAAGCCAAAGGGCAGCAGAGTCCACATGCTCCAGTCAAGCTTCTGCTGAAGCCATACACCCAGCAGCAAAAAGGCGCATATGGGAAAAAGCACCGACAGACCGAACTGTGTTACCCACAAAATCAGCGAAAAAAACTTGAAATCGTATTTCATCCGATCACCCGAAAAAAGTTCCAAAATCAAAGTCTATTTTACCATACTTCTAATAATTATTCAACTCTTTATCACGGCAAAGAATCGGCAAAAAAGATAAAAAGTGATATTCTTAACGGTTTTTTGATGGCTTTGTGTTATATGCTTTCTTTTTCCGTGATAATTTTGTGCATTTTTACATCATATTCGTCGACGGGGATGACGCCCGCGGTGCATAATTGCTCATCAAAGCACAGCCCCACGGCTTTGCCCCGGGTGAGGGCAAGAAAACGGTCGTAGTACCCCCGACCAAAGCCCAGCCGGTTGCCGCCTTGGTCAAAGCACAGACCGGGCACCAGCACCAGATCGATCTCCCCGGGCGCAACGTATCGGCTCTCCTCGCCCGCAGGCTCGAGGACGCCGAAGGAGCTTTTTTGGAGCGCTTCGCCCTCCCGCACCTCAAAAAAACGCATAGTATCGCCAAAAACCTTTGGCAGTACCACGCGTTTGCCCTGCCCGAGCGCATGGGAAATAATGAGGTCGGTGCCCACCTCGCTGCTCAGGCTCTTGTAGAGCGCCACCGTACGGGCGGCGATAAAATCGGGGTCGCAAAAAACCCGCTCCGCGATAAGCTCGCTCTTGCGGGGTTTGTCCGCTATGGCTCGGCGTGCGGCAAGGGCAGTTTTGCGCAATTGGGCTTTGAGAAAATCAACAGACATGGAACGCTCCTTTTGGAAAGAAATTGTGGGGCAAAAAGCCTTCTCCTATGCAGGAGAAGGTGGATTTTTGCCGCAAGGCAAAAAGACGGATGAGGTGGTCAGCAAGACTCACTACCCGTGCAAGCTGACGAAAGCGCACTGAGTATATCAGAACAAACCGAGTCAAAAGCCGTGTTGATGTCATAGTTGGAGTATCTCAGCACTTTGATTTTGTTTTGCCTGAAGTATTCATCTCTTTCGGCATCACGCTTTTGAGCCGTTTCCTCATAATGCTGAGAGCCGTCAAGTTCTATGATGATTTTGGCTGATGCGATATAAAAATCCGCTATGTATTTGCCAATGACCTTTTGCCGATGCACGGTTACAGGCAAGTTCTTCAAAAAATCATACCAAAGATGCCGTTCTTCTTTGGTCATATTTTTGCGCAGCTCCTGCGAAAAGGTCACGATCTGTTTTTCATTATTCATTATACCACCTCATCCGACATTTTCTTCGAAAATGCCACCTTCCCCTGCATAGGGGA